>CP005973.1:1368352-2052529 GCA_000940995.1 Photobacterium gaetbulicola Gung47
GTAGGTAATAAATAAAAAAGGCAGAAGAGAACATGCCTCTTCTGCCAGACGTGTTATTTCACGAGACGAACATTTTTAAAACTAAACGCAACGCCAGCCTGTGAGTTAGCCCATGCCGGCAAGATGGCAAAAGGTTTATCGACACTTTGTGCAATCTCGCCGATGCCCAAGTCACTAACCGGTACTGAAATCGAAGTCCATGCGCCGGTTGGAATTTCTCCGAGGAAATGATCGGGACTACCCGAATTCTCCTTGGTAGATTCCATCTTTATGACCAAGCCATCGATATTCTCGCCATACGAATCGACATACAAATCAAACTCGAGGCTCCCTGTATCTACATAGTTGACGAGGTTCTGAGTTTCGCCCACCAAGAAAACGACAGCCTTATCATCAACAGGGCTCGCGGGGTTGTAAGATACACTGACCACTACCACACCATCACCATCAACACTCTCGGTAGCCGAGACATGGTCAGGAGCTGGACTCCAGTCGGTTCCGGTATGTGCGCTCCATACGCCAACACTTGGGTTCCAGGTATCACTCCAAATATTGGAAATGGCTTCATCAAGCGGCGGAAGAGGCGGCTCGGCCAGAGCGGCACAGTCGACTTCGTCATTGGCTGCATCCAAACTGCGCGGAACAAAACGAATTTCACCCAAGTCAAACTGCATGCTACCTGCCGTTGTCAGCAGAAATGGCGTATTGAGCATGGAAAACTCCATGCCTTCCTCGGCAAAGCAGCTAAGGGCAAACTTCATCGTCGTCCAGTCCTCAGAGACCGGCGGCAGCACGTCGTTGATCTTGATATCACCAAGACATGGCCATTCGCAATGCATAGCCAACGTCACTTCATCTGTCGCAGCCTGATGCATTTTGATATCGAACTGCAGGGTCGAATCGGCGTTCATGTAGGCATTCTTGTCGACCGCTTTCTCATTGAGAGTCTGCAGGTACACCTGGGCGACATCAGAACCATCAAATGTCACATTAATCGCATCTTGCTGGTGCTGGTAATTGATTGGTTTGGTGGTTAACGAGCCCGTGGTTGTTTCCGAGCCATTCGATACGGCAATCCCCGCCCATCCGCTGGCTGGGCCGCCGATACGGGCTACGAATTCGCCCCCAGACTGGGCACCGTAGATTTCCAGGTTGGTGGTCGCCACCCCGTTATCAGGGGCTTCCTGGCCACAGCCGTAGTCCCGCGGATCAAGAGGCAAGTTGGCTAAATCATATCCCGGCTTATTATCCGATTCATATGAAAGACCGTAACCATATGGAAATAGCGGTTTGTGCTCTCCGGTAATATCCTGCTCGGTTGCAGGTGTCACGTAATCAGCAATATTCGGAGCAACACGGTTAATTGCGGTCGAACATTTCTTCATCGGCCATGAATATGACAGGCGACCGGTGAAATCTTTGCCGTCCTTGTTAAACAGAACATCGGTGATCCCCCCGGCTTCCGTACCCGGCAACCATGCTGCGACAAAGGCATCAGAGTTGTTGATCTCCTCATTGACATACAGCGGGCGCCCAGAATAGAACACGGTGACGACTTTCAATCCTGCGGCTTTCAGTTCCTTCACCTTGTCCAAATCGTCCTTATACGACGCTTTCAGTGACGAGAACTCCAACGTTTTGTTGGACTTGATATCACCGAACATCTCGGCATACGGTTCTTCACCAATGACCACCACCGCGATGGTATCTTCCGTTGCATCCGCAAGATCTGTGATGATATTTTCAGCCCCCACCATCTCGGCCAACGCCATCTGCATCGTGGTGGCCCCAGGGAAATCCTGTTCAATGGTGTTTTCGTTACCCTGCCAAGTCAGCGACCATCCCCCAGTTTGCTTCTGGATATCATTGACTGCGCTACCAGCGACCAAGATTTTCTGCTGCTGTGACAACGGCAAGATACCGCCTTCATTTTTGAGCAACACCAGAGACTGACTCACGGCTTCACGTGCCAAAGCGCGGTGTTCTGCGGAACCCAGCAACTCCTGCTGGCCGGCAAGGGCACGCTCGGATGGCATCGGTTTTTCCCATAAGTTGGCACGCAATTTAACCCGCAGGATCCGGCTTACCGCATCATCAATGCGGGTCATGGCAATCGTACCGTCATTCACTTGGGCAATCACATTGTCATAGAACGCTTTCCAATCGCTATTTGCCGTCACCATGAAGACATCATTACCGGCATTGACCGCTTCTGGGCAGTTCGAGGCACTGCAACCATTGATTTCCCCTTGGCCATTCCAGTCGGTGACCACTATACCGTCAAAGCCCATTTTGTTTTTCAGTACATCGGTGATCAGGTACTTACTGCCATGGATTTTCTTGTTGTACTCGCCGCTTTCAGTCTGGTCATAGTTGGCATCCGCGTGCCAGGAGTTAAATGAAGACATCACCACCTGGGCACCGGCATTCAAACCAGCAAAGTAGCCCGTGGCATGAATATTCCTCAGATACTCTTCGGTGTAATGGTTCTCGCCTCGGTCGACACCATCCATTGTGCCGCCATCGCCAACCCAATGTTTAACGTTCGAAATAACGTTATGCTCACTGGCTAGGCCTGCGGCACCGCCCTGGATACCTTCAACCATCTTGCCGGCATATTGGTAGATAATTTCTGGGTCTTCGGAGTAACCTTCATATACCCGCCCCCAGCGATAGTCGCGCGGCGAAGCAACGGTTGGAGCAAACGTCCAGTCCAATCCGGTTGCAGCTATTTCCACTGCCGTTGCCTGACCAATTCGGTAAATAAGATCGGGGTTATTTGCGGCCCCCAGCCCAATGTTATGCGGGAAAACTGTCGCCCTGAATACGTTGTTGTGGCCATGCACTGCATCGGTCGCCCACATAAACGGGATTCTAAAGCCGCGGTTTTCGTAAGCGCCCTCAAGGGCGAGCCAATATTTATCCGACTCTTTGGCCCAGTCTTCCGCGCTCGAATATTTGTCTTCATTGGGCCAGGCTCCACCGCCATTCAGCAATGAGCCTAGTTTATATTCTGCGGCCTCTTCCGGTGTGACCTCAAGAAGGTTGGGCTGGATCATCTGGCCAACTTTCTCTTCTAAAGTCATTTGAGCTAATATTTCTGTAATTTTGTTTTCAATATTTTGATCTTTTTCAATCGCACTTTTGATTACTGGCCAGTCGCCAAAATATGGCACTTTGACCTGTGCTTTATCATTATTTGTATTGCTATTATTTGATTCATTGCATCCTGCAATTAATGCCAATGCAATTAAGCACGGCAATATTTTTTTATTATGGCGCATACAATTTCCATTTTTGTTTTGAGATAGGCTAAAAAAAGAGCAGCCATTTATCTGGCTGCTCACTAGGTATTAATTAAACCGCTATTACCACCATGCTTCCCACATTGCACCTACAGCGAATGTATCTCGAGTCGTGTCACCAGTTGCTCGAGTACCTGTCGCAGAGTCAACTTTATTGTCTGCTTCACCTACCGTTGCATAGAAACGCAGCATTGGGCGGTCCCAAGCATTCTTTCCGACAGCGATATTCTGCGATAGCGTCACTTTCCAAGCTGAGTTTTCGTCAGAATTATCATAATCAACCAGCGAGTAGCCCGCTTCCAACCACGTTGAGTGGATATCGTTCCATGAGTGCATAGGACGCACAATCACACTGTAGTTAGTGCGGTCATCAACTAGTTTGTTAGCACCATCGGTATTGTGGTAGGCCAGCTGATAATCCATTGATGTATTCTGACCAAGAGATACCCCACCCTCCCAGCTTGCGTAAATTGTTTTTAGATCATCTGTTTTGTTAAAGACCGAGTTATCCGAGTTCTCTGAATAACGAAGGCTAAGTGAGTTGCCATAAATTTTGAACACAGTACCAATTTGGTATGCATCATCTTTCTTACTTTCGCCATTTTCTTTATCAAAAGCTTTGTCAGATGACAAACCGTAGTTGGCGTAAATATCCAGTGAAATATTTTCAGCCAAAGTGATATCGTGCAGTTTGGTTGTCAGGGCATAGTTACCACTATCACCGGTACCTTCACCTGTCTGGCCAACAAAACCAACATTTAACTGAGCGCCACCCAAGTCTAGGTTCTTGATACCCGCCCCCTGACCATCGTGGGTCATGAAGAAATAGTCGTTCAGCCCTTGCTGTGGACGCTGGTGGAAGTCCCTACCGGCCCAGATATAAGCATTAGGCTGGGAAGCGAAGACATTGGAGACACCCGCATAAGCTTTTTTCAGGGCCACATCACCATAATCCGTTGGTGACTTCCACCAGTTTTCCAGCATTACAACAACATCCCATTGTGTGCCGTTGACACCAGTAAAGCCTTTAGAAAACTGCCATTCACCACCGTTAGTCTCATTACCCAAACGACCTGCAGCATTACCAGCAAGCTGGCCATCAGCAGAAACATAGTCATTGCCATTATCTGCATAGTGAAAACCGTAACGGGCATAACCGGTAAAGGCGAAATCGTCCGTTTCCGCCATAGCAAAGTTGGATACAGATAGAGTTGAGGTTGCTAGTAGGCATGCAAGGGTAAGGTTCGATAGTTTCATTATAACTCCAAGAATTGTTTTTAGATTCTTCCGTAAAACACAAAAGAAAGCGCTTTCTTAAGCATTCAAAAAAATAGTTGTTAAATACGTTAATCGCTGTATATCCCCTTAACCAAATGCTGAAAGAACAGACAAATGAGAAGATATTGCTCAGCCAATTAGCTGCTAACCACTTTTATTGATGATTATATGGATAAAAATGCGCTATTAAAGTGATCATAATCACCAAAGCAAGCGCTTTCACGAGATCAAACTCACACACCAAGAAGAAAACACCAATAAGCACGAAAGGGCAAAAACTCACAAGATACTAAACAAGCACTTGAAATAATTAGCTTTTACAAGAAACAATACCAATGGTAACCAAAAGTTATAGCGAATATAACCAACCGACCGATCAGCAGCAAGCATATGCAACCAAAAGCTTCAATCCAACTTCAGCAATTCCCCTTAGCCACAAACAACAAATAAAACCATGAATATAAAGGATAAAATAAAATCACATTCACCAAGACAATTAAACCCACCATGAAAGCCCTTTCACTGTATGTGCTTGTGTCGCACTCTCAATGCCTATCTACCATGCTGAGTATTTGCCATATTGCTAATACGTTGGACGAATAAGAACCTTAACTGTTGAATAAAAACAAATTTCATTGCGGTGTGCTTACCTAGTGATATAAACAACAGCCGAATGTGATAAAGCCAACGCCCGTTACTCCGTAGCACACTTCAACAACAAGTAAGCAACGGCAGTCAGATCAACCTGCTTATCATGTGGATTGACCACAACACAAAAACCATAAGCAACTGAGTTTTAAAAGGTTATATTTGAAATGCATTTTCAAAACCCCAAGAAAGCGCTTGCTTTAAAGTGTTAATTAGCTCAAACTTATTACGTTAATTCCTATCTTATAAACCTTTTCAGAAGTAACATATCGCTATTTCTGACTATATGAATACTAAAACTAGGTATTGTTTTGTAACGTAATGAGCCATTCATCGTAAGGAAGTCCCGTTGATTACAATTAAAGAAGTATCTGAGCTGGCACAAGTCTCTCAGTCAACCGTTTCCAGAGCCTTAAATGGACACCCTACTGTCAAAGAAGCCAACAGAGCGAAGGTTTTTGCCGCAATCGAAAAGTTGGGATATAAGCCCAATGCCTTTGCACAAGCCTTGGCATCGAGCCGTTCAAACAGCATCGGTATGTTGGTCGGCTCACTGGATGGTCCGTTCTACGGCCCGCTAATGCACATGACTGAAGATACTGTCCGGCAAAAAAATCTTCATTTGATTGTCACCAGCGGCCAGGAATCCCATGATAAAGAAGCCGATTCGATCCGTTTCCTCCAATCCCGACAGGTAGATGGGCTGATCATTCACTCTGACAAGCTATCCGATGATGAGCTGATCAAGATAGCTCAGCAAACGGAATCGACCATTATTCTGAACCGCTATATTCCAGAGCTAGCCGAAAAATGTATCTGTATTGATAACGAACTTGGCGGTTACCTGGCAACCAAACACCTACTAGAAAACGGCCATACCACTGTCGCCTGTATTACCGGCCAGATGAGTAAAATAGATAGTCGTGATCGCCTGCAGGGATATCGCAATGCACTGGCCGAATATGGCATTCAATACGACACTAACCTTATTGTCGAAGGGCGCTTCGACCATGACGGCAACCATGAGGCCGTAAGAAGACTGCTTGATAGAAATGAAAACATTACCGCGATTTTCTGCCAGAACGATAATATTGCTCTGGCCGTTTATGATGTTTGCAGCGAACGCGGTATAACTATCGGCAAAGAACTTTCGGTTGTTGGTTTTGATAACGACACATATAGCCAACATATCCGTCCACGCCTTACAACCGTTAACTTCCCGGTGCGGGAAATGGGTGTAGAAGCCGCTAATGGCGTCTTATCCCTGCTCAATCAAGACAAGCAAAGCCTACGTAACAAATTAACGCCAGAGCTCATTATCCGCGACTCTGTGAGCAAGCTTGGCGAATAGTCAAATAGATGGGGAGTCACCTCCCCACTACCTGTTTCCCATCTCAAATCCCATCAAAAAAAAAGGCAGATAAACTGCCTTTAAAAACAAATTAAAACAACTAGCTCCACAATACAGACACTAATTGCCCCAACTTGTAACGGACAGTGTCATCAATCAATATCTTTGGAGAATTACTATCATTGGTGTCGCTGTTTTCGATGATCAAAACCTTGCCATCATTGCTTAGGGTATGAGTATGGTACACCCCCCGCTTAATGTTGTAGGCCTTATTCGGTTCCATATCCCAGCTGACTATATCAACAATATTGTTCTCTTCGTCGACTTCTGCGCAGAACAGAATGCATTTACCCTCCAGTAGGACAAAGACTTCATCAGTCTCTTCGTGGCACTGAAAGTTATCAATCTTGTCTGTTTCGAGCTCATCAATATAATTCAGCATGGCAACCCGCCATGATTGATAGTCAATCATTGGCGAGTAACCTTCCGCGTTATATTCAGACACCTCTAATAATGGTTTGTTGGCCTTCACATTCTCTCCGTAGCTCTCAGCCCATTAGCAGTGTTGCCGGAACATGGACGGTGATTAGCTTAACTTCACCGGTGCGTGCAAAGAGATTGCGGCTAAGCTCGGCATTCAGAGACATCCCTGACAGCAGGAGCTGCTTGCTATCCTTCATCAGCACTTCGATCTGACCATCACCTTCTTGTACCATTTTGTAGACAACAGGAACCTGGCAATAAGTAAATGCCAATGCCTTCTCAGGCAATAGTATTGTCTGGTTCTCGCTATCAATATTAATGAAATCAAACCGGCTCGCCGCAGGCAGGAACTCCACCTTTCTCAGCAAGGAAGGGGCAAAGTGGATCACTCCGTCTTCCACACATACTCCAAGTTCACCAAAGCGAGTCAGGATTTCCTCCTTCACCTGCCCTGTCATTCCCGGTTGCTGGGCACCTGCATGCTTAGGCGTGTGGGAATATGGGTCGGTTGGGAAGGCACCGTAGTTCTCGGGCGTTTTATTGAAGCCGATCCCGGCGCGGACCTTATAGTAGTACTCCGCGAGTTTCTGGATTTCCTCGGAATTCGGGGCTTTATCCCTGGCCGCAAAGTAGTTTTCCTGTACCGCCAGCAACAACTTAGAAACCATATGCCAGTAGATACAGCCCAAGCCTTCATAGCCGAACATGGTACCCGAGCGCCCAGTGAAGGCTTGGTGGTTGAAAACTTCTTCGTAGCAATCAATCACGTCCTTGATTGTCTCGCGCTCAATATCCTTGTACTCCGATTCGATTGCACTCAACGCAGTCAGCAAGAAACCGGCATTCTCGAAATCAGCATTGAAGTGGTAGTCGCCATCGGCATCAGGCTCAACCAAGCGGTGATCGCTATTGTGTACCATCTTTTTGAGCAGTGCGTTGCTATCGATACGCGACGCAGTCACCTTGTTCTTATTCATGAATGTGGTTAGTTCGCGATCTGGATAAAGCATAAAGCTCTGCTGGTCATCGCGGAACATCTCACTGGCATACAGGTTATCGAGCAACTCCACCGCTTGTGCAGGTGTCAGTACCCCTGAACTAAGAACCGCAACCTGTCCTTCCAGCATCGGGTAAAGCTCTTTAACACAAGCATTCTCCGCTGAATAGCTAATGATGTTATACGCATTGTACAAGCCGTCCTCGCGACGGTTGGCGGCAATGCCTTCGTCAATTACATCCAGGCTGATATCAAGCAGGCGCTGGATAAGCTGGCTGTCGACTTTGGTTTTTCCAGAGAAGCCGCTATGTTGATAAACCGCCGCGCGGTAATCACTCGCTGCGCCTGCTAGCTTGCTCAGCAAAGCTTTGCGAGTCTGGCGAGTAATACTCTTGTGTTTAAGCTCTTTCTTGGCCTCGGTTAAAATCTCGGCAGTGGCAATAACCCAGTCAACCAGCTCCGAAGAGAGATCAACCGCCATCACGTTGTCCTTCAACAATGCTTGCATGAAAGTCACGTAACGGCGCATATAGAACAGGGTCACCATCGACAAGCCGTTACCCACGATGGCATTGTTGGCATCATTCCATTCCGGACGCTGGGTATTGAGCCAAATACCGCCATCGACAACCAAGTTACCCAGTTTTGCTAGTAATGGTACCAGCAGCTTTTCAGTCAGGTTGACCAGGTAAACATCGCCGTCCTCATCGAGCAGAAGCCGGCCATCGCTACCAAGCTCTTCAACCTTATCATTGATGAGATCATGCAGCTCTTGGTTGAAATCGACAGTGTTTTTCGGATCATCAAACAACTCTTCCGTGCCCTTGATGACATAAGGGACGTTGGCGTAGCTGAAGATGTCACTGCCAAGGAGCGAGCTCAGCTCCTGTGGCTGATATTTTTTCGACAACTCAAGGAACTTCAGCAGATAGATAATCTGGTGGTCCCCCCAGTAACCGATGTTGCTCCATGGGTCTTCCGGCTCCAGCACTTCCCAATCCACACCGTCTTTGGTGATGCGGTAAGGGTTATAGCCGTCAGCCGTTGAGGCATTGACAAACTTGGCAATAAACGACTTGATAAAGTTAGGGTAACTGACGGCAAGAGCTTCCCAGTTCTGGAAGATATCACGCCAGTTCCCCTGGTATGACAGCAGACGTTCGCCGTTCTTGTCTTTGACTTTGATCTCAAAGTGGTTCCACGGACGGCTCGGATCACCATGGCGACGTCCAAACGTCAGCGGTAGATATTCATAACAAAGGCGCACAAGCTGGTTATCGTTTTGCTCTGCCGCCATGGCAAGCAAATCCTCATATCCAATGCGCTCTGGCAGAGCGGCAAGGAATGCACCATGGCGCGTCGCAACGGTAATATTGGCGCTGGTTAGTGTTGTTACAAAATCTTTTTTATCCACCCAGTAGTTATCGACAACCACACCGCCGCGCATGTTGTTAAACAGCACATTGGCATAGTGATGAACCGTCGTCTCTTCTTCCGCGGTTTTCTGCCAGGCATCACTGCCAGACATCAGTACCAGCAGCTCCTTGTGATTTTCTTTCACCGAGCGGTTGATATCACTGCCTACCGCCTTCGCCGCCAACAGGCTCTGCTTCAGTTCAACAACCTCGGCATGAGTCTGATCAATATCAGCAACGATCTGCCAAACACTCGCTTCGCCTGCCGCCAGTTCGCACTGCTTATTGACGAAATATGCCCCGCGCAGGCCTCGGCGCAGAGTTTCGGTCGCGACTTGCCCCCCGCGACGGAACGTGCCCAGCTGCTCACTTGACAGCAAAATTGCCTCACAGTCATCAGCAATGCTAAATACCGTGGTTGCCTTCAGGGACTCAGCCGGCTCGGCACGGTCACTTAGTTTGGCATACATACTATAGGTCGCCAGGACCGATTCAGGCAGCAGCTCGTTCCATTTGTAGGCGTCAACCAGTGCACTGCGATCCTGCATTGCTGACAACGGGGCACCAGACGGCAGAATGTTTTGGATGCCGTCAATGAGTTCGAGCTGAACAGGATCCGCGCCGGTGTTGGTCAGCGTTGAGGCCCGCACGAAGCCATACTTGTCACTGGTGCTCCACTGATACTTAAATGCCAGAGACAGGTCCGTATTCACTTCCTCAAAAACAATCTTGTCACCAGCGGCATTTTTATAAAGGTTCCGCTGGATTTGGTAGAGACCATCATGGTGGGTATTGAACGGTTCCCATAGCTTGATGCCATCATCCCCCGTTACCCGTACAAGGGTTTTGCTGCCGGTATTCTCGGCACTCTCATGAATGTAATCGACCGATTTGTAAGGAAACAGGGCATTTTCCGGCTTAGTTCGCCCCGCAGTCAGGCTGCCCGTTGAGGAAATAAATAACCAATGGTTACTTGCCGACACCACACTGATAAAGAAGGGTGCCATATGGTCGACATTTTCAATCAGGTAGTATTTTTCACCGTCGAGTGTAACGAACTTACCTGTAATATCTTTTGACTGTGTATGAGTTTTACTTGCCATATCTTTAACCGAAGCTGCTGAAAGCGCTTTCTTGTCGCGCTAAAATTTTTACCATGACCCAATCAGATGGAGTGGCATCGAATAAAATGATCGTCTGCGATCTGAGTAACAGGAGGCAGAACCAGAGAGCAAGCCTCGCTCGCCCTAGGGCAGCGCGCTGCGAACGGACAACCGTAACTATCGGGCTTCCAAAGCGGAATTTCGCCTTTCTTCGCACTTAGCTCACGACGCCCCGAGCGACCCGCTTCCGGAACCGCAGACAAGAGTAACTGGGTATAAGGATGCTGCGGTGTTTGGGTAACCTTATCGCTGTTTCCCCACTCGACCATATGGCCGACATACATAACCGCTGTTTTCTCGGCAAAATAGCGCGCAGTCGCAATATCATGGGTAATGTACATAAACGAAATGCCGTGCTTGTCTTTCAGATCTGCCATCAGGTTCAAGATCCCGAGTCGCACCGACACGTCGAGCATCGAAATCGGCTCATCGGCCAAGATAACTTCCGGCGAAACCGCAATGGCACGCGCAATAGCCACCCGCTGGCGCTGACCACCACTTAGCTGGTGCGGGTACTTTTCCGATGTTTCTACTGCCGGGTTAAGCCCCACCATTTCCAGTAGCTCGTAGACCAGCTTCCTGACATCGTTCTTGCCTACCCGGTTGTGGATCAATAGCGGCCTGGCAATATGGTGGTATATGTTGTGCACCGGATTGAGCGAGCCAAACGGGTCTTGGAAGATCATCTGCACCTGACGGGCATACTCAAGGCTGCCGTGCTCTTTGGTGTACTCCTCTAGCGGTTGCCCCTTGAAGGTGATTTGCCCATCCGTCTTGTCATAAATACGGGTCAAGATCCTCGCGCCTGTACTTTTGCCAGACCCCGACTCACCTACGATCGCCAGCGCCTCGCCTTTGCACAAATCGAACGACACATCATTGACGGCGCGCATATGCTGGTTTTTGCCACTTCCAATCGGAAAATCTTTCACCAAATTTCGTACAGAGAGTACAACTTCTTTATTCTCTATCGTTTCCATCTCTTCGTCCTTAGATCCGATGACAAGCGGCATAGTGGCTTTCGTTTAGCTTGAGCAGTTCAGGCTCTTGCTGTCTGCAAGCAGCAAAGCAGTGGCTGCAGCGATCCTGGAAGTTACATCCCTGGGGGATACGCAGCAGGTCAACCGGATTGCCTGGAATGCCATAGAGCCTTTCCTTAGGGCCATGAATGGTCGGGAATGATGCAATCAAGCCTTGGGTATAGGGATGGGAAGGCTTGCCAAAAACGGTGGCTGCATCACCAAGCTCAATCAGGTTACCGGCATACATCACACCAATCCGATCCGCAATCTCCCCCATCAAACTCAAATCATGGCTGATAAAGAGGATTGAAAAACCAAATTTCGTTTTTAAGTCGTAAAGTTCATTGAGGATTTCACGCTCGACCACTACATCGAGTGCAGTTGTCGGCTCATCCATAATGATCAGCTTCGGCTCCAGTGCCAATGCGACCGCGATAACCACACGCTGTCTCATCCCGCCACTGAGCTGGTGTGGGAAACTGGCCATCCTGTCGCCGTGAATACCGACAATGTTCAATAGCTCCACGGCCTTCGCGTGAGCTTCTTCATAACGGACTTTCTTATGGGCCAGAATCACATCCACCAGCTGCTCACCAATGGTGATAACAGGGTTGAGCGAGTTCATTGCGCTCTGGAACACCACTGAAACATCTTTCCAACGAAAGTTGCGCAGCTCTTTGTCTGACATTTTCAGCACATCGCGCCCCTTGTAGAGGATCTCCCCTTCGGAGATCAGCGCAGGTGCCTTGTGCAAGCGAGAAATGGCAAATGCCAGAGTACTTTTACCACAGCCCGACTCGCCGGCAATACCCAGAGTTTCCCCGGGAGCAATACTCAAGCTGACATTGTTGACTGCCCGTGCAACCCCGTTAGGAGAAACATAATCGACACAAAGATTGTTGATCTCTAGCAGTACATCTTTCATAGCAAACCTCGGCGCTGATCAGCTTCTCTTTTCAGTTTTTTCCACAACTTCATATGTGGACCAGTCTTAAGTTTAGGGTTACTAACCTGGTCAATAGACATATTAATCAATGCCAATCCCCCCCCAGTGATCGCCAGAGCGGTTGCAGGAACAATCATTTCCCACCATGCCCCGGTATAGAGTGATGACGAGGTCTGAGCCCAGTAGAGCATCGAGCCCCAACTCACTTCTGTCGCATCACCTAGGCCAAGGATCCCCAACCCGGCTTCCGAGCCCATCGCGTAAATTACCGTCCCCAGGAAGCCACCGAATACAATCGAAACAAGGTTTGGCAGAATTTCTACAAGAATGATCCGGATTTTCGACTCCCCCATTACCTCAGCAGAGATAATGAACTCTTTGTTTCTGATCGCCATGGTTTGCGAACGTATAACTCGCGCCCCCCAGGGCCAGGAGGTCACCCCGAGTAATATGGTGATAACCAGTGAGCCGACCTGGCCAAGAAAGGCCGCTAAAACGATCAGCAGTGGCAGTTGGGGAAAGACCAGGAAAACATTGGTAATGAAGTTAAGCCATTCATCCACCTTGCCGCCCATGTAACCAGACGTAACACCAATTGCGACCGCCAGCGTCATTGCTATAACCCCAGCAGACAGGGCAACGGCAAGCGATTTTCTCGCCCCGTACAGTACTTGGCTGTAGACATCGCGCCCACTTCGGGTGGTGCCCAGAACATGTTCGGTATTCGGGGCCACATGCGGCCTGGCAACACGCTTGTTCGGATCATGGCTCGCCAGCACCGGTGCCATCAGGGCACCAATCAGGACAATCGAGATCAGGACGGTACCGATGATCGCCGGGGGGTTGCCATGAAAGAAAGCATGCACTGTCGAGAGGATCTCTTTACCCTTTTTGACAAGCGGATTGGGCTGTTGAACAGACATATTATTGTCGATCGAATCTATTAACTTGCTCATATTCAAACCTTATTTAGAAATCCGAGGATCTAGCCAGACGTAAAGAAGGTCTGCGATGAAGTTTGCAGTTAGGACTGCGGTAACAAGAATCAGCAGAATTGCCTGGATCAGAGGGTAATCACGGGCAACAATGCCTTTTAGCAATACATTCCCCAGCCCCTGATAGTTAAAAACGACTTCGGTCATAATTGAACCGGCAAATGAGAAACCTATAGCCATCGCAATGGCTGTGGCCACTGGGAGGATGGCATTTCGCCCGGCATAGCGATACATGACACGCAAACTGCTCAATCCCTTGGCTTCAGCCATGGTGACATAGTCTTCGCCCAACACGTTGATCATGGCATTGCGCATATTGAACACCCAGGTCGAAATACCAACGATGATCATTGAGCCCATAGGCAAAACAGCGTGCTTGGCGACACTGGAAATGAACTCCCAGTTAAAGCCAGGGGTTAAAGACGGATCATAGGTATAGGCAAGCGGCAACAGTTCGAGCTTCAGGCCGAAGAAATAGAACAGCAGCAATGCTGTCACGATATAAGGAAAGTTACTGATGAAAGCCAGAGTCGGCGGTACGATTTGACCAAATAGGCCTTCACGCCGATATGAGGCATAGGTACCGATGGAGACGCCGATGATCAAAGCAACAATCAGGGAGCCTAGTGCCAGGAAAATTGTCCACGGCAGTGCCTGGCTAATCACTTCGGTCACACTCACCGGAAACATCAGTACCGAAGGGCCCAAATCCAACGTGAAAACACTTTTAATATAGGCAATATATTGCTCAAATACAGAGCCATCGACAAAGCCATACATTTCACGCACAGCATCCATCTGGGCCGGGTCCATGCGGCCCTGTGCTGCTGCGAATAAAGCATCGACGGGATCGCCAGGCATCAGCCGAGGAAGAAGAAAGTTAAAGGAAATTGCTATAACAAAAGCAACAAAATAAAAACTGAGTCTGCGTAAGATAAAGCTCATAATAAACCCCGGAGTTTAAAGAGCCATTACCTGGCTCTTTAAACTATTTAGCAATTACTTAAGGTGAAGATTGTTGAGGATTAGCACTCGCTTACCGCCGTCATACCATACCGGCTGAACATATGGGTTGTCTTCGCTTGGCCATCCAGCAATTTTTGAGCTGTTATACTGGAACCACGTCGGATTTGAGAACAGTGGGATAAACGGTAGGTTTTCGGCCGTAAACACTTGAAGTTCATCTAGAATTTCTTTTTGCTGTGCTGGCTCATTGGTTTTACCGAAACTGTCGATCAGCTTATCGATCTCTGGCGAGTTGATACCATGGCCTGCATGCCAAGTCTTACCGATTCGCGATGTTGAGAAGTACTCCTGATAAGCCAAGATCGGGTTTGTCGCGACCATAGACCAGTTGATTGACATCTTATATTCGCTATCTTTCAGTGACTTGTCATACACCGCCCAGTCCACGGTTTTAACATTGGCTTTAATACCGATTTCTTCGTAATACTCTGTGACCATCTGGACGACCTGGATCCAGTCAGTCCAACCATTGACTACCTCGATGTCGAACTCCACCGTCTCGCCATTTGGCATATCGCGGAAGCCATCACCATTGCGATCTTTAAGTCCTGCCTCATCCAATAGTGCTTTGGCTTTTTCAGGATTGTACTGGGTCAACTCTTTATATTTCTCGCTAACATCCTTACTGATGTGCGTGCTATAGAGCTCGCCGATACCACCAACGTTGAAGTTTGCTGTCGGGTAACCATAAGCGGCGATATCGACAATGGCTTCACGATCCAGAGCCACCGAAAGGGCTTGACGTACCTGCAAGTTATCAAATGGTGCTTCTTTGGTATTTACGTAAAGGTGAATCGCATCATTGGCCGGGTACCAAAAGTGGTGGTTTTCCGGGTTTGCTTTGACAAATGTATTCTCGACATCGGCAATAAAGTTTGACCCCCAGTCAATTTCACCCTTCATTAATGCAGGCTGAATTTGCGAGTTATCGTTGTAAGAACGGTAAGTCAAGCAGTCAAGATACGGGCGGTTCTCAAGATAATAATGCGGGTTGCGGCACAACTCCATTTGCTGCGCATTCACATATTTCACTGAAGTCATTGGCCCACTGCCAATTGGATCAGGGTTGGTGAAGATTGTTAGGTCTTCAACCTTGCTCCATACTTTCTCTGGTACCACATGGTATGCAGGCAGTGACCAAACAAAAGTAGAGTCCGCTTCATTAAGCTCAAAGACAACTGTCTTCGCGTCGCTAGCAGTTACACTTACTAGGTTACCGCCACTCCAGATACCTTTCTGGTCAAATGCTGCTGCGTCTTTGGTCATGTTGAAACTAAATGCGACATCGTTAGCCGTCAGCGCAGAGCCATCAGACCACTTCAAGCCATCACGCAACGTCACGTAGACTTTCTTCAAATCGTCAGAGTACTCAACGGACTTAGCCAAGCGGTACTCTGTTTTGCCTGTCATGTTGTTGAAAACCAGCAGAGGTTCGAACATCACACCATGCAGTAGGTCTTTGGTTGTATATGGGTTGAAGTTTTCAACAAACCCAGTACCAATAATTGGCACTGTCAATGTACCACCTTGCTTGATTTCATCAGCTACAACACCATTTGCAGTTAGCATCAAGCCGCATACTAAGGAAGCCAATACCTTTTTACTATGCATCACATAATCCTTCACATTTGGAATAATCACAAAAGAAAGCGCTTTCTTTTATGCTTGGCGATGTTATATCGGGACATTCTTATAAAAAATCGCCTATGCTTCCTGCTCCAAGAAAGCGCTTTCTTGAAGAAGATACTATGTCACCCAGACATAACGGACAACCGAATATGGTTGAAAGCTTTACTCCGATCACAATTACAAATCTGTGCAAAATATTCGTGCAAGAACATTTTTATAACCAAAACCAAGAACTAGATGAATTTTTATGCTTCATTCGGCAAAAAACGTGAGCGATACTATGACCGCTGATAACGACTCGCATAAAGCCAACCTTCTCGTATAAGCTATTGATTTAAAATACTATAGACAGCAGAAAGCAACAGCTAAAAAAAAACCAACAAGATGCTGGTTTTTCTTCGAAATCAACAGTGTGTTACTTAGAGGGGTACTCACCGGTCTTGTCTTTTTCTACCTCCCCACTCACTTTCCAGTGCTCGTTTGGATCATACGCCTCATCACAAATATCCAGGGTAAAGCCCATATCAACGATTTCTTTCAAGGTCAGATTATCGGCCAATTTAGCAATGTCACCTGATTTGTTACGTAGTTCCATATCTGTCCACCCTTTCAAAAACGCCTTTTCACCATCTTAAATATAGTGGCCATAAGGAAACTTGTCCTGCAGTTAAAAACAAGGCCCGCAAATCGCGGGCCTTAACTCAACTTCACGCTAATGCGCAGACAAAACCGTCATGCAACGAAATACACGGGGGCTAGACAAGCTCCCAAGGGCCGCTGGCACTACCGGGTTGATCGCCCTGAGTCCACCACTTCGCACGGTATGTTTGACCATTGAAGATCACCTCATCGCCGCCATTATAGGCCTTGGTCGCGATCCATTCGCCAACACTGCCATCATCGAACACTTCCCACGCTGAGCTCGTTCCAGGCTGATCGCCTTTGGTCCACCATTTAGCGATATATTTTACTCCCTCGAACATTACGCTATCACCAGTGTTATACACTTGGTTTGGATCCCAGGTTGAAACTCCCCCGCTAATGTCTGCAAGCACAGTCACGGAAATAGTTACTGTGTCACTGGCAATACCATCTGTCACGGTAACGACCAAATCAATAACAGTATCCGCCGTTACACTCGGCGCTACAAAGGTAACTTCAGCGCCTGTAGCCGTCGGAGTAACCGTTCCCGCAGAAGCCGTATAAGTAAGCAGATCGCCATCGGCGTCATCAGCCGACACACTGATAACAACGCTCTGCCCGCTATCCACCGAAGTACTAGCCGGTGCCGTTAATACCGGCGCGCTATTGCCAGCACCGCCACTGCCCTTCACGTTGATAACAACGCTATCGGTCGTTGAGGTCCGACCATCAGACACTTTCACCACGACCGTGTCTTGCAGATCTGTTGCGGTATTCGGTGCTTGGTATGTCACCGTTGCGCTGCCGTTGCCATTATCAACAACTGTCGCGTTGGTCACCGTAAAACTGAGTGGATCGCTATCGGCATCGGTTGCTGACACATCGAAGCTAACAACCGCTCCCGCATCTATTGTCTGCGGCGATGGCACTGTCAATACTGGCGCGGTATTTAGGCTACCGCCGGTCGTAAACACCCGGTCAATGGCTTCGGCCAATGGCGAACTGAGATTGGTACATTGCTTAAGCTTGGTGCCGTAACTAACAAATGTCCCTTCACACTTAATATCGCCATGCACCTGCCAAACAATCACGCCTCCTAGCTGATTATCGACAATATACTGGGCTTTTTTCTCAATCGACGGTACATCGTCGTAGCTGAGGAAATACTTGCCTTTCACTGCATACGGTACTTCCGCGTTACTATCCCAAAGGTGCTCCCACCCGGGAGTCTGGACGATGTAGTTATAGTTAGGCTGGCCTTCAAACTCTTTCCAGTTATCCAGATCGACGGCTGACTCTGTCGGGCCATCCACACTGAAATTGACCATCCGTTTGTCTGTCGGCGCCCCGACATAAGCTGTTGCTTCGGTGGTTTGGACACCTCGACCATAGAAAGCGGCACCAAAGTTAATTTTTCCTGAAGGAATGCCTTTGGCTGCCATCCATGAACGCAGGTGGTCAAGAACAAGGCCCGGATACTCTTCTTCGGGGTACGGATAGAGCGGCGCATTATGCCCGGCCACATTTGACCACCCGCCGTTGAGGTCGTAGGTCATCATATTAAAGTAATCCATCGACGCTACCAGGCGCGGCCAGTTGTACCCTTCCAGTTTGGCTGTCGAGGCTGAAAATGCCGCGGTCAACAATTTATTTGGGCCAATGCGCTCGCGGATATCTTCCATTAATTGCTCGAAGTTCGCGTAATCTTCAGGGCTTCCCTCAAAATTCATCCCGCCCGTTCCCGGATACTCCCAGTCGATGTCGATACCGTCAAATCCCAGCGCCATGAGCTTGTCGATGTCTGCGAGGAAACGGGCCTTTTTGACCGGGTCGGCAGCCATTTCGGGGAAGTGCTTTGACATACTCCATCCCCCCAGCGAAGCCATGACTTTCACCCCCTTCTGGTTTGCCAAATCAATCAGTCCCGGCGCCCCCCCGGCTTTTTTGAGTGGAATAGGGAACTGACCAGACACACCGGTTGGGGTATGTAGCCAGCCGCTGCCTGACTTCACGAAGCCCTGCTCTTGGACTTTGCGCAGCGTATCCGCTTCCCAGGCTTCATTGCCTGGATACTGGTGAATATACTCTAATTCGCCCCACAAAATATGAAAGTCCCAACTCGAGTAAACATCAGGATGGAGCAGCGGCCCCGGCTCCTGTACCGCTCCAGGCTGGTAAATGCTTTTGTTGCGCAGATCGCCACTGTGCAGCGAGCCATCTTTTGCTACCCCAAAGAAAGAGAAATTCAAAATAGAGTAAATATCCATATTCACATTCAGGTGCGTGGCTTCGCCCTTTACACTGAACCCAGCATTCGTCCCTTTCCATGCTTCCCACTGAGTGATGTAGCCAATGACATTTTTGTCATGGGTTGGTGCAGAGTGCACACTTGCGGCAGTACCTGCCAATAGCATGACAGCCATTGTGCCAGCCAGTTTACTCAGTCGTAATCCCTTTTGCATTTTGATCTCCACGTAATGGTTTATTGAAAGTAAAACAATGAGGGCACATTTTTTTCTCCCTCAAAAAAGTCCCATTAAGTGTTAGCAAGTATTTTAAGGTTCGCCCGATATTCATCGCAGAGGAATGACATTCTTAATGTCATTTCAAATCAATATGTAAGTGACATGTAATACATAGAAAAAAAGGCGATGGGTGTTCAAAATCCCACCACTGCAAACCTCTTTTCGAGCCCAGTCAGACGATTTTTATCGGTGTGAAGCGAGAAAAGATCAATGAGTGCCCAATTATCTCCATCCACCTGTTCCATCTTATGGATTAACCGCTAAGATATAGGCAACTATATATTTCCACACAGCTTTAGCCACCACATCGCCGTGTGGCCAACATATTGAATAAGGGATTGGCCAATGATTAAAGCAGCAACGAATCAATCTCAAGGAATGCTGTTATTCAAACTGACCCACAGGCAGTCTTTTGCCATCGGCACGCTAAAAGTCAAAGAAATTGTGCCCTACACTCCCCTCACCGCCATTCCACACTCACACCCTACCGTGCTTGGTGCTGCAAACTTAAGAGGTGACACCTTACCGGTGATTGATATGGCTAAAGCCGTCGGGTATCCGCCGCTCACTAAAGAAGAGCTAAAAAGCAGCTACATCATAATTACCGACTGCCGCCGTATGTTGGTCGGCTTCTTAGTTCGCGGTATAGACCGGATCACCGAATGCAACTGGCACAACATTGATGCGCCACCTAGCTCACTTGGCAAGAATGTGTTTGTTACCGGGGTGACCAATGTCGATAATAAGCTGGTTCAGCTCCTTGACGTTGAATTGCTGCTATCCAAAGTATTCCCCGACGATCCAGATAGCCTTCACCCGATCTTGACTGATATGGAACGCGAAGTACTGCGACCGCTTAAAATTCTACTGGTCGATGACTCGGCAGTGGCCCGTCGCCAACTGTCGCAGGCTTTGGACAGTATATCGATCCCGTATTTCATTGCGACCAATGGCCACGACGCACTTGAGATGCTCAAGCATGCGGCAGGCGCAGGCGCGCCGTTTGATATACTGGTCAGCGACATAGAAATGCCTGGGCTAGACGGCTACGAGCTCGCTTTTGAAGTGCAAAATACACCACAACTTTCACACGCCTATATTATTTTACACACGTCGCTGTCGAGTGAGATCAGTGTATCCCAAGCCCACCAAGTGGGTGCCCATGAAGCGCTGACAAAATTTGAAGCCAATGAACTTATACATGCCATGCTGCGTGGTGCGGAAAAGACAAATAGCGTAGCAACGGCATAAAAAGCCATCCGCCTGATTAATCGGCAACACTTTCCTCCCTTTAAAGCCAAGCATCCTGCGCTTGGCTTTTTCTTGGCAAGAGACCTAGCGGGTTCACTACGTCGCTTAACCCTCTGAATCCAGCACCTTGAGGTAGCTTGGGTATATACTCCTGATAAAGCAAGCTGTAGTTAAAGCATCTCGTTGGGAGGCTCCGTGGGCGAATTCTTACTCTTTGCAATCAACTTTCTCTCTGGCTTATTTATTTTCTGTATCGGTGTTGGGGTACTGGTAGTGATATACATGTACATTGCAGACATCCGCCAGCATAAGCACGCGATCAGACACAACTACCCTGTTATTGGGCGATTCCGATACTTATTCGAAAAACAAGGAGAATTCTTCCGCCAATATTTTTTTGCCATGGATCGCGAAGAAATGCCCTTTAATCGCGCCGAGAGGAGCTGGGTCTATAAAGCAGCCAAAAACGTCGACCGTACCCTTGCATTTGGCTCAACCCGCAGCCTGGAGCCAGCCGGCACTATCATGTTCATGAACTGCGCCTTCCCGACCCTAGAAGAGGACGCTGTTGCACCCGCCCCCATCACTATCGGCCCCAACTGTCGCCTTCCCTATACCACTTCATCTATTTTCAACATCTCCGGCATGAGCTATGGGGCGATATCTAAACCGGCGGTCCAGGCACTATCCCACGGAGCCAAAATCGCTGGTTGCTGGATGAATACCGGAGAAGGAGGCTTGAGCCCCTACCACCTCGAAGGCGGGGCAGATATCGTCTTCCAGATTGGCACAGCAAAATATGGAGTCCGGAATACCGAAGGCCGTCTCAGCAAAGAGAAACTCGAAGAAGTCGCTGCACACCCGCAAGTAAAAATGTTTGAGATAAAAATCAGCCAAGGAGCAAAACCCGGCAAAGGAGGTATATTACCAGGCGAAAAAGTAACGGCAGAAATTGCTAAGATTCGTGGTATTCAAGAAGGCCAGGACTCAATTAGCCCCAATGGTCACACTGATATCCGTAATGTTGGCGACTTGCTCGATATGATTGATTTTATTCGCCAAACAACAGGCAAACCCGTTGGCTTCAAAACAGTGATTGGTTCGCTCAACTGGTTCGATGAATTACTGGATGAAATTAAACATCGAGGAAAAGCCTGCGCCCCTGACTTCATCACTATCGACAGTGCGGACGGTGGTACAGGTGCTGCTCCCCAACCTCTTATGGATTATGTCGGCCTGCCTTTGAAAGAAAGCCTCCCTCTTGTGGTCGCAAGGTTAGAAAAGCATCAACTTAAAGACCAAATCAAGGTCATCGCCTCAGGTAAACTGATCACCCCGTCAAAAGTAGCGTGGGCCATTGCTCTGGGAGCAGACTTTATTGTTTCTGCCCGAGGCCATATGTTTGCCCTTGGTTGTATCCAGGCGCTTCAATGCAATAAAAACACTTGCCCTACTGGCATCACGACTCACAATCAGCGGCTACAGCAAGGACTCAACGTGGCAGACAAAACACGGCGAGTCGCTAATTACAATAAATACATACATTACGGACTAGGGGTTATTGCCCACTCTTGCGGCGTCACCAATGCCAGGCTTTTGAACAAGTCACATATTCGGGTTGTGACAGAGAGCGGGTTATCAATTGCACTTGATAAACTCTATGAGAATCATCAATAAGCTGACACCATGCTTACCTCTGGCACAGGTGAAATTAAAAACATTGTTTTCAATTAAATCAATGGTTAAATAGCCACCAACAACAAATTTCCCCCTAGCCAAACGGTCTTATTGAATGGTGTTTTAATATACTTTTAGCTTTCATTAACTATAACTACTTTGAAAGGCGCATTTTTGACTCTTTTTACCTGATGCTGACATTTCCTGACAAAAGCCATGTCAAAGTAATACCACTGACTGACAACCCATGATAGAACCATGATTTCACGCACTATCGCAGCACTTGCATTACTGACAACTTCCGTATTTTCTTACGCATCCCCGGAGCTGCTTGTCCCGCTTGAAGTCCCAAATACTCAACTCGCACACGTAGAAACACTTGTCATCGACGGTGACATCAACGACAGCCTGCAGCTACTGCTGGACAATACCTTGAAAAACAAAACCAGTGACTTTTATGTCATTGACGAGATATCGGAAGACACTTTCAATAATACGCTGACCGTTGTGATCACTCTGTACAACCAACCAATTCTGCTACCGACGGATGATTGGTCGCTGAGCTAATTCAACAATTGAACACATAAATTAACAGCGCCAAGCAGGCGCTGTTTTTAATGAGACAAGCTGCCGGCAGAGATATTATGAAACACTCAATGACGCATGCTGCTCAAGTTTCTGCTTCAGTACCTGCAATGACACCGGCTTCGACACAAAATCATTCATCCCGGCAGCGAAGCATTTCTCTCTTTCTTCTTTCACGACGTTGGCGGTAAGCGCAATAATCGGTGTAAAGTGACCAGTTTGCTGTTCAATACCGCGGATTTGTCGAGTTGCTTCAAAGCCATCCATCACCGGCATCTGGCAATCCATAAATATCACATCAAACCGTTTTTCTTGATAGATAGACACCGCGAGCTCACCATTTTCAACAATGTCGACCACTGCACCAACTTTCTCCAGCATCATTCTCGCAACCTTCTGATTAATTAACGTATCTTCCACGACCAAAACCTTCACCGCCATATCATTTGGCTGCTGCAAAGCATTTTTCCGTACGCTAATGTCAGCTTGCGCTTGCTCGTGATGCGCTAACTCTGAGGTATCAGCCGATAAATCAATATTATGCACCTCACCCTCAAGTATCCTGTCCGGATGGGGTGACTCAGGCGGAAGAGCCACCAGTTTTAAAATCGCCCACTTCAAATGCGCATCTTTATAAGGACGGGTAAGGAAGGATTTTATCCCGCAGCTGGCTGCCTTCTCCTCATCATTTATTTCAGGTACCGCAGTTATCATCAACAGTTTCGGACAGCTTTCGCCAAAGTGCTGCCGGAAAAGCTCTGCCAGTTCAAAGCCATTGAGAATTGGCATGAACTTATCGATTATCACAATATCAAAGGCCTGCCCCTGCGAAGCAGCCTGTTCGGCCATGGTAATCGCCATATTGGGGTCAAGGCAGCTCACTGCTTTTGCACCAAATCCCTCAAGCTGGACCGTTGTGATACGCATATTCAACATGCTGTCATCCACCAGCAAAATATTCAGACCGTCAAAGATAAACCGCTCTTCCTGCGGAATGGATGTCTTCTCGCGGGGGAGCTCGATGACAAAAGAAAAAGTACTGCCTTTCCCCGGTGTACTATCAACAGTGATTTCTGCCCCCATCATCTTGACCATTTCACGGCAAATAGCCAATCCCAGCCCAGTGCCACCATACTTCCTGGTTGTGCTGCCATCTGCCTGCTGGAATTTTTCAAAAATAGCAGCCTGCTTATCCTCTGCAACCCCAATCCCGGTATCGCTAACACGAAACTGCACTTTGCACGAATCGTCACTACTCTCTACGTGCGCCATGACAAGGGATACCTCCCCCTTGTCAGTAAACTTTATCGCATTACTTACCAAATTATTGAGGATCTGCCGTAATTTCGCCCCGTCCCCCATTAGCATCGGGCTGATTGTCTTTTCGACAGAACATGAAAAATTCAGCCCCTTCTCTGCGGCCTTCAGCAAAAACAGGGATTCGACTTCTTTATTGAGTTCAAAAAGGTTCAACGGAATAGATTCCAACTCAAACTGGCCGGCTTCGATTTTGGAGAAATCAAGAATGTCATTAATCAAATCCAGCAATGACATCGAGGAGGTATGGAGCATGTTGATATAATCTTTTTGATTATCCGGCATCTCCATGTCCTTCATCAAACCCGATAGCCCGATAATGCCATTCATCGGAGTGCGGATCTCATGGCTCATATTGGCAAGAAACTCGCTTTTTTTGAGGTTTGCCTGTTCAGCGGCTTTCTTGGCTGCTTCTAGCTCTAGGTAGTGATGACGTATGTGTTCTGCTGATTGGTTGTACTGTGAAGCTAAAGTTGTAATTTCGTCGTCGCACCAACGCTTAGACAGCTGCACGGGTAGCGGTACATTTTGGTCATCGAACTTGGTCACGGCCAAAGACATTTTCGTCAATGGTTGTACGACCAGCCGATAAGCAATTAACAATATACACACGGAGATAAAAAAGATTTGCAGGCTATGGCCGAATAGCAACAAGAGAAAGGTGTCATAGAGGTTTTGATAGACAGGTTGAAGATCTGACTGAACCAACAAGGTTCCCAACCTAAAATCTTTTTTTGCTGCTTGATGGGACAACAGCCATTGACGCTCAAGCATCCCCTCATTCAAGAAATCGCCCAACTCGATAATGACCTGATCGCCGTCGATGACTTTCACATAGGAAATAGAAGGAAGGCTTAACACCCCTTCGGCCTGAGTCTGCAACAACTCGCGGTCTTCCACCCATAAGCTCGAAGTGAGACTGGACAGATAGCTGTCTTGTATTTGGGTAAACCGGTTGTCGATCTCTCGAAGTTCACCTTTATATTCCAGAAATAAACTCAGACTCGTGAATAACAGTGTGAATATTGAACTCAACAAGATAATCAAAAACAGTAATTGCTTAGCCAAGCTGATTCGACGACTTTTTTTTAACAGTCTTGTCACGTCATTCATCCTTAAACTCGCATCTTCCTATTACTCTACTAACCTAATAATAGACCTTCAAAACGGAATATTTAGACAAGGAACGAAAATGAAGATAAAAACTCTACTCTCAATCTGTATAGCGGCAACTCTGCCACTATATACTGCCGCCAGTTTCGCTGAGCATGCAGAAACCGTTAATTACTACGTTATTGCCAAGCAAGCTGAACCTTTTCAGATTGAAAATGACAATAACCACCAAGGAATTGTCACTGATATCGTTAAAACCATTTTTGAGGAAAGCCCGTACGAGATTGAGTACCATACTTATCCTTTCAACCGTATGATCACCTTATTGGAAGCTGGCGGCGAGCCAAACTGGATCACATACGGTAGCCCCAGTTGGGGGGGGGTCCAAGCCGAAAACTTATCGGACAACCCGATCTACAATGTCCATCATGTACTGCTAAGCAGCAATAGTAGCCCTTTTAACTTCAATACCATGCAAGATCTTCAAGACAAGGTCGTGGTATTGCTACATGGTTTCGATTACCCACAACTTGAGCCCTACATTGAGAAAGGGGATATCGAAGAGCTACGCGTAAAAGACTACAGCGCTGCTTTTCGGGTTATAAATAAATTGCCAGGCGATACCGCTTTTGTCGAAATGGAGTCACGGATTAAATACAACTTGAACAAGCAAAATAAGAATAAAGAAAAATTCAACATGACATCGTTTAATAATATCATCCCCGACTACCCAATTTATTTAGCGTTTGATCCTAAAATGGATCCTAAACTACAAACATTTATTAACCAGCGCCTCAACAACTTAAAATCAACCGGTAAAATAGACAACATCGTTAATAAATATCTATAAATTTCAATATAAGATAAGCCATCATTATTATGATGGCTTTTTCATTGGCACCAATTAATCAATGACAAGTTACTTAATAAAAGATGTATCAAACATATGGCCTAGCTTATTAGCCTTTGTTTTTAAATACCCATGATTATGTGGATTATTTCCCTCTTGCAAGGCAACACGCTCCACTACATTGATACCGACATCCCTAAGCGCTTTAACCTTTCTAGGATTATTGGTCATCAGCTTAACAGACTCGATATTTAGAAAACTCAACATACCTTTGCAAAAAGTATAATTACGCATATCAGCGGCAAAGCCAAGCGCTTCGTTCGCTTCAACGGTATCGGCCCCTTCATCTTGGAGGTGATAAGCGCGAATTTTATTGATTAGCCCTATGCCTCGACCTTCTTGACGTAAATAGAATAGTACGCCACAACCGGCGTTGACAATATTTTCCATCGCTCTTGATAACTGGAAACCACAGTCACAACGGGCGCTGAACAATGCATCACCAGTGAGGCATTCTGAATGTAGGCGGATCAATGGCGGCTCACCATCTTTGAGCTCACCATAGACCAACGCAAGGTGTTCCTTGCCAGTGGCTCGCTCTATAAACCCATACATCCGAAACGTTCCCCAGCGGGTCGGAAGCTTGGCACTATCAACGAAGTTAACATAGTTATAAGGCTCTTGTTCTGCGAAGTAATCCCTCACTTCCATGAGGATTTTACCCAGCTCGTTCTGCCCTTTTCCATCGCCGCCATCGCCCCAATAACTATCCTTATGGGAGTGCTCTGTCAGTAATTTATCACCAGTGCTCACAAGCAAATGTGCAAAACGCGGGTTTTGTCGGAATTTTTCAAACACGATATAACGCATGACGGAATGACGAACATCCAGCCAATCTGGTTTAACCCGGTCGGCATATTCGCGGCTTAGCCTAAATGCTTCGTCAGGGGTTGATGCTTTTAATATCTGTTTTTGGATAAATGAGTCTGTAAATTTTTGTGCTTGGTAATAATGCTCACTGGTGGGCCAAACTACATCACTTAACTGGATAGGACTGTAGGCAAAATTAGATAAAAAACCATAGTCTTCGTTGGGTTCATAGAACTGAATTTCTTCAATCATTCATTGCACTCCTAATAAATGAATAATTACAACTTTAAATACAATGGTGCCTCCTTATGCATACATGTAAGTATAGTGAAAGTATGAAATTATCAACAAAAAAATTTATTATTTTACGATTGAAACATTAGAAAGGAGTTAAAGTCATTTTAATTTAGTAGCTTAGTAAAAATCACTCACTGAACAAGATAGAAATACATACCACAAAATAATGACAGGAAATAATAGACAGTCCCAAAACAGCTTGTCGGCCAATCAATACAAAGAAACCACCTTGATTATCCCCCACCAAAAAAAGGCATCATGATGGGTATCATGATGCCTTTTTTCAAATATCTTTTGCCACGAAAAACGTTATTCGCTTTCCGGCGCTGTACGTTTACCTGTCATGAACGCTTCCAGCACTTCTGGCGTCAACTCACCGGCTTCTTCTAAACGCTTAAGTTCTTCAACAATGCGCTTTTGCTCCTCAATCGATGGAATCGCTAATTCAGGCTCTTTTTTGATGTCTTCTGGGATAGAAAGATTGTCTAGCATCATTTCACTCTTGTGTTGCAGTATCTAAATTCAAACTGGGGTCAGTATACATGATTTACAACGAGAAATATTGATCAAGATACTTCAACCGATCTGGCCAATCACCAACTCCGTTTCCACCAGAACCTCATAGTCATGATCATGCTTATGGATCACATGTAGCTCCACTTCACCTAACTTGGGGTGCTTGAAGTGGTAGTGACCATCTGGGAAATGGGTACTTCCATCTCCTTGGAAAGTGATGATAAAGTGCTCGATGAATCGCCCGAGATCGTCAAAGCCGTGCCGAGGTTGCGGTGTGACCTTGCTGACGGTGAATTCGGCCTCATGACCCATGTGATCAAACACCTTGACTTGCTCCCCGACCAACTTTTGTACGTTATCCATCGACATCGGATTTTTCGACATGATACTCGCCTCTTAACAGATACCTGCCTATAAGCGTAAACCACAAACCCCAAAAATCACAAAGGGCGCTATCAAGCGCCCTTTATCGGTATATCAAATGACTGAATCAATAACTGTCGTCATACTCCGGAAAAGCGTCACGCTGACGTGCGATACGGCGCTTCTTCTTCTTTGATGATTGGTCGAGATCTTGAAAATCATCCTCAAAATCAAACTTATGTTTTGACTTAGACCCTTTAGAGAATTTTTGATCTAATTTAGCCATGATTGTTTCCTGAAACCATTCCAGAGTAAGTAACAAATACAGATTAGCTGAACAACAGCAACAATACACGCCAAAAGCAGAATATCATTGCCAATAATTACTGAAGTATAACGTTGGATTATGACAATAGTACTAAAGACCAGCGGACCGGCAACAAATAATACCAAGGCCATCAATCCTATAATGCCATTTGTGATATACATCTATGTTCTCGTATCGCAATCCCCCAATAAAACGTTGGGAGATACTAAGAGAATATGAGATCACTATAATTTATGTACAACAAGTAATTTAACTTGTCTTGATAAAATTTTCTAATGGTCACGCTTCACAGATTTCAGCTTACACACTTTCAATAATCTGGTTGAAAGGTACGGCTAGCATAGCCTCAAGCATCTCCGCTTTTTCACTGTCTTCCCGCCATACCAGATACAGCGACTGCTCCATCACCGGGGCTCCTTCTACCGGGAACAGCAGGCCATCCTGAACGCTGGCAGCCACGACAGGTGAAGGCAAGAAACCAACGCCTTTATTATTAATCAGGAACTCCAAAGCCATCTTGCTGGAGTGGGTATGCATGATTGGTGTCTTCTGCAGTTCGGCTATCCGACTATGCTCAACCGAAAAACGGGTTCCCCAGTCCAAATAGACAAGAGGAAGAGATTTAAGCTGCTCCATATCGCAACTTTTCTCTTTCGTCACTAATTGAAGTTGATAATCCCGAACCTTAGTTACCTGCAGGTTCTCAATCTTGGGTGGCTCAGAGGTGATTGCCACATCCACACTTTTATCTAACAGTTGTTTCGCGAGGCTTTGGCGCGGAATTGACTCCAAACGGAGCGCAAGCCCATCGACATGCTGGTAGATACGGCTGACCCAATCGGAGATCCCATCAAACTCCCAAAACATCGGTGAGGCACCAATGGTGACCTGCTGATTGAGCGATTCAGTTAGAGCCACATCCTGCCTTGCCCTGCCCCAGGTTTGCAGTATCGCCTCAGCATAAGGCTGCAGACGTTCACCGGCAGCGGTGAGGTGGACATTACCCCTCTGGCGTGAAAACAAATCATTCCCCAACTGGGTTTCCAGTTGGCGAATGCGAAAGCTCACTGCAGACTGAGTAAGAAACAGGTTGTCTGCAGCACGACCAAAGTGACGTGTTTTGGTCACTTCAAGAAAGGTTCTGAGTAGTTCAGTATCCACTAGGTCCTCGACATCGAAGATAATAGAATAAAGGGCGCATATTACATCTGATTCTCATCTCATCTTAATCAATTTTTTTTATCGTGACGACGAAAATTTTTTGATTTACAAGATCAACAACCTGAAAGAATATCTGCGTAAATTACGTTCGGAAGCATATTCGATGAGAAGTGTAGGCAAATTTTACGACGATAAAAATTTCCCACGAGGCTTCAGCCGTTCAGGTGTTTTCACTGTTAGCGAAGCTCAATTATTAGAAAACTATGGTCGCACCATGCGCGGCCTCGCTGATGGTTCACTGATCCCAGAAACGGATAATGAACAAGACTTTCTGTCTGAGATCACAGGTTCAAAAGATATTCAATCCAGCTATGCAAAGTGCTGGGCTAAATACGTGAACAAGACCACAAATAAAGTACGCAGTTATACCCTTTGTGTTTCGCAACGAAAACAAAGCAATAACGACTACGAAGATGAAGATGTCGATAACGATTTAGACATCTAACAGAGTAATGCACAATTACTCAATACATTACCCATTATCGAATAAGCCATCCACCCTTCGTGCGATGGCTTACTTCTTTTTTATCCCTGTCAAAAGAGACAGTAATTAGGCGATTGTTATGAAGATTTGTTTTGTTATGTATCCGTGGGACAAAGTTGAGCCAGAAAATGACTCGACATTGCGTCTGATCCACGAGGCTGCCACACGCGGTCACACGGTTGCCATTACAACACCGAATAATCTGACTATGCGACACAGTACGGCTATTGCATTCTGCCAAGTACTGAAAAAGGGCGCGGTATCTAGCAATATCCCTAGCTTTTATCGCAAGGCGGAATTTCGCAAGGCCCAGCTGCCACTGGCTGGCTTTGATGTTATTTTCATGCGCGCCAACCCGCCACTGGATACCATGGCACTAAACTTCCTCGATTCCGTTCGCGACCATACCTTTATCATGAACGACATCGACGGTTTGCGTGTGGCAAACAACAAGCTATACACCACATCGCTGCCAGATCCAAACAACGAGTTCATTCCGGTGACCCATGTGTCGAAGAACCGCGATTACTTGGAACGTGTTCTGGAAGAAAACCCAAATGAACGCATGATCATGAAACCGCTAAACGGTTATGGCGGCAAGGGGGTCATTCTTGTTGAGAAAAGTGCCAAGTCTAGCGTGAAATCATTGCTGGATTTCTACATTGGCGACGACAAGAACTACGTGATTCTACAGGATTACATCGAAGGGGCGGAAGAAGGTGATGTTCGCATCATGATGCTCAACGGTGAGCCAATTGGTGCAATGCGCCGCGTACCAGCCAAAGGCGATGTGCGCTCTAACATCCACGCCGGCGGCAAAGAAGTGAAACATACGCTGACCAAACAAGAGCTTCGCTTGTGTAAGCATATCGGTCCAAAGCTGGTTCGCGATGGCCTTTACTTTGTAGGGCTGGATGTTATCAACGGCAAACTGGTTGAAGTCAACGTACTGAGCCCTGGCGGCATTACTCGTATCAACCGCTTGAACCGTACCAAACTACAAGCACAGGTCATTGATTTTGCTGAAAGTGTTGTGATGGCTAAAGAAGTCAGTATCAACCGTAAAAATGAATTTCGTCAGGTGATTGCCGATGCTACAACTTTCTGAAGCGGAAGTACTGGAGAAAATCCAGCAACTTGTTCCGTTTGAAGCCCAGCTTAACGATGGAAGCTTGACCATTCGTATCAGCGAATATCAGCCATATATCGCAACAGCTATCCATCACGGTCACCGCCTGCGCGGTGATCTGATGCCAAAGTGTCTGTTGGCTGAAGAGGAACGTTATTTTGAGGAAGATCCCTTCACGGGCGATTTCATTTCCTCGCTGCCTATCGTGCTTCAGGGCGAGGACTCACGCTACGAGTATGACTTGAACCGTGCACCTGAAAACTGCATTTACGACGAAGCCTGGGGCAAACCGGTTTGGCAAACACCGCTTTCTGATGACGAGCGGGCGGTGTCACTGGCCAAGCATAACTGCTACTACCGTATTTTGGCGTGCCTGATTGACACGCTGGAGAGCAAGTTTGGCCTTTGTCTGCTGTATGATATTCACTCATACAACTACCAGCGCATTGAGCGAGATGTGCCTGTATTTAACTTGGGTACGAAGCAAGTCAATACCCGCCGCTGGCGCAAGGAAATTGACAGCTTGGTCGGCAAGCTGCGTAACATCGAGCTGCCAAATATTGATGTCACGGCAGAAGTAAATGATGTTTTTCAAGGGATGGGCTATCAAGCCAGCTTTGTCAAAACCAACTTCGCCAATACACTGATCATGCCGTTGGAAGTGAAGAAGGTCTTCATGGACGAAGAGCGCGGTGAAAGCTTTCCGTTGGTTATCGAGAAACTGCGTGCTGATATGAAAAACGTGTTGACCGAACACGCCGCAGAAACCATCTTGCGTCGGACCAAGGTCAAAAAACTGACCAGCAGCCATGTGCTTGCTTCCAAGTTGCCACGAGAGGTGCTGAAACTCGATCGCCAGCTGTTTTCGATTGCCAGAGGGGTAAATACCCTTAGCTATATCAACCCGCTGAATATCAAGCAGGAGAAACGTCGGTTCTTGCACCGTCCATATGACTACCAGCCTGACTTTACGTACCGTCAGCTGAACCTGGACCCGTTCAAGTTCCGCGAACAGCTTTACCGCCTGCCAGTGGAAGATATCCGTGATGCGGATATTCAGGCGATGTACCGCAAGGTTATCGATCAGCTTGCAGTCCGTATCGACCTACTGACCAGTATCGGCACGGAAGAGTTCTTGTACAACTCGCTGCGCTACTATGGCCAGCCGGATCAGAACGACATCGCCAATGCAAACTTTATCTTGCACGCCGGTGAGTACAGCGAGCCAGATGAAGAGACAATCTCCGCTCAGGAAGCGATTGAGGCTTTCAAGCAAGCTGCCGATGAATACGGGATGAAGTGTAAAGTTGCGGGTTCCAAGCAATTGATCGCCCGTGCGATGGTCAGTGGCCGGACAATCAAGGTCAACCAAGGCGCGAAGTTTAACCGCAAGGACTTGGATGCCCTGATCCACCACGAGCTGGGTGTGCACCTTGTAACCAGCGCCAACGCCGATTTGCAACCTCTAAAGGTACTGAAGCTGGGCCTGCCGGGTAACACCCACTCCCAGGAGGGTTTGGCCATATTGTGTGAGCACCTATCGGGAAGTTTCCCGCTGCACCGCCTGAAAACACTGGCGCTGAGGGTTATTGCTGTCGATATGATGGTCAAGGGAGAGAGCTTTAATGAGACCTTCCATGTTCTTAAGCATGATTATGGTATCAGCAATGATCAAGCCTTTACCGTTACCGCCCGGGCATACCGTGGCGGAGGCTTCACCAAGGACTACCTGTACCTAAAGGGGCTTAAGGATGCACTATATGCCTATGCCAGTGAAGATCTCACGTCGATGTTCATCGGTAAAACCGGTTTTGAATTCAAGCCACTGCTGGATGAATTGATCACCCGAGAAATCCTCAAAAAGCCGGCTTACTTACCCAAAGCACTAACGATGAAGGATACCAGCGACCCTATCATCAACTACTTGCTCAAGTGCATTAAGTAAAACGGTTATAATCCAAATAGCCGCCAGGTCATCCCTGGCGGCTTTCTTTTTGCCGGAAGGAAAGATACGATAAGTCAATACTGCGAAGTTTCCGACAGGCATATAGATTAAGCATGGACTACATCCAACAGGCCCTGGATGCCTACAATAGCCCCCATCGTCACAACTTCAACTTAAACAACAAAACCATCTCGAACCTTGACGCTGTCACCTACTACCTGTCGCAAGCCCTCAATGCGACAAAAGGCGGAGAGAGAGCCGATACCCTCATCACCTTGGCGAATATCGACAGCTTCCGAGGGAACATCGAACAGGCGATTCTAGGCTATTCCCAGGCACAGTCCGTTGCCAATCACCGACAACAAATAACACTCCATTTCTATCTAGCCCTATGGCATCACTACCAGGGAAACATAACACCTGTCAGCCAGCATATAGAGCAACTCTCGGGCCTCGATGCCAGTTCCGCGCAAGACGCACTGGGAATTATCGAGATTCTTGAGGAACAACTCAGTACCTCCATTTGTTATCATCACAATGTTCACTCCCCTAAACACCCCCCGGCTTCACAGCATGCCATTGTGACCCTTGGCTACAAGCTTAACAGCGACGGAACAATTGCTCGCCCTCTGAAACAGCGATTAGAGCAAACCCTCAAGCTTGCTAGACACTTACCGGGTAGCCTCATCATTGTCACCGGAGGGCTTGAAGTGGCTGGCACCACCGAAGCGGCACAAATGAAAAAGTGGCTGGTCGAACATGGCATAAAAAGCGATCGGATTATCAAAGAAGAGCAAGCAGCCAACACCATCGAGAACGCCCAAAACAGCCTAGCAATATTACAAGAGCACCCGATACAACATGCAACCTTGGTCAGCGCGTCTATTCATGTTCACCGTACACAAATCCTGTTTGAGACCATTCAGCTCTGCCAAAAGCAAGTCAGAGGCCAGAGACAAAACTTTCACATTGCATTTGACCACCTCGCCGTCGCGGATGGATTATCCCCCGACCACTTTCCTTCTGGGCAAACACGCATCAATTGTTACATTGATGCGCTTCGAAGTTATGGATTACCCGCTTTTCAATGGGGGGACATCCACCAGATTTAAATAGACAAAATAAAAAAGCCAACCTTACGGTTGGCTATGATTGGCAAATAGAACTCAATGATAAAAGCCTCGGTACTCGGTATAATCATAGGGCTCGAGTTCATACTTACTTTCTAAGAAAGTGATCAAGTCAACCAAGTCGGTGACCATCATCACATCGTTATAACTCGGCATAATCGACTCTCCCGACCGAGTGACAACTTGTGGATCATATCCGGATGCAATACGGTGCGAAGGGTTTATGACCGAAATTACCAATTCTTGATATTTCTTAAGTGACGGAACTTTACCTCCCAACGCAACACTTACACCGGACTCATCCAAAACCTCAGGTCGCTCATAACCTTCCATGACATGGCAGCTCAAACACTGGTAGTGAATAAACAATTCTTCACCATGAGCCGCATTGCCCGGTGGCAATGTAAATGCAGCTGTGTTGCCACGCTCCGGCGGTTCACAACCTGTCAGCATAATGGCCAATAAGGTACCAAATACTAATGTAAAATATTTCATAACTTACCACCTGTTCTTTAGTTTGTTTTTTCAGCAGATTATGAGGCTCAGGTAAGTGTAGTTGCAGATATGCGAGTCATCACTGCGATTGACGAATGTTTTATTGCCGTTTGATCACAATCAAAGCCAGCCCTTAGGCTGGCGTGCAATAACAATTGTTAAAACTAGCTAAATTAAATAACGCCCAGTTCGCGTAGCCGATCCATCAAGTAGCTATTTGCAGTATGACGCTCTGACAGCACTACTTCTGGCTTTGGATGCAAAAACAGCGGCAGTGAGATACGCGCTTTGGTCTTATCTGCACCTTCTGGGTTGATCACACGGTGGGTGGTAGAGGGGAAGTAGCCACCAGAGGCTTCTTGCAGCATGTCACCGATGTTGATGATCAAGTGACCGAAGTCGCATGGAACATCCAACCACTCACCTTCTTTTGTCATTACCTGCAAACCTGGCTCATTAGCCGCAGGCAGCACCGTAAGCAAGTTGATATCTTCATGGGCGCCTGCACGGATTGCACCGAGTTCTTCGTCACCATTCAACGGCGGGTAATGAAGTACGCGCAACAAGGTTTTTTCGCTACCATCAATCATGGATGACAGTGGCTGTGAGTAAAACGCTGATACCTCAGCTGGAGAATGAACTTCCACCCAGCCTAGCAGTTGGCTAGCAAGTTTGTTTGCTTCCTCGTAGTAATGCTGAAGCTCTGCATTTAGCGTGTCAGGGCACTGGCCCCACGGGTAAAAATGAAAATATTCTTTGATGTCTTTTTTGCTATGCCCCTTCGCCACTTCAGAAACTTCGGCAGGGAAAAAACCATCCTGGGTCTCGGTATTGAATCGAAACGCTTCTTTCTCGTCAGAGTTGAAAAAGCCATACCAGTTATCATAAATTGACTGAACCAGCTGCTGCTGGATCGGATGGTTCTTCAATACCCCGAAGCCTGTACGTCGAAGAGACTCGACAAAGCGCTCAGCGGCATCAGGTGCGTTATAATCTACAGCTTCCAATTTCATTTGTTATCTTCTTCTATCTAACTGACTTGTAATGTTTATAGCACCGACGTAATCGGTTGCATCGGATTCTATCCTTTGCAAATAGCCACCAACACCGTCATTTTGGAAACATTCTGTTTACATCAAGAAACAAAAAAAAGCCTCCGCGAGTGCAGAGGCGATTCCAGCAAATAACAAACACATTTCATTAATGTTAATTACACCCAATAATGCGCCGCTTAGCTAATTGGGGTAATCAGCAAAGAGGGGCATTAATAAGCCATGCTATGAGCACTTCTCTCAAGCACGGAGACAATATAATGGATACAAGGCCGATAAACTTACCATTGCGCGCCACCTACAGTCATCACAGCCTGGATGTTAGCTTTCTATTGATTCACTTTTTCTCTGATAACGACCACAATGCCTTCAACCCGAACCACTTCTACCAGCGTACCTGCTGGTATATTGGATTCTGATTTGGCCGACCACGTCGTATCGCCAAGCTGCAAACGCCCCGGCCCGACGGGGAAGTCTTTCTCAAGCACACAAGTTTGGCCAACCAGTTGTTCACTGCGCTGGTTCAAGCAGCGTTGCTCGTCACCGGCTTTATCTTTCGTATGCTGATAACGCCACCACAGCCAGGTAGTGAACAAACAGAACACAGCGAATGTCAGCCACTGCATCTCCCAGCCTAGCGGAATAAAAAAGAGAATCACGCCAACCAGCAATGCCGATACCCCAAGCCACAGCAGATAACCGGCAGTACCCAACAACTCCAACAGCAGCAACACTAGACCCAATGCCAACCAGTGCCACACATTCATTTGCTCAAGTATCGTGATCATGCCGGATTAACCTTGTCGCCCTCTTTTTTACCCCCGGTCTGACTTAGGATCTCAGTGATCCCCGCAATAGAGCCCATCAGGCCTGTCGCTTCCAGCGGTAGCATTATAATTTTACCATTATCAGCCTGACCGATAGTTTTCAGCGCATCGGTGTAGCCCTGAGCGATAAAGTAGTTCACAGCCTGCAGATCACCCTTGGCAATGGCATCAGACACCATAGCCGTCGCTCTTGCCTCTGCTTCTGCAGCACGCTCCCTGGCTTCTGCCTGCAATATAGCCGCTTGCTTGTCACCTTCAGCTCGCAAGATCTCTGATTGCTTGTGGCCCTCAGCACGCAAGATTTCAGCCTGCCTTACCCCTTCCGCTTCGAGCACCTCAGCACGCTTGTTACGCTCTGCTTTCATTTGGGCGTTCATGGCGGAAGTGAGATCAGCTGGCGGCTGGACATCTTTGATTTCGATACGGGTGACTTTCACCCCCCAAGGGTTCGTCGCTTGGTCAACAATGCTCAGCAAGCGACTATTGATGGTATCGCGCTGAGAGAGCATCTCATCAAGCTCCATTGAACCCAGAACCGTACGAATATTGGTAAGCGTAAGATTACGAATAGCATGCTCGAGATCGGTCACCTCATAAGCCGCCTTGGCCGCATCAATTACCTGTACGAAACACACCGCGTCAATGGTCACATTGGCGTTATCCCGAGAAATCACCTCTTGGGCGGGGATATCCAGCACGCGCTCCATCATATTAATCTTGTTACCAACTTGATCGATAAACGGCACGATGAGATTCAGACCAGGTCGTAATGTTTTGGTATAACGACCAAAGCGCTCTACCGTCCACTCACTACCCTGTGGAACGGTTTTGACTCCAGAGGCAATAAACACAATTGCCACTATGATAAATATTCCCACAGTGATCAAAGTATCGTACGGCATCTCTTTCTCCTTAATAAACAGCGTTCAGTTGGTAATCAGAATAGCGTATGCAACCATCTCAATACAATGGCTAGTGCACTGATTTAACATAAAAAACCAATAAAATATCGTGAATTCATCAACAGCAGTTTTCACACTCGAAAACGACCAACTTGCCCATGTAGTTGCTGGCATTGCTGCGCCAGCTGGCCAAATGCCGTTTTAGTGGTAGTAATTTTATCAACCACTCCTTGGCTTTTATCTGCAATTAGCTGGACATTATGGCTGATATTTTCACTGGCCTGGCTCTGCTGATTAGCCGCTGTCGCAATTTGCACATTCATATCGTTGATCACTTCAATTGAGTGACTGATGTGATCTAACGATTCGTTAGCAGTATTTGCTTGGCCTACCGTTGCTATCCCGCTCTCTCGACTCCGTTCCATAGCCTCTACCGCCTCTTTGGCACCCTGCTGCAACCGTTCGATCATCGCTTGAATTTCACCGGTACTCATTTGGGTTTTACTTGCCAGTGTTCGCACTTCGTCGGCGACCACAGCAAACCCGCGTCCTTTTTCACCGGCACGCGCCGCTTCAATGGCGGCATTAAGAGCCAACAAATTCGTTTGCTCGGCAATCCCCCGGATCACATCCAAGATCTTGGCAATGTTAACAACGTCCCTTTCAAGCGCCGAGATAACCAGGCTTGAGCTCTCGATATCATCTGCCAACTGATGAATCGACTCTACAGCCTCCCCCAATACCAATTTTGCTGCCCTTGCTTCATTGCTAGCATGCAGGCTGGCTCTTGCCGCTTCATCGGCATGACGGCTGACATCTTCACTGGTGGCACTCATTTCATGAACAGCAGTGGCGACATGGGCGCTTTCTTCTTGCTGGGCCGTCGCATGGCTTGCAACATCTTGGGATGAATGCTGGATATTGCCTGTCGCCTGCTGCACCACCTCAAGTGTCGCCGATACATCCGATATTGTGTGGTGAATCGTCGACACAAACGCATTGAAGCCTTCTGCAAACTGCCCAACCTCGTCTTGGCTATCCACCGTGACACGCTGGGTCAAATCACCATTGCCCGAGGCAATATCGTACATCGCAACAGAAAGTCGCTTTAAAGGGGAGACAATGATATTTGAAAGTAGCCAAGTTCCAACAAGGGAAAATAACACGGTCATCCCCCCTCCAACCTCAAGCAGGATCGTTGCGTGGTCAACTTTCTTATACAATTCAAGCTTTACGGCTTGTTCTTCCGCTTCAATTGCCGTACGCAGTAACATGAAGTGGTCAATCAATGAGGTAAACCCCTTATTCATCTCTTCACGATTAACGGAATAATACCCCTCAGCCAATGAAGGGTTGTCGAAGATATATTGATAATGCTCTATCCACTGCTGATATTTTTTTTCGATGGCATTGAGGTGCTGTTGGCTTGGACCATCAATATACCCTTCGGAAATTAACGATTGAGCAGACAGCAATCGAGGTAAGGCTTTGGGCTCATTATCAGTAAACAGCCCTTTGTTGTAGGCAAGTAGCTCTGAATCCCCGGCAGCTAGAACAATACCTTGTGCCGCGGTAATTACCTGATACAGATCCCTATAGCCCTGATCCATCTGTGACAGCACAGGTTGGATAGTCTGATCATGGAATTCAATCATGCGATTTTGATCGCTGGACACTCCCACCACAAGGCTAAAACACACCACAAACATAGTAATGGCAAAAATGACGGGGATCATCAGCTTCCAGCGAAAACTAAGGTGATGAATCAATGACATAACACACTCCAAAATATTGTTTCCCCTCTTGATCTCGACAGCTTGCCGCTACCTGTCAAGCAGTAACCAAGAAACAATATCGAAGGCTAACGACAACAACAATGCGCAGTGATAAATCAAAGAGGTATGAATTGAAGCGCCATCTTAGCATCCAGCCATTTGCTGGTTATCAACTGATGTAAATTATACAACCAAGCTCATTACAACCATTTCCCATACACAACGCTTTGAGCCATTGATGACCCATATCGTCAGTTATATAAAAATCTGGCAACTCCTTAATTTTATTGAAAATTAAAAGTGCAGCATGAACCACCATCACGCTCTACCGAAGATGCCCTTTGCCGATCGCAAACCGCGGGTTGATGATTTCTACCATCTTGCAGGTCAATTTAAGCGCCACTCGAGCCACTTCACAGTTTGGTGCAACTGCTAGCCGTCTCTTATACGGCGACTAGCGATCAATAAGCAAATAAGCAAACTCCGTGGGCAATCCCTCCATACTTAGGTATGATCTACGGATTGCCCTCATTATGTGTATTGCCCATGTATCTCAATAACCTTAAACAGTATTTTGGCTTCGATAGCCTGCGTCCAGGTCAAGATAAAGTGATCAGCAAGGTCGTTGATGGCCATTCAGCTGCCGCTATCTTCCCAACCGGATCTGGCAAATCACTGTGCTACCAACTTCCGGCTCTACAGCTTCCTCACCTGACGCTCGTGATCTCGCCGCTGTTGGCATTGATGAAAGACCAAATCAGTTTCCTGCACAGCAAAGGCATACAGGCCGCCTCTATCGATTCGAGCCAGACATGGGAAGAGACTCAGCAGGTAATGCAAGGGGTGCGCTCCGGCAACATTAAGATCCTGATGATTTCAGTCGAGAGATTAAACAATGAGCGCTTTCGTCAGTTTATCTCCCAAGTACCTATCTCATTGCTGGTGGTCGATGAAGCCCACTGTATTTCCGAGTGGGGACATAACTTCCGCCCCGATTACCTCAAGCTCCCGCAATACCGCCAGTTGCTTAATATTCCTCAGGTCCTCTTGCTGACAGCAACAGCCACACCCGCGGTGATCAGTGATATGGGGCAAAAGTTTGGCATTAATTCAGACGATATCGTTATCACTGGCTTCTATCGCCACAATCTCGATTTGACCATTGCCCCGACGCCGGAAAATGAAAAGCAAGCGGCTTTATTCCAAACACTCAGCAGCAATCCATCACTGCCGAGCATTGTTTATGTGACCTTGCAAAAAACAGCGGAAGATTTGGCGGTTTACTTACAACAGCAAGGTATGATGGCACAGGCTTATCATGCAGGGATGGATAGCGAGCGCCGCCAGCAAATCCAAAATGACTTCATGGCAGGCAAGCACCAATGCATCATTGCGACTATCGCTTTCGGCATGGGGATCGATAAATCTGATATCCGCCGGGTAATCCACTTTGATCTGCCTAAATCGATTGAAAACTATAGTCAGGAAATTGGCCGCGCCGGTCGTGATGGCCTGCACTCTGATTGTATTTTGCTTGGCAGCAAGTCTGGACTGAATGTATTAGAGAATTTTGTTTATGGCGACACGCCGGATCAATCAGCGATTGAAACAGTACTTAGGCTGATCCAACAAAATGTACCTCAATGGGAGGTCGTGCAATTACGCTTATCCAAGGAAAGTAACATCCGCATGCTGCCATTGAAGACCCTGCTGGTGTACTTGGAAATGGCCGACATCATTGAGCCTCAATACACCTACTTTGCAGATTATCGCTTCAAGCTACTTGTTGATCAGCAATTTATCATCAACCAGTTCCAGGGAGAGAGGCAGCAGTTCGTCAGCGATATATTTGCTTGCTCGCCAAAGGCACGTACCTGGCACACTGTTGACTTTGATGCGTTGTGGCAGACCACACAAGCAGAGAGAAAGCGTGTTGTGGCCGCCATCGACTATTTCAGCGAAAAGGGCTGGGTGGCATTGGAAAGCAAGCAAATGACCGATGTGTACCGGGTGACCAACCCCAATTTCGATATCGGTCGAGAGGCTACACGCCTCTATCAGTTGTTCAAAGCCAAGGAGCAGAGTGAAATCTCAAGGCTAGACAACATGCTTTCCTTCTTCGAAAGCGAGCAATGCCTCAGCCATAAGCTGGCCAGTTACTTTGCCGATCACCACGCCCCGCAGCAATGCGGCCACTGCTCAGTTTGCCGGGGTAATATTGCAACACTACCTTCAGACACCCAACAGGCCGAAGTCTCCGAGAACATGCTAAAGGCTTGGTGCGACCCATTTATTGCCGCTTGCCCGACCCCACCTTCGGCAGCAGCGATCACGCGCTTCCTTTGCGGTATGACAAGTCCGCTTCATACTACAATCAAAGCCCGCCAGCTGTCTGGCTTTGGCAAAATGGAACAATACCCGTTCCAGCAAACCCTGACGCAAATTAGTCAGTGTTATCCGCACCTTACCTAACTTGACTAGGACAGCGTTAGCGAATTATTAGAAGTTGGTACTCGCCCTACCAACTTCTCCCTATCAACTCATCCAGCCAATACACATTTGTATTATGAAAAATAACATTCCCCCATAGCGATCTTCATCACAAAGTTTTAAAATAGCCTCATAATATAAATGGAGAAAGAGTAAACGCCATGACAAACGAAAGCCAAGAATACCAAACCTGCGAAGCTTGCGGTGTTTCAGCTGAGATGGGTTTCATCATCAAAGAAAATGATGATGTTGCTGACGTAAAAATCTTCGGTGGTGATAAAGCTGCGCTCGAAGCAGAGCTTGCCAACTACCTAGCCCTTGCACAGGAAGTAAACGCCAACTTCAAGCATGAAGTTAGCCCTATGCAAGACGACAGCACAGAACTAACAGCTCGCTTCCAGTTCGAATGCAGCGCTGAAAAGCTGATCTTCGAACTTAAAACACGCTCGCTAATGCGTTAATAAGTCTTATCAGACGGGAAAATTGTGTAATTTTACAACATTTTTCTCAGATTCCAGAAAAGCCGATTCCCTTTGGGTATCGGCTTTTTTTCTATCCATTTGCAGCTATATTTAATAAAGCACTCAACAAGGACATAGTTACTCCGTTTGTTTGCATATATTCCCACAATACTGGTCAGATATGCTTGCAGGCGATTTTCTGTTAGCTATGAATATCAAATTGACTGCATTCGCATAACGAATTAATAGTGGAAATTAATTTCGTTTTGTATAAAAATGACAGCATGACTATGAATCACTAAGCACATGATATTTAGCCCATATCATGGAAAGAAAAGGAAATATTCGATGAACAGCAATAAAGCACGAGTGATCTCTAACTGGAAACCAACCAACGAGCGCGAATCTGCCGCATTGAAAGAATTTTTGATGCAGGAAATGGGAGTGAAGACCGCTCACCATGAAGGTGGGACAGGCAAAGTTGGCCCTGATTCCGGCCGCCTAGTTCGTTAAGAGCTTACTGTTAGCCCTTGGTGGCAAATACCGCTCGAACGATTATCGCAAGAACCCAAGTAACAGTTCCCCCTGTTACGACAATGCAGCCAGCCCCTTTGGGGTTTGGCTGCATTTTCTTATCCGCTTTACTTAAACTACACCTTGTTTTCGATTCTTACCCATTTCAGGGCACCGTTAGATTCGAAGTGTTTTTCCGGCTGGCATTCCAGCAGCACGCCTTCAATGGCTATCACGGCACCCAATGAGTAGGATCGCCCTTCATAGAAGCAAACTCGCTGAGTATTAAATGTCCCCTCAAGACTCACTTTGGGCTGTGACTTCACCGAAATCTCTTTTGCTACCACAGCCTGGGAGTAAGGCAACATCAGCAATAAAGACAAGGTAAGTGTGAAAAGCGACGGTTTGAATAAACCTTGTTTACTCCCTGGCTTTACCAGATTCCACTTGTTCATCATCTTCTCCTTGATACCCCTGCTCTATATCATCGACCCATTTAGCGCTTTACTTAAGAAAAAAGGTATCGCAATTACTCTTTAACGGCAGCAACAACAGAAATTTCAACCAACAACGCTTCGCGTGCCATACTCGCTTCAACACAAGCACGTGCCGGCGCGTGACCTTCTGGCACCCAGTTATCCCACACTGCGTTCATTTCAGCGAAATCTTTCATATCTTTGATATAAATAGTCGCAGAAAGCATGTGCTCTTTATCACTGCCCGCTTGTTCCAGAAGTTTTTCTACTTTGTCCAGCATGGTTTGAGTTTGCTGGGTAATGCCTTGCGTCGCATCGGCACACACTTGGCCACATAGGTAAACAGTTCCGTTATGCTTAACGATACGACTCATTCGCTGACCAGTTTCTTGACGTTCAATCACAGTAATTGCCTTTTAATGTATTCGTTTCAATGTAATTCTTATCGATTACGGCTCACCGCTATATTAACAACTACATCCAGCTCAGTAAAAAGTATTTCTAACTATCATTTTGATAGCTAACGTCTTACTTACAGATTTTTCAGCGCCTCTTGCCGGCTCAATGGAGATAATTGTTCTTGGTATCGTTGCACGAAAGACCTGACATAATCAGAGTCTGTTTTCGCATATTCTCGAAGCACCCAGCCAATCGCTTTTCGAATAAAAAATTCATTCTCACTCGCCAGCATTAAAATGGTCTCTTCAAGCAAGGATAAATTGGTCTCTGACTTATGCTTGAGATGAACCAACAAAGACGCCCTGCATAACCACATATTGTCTGATTGACGCCAATTGCGGACAACCTGTTCTAATTCTCGGTGTTCCTTCACCAATGGACCAATCAAGCTAGACGCAATCTTATCGACTGTATCCCAGTGGCTTGCTTCTGTCAGCATCTCTTCGTAAACAGGAAATGCATCGATAGTACGAAAGGCTTTGTAGTATTCAGCCACATCCAGCGCGAGGTATTGCTCTTCGCGGTTCTCCCCTGACCATAGCCAAAGCACCAATCGCTTGTACTCAATGAAAGACGTGATCTTCGTATGCTCACGAGCTTGCTTGAATATTGCCTTCCTCTCAGGTGCCTTTACCCCATAGAACGGCTGGTCGGTTTTCATATACGCTTGCATGGCTTTCGCATCATTGACATTTCCAGCTTCGGCCATTCGCTGCTGCATGAATATCACCATAGGAATAACAAGTGACATCAATAACTTCCTTTTCTTTACTTATCATTAAAATATTTTGGCGATATTGGAACACAGTTGCTGCCATAGTACCAATGAATTGCAAGTGAGACTTTTTCACCGTACTGATAAAGTTGACGAATGTCCGACCTCTTCCTAGGTTTATAACAACAATAAAAAAATCCTAATACCAATGCTTATTTGCCTATTTAACTGAACACCGCTCAGCCAACAGAAGGGATACCCACCTATGGTGCCAAGAGAGGTCAAAACGGCTAAAGATGCCAAGCAGATCATCGAAGAGCGCAAGCTTAGCCACGTCAAAGTCGGATTGTTCGATAACGACGGTGTAATGCGCGGCAAGTATATGTCCAAGGAAAAGTTCTTCTCTTCCCTAGATAATGGCTTTGCCTTTTGCGACGTGGTCCTGGGCTGGGATGTCAAAGATCAGCTCTACGACAATACCCAATACACAGGTTGGCATACAGGCTACCCCGATGCCCCAGTTCGTATCATCCCTTCCAGTTGCCGGGAGGTATTAGGTGAAAATGGCATGCTGCTGTTTATGGCTGAATTTGCCGGAGAGGCGGAATCCGTCTGCCCAAGGGCCACGCTCCATCGAGTACTTGATAAATGCAAATCAATGGGATTGATACCAAGAGCAGCTTTCGAGTACGAGTTTTTTCTCTTCCGCGAAACGCCACATTCTGTCCGAGAAAAGGGCTTTCGCAATCTCGAGCCAATAACCCCCGACTGGTTTGGCTATTCGATGATACGCAACTCGACCTACTCCGAGCTCTATAAGTCCATCCTCGCGATGGGCGAAACCATGGACTTCCCGATTGAAGGCATCCACTCCGAAACTGGCCCCGGGGTGATAGAAGCCGCACTAGCGGTCGACTTTGCCTGTCATGCCGCGGACAAGGCCGCACTCTTTAAAACCTATATGAAAGTGCTCGCCCAGAAGAATGATTTGATGGCAACTTTCATGGCAAAGTGGAGCAATGACTACCCCGGACAGAGTGGTCATATCCACCTTTCGCTACGCGATCAAAATGGCAAAAATGCCTTTTTCGATGGCGATGCCCTCCATTCGATGAGCTCGCTTCAACGGCATTTTCTTGCAGGCCAACAGCGCCTTATGCCGGAGCTACTGTGTATGGTCGCTCCTTCTGTTAACAGCTATAGCCGAATGATTCCTGGCTTCTGGGCACCGACAGATGCCACCTGGGGCATCGAAAACCGAACAACATCTCTTAGGGTAATAACCGGTACGGAAAAGTCGCAACGTATTGAATACCGAATCGGGGCGGCGGATGCCAACCCGTTCCTCGCCCTTGCGGCTGCACTGGGTTCTGGCCTTATTGGTATTGAACAAGGCTGGGAGCCTACGCCACCGGTGTTAGGAAATGCTTACCAACAAACCCATAGCGATACCCTTGCCTTACCACGCACGCTATGGGATGCCACTCAGCAATTCAAGCAATCAGAAGCCGCTGTTTCACTGTTCGGTCAGGCCTTCGTCGGCCATTTTGCCGCATCGCGCGAATGGGAGGACAGGGAATTTAGGAAGCACGTAACTGACTGGGAGCTCAGCCGTTACTTCGAAATTATATGATGCGAGGAAAGGCCTTGAAGCATTCAGCCCAAACTGATAACCGGCAAGGAGTTACCCAAGATACGATATCTCCTGCAGACGGCAGTGTTGTCGCAACCGTTGTTATGGCAACACATGAGGACATCCAGCACTCGTTAGATAAATCAAGCAACGCGCAACAGAGGTGGAAACAAACCCCGCTAGCGCAAAGGCAGGAATATTGCCGACGGGCAATCGATGCCCTGCTCAGCCACCGGGATATGATAGCCAGCGAACTGAGCTGGATGATGGGACGGCCGATACGCCATAGCAGCAGTGAGCTAAAAGGGGTAGAGGAGCGAGCTCGCTACATGATCAAGCATTGTGAGCAAGCACTTGCCACCATCGAGCTCCCTGAAAAAACCGGATATACCCGATATATGGTCCGGGAGCCGCTCGGTACAGTAATGGTCATCTCTCCGTGGAATTACCCCTACCTCACCGCAGTCAACGCCATTATTCCTGCATTATTGGCCGGAAACAGCGTGATCTTAAAACCGTCTTCCCATACCCCGCTCAGCGCCCAGCGGTTCCAACAGGCTTTTGATGAAGCGCAACTTCCCGCCGGGGTTTTCCAGCACCTGTTCTTAAGCCATGAGGCAACAGAATTTATTGTTAGCAGCGATCAAGTGCAGCATGTGGTATTCACTGGTTCCGTGGCGGGAGGGGCCAGCATCGAAAAGGCAGCGGCCGGCCACTTCCATGGGCTGGGTCTTGAGCTAGGCGGCAACGACCCCGCGTATGTATGCAATGATGCCGATATAAACCAAGCCGTTGAAACCATTGTCGACGGCGCTCTCTACAATGCAGGCCAATCATGCTGCGCCATCGAGCGGGTCTATGTCGACTACCGAATCCATGACGAATTTGTCGAAAAGGTAGTCCAGCTCGTCAATCAGTACCAACTGGGTTTTCCGCTCGACAAAAACACCACATTGGGGCCGTTGATATCGACGTCAGCCGCCGACCATGTCCGAAAGCAAATCGTCGAGGCCAAACAAAAAGGCGCCCAAGCTCATATATCGGAAGCCTGCTTTCCCAATAGCAAGCCCGGTAGCCCGTACCTTGCCCCACAAGTATTAACGGACGTAAACCACCAAATGCAGGTCATGACCGAGGAAACCTTTGGCCCGGTACTGCCTATCCAGAAAGTATTCTCTGATCAAGAAGCCATAGACCTAATGAATGATAGTGAATACGGTTTAACTGCCAGCATCTTCACCCCGGATATGGCGCGAGCCATTAAAATTGGCGAGCAAGTTGAAACCGGTACCTTTTTCGCTAATCGCTGTGACTACCTGGATCCCGCATTGGCTTGGACAGGGATAAAACAGTCCGGAAAAGGCTATACACTGTCTTCACTCGGGTTTGAGACGCTGACTCGTCCCAAGTCATTCCACCTCAAGCACATTAGCAATACTACCATTGCTCCCAAGGCGGCGGACTAACTCATGACTCTCCTGCATTGGCACTACCCTACCGAAATCCTTGTTGGCGAAAATGCCAGTTCACAGCTGGCCACACTATGCCAACAGCAATCTATTGAGCGCCCACTCTTTGTCACTGATCCCTCGCTAGCCGCTACCCAAGCTATTAGGGGGATTATCGCAGCGTGCCATAACGGCCATCTGGCTGTATCCGTTTTCAGCGACTTCTCGGGAAACCCGACCGGCGAGCAAGTAGAAAGCGGCATCCGGTGCTTTCTCGAAGGCCGGCATGACGCTGTTATCGCCGTTGGCGGAGGCTCATCAATCGACACCGGCAAAGCCATTGCCTTAGTGGCAAAACAGCAGCACCCCTTGTGGCAGTTTGAAGATATTGACGACAATTGGAAAAAAGCCGATCCCTCGTTTATCGCCCCAGTGATTGCTCTACCCACAACAGCAGGCACAGGTTCAGAGGTCGGCCGTGCATCGGTCATTACGGATAGCCAAAGCCACTGCAAACGGGTCATTTTCCACCCGAAGATGCTGCCCGAGCAGGTTATTTTAGACCCAACTCTGACCGTTGATCTGCCCCCGCATCTCACTGCGGCAACGGGAATGGACGCGCTATCGCATAACCTTGAAGCCTATTGCTCCCCGAGCTACCACCCGATGGCCGAAGCTATCGCGATTGAAGGCATGAGACTGATAAAGCTCTACCTCCCCATTGCCTACACTGACGGCAGCAACCTACAGGCAAGAACCCAGATGCTAATTGCTTCATCCATGGGAGCAACGGCATTCCAGAAAGGGCTTGGAGCTATGCATGCGTTAGCACATACCCTCGGGGCGCGCTACAACTTACATCACGGCTTGCTCAATGCCGTTTTGATGCCCTACGTGCTTTGTGCCAATCGGCATTACCTGCATGAAAAAATGCAGAGGCTCTCCCATTATCTCGAGTTGGACAAAGATGGCTTCGATGGCGTACTTGAGTGGACTCTAGCATTGCGTAAGCAGCTCCGTATCCCTCACACTCTAGCTCAGCTTGGCGTGACCGCTCAGGAGCAAGCAACCATTGCTGCGCAGTCGGTAAATGATGCAGCGGCCAGTGGAAACCCGATCCACCTTAGCCAAGAGCAATATCTCGCCTTGTTTAACCATGCGCTTAACGGCACCCTCGACTTATAGGAATCAAGATGAAGCTAGGCGTATTACTGTGTGATGATGTCAGGCCCGAATTGCAGCCGAAACATGGCAACTACCCAGCAATGTTTTCCAACCTGTTTGCGGCAGTGGACCCAAGCATCGCGTTGCAGTTTTACCGAGTTATTGACGGCCAATATCCGCAATCATTAAGTGAATGCGACGGCTACCTAACCAGTGGCAGCCGCTATAGTGTCTATGAGCAAAACCGCTGGATAAATGTCTTCCAAGGCTTTGTTCACCAACTTTATTTTCAGCATAAACCCCTGGTGGGTATCTGCTTTGGCCATCAAATGATGGCCCAAGCACTTGCAGGAGAAGTAATACAGTCTGATAGGGGATGGGGAATAGGAGCAACTCAAGTCAGCCTTGACGTCCCATTAATACAGCAACCACCTTGGTTAACCGAGCAGCCAAGCAAAATAACCCTTCTGGTAAGCCATCAAGATCAAGTCATTCGCCCACCAGAAAACAGTACAATCCTGGCAGGCAGTGATTTTTGTCCCAACAGCATGATGCTGGTCGGTGAACATTTCCTTGGCATTCAAGGCCACCCCGAATTCACCCCAGAATACCTTTTCGACTTGATAAAATTCAGAAAAAGCACCTATCCAGCACTTACTTACCAAAACGCAGTGGATTCACTAGAGCAACCAACAGACCACCTTCAAATGACACAGTGGATCATCCAATTTTTCCGTTATAGGCAACTGTTAAGCCATCAACAGATCTTCGATAATACCGAATAACTCCATCAAACTGCGCCTCTCGTCTCTGTGTCTTCAAGGCTTACAATATTTCCTACATTCAATGGACGCTCATGGAGACGACTATGTATCACGCCCATATTTACTTTGATCACAACCAAGTCCGTGCGGCAGAGCAGCTACACGATAAAATCGCTCAGCACAAAGCGGCCAAACGCGTATTTCCCCTCGTGCATCGCGAAGTCGGCCCTCATAGCAAACCGATGTTTGAAGTTCATTTTACTGAAGATAAACAAGGCTTTGTCAGCTGGCTGGATAGCCAGCGCGGAGAGCTATCGGCTCTGATCCATCCGGTGTCTGATGATGCACTCTCGGACCACACTACAAAAGCACTATGGCTTGGCAAAGTACTTCCAATCAAGACCGATATATTGTTTTGAGTACATAATAAAAAACCGAGAGATGATGTCAATATCATGCATTTGAAGTGACAAACCTCTCAATAATTTGGTTTTCATGATTCATTTTGTTAGCATAGCCATCGAAATTTATTTTGGACTCTAAACAATTGGGGAAATAATGACTGTCACTAAGGATAAGTACAGTATTGAAAATACCGACTATACCGTCGGTCAGGACAACATTCAGAAATGGGGATTTGATGTTCATAATCCCGTCTTCGGTGCCAGCGCTGGCCTCATCATCGTTTTTCTAGTTGCACTTTTTGTCAGCGAACCTGAAACAGCAAAAGCCACTCTCGATGGCATCAAATGGCAGATCATCGGCAGCTTCGACAACATGTTCATGTGGGCAGGAAACCTCTTCCTACTATTCTGCCTTAGCCTGATTGTTTCACCATTCGGTAAAATCCGCATTGGTGGTCATGATGCAACACCCGAACACTCAAGCCTATCTTGGATTGCGATGTTGTTTGCTGCCGGGATGGGGATTGGCTTGATGTTCTGGGGGGTAGCAGAGCCTGTCGCTTATTTCACTGGCTGGTACGAAACCCCGTTGGGTGTCGAGGCCTACTCAGAAGAAGCCGCTTACGCCGCACTTGGCGCAACCATGTTCCATTGGGGTCTGCATCCTTGGGCGATCTATGCGGTCGTGGCACTGTCGATGGCATTTTTTGCCTTCAACAAAGGTCTACCGCTTTCTTTCCGCTCGGTCTTTTACCCGCTACTTGGCGACAAGACTTGGGGGTGGTTCGGCCATGTGATTGATGTACTTGCGGTGCTTGCCACCCTGTTTGGCCTTGCCACCTCGCTCGGCCTAGGGGCCCAACAAGCGGCCAGTGGTCTGAGCCATGTCTTTGGCTTAGAGAATGGCTTAGGTATTCAACTCGCCGTTATTGCCTTTGTGACCTCTTTGGCAATTATCTCGGTGATTCGCGGTATCGATGGTGGAGTAAAAGTACTCAGCAATATCAACCTGTTAGTGGCTTTCTCGCTGCTTATCTTCGTTATTGTCGTTACCCTATCAACCTTCTTGAAAACAGTCCCAACAACACTGCTAGGTTATCTCGATAACATGTTGCCACTGAGCAACCCTCATGGCCGTGAAGATGAAGCCTGGATGCATGGTTGGACAGTGTTCTACTGGGCATGGTGGATTTCATGGTCACCATGCGTGGGTATGTTTATTGCCCGTGTCTCGAAAGGCCGTACCGTACGCGAATTCATCACTGCAGTAATCTTCATCCCGAGCGCTATCACATTAATTTGGATGTCAGCCTTCGGTGGTCTGGCTATCGAGCAAGTGGTAAGTAAAGTGGGTGAGCTGGGAGCTAATGGGCTGACTGACGTCACGCTGTCACTGTTCCACGCCTATGACGCTCTGCCGTTTAGCACAGCACTGTCGGTCATTTCTATTGCATTGATTATGGTATTCTTCATTACCTCGTCTGATTCGGCATCACTGGTTATCGATAGCATCACTGCCGGTGGTAAAATCGATGCGCCAGTACCTCAGCGTATTTTTTGGGCGACCGTCGAAGGGGCCATCGCCGCAATGCTGCTGTGGGTGGGTGGTACCGAAGCGATTCAAGCGCTACAAGCCGGTACGATTTCAACGGCATTACCATTTACTATTATCTTGATGGTGATGTGTATCAGCCTTGTACTGGGTATGCGCAGTGAACTGAAAGTTTATCACTCGGCATACGCTAGCTAACGATTACACCTTTGAAAAAAGAATTGCAACGTCAAGTGCATCTTAAAGTAAAAGAACTCTGTTAAACAACATGACAAGGCCTGATTGCTAAACTCTGTCGCAGTCAGGCTTTTTCGCTTCTCTTTCATGCCGTTGATATTGTGATAATACCAATACAGGCAAACTCAAATCCTCTGTTCAAAGTCATCAAGTCGCAGAAAATGACTCAGTGAACTGCCCCCAGTCTCAATACTGTTACTCGGTACCGTAGTCAGTGTTTTGATAAAGGGTTTCATTGTCCCTGCCGGCGACAAATTGGTGATCTTATTTTTCAACAAATAATTGCGAAACTCTCGCCGGCTGATAATGTAAGGGCTGTAGCACATCTGTGCTTTATCAAACAGCCGAGACATATTGTTTTCAACAGTCTTAATTGATTTGTTAAGAATGGTACTTATCACATCGTTTGAAAAACCACACATAATGAAGTAGGCATAGGTCTCTTGTAATGGCGTAAAACAATCGCATAGCCCCTTCACCTCATCAAGCTTACTTCCTTGCTCTTGGTACATACTAGGGTCGTTAAATGACGAATACAATGAAAAAATAAAGCCAGTGTTAAACATAGTGACCTCAATACCAACAACCTCACCAAGTGCATTGATTAAAGGTCGTTTTGATACATAGAAAGCCTCAGTTCCCGATGTCGTTGGCACTATGTTCAATGAAAAAAGATGCTCTTTAGTTTCCATTACATGCTTATTCTGAGCATCTATAACGCTAACAAAATCATTTACATTACTTTCTAAAGATAAGATATCCCTCCCAATAACCTGCTCATTTTTCACACTAAAACAAACTTCAAACGCCCTGTTAATAAAAAAATAATTGCCTTTTTTATCATAAATAACACAGGGAAACGGGTGAGATATATTTTTTAATCTAACAGCATAAAGATACTGTTCATCGGTTATATTCATCTTTGGCTGTAATTAACTTAAATAGGGCATTCTTATGTACTTTAACACGGCCATAAGAATACCCAACAAGTGTACTATATCAATGTAATTCTCTTTTATATTGTAAGAAAAGTTGACATTTCTATTGAAGTGTTGCATTCGAACACTATTTCAATAGCACTTTAACTACTGCTATGATGTACACAGCACTAAAGATATTTTTCAAAACACTGCAATCAAAAAACCGCAGTTCTTACTGCGTTTTTTAGCGATTCACCTTATAACAGCTTATTCATTTAGCACTAAGCCTCCAAGTTAATGATATTTCTCACCATAAAACGATGATTCAACAACCTCGCTGAGCCCCCGCCAAAACTGGCTAACCGATTGACGATTAGCTTCTTTTGCGCGATAACAAACGATATCCAAAATAATCAGCAACTCTGTCATTTCAGGAAATGCCCTGACCAGAAGCCCAGCCGACAACTCGGCGTCAATTGCATGGCGAGGAGCCCAGGCCACCCCATAGCCATTAACGGCCATCTTTATTAAAGACTCGGTCAATGTCGTCTCGAATACCTGATTAAGGGGGCATCGGCTTTTATCAACTAAAGGGGCAACGACATTGTGCAGGAAAGTATGCTCTGAATATGCCAAATACGGATAGTCTTCTCCTGAAGCGTGCTGTTCCAGCAGCCTCGGTGAAATGACGGGAATGATCTCCTCCTGAGACACCAGCAACTTTTCCACCTTATCTTCAATCAAAAATGATGGGCGCATTCCCTGAGTATTGTAAGCAAACAGAATATCGCTCGAGCCATCGATTAAAGCCTGGAAATGATTGTCTATTCCCTGTACGGAGGGGTTGATGGCCAAGTTAAGCGTTTTGAACTGCCCACTTCCCTGCCGAAATAAATTGGGTAACAGGTTAACGGCAAACGAATGCAAACTAACAATACGAACAGTATTATCCGTTTTCAGTGATACCTGGGCAAAATCTTCTTTGGTCACCTTGATCTGTTCAAGCAGATTTTCCACATAAGGGACAAACTTCTCACCATGCTCTGTCAGGGTGATTGGGTAAGATGTGCGATCAAACAAAGGCGTGCCGACCCACAACTCCAACGCCTGTATCCTGCGACTAAAAGCGGACTGGGTCACATGCCGAGCCTTGGCGGCTGCGCCGAAGTTCCCTAACTCCCTCAGGCTCATAAAATCATCTAACCATTTGAAATCCATAAACTCTTCCTGCCATACGTCAAGCTATGATCTGAATGAATAGTTTCATTCGAAAACAGCAATAGAAATAAAAATACTCTTATAAAAATTAAGGTTACTCTCTTTTTGAAGCAGAAAGGCTGGTGACAACAGAACCTCTGCCAAAGCAGCTGGTTTGACTGAGCATCAAACACAGTACTTACAATCAATAACAAAAGAGCACCCTATGTTTACCCTACTTAAAAACGCTGAGCTTTATTCCCCGTTACCTATTGGCAGGACGGATATTCTAATTTCTCACGGCAAGGTACTGGCAATCAGCCCCTCAATGCAAGTTAATGCGCTTAAAGATGTGAGTACCATCGACTGTCAGGGCAAAATTGTTACTCCCGGCCTGATAGACCAACACCTCCACCTCACAGGCGGTGGTGGCGAAGCGGGATTTGCCAGCCGTACCCCGCAAGTCACCCTAAATAAACTGATTCAGGCAGGTACCACTACAGCCGTTGGTGTACTGGGTACCGACGGTATCTCCCGTTCTCCACGGGACTTGTATGCAAAGGCTGCGGCACTGCGCGAAGAAGGCATCAGCGCCTACATGCACACCGGATCTTACGAAGTACCGACCAAAACCATTACCGGGTCGATCCGCGATGATATCACTTTCATCCCTGCTATCCTCGGTGTCAAAATTGCACTTGCCGACCATCGGTGCTCCTTCCCCACGACCGGAGAACTTGCCCGTATCGTCTCGGATATCCGTATTGCAGGCATGCTTTCTGGCAAGCGAGGGCTGCTACATATCCATATGGGCGGCCTCGATAACCCATTCGCCCAAGTCAATGAGCTTCTAGCGATGGGCCTGCCCATTCACCATTTCTCGCCAACCCATGTCGCCCGTACCGAGCAGCTATTTAACCAGGCCATCGAATTTGCCCGCAAAGGCGGATTTATCGATATTACTTCCGGTGGTAGCCGTTTCACTCCGCCTGAACAAGCCGTCAAATACGCGATGGCCTCAGGTGTAGAGGCCCATCACATCACCATCAGCTCTGACGGTAACGGAAGCTTGCCTAAATTCGATGAAACTGGAGCCATCGTCGGCATGGCTGCTGCCGATGTCAATAGCAACTTACTGATATTGCCGAAGTTAATTAATGCAGGGATAGCACCAGAGCTCGCTATTGCCATGGTAACGGCCAATGTTGCTGACTCACTGGGTATTAAAAAAGGCCGGGTTGAAGCCGGCTTTGATGCTGATCTGTGTATCTTCAATGATGACTTCAGCCTAAATAGCGTCATTGCTCATGGCAAAACGATGATGCTCAACGGCGAGATGCTGGTAACAGGAAACTTTGAGTAAGCAATTCAAAATCAACATAATACAAACGACAAAGCCGTAGCGTTTCGAGCTACGGCTTTTGTATAAGCAAATGATCAGTGCTTAAGAGATTGACATAGAGCTGCCACATTGCGGGCATTTCCATAATGACTTGTATTTGATTTTTTGCCACCAGTTACGGCGCATTTTGACCATTTGAACATTACAGTGCTGACACACTTTAACACCTAACTATCTGTGATTAAAAAGCTACATCCTCAGTCTTGAGCCTTCCTTGGACGCACAAATAGTACGCCATACCAATTCTATTCGGCAAGTCATTTTCTTGACTACGCCGTCAAAATTTTTGAAAAACAAATATCAATAATCTGTTTTTAGGTAATAAAAAACCGCCAATGGCGGTTTTTCACATAGTGAACCAAGTCATTTATACGTCAACCGTCACTTTCTTGGCTAACGACATCGCCAGATTATTATCATAGTAGGCCGCTTCGTTGATAAAGTGCGGATACGCCTCGTAATCCCCCTCCCAGCATACCTCCTGACCATCAAACAAGGTAAAGATCGGATCGCCATGACGAAGTGCTTTGAAATCGGCATCTTGAACATTTCGATGAACCATACCAATACGCTCACCCTGTTTATTTTCAGGCAGCTTCAAGGTTTCATGGTACTTATAGGCCTCATAGCTAGCTGGCAGCTCAGGGACAGCGTTACGGTTGTGAAGATCAACAAAGTCCAAAATATGGCCAGTCATCTCTTCCATCCAATCCAGCACATCCTGACGGATCACAGACTGTGGCTGAGGGCCTATTTCAACGATCACTCCCTGCTGCGAAATGGAACTCAAGAAGTAGTGTTCATGAACCGCAACATGATCTTCGAGCACCACTACCGCATTCGGCATTTTCGCCTTCACATAGGCCCCGAGCTGTCGGTTAAACGCGTCACTCTGGAGCAAGATCAGCGAAGGGCCCATATTGCTGGTCGTGTTATGCAAATCGATAATAAAATCCGTTTTTGCATCCCCTTTCGGCCCTAGCTGGGCGTTAATCGCTTTTGCTCGGCTTTGTTCATAATTAGCCAAATCGGGGTTATTGAGATCATCCGCGCCAAACTGACGATTCATGTCACAGTCCAGGTAACGTTTGTTTTCCTCGAACGCCTTGGGATTGGCAAAAACAGTTTCGACCGTGAAACTACCACGCTCAATGAGCTGCGGTGTGTCACGCCACTTTCGTAGCAAATAAATGCCGCTGAATTCATTACCGTGGGTACCACCAACAATCGCGACTTTGTTCAATCTATTCGTCCCTGTCATTTCAGCTTTGACTCACCTAAATCAGTAAAAATATCATATTCACTGATACCAGCTTAATCACTATTTTTCCAGAACAATTGCATGTTTATTTACTTGAAATTCGCTGGTCGAGCCAGAGAGCTCTAGCCCTAAATGCCTTGAGGTCGGGTTTGTGCCAGCTTCAAATAGGCATGTAATTGATCATTTTTATACTCAATGGCTGAATGGATACTGCTGCCTAGGTTGGCAATAACGGTACTGGTATAGCGATTATCATCCTTATAGATGCTCAACACTAACATGCCATTGATGAGCTGCCACTCCCCTGCCGTTTTCTGCCTACGAAACAAAGTAAACTCTTCTAAGCAACCGTTGGGATAAAGCACCAACTCGGTGGTATGTCCCGCCGAGCACGTTTTGATCCAGTGCTGCTGGGTGAGCTCCTCGAGAGCAAAATCCCGCTTACCTGCCAGCCATACCTGAAGCGCATCTTGCTCCTTACTATCCGGAGTCGGTAATTTATCCAAGTCCAATAACCTTACCCGCTCCGTTTCGCGGTAAAAAAGCTGCAACAATTTTTGGGTCTTCTGATCAGACATCCCTATCTCCATAGAACAATGAGGTTTTTAAATGTAACGCTAATTAAAATACAAAATTAGTGTTAAACATTGATTTTGCAATACAAGTCAAAACTTCACCTTGCCGCGCAACACTTTCGTCTGGCCTCGCTGCGTTTTCTTATCCATTCGCTTTTTCTGCGATGAACGCGTTGGCTTGGTCGCTCGGCGTTTCTTCTGCTGTACCACCGCCGACTTGATCAAAGCCACCAACCTTGCCAGGGCATCCTCACGGTTTTGCTCCTGGGTACGGTATTGCTGGGCTTTGATAATAATAATGCCCTCTTTCGATATCCGGCTATCAGATAAAGCCAACAGCCTTTCTTTGTAAAAAGGCGGTAAAGACGAACGTGAAATATCAAATCGGAGATGAATGGCCGACGAGACTTTGTTGACGTTTTGCCCACCGGCCCCCTGGGCGCGAATCGCTGTCAGCTCAACTTCCCAGTCACCCAATTGAACTGAATTGGAAATCTCTATCATAAAGGTAAAAAATAAAGGGATTCAGCGAACAGTATACATTTAGTTGACGACTTTGTGTCGACGGCAACGTTCAGAGCAATAACGAACCTGCTCCCAGCATAAGCGCCATTTTTTTCGCCATGTGAACGGGCGTCCACATGCCGAGCACTTTTTCTGCGGCAGATGGCTTTTTTTCATTTAATCCTCACCGAAATACGGTCGTCTTTAGCCTATATACGTTCAACTAGTGATAACCGCTCAACGATAGAAACATGTCGTGCGGATTGTGGGATTACCCTATGGAATTTATTACTTCATTGATTACTGATATCGGTAATTGGATTAGACCTTGGACCGATGATATATCAACGGCAGCCATTACCTGCCTGCTTGTCATGTTCGCCGCTGACATCAACCGATTTATGCGAAAGCAACTTATTGGCACCAACTTTATTGTCAGAACAATGATTTTTATTTTGATCAATGCCTTTGGTTACGGTTTGTTTATCGTCACGACGGCCCCGATCTTGGCAACGCAGTTAAGCCAGTTGGCTAACCACTGGCTCATTATCGTTGTCACAACGCTATTCGTTGTTATTGGCATCTGGGCCCAACGCCACCGCCAACAGGTTTAACATCGTCGTCCTAGCGTTACGCTGCCATTCTGAAAATGTGGTACATCATCAACAACCACAGACCAACGCCAGACACTGCCATCAAAGAGATAACGGCAAGCTGTTTTAATTTTGCAAGAAAGCACGACATATGCATAACGAACCTCCCGAACTTACACTGGCTTGATATAGAAAGGAAAATTAAGCTTTAACAACATTTTAACCCTGATAATTCACCAGCCGTTAAGACCCAGATCAGCTTCTAGAAAAGTGGCCCGAAATGCTAAATCATTGGCATGAAATGTAAAAAAACCCGGCTTTATGCCGGGTTATCATCTTTGCCGATACCTACACCCGCCGGTAAGGCAAGTAAATCGGCTCCCAAATATGTTCAGCCAACTCGTGAGCGATATCTTTACCCGCTAAATCACAGTTAGGATCTTTGGCCTGCATGTCCTTGAGAATCCGGGTAGCTACGTGCAGCGATACCTTTTTCAGGTTACTGATACGAGGGTAAACACAGCCAGACTCCAAGTCGTCATCCTCGACCATTTCCGCCAGTGCATAGGATGCGGTGGTAAACATATCTAGCGTCACCTTTTGCGTGTGGGACACAATCGCTGCCAAGCCGACGCCAGGGAAAATAAAGACGTTGTTACCCTGCCCTATGCGGTAGTCCTCGCCGTTGTAGTTAACGTCACCAAAAGGGCTGCCTGTTGCAACAATGGCCTGTCCGTCACTCCAGCGATAGATATCTTCCGGAAGCGCTTCGCAATTCGCTGTAGGATTCGACAGAGGGAAGATCATCGGGCGCTGGCTATATTCCATCATTTTCTGAATATGCTCTTCTTTAAATGCGCCACCAATCCCACTTGTCCCCAGCAGTACCGTAACAGGATAGTTATTGATTAACTCCGTCAGCGAAACCTTACCTGCCTCAGCAACACGCCAACCTTCTGCGAGGGTTTTTGGTTTAGCATAGCGTTTCTTGTACTCATCCAACCCCTCACGGTCATCAAACACTAAACCTTGAGAGTCCAAAATAAAGATCTTGTCTCGAGCAACAGCATGAGAGCAGCCTTCTTTAAGCAGACCTGCAAAGATCTGATCGGCAACGCCTACGCCACCAGCCCCGGCTCCGTAAACGACATAGCTTTGATCCGCCAGTGATTCGCCTTTGATCTTTACCGCACCGAGAATACCGGCGAGCACCACGGAACCTGTGCCCTGAATATCATCATTGAAAGATGGCAGGAACTCTTCATAATCAGAGAGATTATCGAAGGCGTTAGATTTGCTGAAGTCTTCCCATTGAAGAACTGCCTTGGGGAAATTGCGCTTTACCTGATGCACAAACTTTTTAATAAACGCTTTATAGGCTTCGCCTCTCAAGCGTCGGCGTGGCACCCCTAGGTACATAGGATCATCCAATAAATCCTGATTGTCTGTGCCAATATCAAGTGCAATCGGCAAGCAGTGGGCAGGATGAATACCAGCACCCAAGGTATATAAAGACAGCTTCCCAATGGGAATACCCATACCTCCAACCCCTTGGTCACCGAGCCCCAAAATACCTTGGCTATCTGTCACCACGATAATTTTTATATCTTTGCCGGTAAAGTGGCGAGCCAACTCGTCCATGTTCTCAATATTGTCTTCGGTGATATAAAGGCCGCGGGCTTTTTGGTAACGATGACTGAATTCTTGGCAGGCCTTACCAACAGTTGGGGTATAGATAATCGGAGTCATTTCCTCTATATGCCTGGAGAGCAGCGCATAGAACAATGTTTCGTTCCTATCTTGCAGAGCACGCAAGAACAGGTATTTTTCAATATCGGTAGAGGCATTGCGAAAGCCATCATAGACCCGGTTTAATTGGTCTTCGAAAGTCTGAACACGCGGTGGCAACAAGCCTTCCAACTGAAAAGCTTCCCTTTCTTCGTAAGAAAAAGCGGTACTTTTATTCAAAGTCCGGTCATTGAGCAATTCAGTACCTGTCAATGAGACAGGCCTGAAGTCATCGCCATTTTCATCCTTCCAACGTAGGTATCTCCCTATCGTCATATATTCCTCCGTTCACATTATTATCATTGTTATTCATAAGCTTTCTGCTGAAGAGAAAGCCATCAAATTGTAATACTTATAAACAATGAAAAATGTGACAGTTGAAGGTTTGTCAAAAATGAAAAATACCGACAAATTGCTTTTAAAGCACAGAAATAATGTTAAAGATACAAACTATAGAGCCGTCCTGTCGTTGACTATTTCTGCCTAAAAAACACAATAACGTGGGTTTTAATCACTTTATTGGCTTTTTGCCATATGCTTGCTTCTAGTTTTTTCAAGTAAACTCATAGATTTCGACTTTACGATTTGTCGAACCAACTTCTTGTCTTTCATAACCTTTTCTCCTTGCCACAATCAACACATTTCCATATGGATTTAAACTTCAATCGTTGAATCCAGTTACGACGCACTTGAACCAAGCGCCCAGAACAATAATCACACATACAACTAGCCAAAATAATTTATTGTGAATAATTAGAGAATCAATATGTCATACACCTGATTCTCTATTTCAGGTGAAAGTAAATTTTAAGTCTGCATTATGTAATGCATTTAACAATTGGAATAAATATCTCACTTAAATTTTCAGACCAATTTCACAAACACCAATATGATTAATCAACGCTATTACAAGCCCTCTACGAGGAAAAACGCATATACAGCTCATTGTATTTACCAAAGCTCCTGAACATCATTTAGTGACAAAAAGTTAGAATATACTACCTATTAACACTCAATTCAGGCTCTGCAAGTTCCAACAAGCAAACGTTTTTGCGCTCAAAAAGCGCACAAGCAATCGGTCACCTTCTATCAACCCGGTTGTATTTCAATCAAACTCATAAAAATAATTTGAAATGGCTCACAATTATTTGAGAATCAACAGATACGAGCACAAACTTTCTTTAGCCTCTATCACTCATTAAGCTCTGAACGACAACAAATACAATGACTATGAAGAAAACTTTCATTGCAGCATCTATTGCCCTTGCTGCCCTTTCTGGCTGTAACAGCAGCGATTCGGTTAATACGTACACTGAAGCGCGATTTGCCACTTTTAACCTATCTTTTGATCGTGCTACATACGAAGATCTTGTCGCAGAGATGTCACTGACTCAAGACGAGCAATCTGTATTGATTGAGCGCTACAAGAATGAAGATCCTTCATTAACTGACCAAGAAATTGCAACTGCCGAAAAAGTGATTCAAATTCGAAATGTTGCTGAGATTATCCAACGAGTACGCCCGAATGCCTTCGTCCTTGCCGAGTTCAACAACGACGGCAATGGCGAAGATATGAAAGCCCTAAATGGTTTTCATGACAACTACCTGGCCCACTCTCAAAATGATCAACAACCTATTGCCTTTGCCTACTAGCAAAACATCGCCACCAACACAGGCCTACCAAGCGACTATGATCTGAACCTTAACGGTACCGCTTCAGGTACCGGTGATGACGCATGGGGTTTTGGGTTCTACCATGGTCAATATGCCTTTGCTGTTTTCTCCCAGTTTGAAATCGACAAAGAAAACGTACGTACTTTCCAGCACTTCAAGTGGAAAGACATGCCTGGTGAGAAAAACATCGAAATCGTAAATTGTGATGTTGAACTGCCAGCGGGTAAAAAATGCGGTGATGCTTGGTACAGCGATGAAGCCTGGGCACAATTCCCACTTTCTTCAAAAAACCATGCGGATATCCCAGTGATTATTCCTCAACCAAATGGCGAAAAAGAAGTGGTGCACTTCTTGGTCTCTCACCCTGCGCCACCGATTTTTGACAACCCGGCCAAACACAACACCGAACGTAACCGTGCCGAACTGCAATTCTGGAACGATTACATCGATTCCAAAAACTACATGTATGATGACAAAGGCGTTTACGGCGGCCTGCCAGCAGGTAGTCACTTCGTTGTTGCTGGCGATTTGAATGCCGATCATCAAATGGGAGATGGTGATCGTGAAACGATTGCGAACCTGATTAGCCACTCAATGGTCAATGTTGAAGGCACCCTAGGTAGCTATGCGCCAACCAGTAACGGTGGTGAATTCTGCCTTAACGAAGGTATCTGTACTCGCAACCCTGATACCCCGCATGTTGAAAATATCACAAGCACCAGTGGTCTTCGCCTAGACTACGTGATCCCATCGGCAACATTGGATGTCAAAGGCTCTGGCGTATTCTGGCCTGCCGGTAACGAAGACGGTTACTACCTCGTGTATGACGAAGAGCTAGGCAACAACAAAGGGGTTTCATCTGATCACCGCATGGTATGGGTTGACTTGGATCTCACCAAGTAACCCTTCAAACAAAGCCTCGCCCAATGGTGAGGCTTTGTAGATGCAAAAGCCAAAACATAACACCTTATTTCAGCGAGCGTCCCTGCGTTGCAATCATCTCCTGATACCAGCTAAAGCTCTTCTTGCGCTTGCGCTCAAGGGTGCCGGAGCCGTCATCGTGGCGGTCAACGTAGATAAAGCCGTACCGCTTGCTCATTTCAGCCGTTGAGTTCGCCACCAAATCAATAGGCCCCCAGCTAGTGAACCCCATCAACTCGACACCATCTAACAAGGCTTCCCTCGCCTGCACCAAATGATCGTTGAGGTACTGGATCCGGTAATCGTCTTGGATTTCACCATTTTCATCGATTTCATCACGAGCCCCCAAGCCGTTTTCAACGATGAATAATGGCTTCTGGTAACGGTCGTATAGGAAGTTCAGCAGAATTCGCAGCCCTTTAGGATCGATAAGCCATCCCCATTGACTTTTCTCTAGGTACGGGTTCGGCACACTGTCGACAATGTTACCGACCTCCTTCTGTTTCGGATCGGCACTGGCGCAGCCACTGGCGTAATAGCTAAATGAAATGAAGTCGACAGAAGCCTGAGAAATTGTTTCAAGGTCGCCCTCCTCCATCGCTATTTCAATGTTATTTTCACGGAAGTAGCGCAGCATATAACCAGGATATTTACCTCGGGTTTGTACATCGCCGAAAAACAACCACTTGTTGTTCTCGTGCATGGCGGCAATCACATCATCCGGGTTACAGGTATACGGGTAGTTGATCGCTCCAAGCAACATATTGCCAATTTTGCCATCAGGAATAATTTGCTGACACAATTTCACAGCTTTAGCATTGGCAACGAGTTGATGGTGGATAGCCTGATAAATAGCCTGCTCAGTGGCATCTTCATGCAACCCCACCCCTGTGAACGGCGCATGCAGTGACATATTGATTTCATTGAAAGTCAGCCACAATTTCACTTTGTCCTTATAGCGCTGGAAAACCGTACGTACGTAACGTTCAAAGAACTCAATCAGCTTGCGGTCTGCCCAACCACCGTAATTCTCTACCAGTGCGTAAGGCATTTCATAATGGGAAAGCGTCACGAAAGGGGTGATATCGTGCTTGGCAAGCTCGTCAAAAATGCGGTCGTAGTAGGCTAGGCCCGCTTCATTTGGCTGTTGTTCATCACCATTGGGGAAAATACGGCTCCAGGCAATAGACAGGCGCAGGCAGTTGAACCCCATCTCCTTGAACAGGGAAATATCGTCCGGGTAACGATGATAGAAGTCGATTGCTACATCCTTTATACCCGCAGTACGCACTTCCCGGGTTTGATGAGGACTTAAAATCCCAGAAGGTAGCATGTCCGACGTCGATAGCCCTTTGCCATCGAGATCATAAGCACCTTCAACCTGGTTAGCGGCAATTGCCCCACCCCATAAAAAATCGTCCGGAAACTGAGTCATAGCTACCCCTAATGAGTCTTTAAGCGGCCCAAGGCCAAGCAAGTCAAACTGAATATAGAGCTAGTATCGGTAAAAATAAGGAAAAGAAAAAGAGTCCAATTTTATAACTTTACTTCCCCTTATTGACGACAACCCAATACAAATTAGCGCTTTTTGCCGCATGAGCTTAAAATAAGGAAGTTTTAAACTTGTCGCGTTCCTTATTTGCAACATATTTGCTGTCCAATGAAAGATGAAAGAGCTTTTCAGTACTACTCGCGCTTAATGCCTCTGGGTACCAAACAAGATGTGATGATTTCCCTATCGGAGGTGGCAGGCATACTATGCACCACAGCACGACATGGCCTATGACCATATGGTCATCCTCGATTGCGCCAAAGCACTCAGCGATAAACTCCAGCGTATGGGTATCTCCAGTAAGGTTAAGGTCTATCCTTTTGCCGAGTTCCATGAACGCGCAGAGCGAGAAGTGTTAAAGGAGGCCATCATCATTGCCAGCTTCAATGTTGACGATAACCTACCGGTTTCCGTTTTTCGCTGGTTTTACTCCAATACCATCTTGCACAGCGGTTTATCCTCCGAGGCGCAAAGCTGGCTTCACCAACAATTGAACCACATCCGCGAACGGTGGGAAGTTAAAGACTATTTAGCACAACTGGAATCAATCGGAACAACTATGCAATACGAAAACTGGCTGGTGCCGTTATTCCATCATCGGCAAACACTTCGGTGGCGGGGGTCTTACAAGGGGTATCAATAACCGACTGGTCTTGGCCAGACTTTAAAAAAGTCTGGGCGGATGATGAGTAAGAAAACAGGTGATATTTTATATTCACTTGCTATTAGAAATGATCGACGGGATATCCGGCAAAACTCATCAAATCAAGATCATAACGCTCCATAAGCTTCTTGGTGTTTCCTAGAGTCCATTTGAAAAAAACCGTTCAAAATAACATGAAGCGATTATATAAAAAGGATAGGTACAGGAGGAATTATAAATAAAAAGCCTCACTAGATAGCAAGGCTTAAGCTGTATTTACCCTAATTTCGCCTGCTCGTGATGTTGAGTGAGCTGCTTATACAAGGCATCTTTTAGCACCATTCGCTGGTGTTTCAAGTCATTCATGCAAGTATCATCAATCGGGCTGCCTGAAATTTCCAACTGACGAATCTTGTAGTCTAGTTCGTGGTAGCGCTGCAGCTCGGCTTTAAACCTCGGGTCATCGTGGTTGAGTTGAACAATATCGATTTTGAGCTCAGGAAAATCTAATATAAACGCATGGTTATCATTTAGCATCAGCAGTCCCTCAATGGTTAATCTATAACTCATTATAGAGGTTGGATTTACATAGAACTGTGCCCTAAATACTGTTGGCCTGAGTTAACTTAGAAAATTAGATTAAGCTAAAAAATAATCTGCCAGTAAATGCTTCCCATAACGTTAATCTACGTAGCCAATCTGGCAGGTCGGTTATTCGAGATGACTTATCTTGAACATCAAAAGCCTATGCCCAAATAAAGCATAGGCTTTGATATGCCCGCAATGAAATAAAGGTTAGACTATGCGTACTCAACCTCTAAAGCCTTAAGTACTTCCCTATCATTATCAACCCGCTTAATCCAACCATCGGCTTCCATGCGATTTAGTAAAGGGATCATATACTTGCGGGATAGTCCTGTTCGCTCCCTTGCTTCAGAGATAGCGAACCGCTCCCCTTCCTGCCGATGACGGAGTAGGTCTTGTACCAACCCCTCATAGATTGATGCGAGGTAGTATATTTTCCCTTCCATCGGCACCGCAAAACCAAGCCTGACTAAGTTTCTCAGCTCCTTCTGTGCGCCTGGAATTTTCTCTTTATCCGCCTCGTAACCTTGCTTACCGGCTTGCTCCATATGCTCAAGGATCTTCTTGGCTGTCGGCGACAACTGAGCTTCATTCTGCCCACTACCTAGTGAGTAAAGCTCATTGCATTGTCGTATCTTGCCTTCTTGAACCAGCTCATCAAGTACAGCCGACAATGGGGCCACTGCCATTTGCAGCTTTCCACTCAGTTCAATAGACGACAGATCAATTTGTCCCTGCTTAAGAATTGCTCCGACCTGCTGATAGGTTTGATTGAAGCACTCTTCGGTATACAGCCAGTCACCACAAATTTTGTAGCCGGACTCATCGAGAGCTTGCTCTCCGCGCTTGGCAAAACCATAGAGCGACATATTGATAGTGACGTAGTCTTCCCATGCAGGATGCTGTGGCATCGCCATCAGAAGATCATAGAGTTTATTACGATCCGCCTTCGCAACAGCCCCCGACCAGACGATGGCACCACAGTTGAGAATACGACTGCCACCATGCTGGATCAGCAACGCTCTTTGATTCCAGAAGCAGCTTGCAGGCTGTTTCAGCCGAAGCCGGGCAAGGTTGGTCCCCTTGAAAACAAATATCTTAGCTAATGTATTAAACGTCCCAAACGCCACTTCCACTTCGCTGTTGTTTCGACATTTGTTTTCGAAGAGCTGGCTGTTGAGACGGACAATCACTTCATCGGTAACAAATGAAGCCTCCTTGTGGCTGGTCAAGCAGAAACCCCGCTCAACCTCTTTTTTCTTGATCCCCTTGAGACCAATCGCCACTCGGGAAACCGGCTTTGCCAACTGAATATTCTGGTGGTATGACTGCAGGCTCTTAACCTGCACCTCACGACCGCCGGGCTGCATATAGAGCTTTTGACCAACCGCAAACTCACCACCACACAGACTGCCGGTGACTGTCGTCCCGACACCGTTAACGGTAAACACGCGATCGATGTATAAGTGGCCGTGGCGTGCATGGTCTTGCCGTTCGCCATCTACCGTTTTATCCAGCTTCTGACAGATGTGCTGACGCAGCCCCTCAATGCCTTCTCCTTGAAGGGCTGACACCGTGACCGAATCTGGGATAAAGCCGGCAATATCGAGAAACTGCTCCAGAGATTCTTCTTCCACCAGACCCAACATCTCCTCGTCCACCAAATCGGCTTTGGTGATCACCAAGGTGACATTTTCAATCCCCATCGACGCGATGACTTTGAGGTGATCGGTGGACATTTGCATCCAGCCTTCATCAGCCGCCACCACAAACAGCACCATATCGAGGCTCCACACCCCGGCAACCATATTGCGAATAAAGCGCTCGTGGCCCGGAACATCAATCACCCCAACTGGCTCGCCATTTTGGTGTTTAAAATAGGCAAAACCCAGATCAATGGTCATACCTCGCTTCTTTTCCTGCGGCAAATGTGCAGTATCTATCCCTGTTAGTGCTTTTATCAGGGCTGATTTACCATGATCGACGTGCCCTGCGGTTCCGACAACATAACTCATTACAACACCTCCGCCAGCTGGTTACGTAAATACGGGATCTCAGAAGCCTCAACTGTCGCCATATTAAGCTGGACCTTGTCATGCTTTATCACCCCAATCACCGGCAGTGGCCACTGCCTCATAAGGGCCAGCAATTTATCAGGAGATCGCTGGAAAGCTGGCTGGCTAGGGTTGATCTGCACCGACCAAGAGGGATCAGACTGATCAGGCAGCGATCCTCCACCGACCGTCATTTCCGATTGCACCACCGAAATAAGATCACCAAAACCAGCGACCAATTCTTGAGCTCTTTGTTCCAGCAATCTGAGATCAGCATGGCTTTTGGTTTCGGCAACCCCTTTTCCTTCTGCCTGCTGGTTCAGCTTTCGCACCACCAACTCTTCCAACAGCGAATAAACAATCCTGCTGGGACGAAAAGCACGCATCATCGGGTTCTTCTCAAGCTGTCGAATAAGCGCATCTTTGCCCGAAATCATACCCGCCTGAGGTCCACCAAGGATTTTATCCCCTGAATAACACACCAAGTCCGCCCCGGCATCAATGTAGCTGGAAACCGTTGGCTCGTCCGGCATCTGCTCCGTCGTAGTACCAGAACCCTGATCAACCGCTAATATCACGTGATCCGGAAGCGCACTTGCCAACTCTCTGACATCAGGTGATTCGGTAAAGCCCCGGATCTTGAAGTTTGAAGTATGCACTAGCAGTACCATCGCAGTCTCGTCAGTAATGGCATCGAGATAGTCCTGGGTGGTTGTGATGTTAGTGGTACCCACTTCAACCAGCTTGGCCCCCGACAGTGCAAGAATATCCGGGATCCTGAACCCGCCGCCAATCTGGATCTGCTCACCGCGAGACACAATCACTTCTTTGCCCTTGGCCAATTCATGTAGTAGCAAATAGATCGATGACGCATTATTGTTCACAACAAGCGTGTTCTCGCCTTTGACCAGATATTGCATCAGTTGCTGGAGAAGCCCTTTGCGCTTACCTCGCTTACCCGTGCTCAAATCAATTTCCAGATTGCTGTAGTGGGTATTAACTTCGGTGACCTGCTGCCAGAGATCAGCATTGATTGGCGAGCGTCCCAAGTTGGTATGAACAATAACCCCGGTACCGTTAACGACTCGCTGCAAACGCTGCTGGTTAAGCAACCAGCAAGCTCGCTCAATATTGTGATACAACTGCTCCAAGGAAAACGGATACTTTTCAGGCTCCTGTAAATGCTGCTTTTTATACCGGGCAACCTGCTCTCGAACAGCATCGGCGACTACAGGACGACTCAAGCGCTCTATAAAGGGTGCCAAAAAAGCTTGCTGCAAGATTTTTTCAATTTGTGGAATCGATGATAAGGTGCTTACTGCCATGATAAAGCCCCATAAGTTAAAAATTAAAACTGCCAGAGTAAATACTCAGGCCGTTAAGAATTAAGTAGGGCTTTGAAAAAGTCAGGGACAATAATAAAAGGAGACTTAATAAAGAATCAGTGGTATTAAAATGCCGCTGTCATTTTTCACCCCTGAATAAAACATACGAATAACTGATGTTTTATAATTTCTGAAATAATAGAAATGAGTTGGCGGAAGGAGCAGGAATCGAACCTGCCAAAGCCTATTCAGCTCACGTCGGTTTTGAAGACCGGGAGGGCCACCAGACCCCATCCACTTCCGCGTTTCGATGGATTCAATATAACCATAATAATCATTAAGTTAAAGCGCAAAATGATGGTAATGTGAGCTCGCAGACAAAGTATGAACATTATGCAACACAATGTACTTAAGCGTGCGCAAGTTAACATTATTTCGCTTCACAAGCATTATCAACTCAGGGGCTTTATCAGTTTTAAATACAGATTAATTACAGCTAATTAACATCGAATTATATTTACTTATCTGAGCGATTATCTTTATTTAATTGTCCATTTTTTGATTAAAACAACCAACAAGATCAAATTTGTGCATGGCAAATGAATTTATAATCTAGCGTGATATTAAAACAATAATGGACAAGAACGTGAGATACGACAGACTAGAAATTATTAGCAACAACTTAAGCCTTGCGACCCTATCCCCCCATGTCACCATTACACACCAGGATCATATTCTGGACGTATTGACATTAGCCCGTGACAAAATTCATACAGGAGCAAGATTGGTCTCCCATCCCCTCGCGGGCAGTGTGAAGCCACACGAAACTCCTTACCGGAGTATTGTTCTGCTCAACCAACAGGATGGTCTGGATATGGAGTCACTCAATACCATTGAGCAAGCGATTGAACGCTACCAAGTCCTGTGCAAACCCAACCCAAACCACATGACTTTAACAGCTGCAGATATCCATCGGTTATTTCCCGAGAAGCAGAACCGCGATTTTCAGTTTATCGATCTGCAACTGATCAAATCCAGCCTCAGCGCAATGGGAGTTCGATTTGCCGAATACCAAGCCGCTGTGGTTTAACCCTATTCCTCCCGTATCAGAATATACCCATAGCCATGTTGTTCGCTGCCGTTCTGGGCTTAGCGCGAGCAAGCAGAGCAACACCAAACCTGTCGGAACAAAACTCCGGGGACTTGATTGCTGGTTTCTCACTACCTCGGACAGCAATACGGGTTATCAGCTTTTGATCAGCGATAACCTGTTACCTCAAGTTGCGACGGGTATACGGAAGCCCCATCACAGCCACTGCACTGGCGAATTTGCCAAATCCAATGAGGGCACATTGCTACGGCCTGTATATGCGGCCCATTCGCATTTTCAAAACCTTAAACAGCGCCTTTCCAGCAATATTGCTCTCAACTTAGTACTAGAGCATGAAAGCTTTATTCAGGGGGCTGCGATAACCGCTTTTGCCGAACAGGTGAAACTCGATCAGGCTAATTTGTATTACCTTCATGCTTTTCGTTGCCATGAGCCCTCCTTTGCATCATCTGAAGTAACAAGCAACAAGCAGACTCTGAGTTGGTGGCATGAAAAGTGGTACCAGTTTAGCCATCACAACCAATGTGAGCATTGGCAGTTAGGCCTTGGCGTGCTCACCCATACCGGACAGCTTGAAATTTCGGCCAAGAATAATGCTGTCCCTACCCGCCCCGACTGGCACAATCAATTCTGGGGCCACTTCGACAATTGGTTGCCGGCCTCGTACCGCAGCAAGATCAGCCATGCCCAGCTTATGCAGTGGATTGGCATTTTTCGGTATCTGTATAATTTTTCGGGGCGTTACTTGGCAATTCCCCAATTTCAGAACCATGAGCTCTTTTCGGAAAGTAACGGCTGGGGCTCAGTCGAGCATCTCGTTGATACCGTAAATAAGTTTGTCATCACATTCCAGGCCAACCAGTAGACGGGCCTATCAATGCAACTGTTCACTGTAATTCCCCGGCACGGTAAAGGCTCCACCGCGTAACAAGCGGCCCGATTAATTCAAAGAATACCGTCGTGGTCACCGCTAAGGTCAAAACGGGCTCGCCAATTTCTGGCAGCCGCTCTCCAACCAATAATGCCATACCGATCGCCACGCCAGCCTGTGGTAATAAGCACCAGCCCAAATAACGGGTTACCTGTGGCGATGACTGGGCAAAATGTGCAAACACCACCGCTCCGAAAATTTTACCAAGGCAGCGGGCTAACACGTACACAAGGCCGATAACACCCAACAGGTTAAGAGCCGAGAGTTCTATGCTCATCCCGGAGAGAAGAAAGAAGATGATGAGAAAAGGATCACTGACTGTTTCAATATCATGAAAAGGCCTTTCGATATGTTTTGCCCTTCTTGCCACTGTTGCCCCTAGCATCATACAAGCTAGCAAATAAGAGACGTCTAAGAAGAGAGCACAACCACCACAGATGAAAACAAAGCCCATCGCTTCAACAAGCGTCGGCTCGCCAGGCCGGTGACGCCCTACCACTGCCGACATCGGTATTCCGATGACAACCCCCAATAGCAATGCCCCGAACACCTCCCAAGCACTGTGTGCAATATCGCCAACACTTGTTTCATTACCAGCGACAGTGGTCGCGGCAACCAATAGCAAGCTGAATATTATTACGCCCCACGCATCATCGACCGCAACGACCCCCTTGAGGAGCCTGGATACGGCCCCACGGGCCCTGTACTCATGAATAACATCGACGGTAGCGGCCGGATCGGTTGCCGTTGCAATACCCGCAAGGACCAAGGACAAAACAAGGTTGGAGGTCGCCAGAAAGATAAGGCTAAATACGGCGATTGCAGGCACCAAAGAGGCACCGAGTGAAATGAGAAAGATCTGGCGTCGCTCGGCAATGAGATCCCGCCCTGCAAAGCTTTCGCCAAGCAAAAAACCAATCATCGCCAATGCTAGGTGGGTGACGGTTGAAAAGTGTTGGGTAAATGCCGCCGGAACGATATCCAGCCCGACCGGCCCTACTAGCACACCAATTGAAACCAGGATGGTGACACGGGGGATATGGGCTCGTGAACTGATAGCGTGAGCGAGCCAACCGGTCAGGAAAATAAAGCCGATAATCAACAAATCAGGCATCGTTTCAACTAGCATGTCTTTGGGATTGCATTCTCAGTTTGTTTGAGCACCACATTCTTTTACTTTAGGTGAATTCTCACCCGCTGTAGTGTTCACCGACTCACTTAATCCGAGAAACTAGGTAGCATGAGTTTATTGTGGGCTCACAGCATCAACAGCTGAAAAAGCAGTAACTCCACTGCCGCGACGGCAACTTACAGCCTCATACCCAGTCCGGTCTACACGAGATGGGGATCTCTCTGGAGCAAAAATGCACGGTCGCCGAGCGTTGGAGTGCCTATGTCGAACTTGGTGCGGTGTATGAGGGATTTGAGTTGGATACCACCGAAGGCATGTCCAAACTGACGTTGACGCATCAGTTTTTGGTTATTAGTACTGGATGCGAGTTTACACAGAGGAAGCGGGAATATGAGTGAGTGATTTCATGATGGCTCAACGATTCGCCTTTGTTACAGAGCTTGTCCCTATTCGTCCAATGCAGAAACGATATAAATCGGCACATCTTTCAATAAAATTAAATTATTATTTTTATAATATTTGATAATTTCAGTTAATTGTTAGTTCTCCATATACTCTCTCCATCGAAACAAATCTTGTACTAATCACGAAGCAAGACATCAGAGTCTGGAGCAAATTATGAAAATGAATCACGTAGGTATCATGGTCGGCGATATGGATAAAGCAGTTGAGTTTTATACCAATGCTCTAGGCCTGAAAGTCGTTATGGGTAACACCAAAGTCGTTGAAGAGCGTGAGACCGCCATCGGCAGAATGTGTATCGCTGTTTTCGGCGAAGGCTTCAAAGGTTTCAACATTGCCCACCTGGTCACTACCGATGGCATTGGTGTTGAGTTGTTCGAAATGAAAGAGCGCCAAGAGCGTCACGAAGTTGACTTCTCTCGCCTGGGTATTTTCCACTTCTGCCTTCAGACCGATGATTTCGCAGCGACAATTGAAAAAGTGGAGAAGTTCGGCGGTAAAGTACGTATGGATATCATGCGCTACCATCCAGAAGATGATAACAAACCAGCTAAAATGGTTTACCTGGAAGACCCGTTCGGTAACTTGTTTGAGCTTTACTCTCACACTTACGAAGAAACTTACGCTTCTGAGTACGAGTAAAAACCGAAAGCCAGCCTAGTCAGGCTGGCTATTTCACTTCTATGTGTCACCTAAGTCTATTGTTTTCACAGCGATAGCACTCGGTACTTTGTTCACCGACTCACACAGCAAAATAAAGGCGATGGCAAAAATAGGGAGATGGCCTAACACATCGGCTGGCCCCGCTACATAGGTCGTTATCAAGAAAATAGTCGCCAGCAACCCCATCACCAATCGGTTTGCGAAGCCTAACATTAGCATTAGTCCTAGCAGAGACTCACTCAAACCCACAAACCAGACAAAATGCAAGTGACTGAATGCTTCCCAGCCAAGTAACTGGAAAAAGTTATAGTAAGGATACATTTCAAGAAACGTCAGCGATAAACCTGGCAGCATGAGTTTATTGTGCAGCCCCAATATCAGCAGTTGTAACCCCAGCATAAAACGAAGCAAAATCACGGCGGCTTCTCTCCCACCGATTTGCTGGGCTAAGTAACTGAACATTTTCTTATCAAAGGGAGTAATGTAAGGGCCAATCAATACTAACGCGCCTCCAATACCGATAAGCTCTGGAAGATAGTCAATCACTGCTGAAAATGGCAACAATATGCTCGAGGCTATTGCGATCAACAAAATCATAAACCCACTGATTGTTACCGAAAAAACCATGACAGTGGCCACAGCAACTTGCAAACAAACACCAATCATCTCACGTCCCGTATCCAATTGGAGATTCGGCGCAATAAACTCGCCCAGCACCACATTAAGGATAAAAAATAACGCCATGACGACGGTTAAAAGCCGCCAAAAAAAGAAGGTGTCGGTCATAACAGGATTGGATGTCACCGAGCCGATTAACCCTTGCCGAGTAACAACATACGCAAAGAGACAAAAACCCAGTACGGCCACTAATATCGAATAGAATAACGCATCAACCGGTAGGCTTACATCCGTATATTGCGTGGAGTTAACAAACCATCGTACATGTGCCCAACTAGGTAGTGAAAATAGGCTAATAAACAACAGGGAAATATATTTCATTCTACTTTCTCCTGGTTGTGGGCAAGCTCCCATACAGATGAAGGTGCTATTCCACTTTCAAGTGACAATAAAAACTGCTCAAGTTGTTTGAGTTGGAAGGGAAATAGGTAAAGCGGTTCTAGCTCTGTGTGGTTCAAGCTATTCCGAGGCGAGCGATTGTAATAATCCATTACCTCACTAAGCTCATTAAACGCGCCGTTGTGCATGTACGGTGCCGTTAAGCTTATATTTCTGAGTGTTGGGACTTTAAATGCATGGCGTAACTCTTCACCTGCTGTTTTTAAATACACCAGCTCATCACAACTACCTTCACCTTCATCGGCATATCGGCTTAAGCAATTGAACTCATTATTTGGCAGTTGCTCAATAATCGCCAAGCGCCCTTCATCATGCAGACTCCCAGGCGCTGCGGTTGCGGTGAATCCTCCATTTGAAAACAATGGTCCGCTATGACAGCGGATACAACGCCCCCTGTCGCTGATAAATAGGCGTAGCCCTGCCTCTTCAGCGGGGCTCAAAAGCTGATGAGCCGACCCATAATCTTTTTTGACAACCGCTTCGACATACTTATCAAACCTCGACTCTGCGGGCATCAGTCTGGCTTGGTATGCCGCCAAAGCCTTACCTATTGACGCATAGATCTGGTTGATTTGGCTGCGCTGCCCATCGGTCAACAACTCCCAGTTTTCGGCACTGTTTACTGGCGAGGCTTGTCTTGGCAATGATGCCTTTTCGTTCAGAAAATTAGTCAGTTTTTCCGTTGCTCCAAATGCCTCTTTGTAGTCATCCTGGAAGTTGTCCAGTACGATATGAACAACTTCAAGCCGACTCAGTGCATGCTCAGTAGGATCTTCGAGCGGAAACAGTGCCTGTGACCATAAACTATCAGCCCGACCATCCCAAAATTGCCAAGAAAAAGCCGCACTGCCCACCACAGTGGGCGTATTACGCTTGCCGTCTACCGCTTTACCCGATGTGAAGTAATGTTTAGGTTGGTGGCAATGGGCACAGGAGGTATCGCCTTTTTGGCTTAACTGGGGTGAGAAAAACAATTTTCGTCCCAGCTCTGCGGCAGCATCATTACCGATATAAGCATTACCAGGATCAGTGACTGGCGGTAGATTGGACAAATGCAGTGACTGCAGAATCCTTAGGTCATCTTGGTTCCAATGCTGGCGAAAAGCGGGTCCCTCCCCGGGGCACCCGATAATCACCATACACAGCAATAGGTAATTGAAGCGCCTAAAGCATAAACTCAAAGATAAATTCATGGGTACGCTCTCTGTCATCCTTACATGAAAAGACCACTTGCCATAAACCCGGCATCTGAAACTTCAAGCCATCTATTCGGTAGTTTCCAACGTCTCTCTCTTGGTGCCATTGGGGTTGAGTAGGTAAACCATGCCGATGAGCAGGCATACCACCTCTTACCTGCAGTGGAACACAGTCGGTAGGATTTCCTGAACTATCAGTTATGTGCAAATTCCAACTATGTATCTGATTAATGGGTACATCATTATATTTCTCAACGTTATACGCCCTCCATCCAAACTCACTAGCAGCCTCGATACTCTCTGATGCGATCGCCATCACGCTATAGATAATTGAGATAAAGACAAAGAGAGGACGAGTAACTGCCCTTACCATAAATATATTTACCTTATATAAATTATTTGTTGATTTAATTTAACCCATGAATATTTTTCAAACACTTTAATACTGATTAAATCAATAACAAAACACATCAAACCGAATAAACAAGTGATTATTTTAAAAATACCCCATCATATTTTTAATATATAAAGTGAAAAATTTTCCATTGAGAATGTTCTTACTCTCTTGGCAAAAATTCCTTTATGAAGCGGCGTCACACATTCAATAAATCAATCGCAGATTACATACATAGATGTTCACACAAGTGCACAGTAATTTAGTCAAAACCGCCATCAATAACCTTAATCCACAGATGGTTATTTAGCCACGTTCATAAATAAAATCTTTATTACATCTAGGAATATACCCAAGCTACTTCAAGATGCAGGTTCAGCACCTTGAGGTAACTTGGGTATAAAATAAAAAAGCCAGCCGTTACCGGCTGGCTTGGTCTCATGCAATTGGGCAATTACACAAGTCTCGACTTAGAATACCGTTTGATCATCAATCTTAGTCTGAAGTGCACGTAGTGCCTTCTCGACTAACTGACGACGCAGGTATTTCTCTTCAGCTGGCTGCATAGTCGGATTGCCCAGTGGGTGTGGGATTGCCACGGCTGGAACAATACGGTTTGCGCCGACTGTTTTCGAAATTGGGACTACGGTTGCAATGTGAACCACTGGCATGACTTTCTCGATTTCTTTGACCATCGTTGCGCCGCAACGTGTGCAAGTGCCTCAAGTGGAAGTAAAGATAGCAGCGGTGACCCCGGCTTTCTGCAGCTTCATCGCGATTTCTGCACCGTATTCTTTGGCTTTGGCAACCGCCGTACCGTTACCAACCGTGGTGTAGAACATATCATGCAGACTACCGATGACGCCTTCGCGTTCCATGTCGCGCAGCACGTCGACAGGCAGTACGCGGTTAGGGTTGTTGTTACATGCCACAGGGTCGTAGCCGCCGTGTGCGGTTTCGTGAGTATCTTCGGTCAAGCACTCTAGCCCCTGAATGCTGTACTCACCGTACTTGGAAGCACTGGAGGACTCGATATGATCCGGGTTACCTTTAGGCACCACACCACCAGATGTTACCAACGCAAACTTAGCTGTGCTGAGCATTTCAACCGGAGGTTGGGGCTCGACACGGTCAAACACTGGCATTGGGTATTCGGTTGTATACTCGCTACCCGCCAACTTGTTAATCAACAAATCAACCGCACGCTCAGAACCACGCTTTTGCGCGAAGAAGTTTACACGGATACCGCGGGCCATGTAGCCAGCTTCTTCCGGCGAGCCCATTTCACCTTCAGTGTCGATAAAGCGGTTGATCAGGTTAACCATTGCCGGCACCGCTTTACGCATGCTGGCAGCGCTATTGCCGGTTTCAACCATGTAGGCATATTGACGGAATAGTTCGTAACCAGGGTTTTCAGGGTACATACCAGAGATAGTAGTGATACCCATCTCATGCGCCACTTTTGCTACCGTACCACACGCCATACCATAGCGGCCGGCATTAAAGGCCGGGCCTGCTACCACAAGATCAGGTTTCAGCTGGGCTAATATTTCCTGCAGGCCGTGGCAACATAGGCTTTCGTTTTCGTTGAAGTAGGAGTCACCACAGATAATGGTATGGGTGATTTCTGCTTTGTCCTTCAGCATGGTGTTCACTTGCGCACCGACGCCAACCGGACCTTCCGCCACTTCCATTGGAATGTGGGCCATCTCTTCACCACCTTTCTGGGCGAAGAACTGGTTTAGGTAATATACGACTTTAATTGTCATTTGCGTGTCCTCGCTTAGCTAGCTTTGGTGGTGAGGGTGTGGAAACCAAGCTCACTGGTCGCACCGATAATCGCCTGTAGTTCTACAGTGATTGAACCGTCTTCATGCAAGCTACCATTAAAGCCACCCGCGACCACATCGGCATAGCGGTCGTGGCCAATCACGGTATTCATGGCAGGTAGGGTCACTAGCTGATTCGCGTTACCATTGGTGATCACCGCATCGGCACTCTTGTGGGAGTCAGCCAATGACTGGCTTTCACCGTTCTGGCCGGCATATTCGTCAGTCAGCAATACAGTCTTGATACCTGCGGCTTCCAACTTGGCACAGTTCATCATCAAGTCGGCATCTGGGTTACCAAAGCCTTCCTCGCTGACAATCGCCGCTTCCCACCCCATTTGCTTGGCGAGCTTGACGGTGAAGTTCGAAGAGCGCTCTTTGTCTTTCAGGGTGACGTTTTCGTTCGTCACGATAACGCCCATGAAGTTATACTTGGTGCCGTGGTGGCGGTATAGGTCATAAATGACCGGGCTGTTCTGGTGAACGAAGCTGGTGTTCTTGTCACAGGCCGATACACAGTTACCACTGATGATCGCGCCGTCCATCACTTCGGTTGGGTACATCAATGTTGGCAGAATGCCCTTCACATCAACACCGTAGTAATAAGTGTCGTGCAGCAAGCCCTGGCTTTGCAGCATGTAGACATAACCCACTTTCGGCAGGTGCGGGAATTGTGCAGCTTGCTCTAGCAGTGGCTTGGTTTCGTAAGTCTCAATCTCTTGTGGCTCAACATGCTCAGCCAAACGGCCGATCCAGCGAGCGGCTTCCAAGCCCACCAAACGAACCACGCCTTCGTGATCGTACTGGTTACAGCTATCGTCCACTTCGCACTGGATAACCAGGTTAAGGGTTGACGAGAACGGCGTGTAATCCGCGCCCGGCCCGCTCATATCGATGATCCCTTCCTGGAAACCAACGATTTCACCGGTGGTCACCACTGCCATGCCTTTTAGCACATGGGTGCGGCCTTCACCGACCATGGCTTCTTCGCCGAGGTGGCGCCCTGGGAAGATATCGCCTTCGCAGCCGACTTTAACGCGCGGTTCGATAACATCTTTAACCGGCATAATGCGGGTGCTGTCGCCGGGTTTGGCGATAGACAGTTCTAACGAGCGGATACGGTGATCCAGCTCGGTCAGGTGGGCAATTAATGCCTGCTGATCGATGACCACGGTATTTTCTTTGACTTCGCTTACTGGACCAAAGGCCAGATCGCGAACATGGATATTGCCTAGTTCGAGTTTCATGTGTTTCTCCAAACAAGCGTCAAATGGGAGGAGATCCCAAGATAGAATTGATTTAGCAAGGTGCCGGCCTCGGCTGAGGCCGGACAACCTGATTAGTGACCGAGTTAGCTGACCTTGAGGCCAGAACCTACCTCGGCAAACCCGACAACCCAACAGGGTTCATCTTGACTGCTAAATTCAGTTAATAACGCATCCAGACAATCTTTCGGTACTGCTGCCAGCAGGCCGCCGGAGGTTTCCGGGCAGCACAGCTTGCGATGCCAACTTTCATCCAGACCATCGTCGAAAGCTATGTCTTCACGATACGCATCGAGATTGCGCTTCGCCCCGCCCGGGAATAACCCTTGAGCGGCATAGTCTTCAGCTTCTGGTAAGAACGGCACCTGCTCCGCCTTGAAGTGCATACAGATATCACTTTTCTCTGCCATTTCATGGGCATGGCCCAACAGGGAGTAACCAGTGACATCGGTACACGCCTTAACGGGGTAGTTGGCAAAGATCTCAGCCGCCTTGCGGTTTAGCTTTTTCATATTGTCAGTAGAAGCTTTGATCGCCGCCTGACTAGCTTTACCGCGTTTTGCAGCTGTCGAGATCAGCCCGGTACCAATCGGTTTGGTCAGTACCAGGACATCGCCACTTTCCACCGCCGCCTTGGTTTGCACTTTGGACGGGTGGATGGTACCCATCACAGACAAGCCAAACTTCGGCTCGCTGTCTTCCACGGTATGGCCGCCAACCAATACCGCGCCGGCTTCACGGACTTTCTCCGCACCGCCTTTGAGGATTTGGCCGACAACCTCTTGAGGAAGGTCGGTTGGCACACAAAAGATATTCATCGCCAGTGTTACCTGACCACCCATGGCATAGACATCACTCAGGGCATTCGCTGCGGCAATGGCACCGAAGTCATAGGGGTCATCCACGATCGGAGTAAAGAAATCCAATGTTTGGATAACGGCAACATCGTCGTTGATTTTGTAGACGGCAGCATCATCACTTACCGTCAACCCAACCATCAGATTGGGATACGCTTGTTCGGGAAATAGGGGTGAAATGGACTGCAGAACCTGCGCCATGGCCTTGGGGCCTATTTTAGCGGCTCACCCGGCTTTCTTGGTCATCTGCGTCAGACGAATTTTCTCTGTCATCTCTAATTCCTTTGAAGTGGACGGTAAGGGTGCCCCACTATTTGATATCAATATCAGCAACTGAGGCCCCGATGAACTATTCCAATCGGACAGAATAGTGTAATTATCTGGATTTAAAGCAGAAATCCATGTTAGCTGATATAGTCTGCCTCAACTAACCTGATTCTTGCTTGTTCCAAATCATCTTTTGCCACTAGCACGATAGGACCCGTACAGCCCATCCCGGTGCGGGCAAAAATGTTCGCTTTCCACAGTGCCTGGCAGGCCTCTTCGATAGCGAGGATATCTATCCCGCCTATCTCTGCGTCGGTCACCTTCTCCGGTGGTGCAACCACCGTTTCAGTCTGCTCCGCAGCAGGCTTGGCCGTGCAATATCTGGTCAAGACACTGTTTAACCCTGACAGGGTGGCGGCTTCCCATTCCTCGTCAACGCGCTTCATAACCTCTCCTCTCGCTGCGTCAGCACACAACCTCATGGCTCCTGCCACAACCGGTGCGCCTGACGCCCGTGAGATGATATTCACAGGTTGTTTCGTCGCGCCCTCACCTAACCCCGGTCCATAGCCAAAGCCAGAGGCTTCATAACTACCACCAGTCGTAAATGACGAGAACATTTTCATCAGCAGATTGCCAGTCAGGCTATCGGTCACCATTACATCCGGTGTGCCCTGCAACAGATCGTTGCCGCGCATGGCAATACCGCCATCAGCTCGTCCGGATTCGGCAAACTGGATATCGTAACCACCCTGCTTCAGCTCACGCAGTGCCCGTTCGCACACTGCGGCGCCATCCACATTGAGCACACCGACAGTAGGCTTTTCGATCCCTGTTGATTTAGCCAGCGCGATACCGTAAATCGCATTTTTCAGCATGGCTGCCTGACGCTGGGTATCGGTGGTCCCTGTCGTAGAAGCGATGATCATTTCACGCCCCGTTGACGGTGTTACCACCTTGCCCATGGTGCTCACTCCTAATGGGAAAGCGTAATGAAGGGTGACGCAGCCGTCGAGCTGCTGCTCGGCAAACAGGCTTTCCATCACCTTGTGGCACTCATGCAGATCCGCTGCCGGATAACATTCGAAGCCACAATCTGGTCCATCACAGCCAATCAGGACAGGTTCGATATCACTGTACTGGCGGGCAACCATCTGTGCCCCGCGCAGTAATTCTTCAGACCCGTGCTCGCTGCCAATTAGGGTCAGGCCGATGCGAAGTTTTTTGCCAAACTGTCCACTCATCAAGCCATCAGCCATGGCATTGAAAGTATCGGCCAGTTGTTGATTGATATTCGCCATCTCAGCCTCCGGTTACTGCTCACCCTGTTTAGGGGTCAGTAGGTTCTCAGCCACATCGCGCATTGCCTGCGCAACGACTTGTTTAACCTGATTTTCGTCAAAGGCTTGTGCTTGTTTGCCGCTGTTCTTCTGCACCACAAAGCTGAGGCCATCGAACAAGTTGGTCATACGCCCGAGGAACAAGCTGCCTTTGCCGACCATCATGAAATTGTTGATTTCACCGTTGATAATCATCTCGCGACCAAAGCCAAGGAAGGGAACCCCTGATGGAATATGGCCCTGGGTCGGCGCAAAACCTGTCATGCCATGCTGCTGAACAAAGGCGGGAAGCTGAGTACGCTCCATTTGGCCTTCTTTCACTGCCAGTGCCGCAATCATCTTGTAGTTGGACTCGGGCACATTCCCGGCGCCGGCTGGCTTGGTGATCTCAGGGTTTTGCATTTCCACCGAGTACTTGTCGATATCGGTCATCTTCATGCCCGCTACTTTCAGCGGGTTGGCAATCAGAGCTGTCATAACGGCCTGAGGCGATGAGCCCGTCCCGATCTGGTGACGGCCGACAATATCAGTATTGATTTCCGGGCTGACACCGTCGTTTTCTGTCACCATGCAGGCAAAGCCTGCCAGGCAATCTTCCAATACCGGCATGTTTTGCTTCACATGGTCACGGCCGTTCATGCCCAGTTTGGCAACCGCGCCACCTGCAACCACCATCACGTTCTTGAACACGCCTGATTTCACTAAAGCTGCAGCCAGTGTCATCGCATGAGCCGGTGCGGCGCAGAAACCGCGGACGTCAGAGCCCGTCGCGCTGTTACAGCCGATGATTTCCCCAATCGCTTTGGCGAAGTTACCGCCGCCACGCTGGTTGATATCGCCACACGCTTCTTCAGAACATTCAATGATGTAGTCAACGTTATCAAGTTCAATGCCCTGCTGCTTGAGGTGCATTGCTGCCATCACACCAGACGCCTTTGTGCAAAGGTTTTCCAGCATGATATGGGCTGAGAGATTTTCGTCTTCGTCGTGGGCGGCTTTCACACAGCCGACCAACTCGCCGTTCATCATCAGGACTTCGGCCTGATGATGTTCAACCAACGCCAGGATTTCGTCTTTGCTGATCAGCTGATGGCCTGCCAATAAATCAACCTCGCCGTATAGCGGATGGTGGCCAGCACTAGACTGATAGCTATCAATGAATTCCTGGGTAAGGTGGACCAAGTTGAACACGTCAACGTGATTCAACATGGCATAAAATTGAGGCTGGCTGTAAATTTCACCGAACTTACCTTCATGGGCCTTGTGCTCATGGTTTTCATACCAAGGTAGGGGAATATCAGCCAACTGCTGTGGGGTCAGGTTTCCGATGTAGCACTGGTTCGCGGGGTAAGATACCACTTCTTCGAAGGGGCGAAGATGGTCTTTCAACTGCTGCAAGTAAACGTCTGATGGGTCTTTTGCCCTGGTCTGAACTTGCACCGAACCGTGTTGGATCAACACATCTGGGGTATGGGCGAGCACATAGCTCACGCCTTTGATTACTGCGTATCCCATTGTTACTCCTGCATCCGAGCCGGATAAGAGGTTCGAACCTGCCTGTTTGAAAACAGATCCGAACCAGCATTGAGATATACTTATGCTAATGCAGTTTCGCTGCGGTATTGTTGCATTTCCGCTTTGATAGCATCGACATCAAGTACCATTTCCATCATTCCAACTTGTTCATCATAAACAACCGGATCGACGGCATTTTTAACTTCGTCTTCAACCACGTGATAACAAGAGAGTCCCAACTGGACTCCCGCCAATGGTCCTGCAAAAGTCGGATCACCGGTGGTGACGGTTTCACACGCTAGGCCAGAAGCTTCCGCTTCTGCGCCACCCAGAATCACAACCAGATTCTCGGCGCCTTTTTCATCGGCTAGGGCTTTAATCCGCTTTTGGTTCTCAAGATCCATTGCGCCAGCGCTTGTTCAGACGAAACATTCTGTGGTGGAGAAAGCAACGTGAGCACCTGTTGTCTTCATGCAAGCTTCAATTGCCTGCCCAGGTACGCCGTCACGGTCTCCCAGAATGATCACTGTTTTGTTAGCGAACACAATTCTGCTCCCGATTAAACATACTTTCCAAATTGCTCACGATACTCTTTGACTTCCGCCACGATGGCATCGACATCAAGTACCATTTCCATCATGCTGACCTGCTCGTCATAGGTAGCAGCGTCGACATTGTCTTTTATTTCCGGCTCAACCACATGATAACAAGAGAGTCCCAACTGGACTCCGGCCAATGGTCCGGCAAAAGTAGGATCGCCGTTAGTCACGGTTTCACACGCTAGGCCCGAAGCTTCCGCCTCAGCACCGCCAAGGACGACAACCAGATTCTCTGGGCCGAACTCGTCAGCGAAACCTTTAATCCTCTTTTGGTTTTCCAGATCCATAGCACCTGCGCTGGTTCAGACGAAACACTCAGTTGTAGAGAAAAGAACATGCGCACCGGCAGATTTGATGCAGGCTTCAATTGCCTGACCCGGTACACCGTCCCTGTCTCCCAAGATAATCACTTTCTTATCTTTGAGCATTGTTCACTCCAAGGGTACGGATTACATAGTTATTACTAATGGTGATTGCTCACCGGTTTATTTGTGCCAACGGGCTTTCACCCATTCAATACAAATTCTTTTATGCTTTAGGCAGTTTCAGCCACCAAGCTTTCGATCATGCTTTCTACATGTTCGATTTCTAACTCTTCACCGGAAAGGTGCTCTGCTTTCTCACCGTTACGGTAGAAAACAAAAGAAGGTAGCCCCATCACTTTCTGCGCCATCGCCAAACGGCGATTACCCTGAATGTTGAGCTTGCAGAACTTGATCTCTTCACCGTACTTTTCAGCCAGCTTGATCACGTCCGGCATCAGCTCAATACAGCGGCCGCAGTTCTCGCTCCAGAAATCGACCAGCACAATGCCGTCGACCTTCACTTCCGCATCGAAATTTTCTTTGTTCAATTCGATCATTGTGTTTCCCTTAATACAGCGTTTCTAACTCTGAGATATCCTTTACATCTACTCGCTTGGCTTCCTGCCCAGCGTCAAATCGGATCACGACCGGCACTTCGGACACAGAGAAACGGCTGGCAATGTTCTGGCTCTTGTAGGTATCGATGGTGACGACACGCTGCTCTGGATGATCTTTACAATTAAGCTCAAGCTGGTTGATCACATCCAAGCTTTCTTTGCTGAGCGGATTCCAAAAGGCCACCATTGCAGTGCCGCCAAACTCGGCTACAGACTTACGCCAGTTCTCTTCTTCTTCGATATAACGGTCGGCAGCAACAGCAGCCACGGCACCATCACCGGCAGCGGTAACGACCTGACGAAGGAACTTGTCGGTCACATCACCCACGGCAAAAATACCGGGGACGCTGGTTTCCTGCTTGTCATTGGTAATAACGTAGCCTTGTGGTGTCAGCTCTATAAGCTCTTTGACAAAGTCGGTTTTTGGCACCGTACCGACGAACATGAACACCCCGTCGGCGGCTCGCTCGCTGATCTCGCCGCTTTTCAGGTTCTTCAGCTTCACGCCGTTGACCAACTCATCGCCGGTGATCTCTTCCACCACCGAGTTCCAAACAAACTCGATTTTGTCGTTAGCGAAAGCCTGCTCCTGGGCGGTACGGTCAGCATCCAAAATGCCCTGGTCATGCAACACAATCATGGTGACTTTATTGACAAACTTGGTGAGGAAGACAGACTCTTCCACCGCAGTATTGCCAGAGCCAACCACCACCACATCCAACTCTTCATAGAAATCGGCATCGCAGGTGGCGCAGTAAGACACCCCTTTACCACGGAACTCAGACTCGCCTTTGATTCCAAGGATGCGCGGTGTTGCCCCTGTGGCAACAATAATGCTTTTTGTCTGGTAGGTTTCGCCTTTGTTGGTCATTAAGGTTTTAATAAAACCGTCTTCGGCGATTGAAATACCGGTTACCAAACCACGGACGAATTCGACACCGAATTTATTGCAGTGCTCACGGAACATATCCATCAACTGTGGGCCGGTGGCTTCCAGAATACCCGGATAGTTTTCCATCTCACTGGTTGTTGCGGCCTGACCACCGGTATTCCTTTTATCCTCAATGATCAGGGTTTTCATTTTACCGCGAGCAGCATAGACACCAGCAGACATTCCACCAGCACCGCCACCGATAATAATGACATCGTAAAGTTCTGACATATTTTTCACCGATTGCTATTTCACACCACACTCTGAATACTTAGCAGCATAAAGAGTGCATTTAGAACAAATCAGTTTTCGCAGACCTCTCATTTACATGAGAACCAAATATCAAGCCTCAATATCTATAGTTACCAAAAGGACTGCCGTATCTCTCTTGGGTAGATAATTCTTTTATAATTTAACTTTTACCCAGTGATTGCTTCTTATTCATAAAACTTATGGATGATTATAATTAGTAATGTCATATTTTTTGTGAGCAAAGCCCAATTCCAGTACAAAACTCTACATCTCGTATTATTATGATACCTAAGTCATATTAATGCTTATCAAGCCCTCCATTTTGTAAAGATCACCCAACCTAACCGCTACAAAAAAGACACAAAACAGCTCCTATAGTGAATTATTACGTAAATATTCTACTTATAGTGAATTTATACTCACACAGGAAACAGATGTGATCATAGTTCAACAATATTTTATAAATAGGTCAGATCATGCCGCTCTCGCTCTTTCATTAGAAAAACTTATCAAAGTGCGCAATAAAAGTATTGCATTCCCTTCCAGAGCAAAATAGATATTTTCAAATTAAATCGAACCCATCCTTTTCATCATCTTTCTATATAAAATGCGATTAACACAGTCTATTTTATTTATATTTACCACCCCCTTCCACCGCCCTAAAAATAAGACTCCAACCAACCAAAACAGGGTTTTCACAACCATAGCCAAGCACTTTTCCGCCAGATACAAGAAAACACAAACAAAAGAACTTTTAATTACATAATAGTCAATAAATTAGAATTAAAAACCATATAGTTTATACATGTAAGCAGATCAAACTCACATTAAAGCAAATATGCAGAATGATAGTCTTCACAGCGAAAACAATCGCCCTTTTGGAGATAAGCAATGGAAACGCTGCAATATACGAATGGTTGGTTAAATCTCGACAATACCCAAATCAATGACATCAATCATTTCTGCGAAGACTACAAAGACTTCCTCAATAAAGGTAAAACCGAACGCCAATGCGTGAATGTCGCCATTGAGAAGGCCAAACAATACGGCTTCCGCCCAATAGAAGACTACCAGCAGTTACAACCTGGCGACAAAGCCTACTTCGTCAACAGAAACAAAAATGTTGTATTGGCTATTATCGGCCAGCAACCAATTCAAGATGGGATCCGCTTTGTCGTTTCGCACATTGACTCACCACGCCTCGATCTAAAACCCAATCCAATGTACGAAAAAAATGAACTGGCCCTGATGCGTACCCACTATTACGGCGGTATCAAAAAGTACCAGTGGGCATCCCGTCCTCTTGCGTTGCATGGTGTGGTGGTGACGAAATCCGGCCGTCGTGTTGATATCACGATTGGTGAAGAGGAATCCGATCCTGTTTTCACTATCCCCGACCTGCTCCCCCACCTCGACCGCAAAGTTCAGCGTGACCGCAAGGCAGACGAAGTCCTCAAAGGTGAAGAGCTGCAGATTATTGTCGGCTCGGTTCCAATGGCTTTCGACGATGAGAAAGTCAAAGACAAGGTAAAACATCACGTACTCACCAAGCTGTTCGAGAAATACGAGATCAGCGAGACCGATTTCATCTCTGCAGAACTGATGTTGGTTCCTGCAGGTAACGCCCGTGATGTCGGTATCGATCAAGGCATGATCGGTGCTTACGGCCAGGACGATCGCATCTGTGCCTTCACCTCTCTGGAAGCGATTTTTGATATCCCTACCCCAGAGCAAACCGCAGTGTGCTTCTTGGTTGATAAAGAAGAGATCGGCTCATCCGGTGCGACCGGCCTGGAGTCTCGCTATCTGGAATACTTCGTGGGTGAACTGCTGATCCGCCAAGCTGGCAATACCTACAACGACCAATTGCTTCGCCGCTGCCTATGGCAATCCTATGCGCTGTCTTCCGACGTGAATGCCGGCCTTAACCCGCTGTTTGAGTCGGTCCACGATGCGCAGAATGCCTCTAAGTTGGGCTACGGACTGGTACTCACCAAGTACACCGGCCATGGTGGCAAAGTCGCTTCCAACGACGCCGATGCTGAATATGTCGCCGCGCTACGCCGTATCTTCGACGAACATGAAATCAGCTGGCAAACCGGCCTACTTGGCAAAGTGGATGAAGGGGGCGGCGGTACGGTTGCCAAGTACCTTGCCCACTACGGCATCAACACTATAGATGCCGGTGCTGCATTGCTTTCCATGCATTCGCCTTTCGAGTTGTCTTCCAAGTTTGACATTTTCGAACTGTACCGTGCTTACAAGACGTTCTACACCCAAGCCCTGTGATAACGCTTAAGAAAATGGAATTCCGCACATGAAAAAGAAACATCCGATAACCTTCTATATCCTGTGTTCATGCCAGTTCTGGTGGGCGCTCTCTTTCTACAGCTTATGGGCGATCTTGCCGGTGTTCCTCGGTGAAGAACTCGGTATCGACCAGAAGACCTCGTTTGCCACCTTCGGCGCATTTGCCGCCCTCGGTGCAGCGATGCTGTTTGTCGGTGGCTGGCTGGCCGATAAGATCCTTGGGGCCAAACGTACCTTGGTCTGGGGCTTCTTTTTCCAAGGTCTCGGTTATTTCATCATTGCCTACTCGGCGATCACTGCCCAGCCGCACTTCGTCTTCGTCGGTTTAGGTACTGTCGCCGTTGGCCGTGGTATCGGTAGTGTTGCACCGCCAACCATCATAGCCTCAGCCTATGAGAAAAATGACCCTCGCCTGGACGGCGCCTATACCTTGTTTTACATGGTCAACAACATCGGCGCCTTTGTCGCCCAACTGGGCGCACCGATCATGGCTTACAGTATCGGTTGGACCTCAGCCTTTATCCTATCAGGGGTCGGTATGGCGGTTAACGTCATTACCTATTTGATGCTCAACAAGAAAATCACCAAGGCGACCGAAGCCGACAAGCATGCCATCCCATTCAAGACCAACAGCTTGTTCTTATCTGCGGCCTTGATTGCCGTAGCCCTAGCCAGCTACTTGCTCACCAACTTACCGTTAGCCCAGTTCGTCCTGGCCACGGCGGCTCTGGTCATCCTGTTCCTGATCACCAAGGAAATGAAGAAAGAAGCCCCGATCAGCCGCAAGCGCATGATCGTCGGCTTGGTATTGATGGGACAGGCATTGGCCTTCTTCGTGTTGTATAACCAGATGCCGACCTCCTTGAACTTCTTCGCGATCAATAACGTTGAAGCAGAGATTTTTGGTTTTGCCATCAACCCAGTTTCTTACCAGTCATTCAACCCGCTGTGGATTATTTTCCTCAGCCCGGTACTGGCCCACATCTACACCACGCTGGGCGAGAAAGGCAAAGATCTGTCCATGCCGGGCAAGTTCGCTCTGGGGATGCTGGTCTGTGCTGCCGCCTTTGGTTTGGCTGGTTTCTCACAGTACTTCGGTGATGAAAACGGCATGCTCAACCCGTTCTGGATTGCCGCGCCGCACTTCTTGTTCGCCATCGGTGAGTTGTTAATTTCTGCCCTTGGTCTATCTGCCATCGCCAAACTGTTCCCGAGCCGGATCCGCGGTTTCATCTATGGTGCATGGAACATGACGCTGGCACTGGCCTCGGTTGCGGGAGCCTGGGTGGCAGGTCTGTCTGCAACTGGCGAAGCAGAGATGACCCCGGTCGAAAGCCTGGTTTCTTATGGTAATTATTTCTATGCCTTGGCTATCGCGTCGACCCTTGTTGGCTTGGTTTGTGTCTACCTGGCACCGCGCCTCAACCGGCTTATCGAAACCGACGTTAGCGAAGAAACTGAAGCGAAAGACGCGCAAACTGCGTAGTCTTTTCAACGCGTTCCACAATAAACAATTCAGTATGGTTATATGAAAAAGCGAGGGCTCTCCCCTCGCTTTTCTCTGGTTCAACGCAGATTCTATAAGTTGCCCTTAGCGGACAATCAGACCTAGCAAGATACCGACGATACCAAAGTCAGCATCACTGAAGGTAGTATTGGCAAAGCCAAGGTCACCCAGTACCGGCAGCAAGAATACCGGTAGGAAGGTAATCAATAGGCCTTGGGCAAACGCACCCAGCATTGCACCCCGGCGGCCACCGGTTGCGTTGCCGAATACCCCTGCAGCAGCGCCAACGAAGAAGTGCGGTACCACCCCCGGGATAATGACTGTCAGCCCCATGATGTAGAGCAGGAACATACCGAACAGGCCGGCAGTGAAGCTGGATAGGAAGCCAACCAAAACCGCGTTTGGTGCATATGGGAACACCACCGGGCAATCAAGCGCAGGTTTGGCATTAGGTACCAGCTTGTCAGAGATCCCTTTGAATGCCGGTACGATTTCAGCGATAACCATACGCACACCCTGAAGGATAACGTAAACACCGGCTGCAAATGTGATTGACTGCATCAGCGAGAACATGAACCAGTGCTTGCCACCACTCACTTCACGGACAAAATCACCACCAGCAAACAAACAGGTGATCAAGAAGATGATACTCATGGTGAAGGAGATCGCCACCGGCGTATCACGCAAGAACAACAAGCTCTTTGGCACATCCATATCTTCGGTAGAGTGCTCTTTGTTACCAAATTTGCTACCGATGAAACCCGCCAGCACATACGACATGGTGGAAAAATGACCAATGGCCACATCATCAGAGCCTGTCACCTGCTTCATGTACTTATGGGCAATGGCTGGGAATAGCACCATCACAAAACCAACAACCAGCGAGCCAAGAACAATCAGCGGCACACCACTCATGCCACTCGACGACAGAATCGCAGCCACCATCATCGACATGAACAGGGTGTGGTGGCCGGTCAGGAAGATAAATTTCCAAGGCGTGAAACGGGCGATCAGGATATTCACCAGCATGGCGAAGAACATGATCATCGCCATCTCTTTGCCGAAGGCTTCCTGAGCAATCGACACAATGGCTTCGTTATTAGGTACTACCCCGGAAATACCGAATGCTTCAGTGAAGATGGCAGAGAAATCGCCCAGAGAGGTGACAACCAATCCCGCACCGGCCCCCAGGATCACAAAACCCATAATGGTCTTGACCGTACCCTTGATACACTCGGTCACTGGTTTTTGCTGGGCAATCAGACCGATAAGCGCTATCAGACCGACCAGGACGGCTGGCTCGGCCAGCACGTCGTTCATTAAAAAGCGAAAGAATTCCATAGTGGCCTCTTATAGTGCGCCAAGCTCTTGTAGGGCTGCAGAAAGACGGTCTTTCATCGCGTTTTTATCTACCATGTTGTCCAGAGCAACGATTTTTCCGCCGATACCCTGAGCGACCAGCTGCTCAGCAATATCATTAGTACCGATAAAGATATCGCTTTCGGTGCCTTTCGCCGACCCCAAATCAATATGGTCTACATTTGCCGCTACACCCAAGTCTTTCACGATGCCCTTGATGCTCATTTCCATCATCAGAGAAGTGCCTAGACCGTGACCACATACAACCATGATTTTCATAATATTCTACCTTTCTACTACTTTAAGCGTTATTAGTGTGCGAACAATTCGCCGTTGTTTGTTTGGCAAAAGCCATTTGAATTAATAGGTTTCGATGATGCGGCGAATAGCGGCAACATCTTGCGCGGCACAGATTTGCGCCACATGTTCTTCGTTCATAAAGAGCTCTGCGAGCTGGGCAATCGCATCGACGTGGCTGTTGCTATCGGTCGCAGCCAGTGTCACCAACATTTTCACCGGATCATTTTCATCGGCATCGAAGTTCACACCGTTGCGGATCACTGTCAGCCCCAGCGCCAGGCGGTTTACACCGTTTTCGGGGCGAGCGTGCGGCATTGCGATCCCTGGACCGATGACGTAATAAGGCCCCATTTCTTGGTGTGACTTGAAAATTGCCTCAACGTAGCTTGGTTCGATAGCACCATTGTCAATCAGCGGTTGGCAAGCCAACTCAATCGCCTGTTGCCAGTTTTCAGCCGAATCATGAAGGCTAATTACATCTTGGGTAAGCAGTTCTTTCAGCATCGCTCTTCTCGTTTCTTCAATGGGTAACTTGTGTCGTTGGGGCCACTTTAACGATCGGACTGGATAAATAAAGCGATCAAAATCACATTTGGTAGCGCTATCTGATAGCGCTACCAAAATTTGTGATAGCGCTACCATTTTTAATCTCACAGAGCTGGCAAACCAATTGGAACCTTGGTATCAACAAGGTTAAAATGCATGTTTCACAATAACGCAATCAGGATGTTAAAATTAAGCATCTGATTTTTAAATGAAAATAGCATTGCTAACCAACTTGAATTAGCAATGCTATTTTATGATGTAGGGAGATTCGATGGCTGAGCCTCGAAAACGTCGCAGCACAGGTCGTGCAACACTCGCGGATGTTGCCAAACTCGCAGGTGTGGGCTCGATGACAGTATCACGGGCACTGCGTACCCCAGAGCAGGTTTCTGACAAACTGCGCGAAAAAATCCAACAAGCCGTCGATGAGCTTGGCTATATTCCCAACAAAGCCGCCGGCGCGCTCGCTTCAGGCCAGAGCGATACGATCGCCATGCTTATTCCGTCGATGACGGAGAGTGCCTGCGGCCAATTCACTGGGCCGTTTCAATCCCACCTGGCTAAGCGTAATTACCAACTGCAAATTAGCTATACCGGCGGTGTGTTAGAGCAAGAAGAGAAAATCCTCACCAACATTCTGGCCAGTAGCCCAGCGGCTATCGTACTGTTTGGCAGTGAGCGTTCGGCAAAAGGACGGAAGTTACTCGAAGCCTGTAATATCCCCGTACTCGAAGTCAATGAAATCACCCCGTTGGCCATAGATCTCAATGTCGGTGTCGATCATTACCAAGCGGCAAAAGTCTTGACCCAGCAGCTAATCGCCCAAGGATTCAAGAACATTGGCTTTATCGGTGGCCATGGTGACCAGGCGATCCTCAACAAGCAGCTCAGAGGCTGGCAGGCAGCGATGCTCGAAGGCTACTTGACCCCAGATCATTTCCTGACCTCCCACGGGCAAGCCAGCATCGAGTTAGGTGCAGAGGGGCTCGCAAAGTTGCTACTGCGAGAGCGGGAGCTAGATGCATTGATCTGTACCCATGAAAACATTGCCATGGGTGCACTGTTCGAGTGCCAACGCCGGGTGATTAAAGTACCGACATCGATGGCGATAACCTGCCTTGATGGGGCTGACTATTGCCAGCAAAGTTACCCTGGTATCACGGCTATTCACGTCGATTATCCAGACATGGCGATCAAGGCATCTGAGCTGCTGGTTGAGAAAATTGAGGATAGCGACACACCTGCGGGCTCGGCTGGCAGTGTCAACATCGGTTTTCAGCTGCTGAGCCGTGCGAGCAGCTATACCGGCTAACACCTATCAATCCACTGACCGAAGGCATACAGGGCTGAATACCATCAGCCCTGGCTCTGATCAGAATGTCACGACTTTGTCGGCCTGTAGCGTCCAGAGTGATAAATCATCCAATGTACCAATTTCGGCACCTTCGATAAGTGGCAATGACGACAGTCCGCGGGCGTTGCAGCAGGTTTTGCACAGTTTCACTTCGGCACCTTGGGCGATCAGAATCTCCAGCATCTGCTGGACATGGTACCCTTCTCCCGGCGCTTGGGCTGGCAGTGCACAGCTGACGGCATCAGACATCAAAAAGATTTTGATTTCAGTCTCGGCTTCACTTTGCTCACCAAGATTAATCGCCAGCCGCAAGCCATTGAAAGAGCGCTCCGAGCCATAGGGTGCATCGTTTAGAATAAACAGTAGGGTTTGCTTTGGTTTCATTGTTCCGCTTTCCTTCATATCTTGATTTTTTTGTTTTATAAATCAATCACTACTAAAAGTCAGGTATACTCTACGGAAAAACACCGCAACGATTTATGATCTGGCACACATTGGCACAAAGGGACGGACAACACTATGGATTTCGACGCAACGCTTACCTTGTCGCAACAAGGCAAAATGTTCGCCAATCCCCGCCGCATCGCCCTGCTAAAAGCCATTGCCTCGTCGGGTTCGATCAGCCAGGGGGCCAAGCTCGCAGGGATCAGCTACAAAGCCGCATTCGATGCCGTAAAGGAAATGAACCACCAGTCTGAACTTCCTCTCATCGAATCTGAAAAAGGGGGAAAAGGCGGTGGTGGCGCTTCACTGACGAATCATGGCCAGCGGCTGGTACAAATGTATGAGCTGCTGGAACAAATCCAATCGATGGGGTTGGAAGCGCTCAACGACGAAAGTGTACCGCTGCACAGCCTGCTTGGTGTCATGAGCAAGCTGTCGCTGCAAACCAGCGCCAGAAACCAGCTCTTTGGGACCATTGAGCAGATAGAAAACCATGCCCTACATGATCTGATCACTGTCGTATTGCAGGGAGGCATAAAGCTCACCGCCACTATCACCCATGGCAGCACAGTTCGGCTGAACCTGCATCAGGGGAAAGATGTGGTAGCCCTGATCAAAGGGCCGGCCATCGATATCAAACTTCCCTCGTCAATGCCTGAGGCCCAGCCCGATCAAGACACGTACGATACCACCTCGGGGCATAACTGGATAATGGGAAGAGTCAAAGCGATCGATGCCGACGACAATTCGGTCGAAGTAACCCTGACACTCAACCAAAACGATGAGATTTGTGCCCTGATTGATAAAGGAAGCGAAGACGTGACGGGGCTCAATATTGGGGACGAGGCCTACGCTGTCTTTCCCAGTGCACAGGTTATCTTGGCAACGCTAAGCTAGTCTGAAAATCGCTAATTGAATTTGATACAAGAGTTTTGCAACGGATTGTAGACCTCCCCTTGCTGGAGGCAACTTTCTAGATAGCGATAATCCAGGTATTGAAAGGCAAAAAGTAGAAACACTGACAGCACCATTCCAAGCAATGACATCCGCATCAACCACAATTTCTTCCTCTTCATCGCATATAGCATCACAGCTACTGAAACTGGGGCAATACTGAGCAAGACAGGTTGAAGCTGGAGTACGGTTACCATCACGATCAGTCCATTTCGGTGATTAAAGATCTGCGCCTAAGCTATTTGCAGGCGTATATACGCTGCAATAATAAGCCTTTCGCCCGCCAAATTTCAAAGCAAACTCCCCCCCTTTGCAAAACCTTACATAAAAATCACATAGCCCCTGCCGCCATGATTCCCAATGCACAAAAAACATTCACCAAAAGGATATTTCTTCTGAGCCCAATCACATTTTTCAACCATAATTAGTGCGCATCGAAACGTTTGCTTTTACATTTATCGCCATCGAAACGATTGCGTAATCGTTTCGATGGAAGATTAAGACACGGATGATACGGCCAAGGTTGGCATACGACGTTAGAAGCATCACCACCATCAATAACTAAGGTGCAAGCATGAAAAAGAGCGCACTCATCAACTCAGAATTGTCCTATCTGGTTGCCACTCTTGGCCATACCGATGAAGTCACTGTGTGTGACGCGGGTCTGCCAATCCCAGATGAAACCCAACGCATTGATCTTGCCCTTATCCCAGGTGTTCCCACCTTCATCCAGACAGTAAAAGCCTTGCTGGGCGAGATGCAGATTGAAGGCGTGGTGATGGCAGAAGAATTCAAGCAAGTCAGCCCAGAGCACCACGATGCGCTGATTGCCCTAGTCAGAGAAGAAGAAGCGATGTGCGGGAAAACCTTCAACATTGCTTATGTGCCTCACGAGGCGTTCAAAGTACATACCCAGAACAGTAAAGCGGTGATCCGTACTGGCGAATGCACCCCATATGCCAATGTCATTTTCCAAGCCGGCGTCGTGTTTTAAGCGCACCCGTAGTTGCAGAGACCAGTTGCAAGGACTCCCTATGACTCAGCCAATTTTAGAACTCAAAGACATCGAAAAGGCATTCCCCGGCGTAAAGGCGCTGGACAAGGCCAGCCTGAATGTCTACCCGGGCAAGGTAATGGCCTTGATGGGTGAAAACGGTGCTGGTAAGTCAACACTGATGAAAGCGTTGACTGGCATCTACCACATGGACGCTGGCGAGATTCGCTACCAAGGCCAGACGGTTAACTTCAATGGCCCCCGCCATTCGCAGGAGGCTGGGATCAGTATCATCCACCAGGAGCTGAACCTGATCCCGGAATTGACCATCGCCGAAAACATCTTCCTTGGCCGCGAGAAAACCAACGCGTTCGGCGGCATCAAGTGGTCACAGATGTACAAGGAAGCCGATGCCCTACTCGCCCGGCTGAATGTGAAGCACAGTTCACGTACCTTGCTGGGCGACCTGAGCCTTGGCGAACAGCAGATGGTCGAGATTGCCAAGGCCCTGTCGTTCAAGTCTCAGGTCATCATTATGGATGAACCGACGGACGCCCTGACCGACACCGAGACAGAATCCCTGTTCAAGGTGATCAATGAATTGCGTGAAGAAGGCACGGGTATTGTTTATATCTCCCACCGTTTGAAAGAGATCTTCGAGATCTGTGACGACATCACGGTGTTGCGTGACGGCAAGTTCATCGGCCAGCGTGCAGTTGCCGATATCGATGAAGACACCATGATCGAAATGATGGTTGGCCGCCGCCTCGATGAGCAGTACCCGCGGATCGACGTCAAACACGGTACCACTTGCCTCGCAGTGAAAAACCTTAACGGCCCGGGCGTCCACGATGTCAGCTTTACTTTGGATCGCGGTGAGATCTTGGGGATCTCTGGCCTGATGGGGGCGGGCCGCACTGAGCTCATGAAAGTGATTTACGGTGCCCTTGAACGTGAGTCAGGTGATGTGGTCCTCGATGGCAAGGTGATCAACCCGCTGACCCCGCAAGACGGCCTGGCCAACGGCATCGCCTATATTTCCGAAGACCGGAAAGGGGATGGTTTGATCCTTGGCCTATCGGTGAAGGAGAACATGTCGATCTGTTCGCTCGAGCAGCTGTCAAAAGGCATCCAGCTTCGGCATTACGACGAGGTCACTGCCGTCGAGGACTTTATTCGCCTGTTTAACATCAAGACACCGACCCACAACCAGATCATCGGTAACCTCTCTGGCGGTAACCAGCAGAAAGTGGCCATTGCCAAGGGCTTGATGACCAAACCTAAGGTATTGATTTTGGACGAACCAACCCGCGGAGTCGATGTCGGTGCCAAGAAAGAAATCTACCAGCTAATCAACCAATTCAAGTCAGAAGGAATGAGCATCATCCTGGTTTCTTCTGAAATGCCGGAAGTACTCGGCATGAGTGACCGCATTTTGGTCATGCACGAAGGCAAAATCAGCGGTGAATTCATGGCTGAAGAGGCCGACCAAGAAAAACTTCTCGCCTGCGCTGTGGGTAAACAAATCAACGAGGTAGCAGCATGAGCAGCAACGCTATGACCAAACAACAAAACTCAGGTAGCGCCAAGCTATTTAGCAAAGAGTGGCTAATCGAGCAGAAGTCTCTGATTGCGCTCATATTCCTCATTGTCGTGGTGTCATTTCTGAACCCGAACTTTTTCACTGTCGACAATATCCTGAATATCCTGCGTCAAACCTCGGTCAATGCCATCATTGCGGTGGGTATGACACTGGTTATCCTGACCGCCGGTATTGACCTGAGCGTCGGCTCGGTACTGGCTTTATGTGGTGCTTTTGCCGCCTCACTGATTGCGATGGAAGTCCCAGTCATGATTGCCGTGCCTACTGCCCTGCTGGCAGGTGCAGCTCTCGGTGCTATCAGTGGTGTCATTATTGCCAAGGGCAAGGTCCAGGCCTTCATTGCCACCCTAGTCACCATGACCCTGCTACGCGGTGTCACCATGGTATACACCGATGGTCGACCTATCTCTACTGGCTTCACCGACGTTGCTGACAGCTTTGCCTGGTTCGGCACCGGCTACGCGATGGGTATCCCAGTGCCAATCTGGCTGATGGTGATTGTCTTTGCCGCGGTATGGTACCTATTGAACCACACCCGTTTCGGTCGCTACATCTATGCCCTCGGCGGTAACGAATCAGCAGCTCGTCTTTCTGGTATCAATGTGGATCGCGTCAAGATTGGGGTCTATGCCATCTGTGGTCTGCTCGCCGCGCTTGCCGGCATCATCGTGACCTCTCGCCTGTCTTCGGCACAGCCGACAGCGGGTATGGGCTACGAGCTTGATGCTATCGCCGCGGTTGTTCTTGGCGGTACCAGCCTTGCTGGTGGTAAAGGCCGCATTATGGGTACCCTGATTGGTGCACTGATCATCGGCTTTTTGAACAACGCCCTAAACCTATTGGATGTCTCCTCCTACTACCAAATGATTGCGAAAGCAGTGGTTATCCTGCTGGCAGTCCTAGTAGATAACAAAAATAAGTAACACAACCTCTGTTCGCGGGTAGCCCCCTGCCCGCCTCCACCCGACATATGTAGAAAGGAAAATAGAATGAAAAAGTTAGCAACCCTGATCTCTGCCGCTGTACTGTCAGCTTCATTCAGCTCTACGGCTGCCGCGCAGGACACGATGGCAATGGTTGTCTCCACGCTGAACAACCCATTCTTCGTTACCATGAAAGAAGGGGCTGAAGCCAAAGCGAAAGAGTTGGGCTATAACCTGATTGTTCTTGATTCACAAAACGATCCAAGCAAAGAGCTTTCCAATGTGGAAGATCTGACAGTTCGTGGCGTGAAGGCAATTCTGATCAACCCGACCGATTCCGATGCGGTTTCCAATGCTATCCGCATGGCCAACCGCTCTAACATCCCTGTCCTCACCCTGGACCGTGGTGCCAGCCGCGGTGAAGTAGTCAGCCACATTGCCTCTGACAACGTGGCCGGTGGTGAAATGGCCGGTAAGTTCATCATGGAAAAAGTGGGTGAAAAAGCCCGCGTTATCCAACTAGAAGGTATTGCCGGCACCTCTGCAGCCCGTGAGCGTGGTAAAGGCTTCATGCAAGCGGTTAATGCAAGCGGCATGGAACTACTAGCGAGCCAACCAGCGGACTTCGACCGCACCAAAGGCCTGAACGTGATGGAAAACATGCTGGCGGCTAACCCTGACGTACAAGCAGTATTTGCCCAAAACGACGAAATGGCGCTGGGTGCCCTGCGGGCCGTCCAGGCATCGGGCAAAGATGTCCTGATCGTTGGCTTTGACGGCACTGATGACGGTATCGCTGCGGTTAAGCGCGGCAAACTTGGAGCGACTATCGCCCAGCAGCCAGACCTAATTGGTGCACTGGGTGTGGAAACCGCCGACAAGATGCTGAAAGGCGAGCAGGTTGAAGCAAACATCCCTGTTCCTCTGAAAGTGGTTTCAGAGTAAAGAGAAGGCATGAGGCCAGTGGCGATAGGCAAAAGGTTCAAAGCCAATCGCCAATCGCCGGGCAGGATATAACAGATCTTCAGGTTATATCCTGCCTCCCAACAACCTAGAAGTGTTCAGAATCTATCGCTTAGCAACTATCTTTTTTGCCAACTGCTAAGCCATACATTTTGGCCAATGAGAATGAAAAAGGTCCCAATATGAATAAATTAGTCGTTCTTGGCAGTGTGAACGCCGATCATGTTCTGCAAGTTGCTTCGTTTCCTCGTCCGGGAGAAACACTGCATGGCCACAGTTACTGTGTGATCCCCGGGGGGAAAGGGGCAAACCAGGCAGTAGCGGCCGCCCGCCTGGGTGCCGATATCGCCTTTATCGCCTGTGTCGGTGACGATAGCTTCGGCCACGAGATGCGTGACACCTTTGCCAGAGAAGGCATGAATACCGATGGCGTGATGATTGAGAAAGATATGCCTACCGGTATTGCGATGATCCAAGTGGCGGCAACCGGAGAAAACAGTATCGCTATATCGGCCGAAGCCAATGCTTGCCTGAGCCCGGCTCGCATCGAGCCTCACCACAACCTGATCAAGCAGGCCGATACGCTGCTGATGCAACTGGAAACCCCGATGGCGACCATCGAAGCGGCAGCAAAAGTGGCAAAGCAAGCTGGGACTCGTGTGGTACTAAACCCAGCCCCTGCCCAGCCATTATCGGATGACTTATTGCAACATATTGATATGATTACGCCTAACGAGACTGAGGCAGAACTGCTAACCGGTATCAAGGTGACAGACACTACCAGCGCCCAACAGGCCGCCGATGCCCTGCACGAGAAAGGCATCAAGCACGTTATGATCACCTTGGGCAGCCAAGGTGTGTGGGTCAGCGAGAACGGCCAAGGCAGACAAGTACCGGGCTTCCGTGTCGATGCCAAAGATACCACGGCTGCCGGCGATACCTTCAACGGTGCGCTGCTGACCGGCCTGCAGGAAAGCAAGGCGATGGATGACGCCATTCGTTTTGCCCATGCTGCTGCCGCGATTTCAGTCACTCGAATGGGTGCTCAAACCTCTATTCCACACCGCCGTGAAGTGGAACGTTTTCTTATTGAGCACCAGTAAGTAATTGGTACCGTGCCCGCCTGGGCACGGTTCAGGGAGAGCCTATGGCGACAATCAAAGATGTAGCAAAGTTCGCAGGAGTCTCGACTTCTACGGTTAGCCATGTCCTAAATAAAACCCGCTTTGTCAGTGAAGACATTTCTACCCGTGTCATGGCGGCAGTGAAAGAGCTGAACTATGCCCCGTCAGCTTTGGCGCGAAGCCTTAAGGTTAACCACACCCGTACTTTCGGTATGCTCGTGACCACCTCGACCAACCCTTTTTTCGGCGAGGTGGTAAAAGGGGTCGAGCGCCGTTGCTACGAGCAAGGCTACAACCTGATCCTGTGCAATACCGAAGGCGATCTAGCCCGTATGCGTGACAGCCTCGATATCCTGCTGCAAAAACGGGTCGATGGACTGCTTTTGATGTGCAGCGAAGTTGACGGTCAGGCATTCGATCTATTTTCTCGCCACCAACCGGTACCAACCGTGGTGATGGACTGGGGCCCGATCGATTTCCCGAGCGATAAAATCCAGGATAACTCGCACCATGGCGGTTATCTGGCGACCAAACACCTCATCGACCAAGGACATACCCAAATTGGCTGCCTAACCGGCCCGCTTGATAAACTCACCGCCCAGCAGCGCTTGTCGGGGTATGTGCAGGCGATGGAAGAAGCCGGATTGGAAGTCAACAAGAAGTGGATTGCCTCGGGCAACTTCGAGTGTGAAGGCGGGGAAATCGCCTTTAATGAAGTATTTGCCAGGGGTGAACTACCAACAGCCCTGTTCGTCTGTAATGACATGATGGCGATGGGTGTGATCAACACCGCCAGCAAAAAAGGACTTCGCGTACCGGAAGATCTATCAATTGTTGGCTACGACGATATCAAGCTGGCCAAGTACATTACCCCGTCACTAACGACAATCCACCAGCCCAAACACCGATTGGGGCAACAAGCCGTCGATATCCTGCTCGACAAGATCCAGAACAAGCACGAAACCAATACGGTGATCCAACTCGAACCGACACTGGTAGAACGCGATAGCGTCAAGCGCGTTCACTAATGTACCTTCAACACTAACAACGGAGCCCAGTCTCGTGGGCTCTTTTATCTCCTGCAAGTCGCTATTTCCGCTTCCTACTCCTCTGCCCGTCAAATTAGGCATCCGCCGTTACCATTTTGATAGTGATTAATATTAGTTAAATGATCTGTTTATAAATAGTGAACACTATTTTATTGACCAAGCGCCCCATTCAGCGTACAACTGTAAGCCAAGTTTTCACGGTATATCTTTGGCTCTCAACCCAACAGCCCGTTCAACCCGGCTAAAGGACAACATCATGCTAAATAGCATTACGCACTGGATTAAACTTCGCTTGCTCCGTTCATCCCTATCCAATCAATGGGAGAATGATTTCTTTAGCTGCCACTTTTGATCTGAAATAGCCCAACGGCGGGCGACACGGCATTACCGGCGCAACAGATTTAATAACCGCGCATAAAAAATCCCCTGCCGTACCGCAGGGGATTGTGACGTTACCTGAAGCGAATAAGTTAAATCACCAACCCACCATCAATTTTCAAAGTTTGGCCGGTAATAAAGGCCGAGTTGTCACTCGCTAGGAACAAGGCACCGTTGGCAATGTCTTGCGGTTTGCCCATCCGGCCTAACGGTGTTTTCTGCCGCATGAAGTCCAGCACTTTTTCCGGTAAATCGACAGTCATTGGAGTTTCGATAAACCCAGGAGCAATACAGTTGGCCCTGACTTGGGCCCCCTTGCGAGAAAACTCCTTCGACCATCCTTTGGTCATGGCAATCACGCCACCTTTAGTAGCCGCATAATTAGACTGGCCAATATTACCATCAGTACCGACCACTGAAGACATGGTTATAATTGACCCCGAGCCACCTTCAATCATCACGGGTGCAATGGCCTGGGTCATGTTGAACACGCCCTTGAGGTTGACATCCGAGACCAGATCCCAATCTTCCTCAGTCATTTTTTCTATCAGGTTATCTCGTGTCACACCCGCATTATTAACGAGAACATCAATTTTGCCGTGTTCCGACTTCACCTTTTCCACAAATTGAGCAATATTGGTGCGATCGCAAACATTCAACTCAACCCCTTTTACATTCGGGTATTTTGCTTCCAAGTCAGCCATTGCAGCTAAGTTCATGTCGCAAGCATATACTTGCAGCGCATCCTGCTTGGCAAAGGTTTCAACAATGCAGCGGCCAATACCTTGGGCACCACCTGTCACGATACACACTTTATTTTCTAGCATTTTTATATTCCCCTTAATGAATACCAAACTGTTGACATCTAAACGGTTAGAACTGGTATTAGCGAGTGCCTGCAGTTGTGACGGGCAACACAACTCACTGTATTCTGGTATTTTAGAAGATTCCCCCCAAACAATTACTCACATTGATGCAAATCACATTTGCGAATATGGGACGTCATTTGGCGATATAACTATGCTGTCATCATTTTTCGGCACTTTTTTGCTATAACTATATGGGGGTAAATGGATTTTGGGGGTGCACATGCTGGACAAGGTTGTCTTCTTTCTTCATGTTGTCAGAACCGGTTCGATCAGCGAAGCGGCCAAGCACAACAACATCTCTCCTTCCGCCGCCAGCCGCTGGTTAAATGAACTGGAAGAGAAAATGGGGGTGAGTTTACTCAAGCGCACAACACGGAAAATCACCCCTACCCAAGCTGGGCAACGGCTATTCGACAGATTCAGCCTATTGCACACCCAGATAGATGATGTCTTCAACGAAGTCCAAAACATGAGCAGTGAAGACAGAGGGACCATCAAAATTGCCAGTACGCCGCTCTTTGCCAAGCACTACCTCAGCCAAATCATCGGCGAATACCTCCAGCTTCACCCTTCGATAAACTTTGTCGTCCTGGAAACGGCCTTCGAGGTTGATCATGTCCACGATGTCGATTTTGCCATTCGTGCCAATGCCACCTACCGCGGATTTCAAGACAAAGACAGCCTGCTGGTGAAGCGGTCGCTACTAAGGGAGCCCCTGATGGCATGCTGCTCGCCGGACTATATAGAAAAAAACGGCAAGCCAGTTGTCCCCGATGATCTCAAGCATCACCGCTGCCTGTATGCCAGCACGCTGGTTGGTGGCAACCGGTGGATCTTCGAACTCGACGGGGAGTATTCAACGGTAGAGATCCCCCAAACGGTTGAGGCCGATGACAGCGAGATCCTCAAAAATATCGCAATTAACGGCGGCGGGATCGCCTACTTACCGATCAGTTTGATCTCCCAAGAGCTCAGCCGGCAGACCTTGCAGCCGGTTTTGGAGAATTACGTCAGCAGCCAATTTGAGCTCAACCTCTATTTCAAACCACGAAAGTATATGCCGGCTCGCTGCGCCAATTTCAAGGATTACCTGATTGAGCGAGTCCCCGAAATTAAACGGCTAAAACAACAAGGAAGCTCTCATGGCCGACATGCCAACAAGCCTTCAGATATGGCTAAAATCATTCAATGATGCGCTTGCAGAGGCTAAACAACTTGGCATACCGCCGACCCCAGAAATGGCCCGGTTAGGGCTAGCAACCATTACCCAGCAATTTGTTACATCACGGGTGGATATCAGCCGAGTATTTGATACCCATATCCACGGCACGTCAATTCCATGCCGAATTTACCACCCATCGCCAGAGCATGAGTTGCCGATATTGCTCTTTATCCATGGTGGCGGCCATATGTGTGGCAGCATTGAGGTCTATGATCCGATAAGCCGCCGCCTCGCCCACCATAGCCAGCACATTGTTGTGACAATTGATTATCGGCTCTCCCCCGAGCACCCTTATCCCAAAGGCCTTGTAGACTGCATCATGGGCCTGGAAGAAATGATTAACACGCTAAAGCCCTTACCTATCGCCTTTGAGCCAACTATTTCTCTGGCAGGCGATTCGGCAGGCGGGGCATTGGCTGCAACGCTGGCCCAGCGCAATCCTGATAGCGTAGACAAATTGGTCTTGATATACCCTAGCCTCGACTACACCTTCTCCTGCGAGTCATTAATTGACTACCGTGAAGGCTTTATCTTGGAAACCGCTAAAATACAATGGTATTTCGACCAATATTTCCAGCTTGGTGAAAACCGCCATGAAGCTTCGCCACTGTTTGGGGCGTTACCCAGTAACCACCCCGCAACCACACTCATAACAGCCGGGTTTGACCCGATACAAGACGAGGGAAAGCGGTATTTCGAACGCTTGCAGATACTAGGGGTAGAAAGTACCCATCAACATTTCGACGACATGACACACGCGTTCCTAAACTTGGAGGATCTGGTCTCAGAGCATTGCGCAGCGACTTACCGGCATATCTCTGACTTCCTTAACCCACAATGATGATTGTGAGGAAACAGCTGAAAACAAAAAGCCCAGCAATGCTGGGCTTTATCAATCACTAAGAATCAAACCGTTACCACATTAGATCATCTGGGATCTGGAAATCTGCGTATGGATCATATTCATCAACTTCCTGCTCAGACACAGTATTGTTGACAATAATCGTCTCTTCATCGCGCTGGCTAATCTTGTCTGCAACCACGCCTGGGATCACGGCATAGCTCTCAAGGTAACGGGCAATCGCTAAACGACCACTCACCAGTTGGTCTTGTGTCGGCTTATCGACATAAATCTTCTTCACCAAAGTACCGTCGGTAAAGTTATAACCGATATCGCCATCAGCCAATTCGAGTTTGTTCATTTCGATCAACTGCTTGACCTGAGAAGCGATGGCTTTCTTGTTGGCCTCATCCTGCTTCTGGCGGTTCAGCTCTTTATCCTGCTCCAACTGGGCTGCTTTGTTGGCTTCAACAGCCGCTTTGGCTTCATTACGCAGAGTACGGGATTTTTTGGACTGCTTGCCCGCTTTCTTCAGTTTTTTCTTGTCAATAAGACCAGCTTTTAGCATCTGCTCTTGAAGGGATAGTTTCGCCATTTCGACTCCGTCACGGGCAATCTTAGTTAAACAGGTAAACCAACAGGCCAAGTTAAACCCTTAGCCTATTGGTTGTGCCATATTATCCCTGCGCAATCAGTTTAAGGTCAAGTCATTGGACAATTTCCACCATAAAAGCGTGTTTTAATCCCATTTCCAAAAGGCCTTGCCGATCTGCTTGATTTTGTCTTGTGCCGGAGCGTTATACCAGGCGTCCTCTTGCTCGCCATTACTGGTAACAAACTCTAGGAAAGTCGTGTATACGCCGCCCAAATCCTCCCGCTCGAGGGGCGGCTCCCAATCTTCAGGAATAATAATGGCAAATGGGTAACCCTGCTCGTTCTTGAAACCACCAATGGCCTCTGCGTTATTCACAGAACTGCCTAACCGAGAAGCATACTCGGGTAAGTGAATTTCATAACCGGTGTTTTGTACATACAAGTAAGGGTCATAAGGAGGTAAAGAGATGCTTGAAATCTCGATAGGGGTATCAAAATCAAAGGCAACACTAAACTTATGGCCTTTTATCAAGTCGATATCGATTTCTGTATTGGCAAATTCCGAGCTGGGGCTCCTCATTAACGACTTCGTCCCCTGCAGCAGGCGCTTGTCAAAACTTCCCGTAAGGGAGAATGTTTGCGGGTAGCCACTTTCTTGTTCGGCAGAGTCCGGCTTGAATAGGTTCAGGGTACCAGTGCCTGATGCGGCATCCGGCAAGCCAATGTGCAAATGCCAATCGTGGGTATAACCTGATCCCCTCGCAATCATATAACCATAAACAATCAATGAGGTCACTTGCTGCCCTGTCATCCCATAACCCACGCGATAGCCCACGACCAAATCATTGAAATCATAGTCGCTCTTAACCGGGTAATTATCCTCATAGGCTGCCACGTAATACTCCACGGAAGAAGGGTAATACACCCACGAATCAGTCTCACTGCCTATTTGATTCTGGGTGATCACCAAAGGCGCCTCATCTTGTCCAGGGGCTTCTTCGGTAAGAGTTGCAGCATCTGTTTGACTCAGCATAGCAAGATCTTCAGGCCCTGCCGTAAAATCATAAAAGGCTTCAGGGTCACCCAAAGAAGTATTGGTTTCCAGAAAGGTAATCTCCACCACTACTGACGTGGCATTCTCCAGCGAGACATTAACAGGAATCGTCAGTACCGCGTCAAACGACGTCCCCTCCCATCCAGTATTCGACGTCAGGGAAGAGGAGCCCGTTCTGCCAATCAGGGTATAAAAAAGAGTCCGATCCGTTTGCCCGGCTTTCGCCAACAAGCTTTGAGTCGGGGTGGAAAAATCAGTAAAGGTAAAGGTATTCCCGTCAGAAACGACCGTCAAAGTAACTGACTCAACGGCGACACCTTGGCTCGAGGCTTTCTCTGTGCCGTTTGCTGCTTCATTGACATCAACCGCCAATACCAAGCTATTATTATTCTCAGCCCGCAAGTTTTCCAAGGTTGCAGCCGTCGGGTTATTTTGCTGTATCAGAGCGTTAAACAAATCAATACTGCCACTTCCCTGAGTAGACACAGTATCTTTGAGCAAAATGGATTGCTCAGCGGCCATCGCTTGAGACAGCATCGATATCGCCCCTGCAAAATACATCAATAGTGCTTTATTCATAGCGTGCTCTCCCCTGTGACAGCTTTGTCACCCGCAAAGTCACTGAACAAGTCATACCTAACCACCTGCTCCTTAACCGGCACTGATATCGGAAAGGCGAACAGAGCTTGCTTGTCGATTTGGCCCAGGTACAAGGTATTGCCGGAAGAGAGGTAAACTTTGAGGTAAAGCCGGTTGCCGGAGAATTCAAAGTCCGCAGGGTTTATTTCAAATAAATAAGTTTCAAACTGCTGAAATCTAGCATCCGTAGGCACTGTATTTTCACCAAGCAGTGTTGTGGTTGGCTTTTCTTGCTGGGATTGAGACGAAGTGCCGTCGTCCCCACCTCCACATCCTGCGAGAACCAGCAAAACCAATAAGTGATAACAATACTTCATCTCGTTTACCCCATATCATCAACAGGGCAACTCAACCATGTTTCATGCCAACTCTATTTTTGCTCTATATCAGTAACTTAATAACCATTAAGACCAATTCTCTTGCAAGTTAACTCATTTTCTGCAAAAGAAGATGCAAAATGAATATTCCTGATAGATAAAATGTTTCAAAAACAATGTGTAAGAGTTTGCAGGAGCTCGGGCTGGAAAAAGCAGCACAAAAATGTGCTGCTTCATTACGCATTATTGCTGGAAAGGATAGACCGAGCCCAAGCCAAGGATTTGGCTTAGCTCGTCAAGGGCCGTGCGTGATTCGACCAGCAGAGAAGGATCTGCCAAGTCAGCCTCAACCAACCGATCGCGATAGTGCGCCTCCACCCATTGGCAAAGCCGGCCGTACACCGCATCGGACATCAGGGTGCTTGGGTTCACCGCCGCCAACTCCGGTTGAGTCAATACAACACGTAACCTCAAGCAGGCAGGTCCACCACCGTTCGCCATGCTCTGCTTCAAGTCGAACACTTTGATATCGTCAATGCCCTGCTTATCGGACAAAAGTTGCTCCAGGTAGGCCCAGACTCGCGGATTGTTGCGACACTCTTCAGGTAAAATAAGTACATTTTTGCCGTCAGGCATAGTGACAAGCTGGGAGTTGAACAAATAACTGGTGACGGCATCTTCAATCGAAACGCTCTTGGTAGGGACCTCGATAATGCGCATATCACCCGACAATTTAAGCTTGAGCTCATCATACACAGCCTGCTGGTCCAAAAATGCCTGCTCATGACAGAACAACACATTACGGTTACCGACGGCAATCACATCATTGTGAAACACCCCCTGGTCTATCACCTCTGGGTTCTGCTGAGCGATCACCACCTTGTCACTATCAAGTTGGTGCAATCTTGTTACCGCTTCACAGGCTTCAAAGGTATGGCGGGCGGGATACGTTGTCGGCTTGGGAAAACGACCGTCGAAGGCATGGCGACCGAAGACGAAGAACTCTACCCCCGGTTGGGCATAATCATGACAAAAGCGGGTATGGTTGGCCGCCCCCTCGTCACCGAAATGCTCGACACTCGGCAAGGCCGGATGATGAACAAAATAGTTATCGTCAGCAAAAGTCGCTGTCAGGATCCGGCCTGTTACTTCATGCTCGATTGATCGGTGGAACTTATTGATTAGGTTCGCTGGTGTAAAATGGACTTTCCCGTCCATGGTGTCAGCCGAAGGCGAAACCGTTGCCGCATTGGCCGTCCACATACTTGAAGCGGAGCAGCAAGCAGCAAGCACTTTCGGTGCCTGTCTCGCCGCCTCGGCCAATACGCTTTGATCGCTGCCGTTAAAGCCTAAACGGCGTAATGTGGCAATATCAGGCCTCTCCTGCGGTGCAAGTATCCCCTGTACCAACCCCATATCGGACAGGGCCTTCATCTTGGCCAGTCCCTGCAAGGCAGCCTGCTTAGGGTTCGAGGGGGTCGCTTGGTTCTTCGCCGAAGCGACATTACCGAAAGACAGCCCGCTGTAATTGTGAGTAGGGCCAACTAGGCCATCAAAATTTGCTTCAACTGCGCTCATAGACATTCCATGTTTGATTACCACAGCCAAACAATAACAAAACCACTACATTTATAACAAGCTCAGCACAAAGCGCTGATCAGGACAGCTCAAAAGATAGAAATGGCTTCTTACGGCATGGCTATGCAAACACAGGGAGGTCCTGGCAGCGGGATCTTTCCTGGAATAAAGGCGTCATATCCACTTTCTCTAAGATCATGAACATATTTACGCGCTTTAGACTCAAAAAAAGCGGGCTTTAAACCAGCGGCCTTTTGATTAAAATGTGCGCTGGATCATCATAAAATATGTCTAATCATCCCACTCGACAACATGTCCCGCATCGTAAATACCATCACTGTAAGCAGGGGAAAAATTAATAAAGATATTCTCCTTCGCAACCGGCAAGATATCCGCCAATGTATCCGCTATGACTTCCAGCATAGTGGCAACCTGCTCTTCGGTATTGAAGTTGGGTGCAACAAGGTGCACCAACAAGGGGTGGGTTCGGTCTGGCTGGCAGTCAACCACGCGGCCATTGTGGGCATAGTGATGGGGAGGGAGATAATCCCATGTCACCATAACATGTTTCAAGTCGATCTCACTGGTTTCAGCAAGCGTTTTGGAAAGAACACCAAGGGCGGCGGGAATACTCACTTCCTGGGCGAAAGGCAAGGATTTGATTCGAATTAACGGCATGGCACATCTCCTTCCCGGCCATACCCGGCAGCAACATTGCTGCCGGGTAACTGGTACCGAGTGACTTCTTTGAAGATAGCTAAGCGCGTAACTGTTACACCATCTCGTTTTTAAGAATTGACCTTTTTTGTCACCTGCCGCAAGGCAAATTAATCACAACTCTTATCTTCGCAACACGGATTGATCACCCGTTCGGCACAAGTGTATGGCTCAATGTGGATAATCACATCAACCAGCTCATCAATCTGAGACAATATGTGCGACTTGAATTTTTCACTGACGGTATGGGCATCTTCCACTCGCATATCTGGGTGCACTAACATATGGAAGTCCAACAAAATTGTACTACCAGTGCGTCGGCTGCGGATAGCATGCACTTCTTTGATCTGAGGTACTTCGCTGGCATAGCCTTGGATCTTAGCCTCAATACCATCATCTCCCTGTGCCTCGGTCAGCTCCAAGATAGCAGGCCACAGAATTTCAAACGCCGCTTTGAGGATCATCGCCGTTACGATGAGTGCCGCAACTTGATCGAGGTAATGCAAATCAGGAAAAACATAATTCGCCACAACAGCGACGGCGACAGGCAGAGAACTCAGCGCATCGGTACGGTGGTGCCAGGCATTGGCATGGAGAGAGCGGCTATTGATTTTCTTGGCTTGAATAACGGTCCAGCGGTACAGTAACTCTTTGACGACAATTGAGGCAATCGCCGCCCAGAAAGCCAGCATACCCGGGGTCGCATTGGCTTCATGCCCCAGTGCAGACAACGAATCCCAGCCGATACCAATACCAACGACTAGCAGCAAAATACCGATAAAGATATTGGTAAAAGTTTCGAACCGACCATGGCCATAAGGATGGCCTTCATCGGCAGGAGCTGTCCAGTAACGCGATCCAATCAAAATGGCGGTATCTGTGATCAAATCAGAAAAGCTGTGCACGCCATCGGCAACCAACGCCTGGCTGCCTGTAATTTTACCTACTGTGATCTTCAAAACCGCCAAACTGACATTGACGATTGATCCAATCCACGTTGCACGGTGAATTATTTTTACCGGATTTTCAGCCATTATCCCAACTTCTTACAAGGTTAAATTACCCAAGCCACCTCACACAGCCAGGATAAACGAAAGTGGCATATAATACGCGTCCTCTGACAGACAAACCAGTTTCTCTTCCCTATTACTGCAATAGGCCAAAGCTATCGATACCGAATCATTCCTGCTCTTCGATAACTTGTTGGTGGCAATGGCAGGAGACTAAATGGTCGTTAACCATGCCAACGGCTTGCATAAAGGCATAGCAGGTCGTTTCCCCAACAAATTTGAACCCTCTCTTTTTGAGAAAGCGACTCATTTTCTTTGAAGCATCGGTAGAGGTGGGAATATCGTCCATTGACGGCCAGTGATTGATCACTGGCTTGTGATCGACAAATTGCCATAATGCGTCAGCCAAGGATCCGTACTCGATAATTAGTGCTTGTGTAGCACGTGCATTATTAAATACCGAGCTAATTTTCCCTCTGTGCTTAATAACGTCGTAGGTGGAAATAATTTTTTCCACGTGATCTTCATCAAAATTTGCCAGCTTAGACAAATCGTACTCCTCAAAAGCCAGCCTGTAAGCGTCACGTCTTTTGAGGATGGTGTACCAGCTGAGTCCCGCCTGGGCTCCTTCAAGGGTTAGAAACTCAAACAAGTATCTATCTGATTTATTTACTCTTCCCCACTCTCGATCATGGTATTCCCGCTCGATAGGCTGCTTCATCGCCCAATCGCACACACCCGTCTCCATCACCCCTCCTTATCTATGGCCCTTACTCTGTGACATAATATGCTGTGATAATCCTGAATTTTATTCAGAAAAAGAATTTTACAATAGGCTTATATTTATAACACTCTTCATCATATTCATCTTCTTGATAATATTCCCGCAAGGAATTAATCTGGGGTTGTTTATTGACAAGCTTATCGATTACTTGGGATTAAAGTGACAGGACAAGTTAATTTGATTTTTGGATATGCATACGAGTTTCAATTTTTTGCAATGTACGTCACATAACCCTAGATAAGACATGTAAATCAAATTGAAAAATAACAACTTCATTCCATAATGGGAAAATCAATACGCAGTTATTGGTTAGGGAAAAGGACTTTTATGAGAAACATCGCCGATTTTATCGAGCAACTAGAAAAAGGGAATGACCCGTTTAACGTTTGGGTATATTCCAGTAAAGGTCAATACAGTCAATTCAGCAAGCAAGGTAACAAAATTTCAACACCGTCTCTGCAGCGGGCGTTGAACAAACACCTCCAAGTTGTGGTGGAAATGAATAATGAATCAAATGAAGATGCATTTTTATTGCTGCCAGAAGTCCATGCTGTTGTACCGGTTTCGTTCCGTGACGGACAAGTACAATCACTGACTAGACCAAACTAAATAAGACATAACATTTTGTGACGAACGATTAATAACGATACATGGCTAGGTAAATCTGAAACACAAAATGATAATGACTTAACCAAAAACAGACCTTCGCGGTCTGTTTTTTTATGGGGACGGGGTCTGTGGCACGCTAATTGGCATGGATAAACGATGTCGGCATCAGTACCCGCGTGCCCGACTGACAGGCTTGATTACCGTCATCCCAGCCCTGATTGAATTTCGTATCGCTTCCATCTAAGGTTTCATCTTTACCAAAGACCTTACCGTAATTCCCCGTCACGCCAAGCGCACTGTCACACCCTTGGTTATAGCCATAATGGTAGATACTGTCATAAGGCACATCGTATACAAAGTCATCAGGAAAAAGCTGGTAGCTTTCCAGCTCTGAGCTTGAACAACCAAGTATTGTCACTGGGAGTATGACAATAGCAGCCCAATACCCTGTCTTTTTCATAACTTCCCCTTTAGTATGGCGTTTACTAAATAGTAGCCAAAACCTGCGCACACCGGTGCTCAAGAAAGATAATTAAAGAAGAGTCCTGCATGACCTCCAGCCAATACCTGAAATTAGAACAAGATCTCGAGAGCTATATCCGCTCTCTCGAAACTGCTGACCTGGCCCATGACTTAAGCCACATCAAGCGGGTTGTCGCCGCAGCCAAGCAATTAGGCGTACAGGAGAAAGCCAACCTGGACGTTATCATTCCGGCAGCCTGGCTCCATGACTGTGTATCTCTGCCCAAGGATCACCCTAAGCGAAGCCAAGCATCAAAAATGGCGGGCAAAAAAGCTGTGGCGCTCCTGCGAAGCCTCCAATACCCAGAACACTATTTCAGTGCCATCGCCCATGCAATAGAAGCCCACAGCTTCAGCGCCAATATCACACCTGAAACTTTAGAGGCAAAAATAGTGCAGGACGCCGATCGCATTGACGCGCTCGGTGCTATCGGCATTGCACGGTGCATCCAGGTCAGCACCGGTTTCAATTCCGCGCTTTACGCAACTGACGATCCGTTTGCCGAGCACCGAGAACTCAATGACAAGGCCTATTGCATTGATCACTTCCACACCAAGCTATTCAAACTATCAGCCACGATGAATACCCAAGCAGGCCGGCAGGAAGCCGAGCGGCGGACAGAATATATGAAAGGGTTTCTCCGCCAGCTGGGCCATGAAATTGGCGAGGCCGGACAATAACCGCGAACGAAAAAGGCCAGCATTGCTGGCCTTGTCATTGGATTCGCGTTGCCGCGATTATTGATTCAATACCGCGTTAAAACGCTCGAAACCGCGCTCCAAATCAGCAATCAGATCGTCCGGAGATTCCAGGCCAACATGCAGTCGCAGTAGCGGCCCGGCGAAGTCCTTCTTGGCGACCGTACGCAGCGAGTTGATGTTTTCATTGGCAAGGATCAAACTCTCGAAGCCCCCCCAGGAGTACCCCATGCTAAAGTGCTCCATGCCATCTAGCAGCGCTGTCAGTGCCTCGGTATTCCCGCGGTTTAACACAACAGAAAACAAGCCATTGCAGCCTTTGAAATCACGCTTGTAAAACTCGTGGCCCTCGCAACTTTCAAATGCCGGGTGACGGACATGGTCAACTTCTTCACGTCCCGCCAGCCACTGCGCGACTTTGATGCTGTTTTGCTCATGCTGTTTCAGGCGAACCCCTAGGGTACGAAGACCCCGCATCGCCAGGTAGACATCGTCCGGAGAGGTGCACTGACCGAGCAGGTAGCTGTTTTCACGCAGTTGATCCCAACAACGCTCATTAGCTACTGCGGTTCCCAGCATGACATCGGAATGGCCGACAATGTACTTGGTTGCCGCTTGAATCGAGATATCCACGCCGTGTTCAAATGGTTGGAAATTAATCGGAGAGGCCCAGGTATTATCCAGCATCACGACCAAATCATGCTCATGGGCAATGCGTGCCAAGGTCGGAACATCTTGGACCTCCATGGTAATCGAGCACGGTGACTCGAGGAAAAGTACCGTGGTATTGGGTTTGATCAGATCACGGATCCCTTCACCAATCAGTGGATCGTAATAGGTGGTTTCCACTCCCATCTTATCAAGCATTTTGTCACAAAAATCACGGGTCGGCTCATAGACACCATCAACCATCAAAATATGATCGCCCGCTTTTACAAACGACAGAATTGCGCTGGTGATTGCTGCGGTCCCGCACGGATAGAGTGCACAACCGACACCACCTTCCAACTCGACCATGGCATCTTGAAATGCAAAGTGGGTATTGGTACCTCGTCGGCCATAGAATAGGGTTTTGTTGGTACGGTGAGCCGCTGCGTGCTTCATCTGCTCAACCGATTCGAACACAATGGTCGATGCCCGGCTAACTGGCGGGTTGACCAGTGACTGTGTCCATTGCTCAGAGCGTCCTGCGGTAACGATCTTGGTCTCTAGTGATTTTTTTCCCATCTCGCGTCTTTTCCTTTCAATCTTGGCGCTAGTCTCCATTCATTTGACGTTACCATAGTTCCAGCTTGTTGGGTACAAGTGGCTTGCCAGGAAATAAGCAACAGAAATGACAGTAAAAAAGGGCCCGAAGGCCCTTGTCGAATATTCAATGACGGCTTGTTACGGCTCTTGTGAAACCGGCTCCAGCTTGTAGTGTGACGCATTGAGTTTAAACAACTCTGGCAGCGCGGTGCCGACCGAGACCGAAGACCAGGTGCCCGTCAAAATACCGATGAACATCGCAATGGCAAACCCTTCCAGCGCCCCACCTCCCAATAGCCACAGAGAGCCGACAGTCAGCAGTGTCGTACCCGACGTGATCATGGTGCGGGAAATCGTCGCCGCTATCGCTTCGTTATTGATGTCTTCAATCGGCTTGTCCGGTTTTGACATCAACAACTCTCGGATACGGTCGGCAATGATAATCGAGTCATTTAACGAGTAACCCAAAATAGCCAAAACAGCGGCCAGCACCGTCAGGTTGAACTCCATCTGGGTCAGGGCGAAGAAGCCCAGGACGAAAATAACGTCATGCGCCAGGGCAAACACCGAACCCGACGCCAGGCGCCACTCGAAGCGATAACTCAGGTAGCCAAGGATACACAGTATTGCAATCAGCAGAGCCAGGCCGCCCTGCTCCGCCAACTCTTGCCCAACCTGCGGGCCAACAATACTGGTATTTAGCACCTGAAGCTGCGCATCAAGACTGTGCATTGCGGCGGAAACATCCGGCGCTTCGCCTTGCTCGGGAATGGCATAACGCAAGACCCAGCGTCCCGGCTCGCCGGCCGCGATGACACTGATATCCTGACCCAGCTCGGTATCAAGCTGCTGGTTGATTTCGTGGCTGGTTAGCGCACTGTTCGTTTGGATTTCCGTGACGATACCACCGGTGAAATCCAACCCCCAGTTCAGGCCTTTAACCGAAATAGCGACCAAAGAGCCAATCAGCAAAATAATCGAGACGACACTCGTGAAGTGGCGCCATTTTGTTGCATTTTTCATAGTAATCAACATATTAAATTCGCACCTCACGTCGAGCATCACGACCCCATACCAGATTAATAATGGCGCGGGAAGCAAAAATACCGGTAAACATACTGGTCAACAGGCCGAGCCCCAGAGTCAGGGCAAAGCCTTGAATCGGGCCATTACCGATGGCGTATAGCACAACGGCAGTGATCATCGTGGTGAAGTTGGCATCGAAAATAGTGCTAAAAGCACTGCTGAAACCACGGTCTATGGCCTGGGCCAGGCTACGGCCCTCCCTGAGCTTGTCGCGAATACGCTCGAAAATAAGTACGTTGGTATCAACCGCCATACCGACGGTCAGCACCAGACCAGCGATACCCGGCAACGTCAACACGGCTCCGGGGATCATGGCGAGCAGACCAAACAGCATCACCATATTGAAGATCAGCGCAACATTCGCTACCCAGCCCAGGCGTCGGTACCACAGTGCCATGAAAATCAAGGTCAGGCCCATGCCCAGTGCCAGTGCCGCAAAACCATTCTCAATATTCTCCGCCCCTAGAGTTGGGCCGATAGTTCGCTCTTCAACAATGGTAACAGGAGCAGTCAGCGAGCCGGCACGCAGCAGCAATGCCAATTGCTGAGCGTCCTGGATAGAGCCTGCACCGGTGATACGGAAGCGGTTACCCAGTTGGCTCTGGATGGTCGCGACACTGATGATCTTGCTTTCCTGTACCGCATTGCCCTCGCTATCGCGGCTGTATTCACTGAACGCGGTCGCCATTGGCTTGCCGATGTTCTGACGCGAAAAGTCAGACATGATCTTGCCGCCAGCGCTGTCGAGGTTGATGTTCACCTCGGCCATACCCATTTCGCCAAAGCTGGCACGGGCATCGACGATATGATCACCGCTCAGGATTGGCTTGCGTGCTACGCGTACCGGATTGCCGTGTTCATCATTGATTGTCATCGTACTGCCGCTGCCCAGTTCACGGACCGGGTAGAAAGCCAAGCTGGCGGTCGCACCGATAACACTTTTTGCCGCAGCCGGGTCTTGAACCCCCGGCAGCTCAATGCGGATACGGTTTTCCCCCTGACGCTGAACCAAGGCTTCAGTGATCCCCAACTCTTCAATACGGCTACGCATCGTTTGCAAGTTTTGCTGAACGGTTAGGTTTCTGAGCTGAGTTTGCTCATCAGCTTTCAAGGCGAGTTTCACACCATGGCCCGACTCGTTGGTCACTTGCCATTGAGGGTAGTTTTGACGGATGAACTGACGAACTTTGCCATTGGCCTCACTGTTTGGAAGGCGCACAAGCAAGGTATCCGAAGCGACCGATTCGATGCGGGTATTACGGATCCCCTGCTGGCGAAACTCCTGGCGCAGCTCATCTTGCAACAGTTCAGCCTGGGCCTGGTAGACTTGGTTCATATCCACATCTAGCAAGAACTGCACGCCGCCGCGAAGGTCGAGGCCGAGCTTGATCGGCGCAAAGCCCATGCTCTGCAACCATACCGGCGCAGCCGGGGTCATAGCCAAGGTCAGCTGCGAATCGCTGTTAGGCCCCATTGCCTCGGCCAGCACAGTACGGGCAGCTGTCTGCTGAGATTCATCGGCAAGCACCACCAAGGTGTTATCGGATTGCTGGTCGATACGCTTAACCGCAATGTCATGCTGCTTCAAGGTGTGTTGCAGTTGAACAACATCAGGTACCGGCACTCCTTTGGCCGAAACCTCTACGGCAGCATCTTCGCCGTACCAGGTCGGAATAGCGCTTAGCATCATCACAACCAATGTGACAATTAGGACAACATACTTCCAAGCGGGGTAATGGTTGATTAACCGCTGAGGGGCTTTTTTTCTCATATTCTATACCACTGGTTTGCTTGCCCATCTCATTGAAATGAGCAGCGCCTGTTTTCCGAAAATTGGATAACAGTATCAATTACCGCCCCTGCCCATTCTCACGGCAATACTCAGCAATTAAGCACTGGCATTGATGGAGTGCTAACAGGCAAGGTTCAACATTCCTGGCCACTAACAGGCCAGATTAGATCGATGGCGGACTACGCCATTGGCAAGCGATGGTGGTAAACGGTATAGATGAGGTTGGACTCCTTCCAACCGGAGATCCGGCCCGAAGGAGGAGTGGTATTCAGCATCCAATCCAAAGACGGCAGCATGTCGACCTGGTAGCCCTTAACAAAACTGGGGACCGGCTCGACAGGCAGTTCAATAGCCAGTTGATAGGCCGGCTCAATCTCTTCTGGGTCGTGACGAAGCAAGTTGGCAAATCGGCTGGATGCCGCGATTGCAAGATCTAAACTACGGCTGTGATTGGAGTGCTGGTTGTCATTGGAATGGGAATGACCGAAATTATGTCCTGCCTCAGTCAAATCACCCTGATCCATCTTAAATAAAGCAGAGAGATCAGTTTGAGAAACCTTTGACGGCGAGGACTGGAGCTGTGCAGACTGAGGCCCGTCGAGCAGGCTTTCTAATCCGCTAGCAGCATCGGAAAGCAGCGATGGAGTTTGCTCATCGGGCTGCTGCAAACGGATACCGTGGGCGGTGGCAAAAAAACGGTCAAAAGATGCCGATTGCGCCAACTGCTTAGAAAACGCCATTGGCAGATAGTCACTGGACGTACTATCGACACCATGGCCCACACTATGATCCTGTGCTGGAGTATAGCTTGATACAGGCATGGCTGAGCCTGCATGGCTAGGCCATACAAATCCCAAACATACTATCAGCATCAAAGTTCTCAGCACAGAAGCCAGCATAAATCAGCCATTATCAGAATAACTTTGCGCATAATAGGGCTACCGCTAGTGAACCACAAGAAAAGATTGCGCTTGCCCACATTTTTTTAGTTATTTTTTGACAGCCCCAATTGTGCTATATCTCGTGGTTATTCAATAATATTCTGTTCTTTCATCGAGATACAGACGTTACAATACAACACTGTTCATCATCACCGTTACGGTACAACGGTCATCATAAGGGAAGCAAATTCATGACATCACACAAAATCGCATTTATTGGACTGGGCACCATGGGCTTCCCGATGGCTGGACACCTTGCCAATGCTGGCCACCATGTAACCGTTTTTAACCGCACCACTGCCAAGGCCGAAAAATGGGTTGAAACCTACGCCGGCAGCTATGCATTAACACCTGCAGCCGCGGCCGAAGGGGCCGATTTTGTCTTTACCTGCGTCGGCAACGATGATGATTTACGCCAAGTATATTGTGGCGAAGATGGCATCCTGGCTTCAGCAAAGCCTGGCGCCATTCTTATCGACAACACGACCGCCTCTGCTGAGGTCGCCAAAGAAATTGCCGAGCAGGCCCAAGGTTGCCAGCTCAGCTTCCTTGATGCACCGGTTTCCGGGGGAGAGGCCGGTGCCGTAAATGGCTGCCTGACGGTGATGGTGGGCGGGGATAGCAAGGTGTTTGAACTAGCCAAGCCGGTAATAGACTGTTTTGCCAAAGCCGCAACCCTGATGGGCGGGGTCGGCTATGGTCAAATCACCAAGATGGCTAACCAACTCTGTATTGCAGGGATTCTGCAGGGCCTATCCGAGGCTATTACCTTGGCGAAAGCAGCAGGACTGGATATCGCCCAGATGACCGAAGTCCTCAAGCATGGTGCGGCCGGGTCATGGCAGCTTGAAAACCGCGCTCAAACCATGGCTGAAGATAAATTTGACTTCGGCTTTGCCATCGACTGGATGCGAAAAGATCTGGGCATTTGCTTTGACGCTGCCGAGAAACTCGGTATTGATCTCCCCCTTGCCAAGCAAGTCGACCAAGAGTATGCCGAACTACAACAGCGTGGCTTCAACCGCGCGGATACTTCGGTGCTTATCAAACAATTTGATAAGTAAATGGCCCGTTTGGGTAGCGCATCTTGCTGTTGCCACCCGATAAGTCACAGCAGGGCTGATTGACCTTAAAGGAGCCTACGGGGAGAAGACTCATGTCAATGACCTCCTCGTACGCTCCTTCCGGTAGCCTAGTACCCCATTTAAGCCACTAGCAAAAACTCACCCCGCCATCCCTCTCAACAACGCTCTGGCCGCCACTTAGAACAAACCAAGATCCTCGATAAGATCTTCTCCCTTTTGCACAAGCCCCTGCCATACTTATACAAATCTCCTTTCATCTTCATCTAATTAAGGAGTCGCCTTGATCACGTTCTTACTCAATCAGGAGTTGCGCGAGGAAAAGCGGTTATCGCCAAATATGACAGTGCTCAATTACCTACGCACTTGTGTCAACAGAACCGGCACCAAGGAAGGCTGCGGATCGGGCAATTGCGGAACCTGCACCGTAGTACTGGCCGAGTTAACCGGTGATGACCAGTTGCTCTACCGTGCCGTCAACGCCTGCACGGTATTTGTCTCGGCGCTGCATGGCAAGCAGTTGATCACCGTCGAAGCGTTAAAAGACCAGGACGGAGCCCTCCACCCCGTCCAGCAGGCACTGGTAGATTGCCATGGCTCACAATGCGGTTTTTGCACGCCTGGAATCGTCATGTCAGTGTTTTCACTTATCAAGAACACTTCCCAGCCAAGCCGCCAGCAGGCTATCGAGGCGCTATCGGGCAACCTTTGCCGCTGCACTGGGTACCAACCCATCCTCAATGCCGCCCTGTCGCTGGCGCAAAGCCAAACGATCAAGGATCAATTTAGTGAGCAGGAGCAATCCACTATCGCCAAGCTCACCAGCCTCCGCCATGAGCCGGGTTATCTGTCGGTCGAGAGCCTAAGCTGCGATATTCCCTCGACAACCGATGCACTGGCCAAACTACTGGAGGACAAACCGCAGGCCCGACTCATTGCCGGTAGCACCGATATGGCAATGGAAGTGACCCAGCAACATAACAAGATTGATGCCCTTATCGACATCAGCCACGTATCAGAGATGAAAACCATCACTGAAGATGACGATAGGCTGATCATCGGCGCCAACGTACCGCTCAGCGACTGCCGTGATCGCCTCAAACAATACTACCCGGACTTCGGCGATCTGCTCGGTCGCTTTGCCTCACAGCAGATCCGCAACCAGGCAACCCTTGGCGGCAATATCGCCACCGCTTCACCGATCGGTGACAGCTTACCGCTGTTAATAGCCCTCAATGCCTGCCTCAACCTGCGTCAGGGCAGCACGACTCGTCACCTCCCACTTGAACAAACTTTTACTGGATATCGGCAAACCGCTCTGCAGCCTTCCGAGTTTATCGAAAGTATTAGCATACCCAAGCCAGGAGATTTGATTTTCCATTGCTACAAGGTCTCAAAGCGCCTCAACGACGACATTTCAACTGTCTGTGCCGGCTTCAATATCGGCATTGCCAATGGGGTGGTCACCTCCGCGCGGATCGCATACGGCGGCATGGCCGAGATACCCAAGCGAGCGGCACACTGCGAACAGCACCTGCTGGGCAGCCCGTGGGACAAAAGCACCATCGAAGGCGCGATGCTCGCCCTGGACTCAGATTTCACGCCTTTATCGGATTTCAGGGCCAGCGCGCGCTATCGTCGCCAGATAGCCGCCAACCTGCTTTACCGATTTTTCATCGAACAGCAAAACGGTCAAATCGACACTAGGGTGACCACTTATGGCTAATCAAAACCGTCCTGCCAACACCGATGTATCGAAAGCAGGGTCTGACTTACACTCGGGGATTGGCCATAGCCTCCAACACGAAAGTGCAAGGAAACATGCCACCGGCGAAGCCGTCTTTGTTGATGACCGCCTCGACCTGCAGGATCAGCTCCACCTCTATGCCCGGCTGAGCCCCCACGCCCACGCCAGGATCGCCGCACTGGATGTCCGCCCGTGCTATGAGTTCGACGGCGTTGCACTCGCGGTCACCAGCAAGGATATTCCAGGCGAGATAGATATCGGTACCATCTTTCCCGGAGACCCGCTGCTTGCCGACGCCGTAGTGGAATATATCGGCCAGCCAGTGCTGATCGTGGCCGCCGATGCGCCGGAGACCGCCTACCGGGCCGCACAAGCGGCTATCATCGAATATGAGGAATTACCGGCAACACTCGGCATCAAGCAAGCGCTGGAAAAAAAGCAATTAGTCTGCGACAAACGTTGGCAACGCAGGGGCGACGCCAAGGCCGCCCTCGCCAGGGCCCGCCATAAAATCGAGGGGGAAATCAATATTGGAGGCCAAGAACACTTCTATATGGAACCCCAGGCCAGCCAAGCTGTGCCGACAGAAGACGGCGGCATGACCGTCTATGCGTCGACCCAAAACCCGAGTGATGTCCAGCGACAAGTCGCCAAGGTCCTCGGCACCCAGATGTGCAATGTCGTGGTCGATACCCGCCGCATTGGCGGTGGCTTTGGCGGGAAAGAAACCCAGGCCGCAGGACCGGCCTGTATGGCGGCGGTTGTCTCCCACCTCACCGGGCGTCCGGCCAAAATCTGCCTCTACCGCCAAGAAGATATGCTGATGACCGGCAAGCGCCACCCCTTCTACAACCGCTACACTGTCGGCTTTGACGACAGCGGCGTCATAGAGGGAATAGAACTTACCCTAGCCAGCAACTGCGGCTATTCACCCGATCTCTCGGCCGCCATCATGGACCGGGCCATGTTCCACAGTGACAATGCCTATTACCTTGGTGATGTCACTATTGATGGCTATTGCTGCCGGACCAATATTGCCTCCAATACCGCCTGCCGTGGCTTCGGGGCGCCTCAGGCCATGGTGACCATAGAAACTGTCATGGACCAAATCGCCAGCTACCTCGGCAAAGATCCGCTCGAAGTTCGCAAGCGTAACTTCTATCAAGACGATAACGGACACAACACAACCCACTACTATCAACCCGTTCGGCATAACCTTCTGCATGCTGTTACCGAGCAACTCGAAACCAGCAGCAACTACCATGCTCGACGCCAGGCTATCGCAGAGTTCAACCGGAACAGTCCGATCCTGAAGAGAGGGCTGGCAATCACTCCGATAAAATTTGGAATCTCCTTCACCGCCTCTTTCCTCAACCAAGCTGGCGCCCTGATCCACCTCTATACGGACGGCAGTATTCATCTCAATCATGGCGGTACAGAAATGGGACAGGGGCTAAATACAAAAATCGCCCAAGTCGTAGCAGAGGAATTCCAGGTCGATATCGCCCAGATCCAAATCAGTGCCACCCGAACCGATAAGGTCCCCAACACCTCGGCGACAGCCGCTTCTTCCGGTGCCGACTTAAATGGCAAAGCGGCGCAAAATGCCGCCAGAACCCTCAAGCAGCGGCTGATCACCTTTGCAAGTGAGCACTTCCACACTCATGAACAGAAAATCGCCTTTCGCAACGGCGCCGTCCACATTGGAGAAAACGTTTTACCATTCAAAGAGTTTATCGAACTGGCTTACCTCAACCAGATCGCGTTATCAAGTACGGGGTTCTACCGCACACCAGAGGTCCACTACGACGAAAGCCAGGCTCGCGGCCGCCCCTTCTTCTACTATGTCTTCGGGGCAGCCTGCAGCGAAGTTATCGTCGATACCCTCACTGGCGAGTATAAAGTCCTGAGGGTTGATATCTGCCATGATGTCGGCTCATCATTGAACCCGGCTATCGACAGAGGTCAGATCGAAGGCGGCTTTATCCAAGGAATGGGATGGTTAACGACCGAGGAGCTCATCTGGGACGACAAAGGCAAGCTGATAACGGATGGCCCATCCAACTACAAGATCCCGACGATTGCCGATATCCCTAGCGACTTTCGTGTCAGCCTGCTGGAAAACAACCACAACCCAGAGCAGACCATCTTTCACTCCAAGGCCGTCGGAGAGCCCCCGTTCATGCTGGCAATTTCAGTAGTGGGGGCACTAAAACACGCTATTTCATCGACCTCGGAGAGCGGTACTCTTCCCGAACTTGACACACCGGTCACCTCGGAGCGGGTACTCCGGGCAATCAGCCAACTGCAAGCCAGCAACCAAAACTCAACAACAGCAAACAACGCCAGCCCGACAAAGAGCTCCCAATAGTGCAGCGGAGGACAGGTGAAAACAAAAGTGCGCAGCAAACCAGCAGGTTGTTTCTATGAGTGGCGATAACTGGATCCATGAACTGGCCCGCCTTGATGAACTGGGTGAACCCTGCGTGATGGTCACCGTACTGGATGAGCAAGGCTCGGTGCCGCGCACTGCCGGAACAAAAATGCTGGTGACCCGCGATGAAGTCTTTGCCACCATCGGAGGCGGCCACCTGGAGTATAAAGCCGTTGAGATAGCCCGAGAGATGCTGCTTGCCGGAAATTCCCAGCTCAAGACCGAACGCTTCCCCCTCAGCGCTCGGCTCGGCCAGTGCTGCGGGGGAATAGCCACGCTTTGCTTCGAGCCCATTGTACAGCACCACTACCATCTCGCGCTGTTCGGTGCCGGCCACGTCGCAAAAGCGGTCGTGAATACCCTCTCCTCACTGCCCTTTGAGATCAGTTGGATCGACCAGCGTGAGTCAATCTTTCCGGCTCGACTTCCATCCAGGGTTACAAAGATCATCAGTGATGACCCGGTCGCGGAAGTCAGGGCGCTCCCTGCAGGCAGCTATTATCTGGTGATGACCCACAGCCACCAGCTTGATCTCATGCTGGCACAAGCCATTCTCCGGCGTCAGGATATTGCTTATTTTGGCTTGATAGGCTCTGACACCAAATGCAAAAGGTTCTGCTACCAGCTAAGCCAGCGAGGCTTTAGCCAACATGACATCAACCGGATGATCTGTCCTGTTGGGCTGAGTGAAGTTGGGGGGAAACATCCGGCAGAGATTGCAATATCCATTGCCGCCCAGCTCATTGCCAACTACCAGGCCAGCCAACCCCACCAGATAAACAAGCAAGAATGAAACTACTCTATACCCTCAACCAGCGCCCCCCTCTGGGGCTGTCGCTGATACTGGCTATCCAGCACTTGCTAGCCTCCATCGGCGGCATTGTGACCGTACCTCTGGTCGTCGGCACCGCCGTCGGACTCCCCCCGGCGGAAGTGGTTGCCCTGATCAATGCTTCGCTGTTTGTTTCTGGCGTCGCGACCATTATCCAGTGCATCGGTATCGGTCCTGTCGGGATCCGCTTACCGGTTGTTATGGGGTCTAGTTTTGCCTTTCTGGGGGTTGCCATTGCCATCGGCAAGGAAGAAGGGATCGCCAGCATTATGGGCGCAGCACTTGTCGGATCGCTGCTGGTCATTGCCGCCAGCTTTTATATGGACAAAATTCGTCGGCTCTTTCCATCGGTGGTAAGCGGCGTAGTGGTCACTCTCATCGGGCTGACCATCTTGCCTGTTGCTATCAAATGGATAAGCGGTACTGCAGAGGACAGCGCTGAGTTTGCCTCCTTGGGCAAGCTGCTATTGGCGGCTCTCTCACTGGCCATTGTGGTTTTGGTCACTGTCTTCGGAAGGGGAAGCTTGGCCGCTGCCGCCATTTTCTTCGGACTTGCTGGCGGCTACCTCCTTGCTCTTGGGCTGGGAATGGTCGAACTGCACCACGTCACACAGGCCTCTTGGTTCGGCCGGCCAGTTCCCCTGAAGTACGGCCTGCATTTTTCATGGGGCGCAATCTTAAGCATGAGTCTGGTATACATCGTTGTGATTGCGGAAGCCACCGGTGACTTCATTGCGCTAGGCCGAAACTGCCACACGGAAATCTCTGGTGACGATCTCAAACGCGGCTTACTCGGGGACGGCCTTGGCAGCAGCCTTGCCGCCTTACTCACCGCCATGCCTCTCGCCTCTTTTAGCCAAAATGTCGGGATTGTCAGTATTACCGGCGTTGCCAGCCGGTTTGTCGTGGCAATGACTGGCGGACTGCTAATCCTCTCCAGCCTTTTCCCCAAATTTGCCGCCCTTGCAGTCACCATTCCCAAACCAGTGATTGGCGGTGTTGGCTTGGTGATGTTTGGGATGATCGCGTATACCGGGATCCGAATCCTAAGCAAAGCCCAAGACACCAAACGCAATGCACTGATAGTCTGTATTGGCCTGGCCTCGGGTTTGGCCGTTATCTTTGAGCCGCGGCTGCTGCACCAGTTACCCGATGAACTGGCAACGTTTTTTCACTCAGGCATTGCCACCGGCACTATCGTCACGGTCATATTGAATGCGGTTTTACCGCAATCCGATACGGAAGGGTGATTTGCACACGAGGCAATTAATTCCACGAAAACATCACAAAAATATCAAATTAACCGAAACAGGCAATACTATTGAAATGAAAAAGGGATAAGAGCAGACACCCCATTATCCCCTTAAGGTATTAATATAATATCAACTTAAAGCTTGATATCCACTGCAAGATAAAACGAATCGAGCTGTGACATATTTCGGTCTTTCCAATCATCCCAGGTATCAATGACACGATACCCCATTTCCATGCTGTACTTATCGTTAATTTGATATTGCACACCGGTTTGAGCCCCGAGGCTCCAATCATTACCCGCATCCTTGAATACGGCATAACCCGCACTACCACCAATAAACCAGTTCCACTTTTGATTATCTGAAATACTTACCAAATAATCATACGAAGCAAATATATTTGAATCCTTGGAGTCCGTCGCATAAGCATAAGTACCTGTCAATCGATGCTTATCGTTAATAACCGTACCCACACGCAGGTTAGGTTCAAACTGATGGCCTCCGTTGTACATCACACCATCACTTACCCCCACCCCCACAAAAGTCTCATATTCAGCGGCGGAAACAGCGCCAGACAGCAAGACTGCAGATGCCATGATTAGACCTAATGATTTCATTGCGTACCTCTTTAGTAAAAAACAGTGTTCAAAATGTAATTACAAGGTACGAGCAAAAAGCCATTAATCATAGTAAAAAGTGTTTAATTCACATTAATTAAAACATAATCAAAATAACAAAAAAAAATCTAATAAACCCGAATTAAGGCATCATTGCTAGACAACCATAGTAAAAAACCATGAACCAAAAACATCTCAAACATTTTAGATGAAGAATTATTCACAACTTAAATATGCTTAATATTTTTATAATTGTTGCTAGATTCACATTTCGACTTCTTTCTGCTTTTCATAAAGAATTAATGAAGTAAATTATTTCCATATTGAACCAAAGGATATCAAATAATCATGAGATAAAAATGATTAGAACTTATGCCCGCTTGTCGAAAGATCGACCTTTCATCCATGTAATTAATGTAACTGTGACGATTCTGGTATTTGTTTTCTGCTGTTACCAACTGTTAGCGAATGAACGCATTACTTTTAGCCTAGGCTTTATCTACGTTGCCTTCATGGTCACCCTGTTCAGCAAAGCTTTCGCTTACCGTCAAAAGTACTTATGCCATGAATAACTATCAAACAACGCAAGTTGTAATACCCCATACAACAAAGCCGCCCATTTGGGCGGCTTGGTTGGATTAGCTATGGCTGTAAGGTTAATTACAGGCTGATAAAGATACCAGCCAACGCCGCACTCATCAGGTTAGCCAGTGTCGCAGCCAGTACAGCTTTAATACCTAGGCTTGCCACATCACCGCGACGCTCAGGGGCCATCACGCCAATAGAGCCAATCTGGATAGCGATTGAACCAATGTTAGCGAAGCCACACAGAGCAAACGTGATAATCACCTGGCTATGCTGTGAAAGAGTCTCTTTAATGCTGACGAAGTCTAGGAAGGCAACAAACTCGTTCAGGATCATTTTCTGACCGATGAACGCGCCAGCCTGTAGCATTTCAGAAGCAGGAACGCCGATCACAAAGGCCAACGGCGAGAATAGGTAACCAAGAACACCCTGCAGCGTCAGGCTTTCGAAACCAACCCAAGAACCTACCATTTCAAGGCCGGCATTCGCCATCGCAATCACACTGACAAAAGCAATCAGCATAGTACCGATAGCCACCGCGACTTTCATACCGTTCATGGCACCTGCAGCTAGCGCATCAATCGCATTGCTGTGATCACTTTTCGCCATTTCAATATCAGTTTGCTCAACGGCAACGCTTTGCTCTGGAACCAGCAGTTTAGCCATCATCAAGCTGCCCGGCGCAGCCATAAAGCTCGCGGCAATTAGATACTTAAGCTCAACACCAAGACCCGCGTAACCGCCCAATACGCTACCGGCAACCGACGCCATACCACCAGTCATGACGGCGAACAGTTCTGAACGAGTCATTTGCGGTAGGAACGGTTTCACCAACAGCGGCGATTCACCCTGCGACAGGAAAATATTACCCGTGGCAACCAGTGATTCGGCACGGCTTGTACCCAGCGCACGCTGAATACCACCACCAATCACTTTGATGATCCATTGCATCACACCGAGGTAGTAAAGAAGGGAGATAAGAGCACTAATGAAGATAACAAGAGGAAGGACGCGAATAGCAAAGATAAAACCGGAAGTAGCTAGATCACCAAACAGGAACTTGATCCCTTCATCGGCAAAACCCAATACGCTAGCAACACCACTACTCATTGCCCCCAGCATCTTTTGCCCAACGGGAATATACAAGACCAAGGCAGCAAAGCTGGCCTGTAACAACAACGCCCCACCAACCGTGCGCCAGTTGATTGCTTTACGGTTTTCAGATAGCGCGTACGCGCACAATACCAGTACCAAGATACCGGCCAAACTAATTAACAACTGCATTATTTCGTCCTGTTGCTTTGACTATGTGTTGGGAAATCGAAAAATGAAGGTGTTACTGCCTGCAATACCAATGGGGACATCGCCTTCGGGGAGAAAGCTGAACAGGAAGGTCCTGAGCAAAAGAGCCCAGAAAATGTGGAATTGTCCGTCCATTTGTAAAACATACAAGTCACCTAATTAACAAGCTAAGTAATGCCGGTCCAACTCCGTGGGTCATTCACATGTCCATGGTGACAGCTTGTAACTAAGGTGGCTGAGCCTCTATGGCTCTGGCCGGAAGCGGAGTATATAGAGATATAGATCACATTAACAACCCAAAAGGGTGATTTTTTCGTGATCTGTGTTTAATTGGGCAAAGATTCAGCAAATGTAAGAAAAGATTTCCAGATGTCAATCTTAAGCAAAAAAAAGCAATCGTTTACTATTTTTCGGGCGCTTTCCTTTCCATTGCTTTTCTGATATCTAGCAGAATGCGTGCAACCCAAGCTACAGAATTGCCTTGCTGCGCATCTCTGGCTTTTGCTGTTTTCGCTATTGGCCAAGACTAGTCTTGATCTTTTTGCATTTCCGCAATGACATCGATATAGCCTTTCGGTGGCGGAGTCCATCCCCGCTCGGATGACGCATGTTTATCATGCCTGTCGGCCTTCATTTCGTTGCTGAGCGCTTCTTCAAGCTGCATAAACAGATCGCGGTACGTTGCATTGAATTTGCTCTCTTCGGTATTGTCCTTCCACGCTTGGTAGAGCGCTTCCTTACTCTTAGCTTCGGTTTCGACGAAGGTTTGCCGCAATTGCTCGGCTCGGAATGGATGGATACCCAGCTCCTTCATGGCTTGAGTTCCCAATGTCAGTGCAGAATGGTAGGTTTCGCTGATGATAAAATCCGCTCCCGCAAAACGCAGCGCGTAATGGTGTCCCCGATCGTAGGCCCGTGCCAAAATCCGGATATGGGGATAGGTGTGTTTCACGTACTCGGTCAACTCGACCGCCCGTTCTTGGTCATCAATTGCAATAACCAGCAACTTGGCGTCTTCAATACCTGCGGTGTGCAGCAAGTCAGGACGGGTGGCATCCCCATAGTAGCTTTTGATTTTTATGGCTCGCATGTTGTCAATTTGCCCGGCTTCATGATCGAGCACGACTGTCTTGACGCCGTTTGCAACCAGCAAGCGGTTAACTATCTGTCCAAAACGACCAATCCCAGCAATAATCACAGCTCCCGTTTCATCAATTTTATCGGCTTCGCGCTCGTTACTCTTCGCTTCAAACCTCGGTAGAACCACTTTATCAAAGAAAATGAACAGTCCCGGGGTCAAGAACATCGAGATAGCAACAACCAAGGATAATACTTGCGCAATACCTGCCGGCAGCACATGGTTTTGCACTGAATAGCTCAGTAAAACAAAACCAAACTCACCGGCCTGGGCCAAGCTCAATGTCAGCAAATAGCGATCGCTTCCCTTTACCCTGAAAATCAATGCTAGAACAAACAAGACTGTCGCCTTGACAGCCATCACCCCTAGAGTGATCGCTACCACCATGCCGACATTGCTGAACAAAACAGAAAAGTCGATGCCTGCGCCAACCGTAATGAAGAACAGACCGAGCAATAACCCTTTGAACGGTTCAATGTTCGACTCCAGCTCATGGCGAAATTCACTGTTGGCCAACACAACACCGGCCAGGAAGGTTCCCAAGGCCGGTGATAATCCGACCAGGCTCATCAAGGCAGCAATACCAATCACCAGCATGAGCGCGGTAGCCGTAAAAATCTCCCTCAATCCCGCACTGGCCACAAACCGAAACAGCGGACGACTTAAGAAGTGACCACCCACTACCACCGCAGCGATGGCCCCTATTACGACTAGCGCATACCCCCAGCCCGGCAGGCCTTCCACCAGGCTCAGTTCCTCATGATGTTCGGCCGCCTGCTGCGCCAATTGCTGGGCTTTTGCTACCAGTTCAGGCAGTGCCAGCAACGGGATCAACGCCAGCATTGGGATCACAGCGATATCCTGGAACAGCAATACCGAGAAGGCATTTCTGCCTCCCTCCGTTTTGGCTAGCCCTTTCTCGTTGAAGGTCTGCAGAACAATCGCCGTTGATGACAGGGAAAAGATCAATCCAATCGCCAGCGCCAGGGTCCACCCCAGCCCCAACGCCATCGCAATGGCCATCACCACAACGGTGGTAAGCCCGACTTGCAGCCCGCCCAAACCAAGCAGTCGATGCCGCATATCCCATAGCATTTTAGGCTCTAGTTCCAACCCGACCAAAAAAAGCATCATCACAACACCAAATTCGGCGAAGTGCTGAATGGCGAGCGTCTCATCACCCACCAAGCCCACCACGGGACCAATAACCACACCGGCTATCAGATACCCCAGCACCGAACCTAGGCCAAGCCGCTTAGCTATCGGAACGGCGACCACAGCGGCGCACAGATATATAAATGCCTGAATAAAATAGACCGTCATGCTGGCTCCTCCGTGATCAGACTGTCGAGATGATCGTTGAGCTTGGCAACTTCACCGGCCTGCTCAAAATCAATTCGATCGTCCCTCAATGCCAGTAGCAGTCGCTGCCAACCGGCTATGTGCTTGCCCACCCGCTTCTCCTCTACGGCGGTGCGAGCGCCGAACAATGCGTAGGGCGCGAGATAGTGCATCCCCGTCAGTACCGCTGTTTGTTCCAGCGGATGCAGCAATTCTCTGATGGTGTAATGATTAAAGCCCTGTTCGCAGTAGGCTGAGGCAGGCCCCCCCGCGGACAGCACGCAGAGGAACTTCTTACCCTGTAGAGCCGTTCCCTCTGAACCATAAGCAAAACCATATTCCAGCACCAAATCCTGCCACTCTTTCAAGATGGCCGGGGTGGAATACCAGTACATGGGGAACATGAACACCACGATATCGTGCTCCCTCAGCCTTTGCTGCTCCTTGTCGATATTGATCCTGAAGGTAGGATATTCATGATAGAGGTCAACCGTGGTTACCCCTTCGATGCCTTGGCACGAGCAGAACAAAGGCCAGTTGATTTCAGAGCGGTTGACAGAAGGATGGGCAAAAAGGATAAGCACTTTGTTCTTGACCCCTGACATAAACATCCTCTCGCTGGGAATGGAAATAGCAAGCTGCGAATAAGCCGCATTCGCCAAAACTCTTACAAGACAACAGCCTACATGCAACATATAGGTTTTTATGGTTGCATTAAGTGTAGACTGACAAAGAAAAAAAGGGCGCCTGGAAGAGCGCCCAAAGGAAGTTGTGCTAATTGCTTACATCGTTTCCAATCTCGGTATCCAAGGAAAGGACGCAATGTCCCAGGGGAGGTAATGGATACCAAGCTTGTTGCCCGAAACGCATAAATAACTAAGCAAAGGTGGTGCCAAGTTTCATCAGCCAGCTTTAAGCATCGAAAAAGTGCCTGTTTTATTCGTTTTATTATCGGAAATCTCTATTATTTAAACGATAAATACGCTTTTGGGCCACTTATCGCGTTTTTTTGGCATTGCCGTTGTCAATACATCGCTTTGTATAGTAATAATCTATCTCTTATTTATTATTCAGATGATTACAAAACGTGCACGGTGCACCAAAAGAGATCATTAGGGAGCCATAACGGCATTGGTTATGAATGCAAACTCACTCAGCGCTCGTTTAAAGACAAGAGCCTCAACAGACCAGGCCCAAACAACCGTGGCATTTCGCCATATGTCCATATGGCTACTCCTGATCTTGCTGCCCGTAAACCATAGCGTCGCTAAGTCTGTTATTATCCCCCAGCAGTTACTCAACCATACCGACTCCTACGGTAATGTATCCCTGCGCCGTTCTGCCGAACTGGTTTTGCCCGATCCTTTGGTTGTCGCGGGTAACCTTAATCTCGAAAATAGCCAGATCCGCCGCCTGCCCAGCACCCTGACGGTCAACGGCAACCTGAACCTGGCCTACAGTAATATTGAGTACTTGCCCGCCCAGCTGTATATCGGTGGGTATCTCAACCTTGCCCACTCGAAAATAATCGCCATCAGCGAAGGATTACAAGTCAACGGCGACCTCAGCCTTATGGGGACCCAGTTAACCAAACTGCCGACCCGACTCTATGTCGGTGGGGATCTCTACCTGGCCAACTCCATGATCAGCGAACTGCCCCCCTTCCTGGTTGTCAAAGGCAATATCTATCTGGGTGGCATCACCATTCCCCACATTCCCGAACATGCACAAATAGAAGGGACTATTTACCAGTAAAGGGCCCGGGAAAGTTCACATTCTGAACGGTCCGCCAAGACCGGATAGACAGAAACTGGGCCTTGTTTGCGGCACAAAAAACGGCAAAGAAAAAAAGCGCCCTGAAGGGCGCCAAGGGAGGTTAAAACGGACACTACGTGGTCTCGTCGTCCACAAAGGAGATTGACTAATGAATAATCTGCTGCAAGAAAGCTTGGGTGCGGTCGAACTGCGGATGACTGAAAAAGGCTTCCGGCGCGTTCTCCTCAATAATCTCCCCTGCATCCATGAAAATCACTCTGTCGGCAACCTCGCGGGCAAATCCCATTTCATGGGTCACGCAAAGCATGGTCATCCCTTCGGCGGCCAGCTCCACCATCACATCAAGTACTTCCCTGACCATTTCAGGATCCAGCGCTGAAGTCGGTTCGTCGAACAACATCACCTGCGGCTGCATCGTCAGGGAACGGGCGATTGCGACCCGCTGCTGCTGCCCACCTGATAGCTGCCCCGGAAACTTATGGGCCTGATCGGCAATTCTGACGCGCTTTAGATACTCCATCGCGAGCGCCTCCGCCTCCTGCTGAGGCATTTTCTTCACCCAGATAGGAGCCAGCGTACAATTTTGCAGCACCGTCAAATGCGGAAAAAGATTAAAATGCTGGAAACACATCCCCACTTCCCTGCGGACCAACTCGATATTTTTCAGATCCTCTGTCAGCTCTGTGCCCGCCACCTTAATTTGCCCGCGCTGGTGGGCTTCAAGGTGATTGATACAGCGGATCATGGTTGACTTGCCAGACCCAGATGGCCCGCAAATCACGATTTTTTCGCCCTTTTTTACCTCTAGGTCAATATCTTTGAGAACATGGAATTCACCGTACCACTTATTGACTTTCTGCAAGCGGATCACCGAATCTTCCGGTACCGACTGATAAACCGTTTTTGTATACATACTCAATTCCTTGTATCAATTACTATGCCCGGTGTTCAGCTTACCCTCCAGGTAAATGCTGTAACGCGACATTCCGAAACACATAATCCAAAAAACTAATGCGGCGAAAACAAAGCTCTCGGTCGAAAACCCTAGCCAAGCCGGATCACTATTGGCTGACTGTGCAATCCCCAAAACATCGAACATACCGATGATCAATACCAGGCTGGTATCTTTCAACAGTGCGATAAAAGTGTTGACGATAGAAGGGATGCTAATCTTCAGGGCCTGGGGCAAAATGATCAGCCGCGTTGATTTCCAGTAACTCAGACCAAGCGCTTCCGCAGCCTCAAACTGCCCCTTGGGAATAGATTGCAAGCCACCACGAATAGCTTCTGCCATATACGCCGCATTAAATAGCACTACGCCAATCAAGGCCCTGATCAGCTTGTCGATCTCGGTCCCTCCCGACAGGAATAACGGCAGCATAACCGAGGCCATAAATAGCACGGTGATCAGGGGGACACCACGCCAAAACTCGATATAAACCGTGCTCATGCTTCGCACTATCGGCATTGACGATCGGCGGCCAAGCGCCAAAACCACGCCGAGAGGCAATGACACCACAATACCCGTCAGGGCAATAACCAACGTAATCAACAGCCCGCCCCAAAGATGGGTTTCCACGACAGGCAAGCCCGCCAGGCCGCCGTAAAGCAAGACAACAGATAGGACAGGAAACACGGTCAAGGCAAACACCAGCCCCGCTTTTTTCACTGAGCCTTTGCCCAACAGAAGTACGGCTATAGTAGCTGCCAGCCCCAACATAAATGTCATAGGGCGCCAACTCTCATCGCTTGGGTAAAAACCAAACATGAACTGGTCAAACCGAGCCTGGACGAACACCCAACACGCGCCGTCACGGCCACAATCTTCACGGCTTAATCCAACCCAGTCAGCATCGAGGAACGCCCATTGAAAAAGGCTGGTCACCGCAGCAAATATCACCCCAGCGATCGCTCCGGTGATCAAGGTATTCAAAGCTGATGAAAACAAGTTTTCCCTCAGCCAGGCAGAAATACCGATCATCTTTGATGGTGGGGCCTCAGGAGGGGAAAAATGAAAAACTTTCATACTATCTCTCCACCAATGCCATTTTTCGGTTATAGATATTCATCAACAGCGAGGTCAACAAACTAAACGCCAAGTAAACCGCCATGGTCATAGCGATGATCTCAATCGCCTGCCCGGTTTGATTTAATGTGGTACCCGCAAACACCGACACCAGGTCCGGATACCCAATTGCCATTGCCAGCGAGGAGTTTTTCACCAAATTCAAATATTGACTGGTCAAAGGAGGAATGATGACTCGCATTGCCTGCGGGATCACGACAAGCTTGAGCACCGTTCCTGACGGCAAGCCTAAGGCATTCGCGGCTTCCGTTTGCCCCTTACTGACAGCCGCGATCCCTGAACGAACTATCTCGGCTATAAAGGCAGCGGTATATATAGCCAAAGCGATCAACAGAGCAAATAGCTCCGGCATAACATCAATACCGCCACGAAAGTTGAACCCCTTTAAGGCTGGATACTCGACCCCAACCGGTTGCCCGGCCAGATAGAAAGCTGCTGCGGGCAATATCACCATCACCAACGCGCTCAAGCGCCATGCCGGTAAACAATGTCCTGTTTGCTGTTGCCGACGATGGCTGAGCCTGTGGATAGCAACAGCAATGAACAAACCTAGCACTCCGGCTCCAAGAACCCAACTCGCACCGGGATATAACTCCAGGGCCGGCAAGAACAGTCCACGGACATTAAGAAATATGGCATCGGCTAACGACAAGCTATCACGGGGGGAAGGGAGTGCCTGTAGTACGACCGTATACCAAAAGAGGATCTGCAACAGCAGAGGAATGTTACGGAACACCTCAATATAAACCGCAGCAATTCGGCTAAGCAGCCAGTTCTTGGATAGCCGCGCGACACCGATTACAAAGCCCAGAACAGTGGCTAAGGCAATACCAAGCCCGGCAACCAAGGCAGTATTGAGCAAACCGACAACAAATGTTGCGCCATAAGTATGGGTCTCATCGTAGGGGATTAACGACATTCCGATCCCAAAACCTGCCGTTTGGCCTAAAAAATCAAACCCTGTTGAAATCCCCCGCTGCGACAGGTTAGCCAGCGCATTGTTGATGGCAACGTAGACCAACAGACCGACGCTGACTAACAACAGTACCTGAAAAAACACGGCTCTCGCAGATGGGTTGTACAGCACCCGCTTTACCGTTTTGGGGAGGAAGTTGTGGGTTATATCAGTCGATAATTCTGCGGCTACCTTGCTGCCTGCCGGCTTTTGGGCAAGATCAAGTCGCGAATCCAACTCTAAGTTACTTGTAGACATCTATGCACCTTTACCAATACGTTAATTCCCTGTGCAATATCAAAAAAAGGGGCCAGCTTCCCAGCCTCAGCTGGCCCCCATTCCAGCCAACCTAGCCATTAGCGAACAGGAGGGGCATACATAATCCCGCCGTCATTCCACAACGCATTCAAGCCCCGCGCAATCTTGAGCGGTGAGCCCGTACCGACAGTTCGTTCGAAGCTGTCGCCGTAGTTGCCCACTTGCTTCAACACCTGATAAGACCAATCATCTGCAAGTCCCAGTCCCTGCCCTTTAGGACCATCAACCCCCAGCAAGCGCAACACATTAGGATCGGTAGACTTTTTCATGCTGTCGACATTGGTCTGATCGATCCCGTACTCCTCGGCATTGACCATCACATTCAATGTCCACTTGGCGATGTTGAACCATTGATCATCACCCTGGGCAACGACTGGCCCCAGCGGCTCTTTGGAAATCACTTCAGGCAGCACAACCGCCGATGAGGGATCGGCCAATTTGATGCGTAGTGCATAGAGTTGAGACTGATCAGATGTCAGTACGTCACAGCGACCAGCTTCAAAGCCTTTTACTGTTTGGTCCGAGGTATCAAAAACAACCGGTTTGAACGACATTCCATGCATCCGGAAGTAATCAGCCAAGTTCAGCTCAGTTGTCGTACCCGACTGGATACACACAGAAGCGCCATCTAGCTCTTTGGCCGAGGCGATTCCCAACTCCTTGCTCACCATAAACCCTTGGCCGTCATAGTAGTTGACCCCAACAAAATTAATACCTAGCGCACTGTCACGCTGCATGGTCCATGTGGTATTGCGAGAGAGAATATCAATTTCGCCAGACTGTAGGGCGGTGAAACGCTCCTTGGCTGTCAGGGGGACAAACTGTACCTTGCTGGCATCTTGCAATACGGCAGCGGCGACAGCTCGGCAGTACTCAACATCTATTCCTTCCCAGTTTCCCTTTGCATCGGTACTGGAAAACCCCGGTAACCCTGTACTCACCCCACACTTTAACACTCCGGCTTCTTTTACCTTTTTCAATGTCGCTCCGGCTGAATCCGGTGTCGCCATCGCACTACCCGATACCATCAGCGCTGAAACCAGCAAGGATATAGAAACACTATTTATGACTTTTTTCATATTGGACATCCTGTCTACCATTAGAGATAAGCTTTTGTTTTATTGTGCAGTCTCACTATTGCAACAGGTGTGCCACCTACCTCCAAAGTATTAACTTATAGATAAATTCACCATTAACTGCACCATTAATGACAGAAATAACCATAGAACCAGGTACCAACACGACGCTTTACGATAGATTGGAAATATTACGTACTGAACGAACCGCTATGGTGCATAAACGCATCAAATCAGGTCATCTATTTAGACAGGGATTTGCACCAGCAATAAGCAAAGATAAATTCAGATGCGTGTTAATCACTACAACGCTACCTGCAAAAATAAAATAGACGTCTTTGGGGATACCGTCAGAAAATAATGTCTTGATTAGAACAACAAGGAAAACGTTTGCGTATAAAGGTAAATAAGTAAATTGATCGGGGGGATAATGATTGGGGGTTAAATAAATATATGCCAGAAACACTGGATCACGGGTGCTTCTGGCTTTACTTTGTATTAACTGATTTTAAATCAAAGTATTAGCGCGATTGCGCAACAATAGAATTACTTAGATTTTGATTTCAAGTTACTTGTTTGTGACTGATGGTAGAACCACTGTCGACGGTTTCTGTTTGACATAATACACCTCTCATTTTCCTAAACGAGTAAGGTTGATATTTCTCTTTAATAATACCGTTCTTACTCATCCTAACCGTTTTACTTTAAACTACAGCCTGTGACATCCTTATGACAATTCAGTAAAAGTAAAACGTCAAACCTCTTCGCAATCCAACGGGTAAGATACACATACTTGTAGGAGCACATCTTATGCCAACATTGGAATACCGAGGAATTAAAGAACTGTGATATAGCTAGAGGAGATTGACTTGACCTTAATTAACGGTTTAAGGAGCCCTGTATGGAATTTCTACCTCTGTATAGCAATCAACAGATTCCAATATAAGAGGCTACCAAGGCTTTTGCAATACTCTTTGGCATTTTTTTTGTGATAGATATCATCTATTTTCGACAATACTTACATATTGTTCAAAATAAACCATTATAGGATATTGATTTAACTAGCTAAAATATAACTCTGTCAATATATATCCCCTCCAAACGTATGGTTTCCAAATCAAGAAATTCATGCACTAATCAGCAGCAAAACCACACCACTAACACCGCAAAAACATGATATTGACAAAACCACAACAACCAATAGAATGGCATAATAGTCTACGCGGAGAGGTTACCATGGGCATGCACACTATAACCTTAGAAAAAACCGCAAAAGTACCAAAGAAAGTTCTATTTCAGCTACTTACTGACCACGACAAACTGGGTCGCTTCTTTGATGGTCAATACAGCCTAATAAAAAAGGGCAAGCCAGAAAGCAACGGCATCGGCGCAATCAGAGAAGTATCAACCGGCTTATTTACCGTTCAAGAGCAAGTTATTGATTACAAAGAAAATGAGCACCTTCATTACAAAATCATCCAAGGCGCCCCCGTGGATGAGCATGGAGGTTGGATCAAGTTCAATTCCCTGAATGCTCATGACAGCATGATCCACTACCGAGTGAAGTTCACCCCAAAAGTGAAAGGCACGGGTTGGATTATGAAGTACCTATTTGAAAAACAATTAAAAAAAGCATTAGACAATTTAGCTACCTACAGTGAAGAACACTGGCAGCCTTAATACTATCCTTCCAAATCACTGAATTATCACACTAATGCTCTAATTGTTTCATATTTATCCTCTAATTTGATCCAGTCGCTATTCATCAGAGCCTATAAGGGCTTTACTAATAGCACCAGTAGCCACCAAAGAGGATTACTATGCCACACCAACCATTACTAACGACGAAACGCTTGCTCCTACGTCCACTACAGCTGTCTGACGCCAAGCGGGTACAGGCACTCGCTGGCGAAGCGCAGGTAGCCAACGGTACGCTTAACATTCCCCATCCGTACACCGATGGTGTCGCCGGCCAATGGATAGGAAAGCATCTCGCAGGCTGGCATCAGGGTCAGTCCGCCATCTATGCCATTACCCTGAAGTCGTCCCAACAATTAATCGGCTGTATCGGCCTTCACAACATTCAAAATGATAAAGCTCAGCTTGGCTATTGGATTGGGGTTCCTTACTGGGGACAAGGCTTCTGTACCGAAGCAGCAGAACGCATTGTCGAATTTGGCTTCAAACGGTTAAAACTGGATACTATCTATGGCCAGCACTTCAGCCGCGAAACCAATCCTGGGAAAGTCATGCAAAAAATCGGCATGAAGCATGTCATGACCAAAAACGACGCCGTCAGGGTAAACATGATCACCGAGAATATGGAGTACTACGAAATTCAATCCCCCCAAGCACTTCCTGTTGTTAGCTAAGTACTGGCTTTCCCGTAACGCGTCACACCCGCAGCCTTGCCATATGGTAAACATCAACGTATTCGCCATTACGCAAGGCGTAGTTCCTCGCAGTCCCTTCGATAACAAACCCTAGTTTCTCATAAAGCGAGACTGCACGGGCATTGTCCGTATATACCGTAAGCTCGATACGGGTGATCCCTACCCAGTTCTCAGCCAAATCAATCAACTCCGATAGCAGTGCACTACCCACCCCTTTGCCCTGGTGATCGTCATGTACCGCCATACCAAGGCTTGCAACGTGGCGCCGTCGAGGGTTTTGCTCAACCACCATCCCTGCCTGGCCGACAACCCTGCCATCCATTTCAGCAAGCAGGCTATACACATTTGAAGGTAGGTTCTCTAGGCGCCGCTCCCATAACTCAATAGACGGATGAGGCAACTGCAATGTACCGCTGTAAGCATTACGCCCTGCGAATAAATCACGAATGGCTGGGATATCTTCCTTCTCAACATGCCTAATAGTAATTGGCATAGGCATACTCCTTTTGTGCTGAATACCAGCTTTTAAAACAACACATAAAACAATGAAATACAATGATTTTATAGAAAACCTCCGTAAATATTACTATCAGCCACGCAGGCTGCGTACCTCACCGTGTCTATGAGATAAATATAGTCAAATAGCTTCTTTATAAAATTCAGCTAATTTGAGATTATTTTATAATTGAAATATTTGACTGATCTTATTCTTTTCTCAGGCAGTAATAGAAATAAACTCTGTCCAGAACGGGATTGAAAAATGGCGATATTTAATTGTTTTTTCTTTAAATCTCATAACCATAGCTTAAAACACCACAAATTTTGTGCCTTTTTATGAAATCCACTAGCTATACTGAAAATGAGGTTAATAGGCCTGTTCGCATAAGAGAAACAAAATTACTTTTGCAACAAGCCACATTTAATGCTCATGGGAAAACATGGTTAATAGTTAAACCACTGAATCTTAAGTGGATAAAAAAAACAATAAATCTGATGAAAGATACGATTTAAAGGCGGGTCTTATAGGTTGAACGTGAACTTAAATGCTAATAAGTACACAAACAACAATATGGCCAAAGCCATAGAAAACGAGGTGAAGATTATGTCTAGCTTGAAAGTACTAACTGCAACTGCTGTGATTGTAATGTCTTCTTCAGCCTTTGCTGATATCCGTGTGGCAGATACCCACAACGGTGCATGGGTCACTGTAACTGAGAATGGTCAGCCGGCAGCCAACGCGACCGTATCGGTTGCCAACGTACCTCAACAACGCCAAAGCTATAAAACCGATGAAAATGGTCGGGTTTTCATTCCATTGACTCTGGAAAACTCTCGCTCCATCAAATATAAAGCAACTACCGAGGGTGGTAAACAGTCATCCCGATTTGCATTCCACTCTACTAACAAATAGCTGATGGCAACCTGTTGTGCAAAAGTCCTCTTAGGAGGGCTTTTCGTTTTGTGACCACCAGCACAAAAACCTTCGGACAGCAAAGCCAGCATTAACTGTCCTTGCTCCAATTTAAATCCCGAGCCAACACCAGTGCTAGACCGAGCATCTGGAGGAACAACGCCAAACTCCTCAGTCGAGAGACTGCCTCAGTTTTCTTCGCGTTCTCACCAATCAATGCTTGATTAGTCAGATACAAATTATTGATTTTCTCTCTGTGCTCATCCTGAACGACATCTAGCGCCGCCATCAGAGCGGGTACCCCTTTAATATCAGGGACTATGGAGGCATCCGGTAACCAATAAGCCATATCACGTGCAAGGTGTGCCGCTATCTCTTCGGGGACAGAGGCACCCACAATTTCGGCGGCATTCAGAACCTCCAATAGGTGCTCTCGCTTGCGCTCAACGGTTTCCAGCTGCTGCCAAGTCAACTGGATCAGCTTATCATTATTTTGTTGGAGCTGGGCAATCTCATTTGTCTGACGGTTTAAATCATCGATATAGAAATTGGTCAACAGCGCCGAGACAATATTGAACAATAGCCCCACCGCGACAAGCGTCCACGTAGGCACCCGCCACTTTTTAAATGAAATCTGTCCCATTCATTGTTCCATTTCATCGATAAAACAGTTAGCACCTGAAATTATGGCAAACATATTGATACTTTTATGCCAGAAAAATAAAACCAGTATTTCTTGTTGTGACAACTCTTTCTATTGCCAAATTTTTGTTTGATGACAGCGGATTTCATTGTCTATCCTTTAATTTCAAGCTGTCGAGAAAAACAAAAAGGAAAGCGATTCAATGGATAAGGTTCCAATGTATGCGACTCGTACCGTTCCTCTTACAGGCCATGACATCGAACAAAAGCGCCAAGAGCTAAAACTGGCCTTTAATCACACCTGGGACCTCTATGAATCTCTTTTCAGTGTGATTAACAATGACCAGGCTTATTTTGTCAAAGCTGAGCCCCTCCGCCATCCGTTGATCTTCTATTTTGGCCATACGGCCACCTTCTACATCAACAAGCTCAAGCTGGGAAAATTCATAGAGCGCAGAGTCAATCCGCATTTTGAATCCATGTTTGCCATTGGAGTGGACGAAATGTCATGGGACGATCTGGACGAGACCCATTATCAGTGGCCTAGCGTGGATGATGTCAAACAATACCGCAATAACGTGAAAAGCCTCGTCAATAGCGTTATTGATGAGCTTCCGTTATCGCTGCCGATCAGCGAAGAGGATCCAGCCTGGATCATCCTGATGGGAATCGAACACGAGCGCATCCACCTTGAAACCTCGTCGGTGATCATTCGCCAGTTGCCCCTTGCCGATGTCACACCTTCCCCTTTCTGGCCAGCTTGTACCGATACCAATGCCGCCCCCGACAATCGCTTACTGAGTGTCGCCGGCGGCCATATCTCCCTTGGCAAAACCGATGAGGAAAACACCTACGGCTGGGATAACGAATACGGCAGCCAAACCTACCAGGTATCTGACTTTAAGGCCTCGAAATATCTGGTATCCAACCAAGAGTTTCTCGCCTTTGTAAAAGCCGATGGCTACCGCCACCCGCGCTATTGGAATGATGAAGGCAAGGCATGGCTTGCCTTTACCCAAGCAACCATGCCACGCTTCTGGCGTAAAAAAGATGGTCAATGGTTACAGCGCAACCTCACGCAAGAAATACCTTTGCCCCTAAACTGGCCTGTCGAGGTCAACCAACTAGAAGCCAAGGCATTTTGTAACTGGAAAGCGGAGCAAAGCCAGCGCCCCATCCGGCTGTTAACAGAGGCTGAGTGGTATCTGCTGAGACAGAACATCGAAACAGATTCCCCGCATTGGGAAGAGGCCCCGGGTAATATCGAACTTGGCTATTATGCCTCATCCTGCCCTGTCGACCGGTTCGATCACGAAGGGTTTTGTGACATCATCGGTAACGTCTGGCAATGGACTGAAACCAGCATTGATGGCTTCCAGGGGTTCAAGGTGCACCCGCTGTATGATGATTTTTCCACCCCTACATTTGATGGCAAGCATAACCTGATCAAGGGCGGCTCCTGGATATCTACCGGCAATGAATCTATCAAAGCCTCAAGGTATGCATTCCGTCGCCATTTCTACCAGCATGCTGGATTCCGGTATGTCGAATCCCACCAGGCTCCCGAGACAATGGCCAGCTTGAATATCTATGAAACCGACGAACTGATTTCACAATACTTGGAATTTCACTATGGTCCTGAGTACTTTGCAGTACCAAACTTCTGCATTCATGGCGTACAAGCCTGCTTACGGGAGATTCAACTCACCCAGCACCATCGCGCACTAGACATTGGTTGCTCGGTCGGACGAGCATCCTTCGAGCTTGCCAAAACATTCGACCATGTCGACGGCATTGATTTTTCAGCACGTTTTATTCAGCAAGCCTACTCGCTCACCGAGCAAGGGGAAAAGCGCTACACCATCAGAACAGAAGGTGATTTGGTCGAGTTCAAATGTGTGACTCTGGCCGAGCTTGGTTACCAGGATATCGCCAACAAAATCAATTTTGTCCAAGGGGATGCCTGCAACCTCAAGCCGCAGTTCGGCCAGTACGACTTAATCTACGCGTCGAACCTCATTGACCGTCTGACTAATCCCAAACAGTTTCTCAGTACCATCCACCAGCGGCTAAACCCTGGCGGCTATCTCGTCATCGCCTCGCCATACACCTGGCTCGAAGAGTATACCGACAAGGCCAATTGGCTCGGCGGCATCAAAGTTAACGGCGAGAACTTCACCACCCTTGACGGGCTAACCGAAACCCTCATTCCCCATTTCGAGCTTGTCGCCGTGAAGGAAATTCCCTTCGTGATCCGAGAAACCAAACGCAAGTTCCAGCACAGCCTGTCGGAGATGACGATTTGGCGTCACCGATCGACATGAGGTAATGAACCTATGCTCATGGATAACCGCTGAGTTAGCTTTGAGCATTAATACTATAGTGCCCAACTGTCACGAAATGATAATTCCGAGAATTTAGAGAGTTGTAAAATCTTGCGAATTTTAATTAGATGACAAGAGCACCACAAATGAACACCAATTTAACAAAAATATGCCTGTTATCATCGTCGCTGTTTGCCATCACCCCGTCTTTGGGCGGAGATTTTGGTGGGCCTGGCGCAGTTGAGAACAGGCTGGAGGAAAGCTCTGCAAACTTTGGCCTTGAGTACATTGCGCTTGGCGTAATATCGCCTTATGGCGCAAGCGGCAATAATGTGAATCGAGCATCTGGCGTAGTGCAGCTGTACGGTGAATGGAATCCATTTAGTACAAATGGCGGACTTATTTTTAAGGTTGGCCATCGCCACCGCTATACTGACACGCCGGTTGCTGATATTGCTTTTGCAGATGATGTGACTGGCGGCCCCGAAGGGATCGGTTATGTTGGCTCGATTGGATCTATCTATACGGATGTCGGGTTTCTGGTCTCTAACCTGCATTGGAGGCAAAGGTTTAACGGCGGTAGGACCTCTGTCAAGCTTGGCTGGCAAGACGTTACTGATTTCGTTGATGCTTATGCCTTGGCAAACCCTGTCGACGGCTTTAACAACCTTGCATTCTCTACCGGTTCTGGGGCTATGGGGATTCCAGACGAAGGTGTATTGGCATTATCAGCAGGCCACATGGTTACGGATAACGTTTATATCGTTGGCTCCATCGCCGATGCAAATGGCAAGTCAGAAGACATTTTTGATGGCTTCAATACTGCATTCAACGACGGCGCATACTTTTCAACGCTCGAAATAGGGTTGACTGTTTCACAAGACCGGATCTATACCGATAATGTTCATATCACAGTTTGGGATTTCGGAAAGGATACACGGCATAGCAATGCAACCGGTGAAGGCGGGAAAGGGGTCAACTTCTCCGCAAGCTGGTTTGCAACCGATAATATAATGCCATTTATCAGAGGCGGATTTTCCGATGGTGATGTTGCAATGTATGATAAATCTATCAGCATGGGGGTTGGCTACTTTGGGCTTGGTAAACCTGAAAACACCCTTGGGTTAGCCGTGAACTGGGCAGAAACAAATGGTGTTGCTTTTGGCGGAGATGAACAATTCACCGCAGAGCTATATTACAACATGCAGGTGGGTAAGCATTTGCAAATTACACCAGATATCCAATACATCAATAAGCCAGCGGCATCCAGTGAGGACAACACTCTCGTGTTAGGATTAAGAGCGCGACTTTTCCTCTAGCTAAAATTGATGCATCCAGCCCTGCGAAAGAAGAAACCATTGACAAACGGGGTGATATAGCCCCGTTCAATCGTCCCTTTTGCAACTTGAAGTCACTTGGGTATATGTTATGTTGTGCACATCTAGCCAACATTAAAGTCATATCAGCCGTGAAAACCCCTTGCGTAGCAAAATGTAAAAACAATGACGGCATCTGTAGCGGATGCCACCGAACGATGCCTGAACTAGCCGCGTGGCCCGCCATGAGTGATTCTGAGCAACAGCAAAAAATTGATGAGATCCAAGGACAGCAGTCCACACACACCTGCAGCCAATGCGGCAAACCGGCTTACTGTGAGATCAGTGCCGGCAAAGACACCTGCTGGTGCTTCGAGCTAGCCAAGCGGGATACCTCTGGGCTCCCGCCGGGCACTTGCCTATGTCGTCAATGTTTAGAGAAGCTACCACCTCGCTAAACATCCACACCACCAATAAATCACCACAATTCATTCACCAACAAAATGAACAATAAAAACATAAGCTTAATTGTTAGCTTGTTTTTAATGAACAGTGTATTATAATTCATTCGAACCAAATTTGGCATACTGAAATGACTGTAGTAAGAGTATTGTTTTGTCTTATATCTGCTCTCATCCCTTTGGTTGCAACAGCAAGCAACGTGCTGCCCGACAATGAACGGATCTGTATGAGAAAGATGGAAACCTTACTCAGCCAGCAGCAAATACTGTTCAGCGATAGCCAAGCCCCCCCCGAAGTTCGGCGGCTAGCAGAGAGAGCAATTGATACTAGTCGCGAGGCATTTGCATTGCACGGCAGCTATTGCGATGCACAACGAGCACTGAAGCAGTTTGAAGTAGACAAGGACAGTGGCTTCCACTACAAACAAGGCGAAGTCAACTTTTTTGGCCGGGGCCACTATTGATAGTTCTAGGTAACTGGTTGGCAGTGCTACTATTATTCAAAACAACTTTTCAACAATTTGGTTGATTGTAAGCCCAAGCAAGGCAAACCTTTGAGGTAATGTATATGAACAAGTGGCTACTGATTTTGGCACCCCTATTCTTTCTTCTCACAGGTTGTGACACTAAGTTAGAAACGGGTTTTTCGGCCCAGAACCTTCAACAAAGCTGGGTACTGACAAAAGTCGACGGTAAAGATATCACCATTACCGAACCTCGCACGGTGCCGGGAATGGCCATCGATGCTGATCTCAAGGTATCCGGTTTCGGCGGATGCAATCGGTTCTTTGGCCAAATTGAACTGGCTGATGCAAATAGAATTCGCCTGACCGGCATGGGATCGACCAAAATGGCCTGCATTCAAGATGATCAGGCAACAATCGAAGCCATCATGACGCAATCGCTTCAAGAGTGGAATAATGCTGCTTTGGAGAACGATACTCTTACCCTGACCTCAGAGCAGCATATTCTAACTTTCACACCTGAAAAAGTGGCTGACGAAGACGGCCAGTAAGTGCCAACCCACTTGAATGCTACCCCTCGCGCAGCCTCTCTGGCTGCGCGTCGTTTTAGATGACCGAGTTACGCCTAGTTATGAAAATAAACAAGCGACAAGCCAAAACCCTCAATGAGGCAATCACCCAATGGGAGAAAGACGAGCGGATCAATGCTGATACCGCCAAGTCACTGCGCAACAGCTATGAGGTCGTTGGCTTTGACTGGAAACTGCTAGCCGTCTACTCATTCTGGATCGCCATCACCTGCTTTGTTATCTCTATCGGTGTACTGTTGGCAGACGACTATCTGATGGCATTGCTGGCAACCCTGATAGATACGCCAGCCAGCGTCCTGTCGGTCATCAGTGCGGTATTGGCTGCGGGATCGTTCGCCTTTGGGGTAAAACGCCGTCGTCGCTATCCAGAAAAATACTTCAGCAATGAAGCCATGTATTTCTTTGGCGTATTGTGGACTGCAGTATCCGTTGGGTTCCTGCGGGAAACCGCATGGTTTACCGAAACCCATGTTGCTTTCTTTTTATTGGCCCTGACACTTATCTACGGCGTGATTGGTTTTCGCCTCTCCAGCATGTTGGTTTGGATTTTTGCCCTCCTCAGCTTCGCCGCTTGGGGTTTAGAGCAAACGAGCTACTTTGCCGAGCCTTCTGCCTACTTTTTGGGGCTTAATATGGCATGGCGCCTTGTCGTGATCGGCTTGCTGGTACTGGCTACGGCCTGGTGGTTCGGACGTCAAAAAATGGCCGGGACAACCATTTCAGCAAACCAGGGAAGTTCAACTACACCTCTCCATAAATTTGCCTATTTGCAAGAGCCTACCCGATTCATCGGACTGTTCTATTTGATGTTTGCACTCTGGCTGGTGTCACTGGTCGGCAACCATACCAATGCTGCAACGTGGTCGAAGGTTTCTCAGGTCTCGTTCTTGCCTTGGGCCCTGCTATCCGGCCTAGTATGCCTGGGCTTGCTCTATCACGGCATCAAGCATGCCGACAAGCTGACCCGCAGCTTTGGGATCATCTTCTTGCTGATTAATCTCTATACGCGCTACTTTGAATACTTCTGGGATGCGATGCACAAAACCGTATTTTTCGCGCTTTTGGCACTGAGTTTCTGGCTCATCGGCACTAAAGCAGAAAAATTATGGCAGTTGAGCCATATCAAGGAAAACGAAGAAGCATAGGTAGGCGTTGGCAGCAAGATAGGGATTAGAAATGAGCGCCAAGTTGCTGCTATCATGGTGGAAAAATGTTGGAGAAAAAACAATGAAATCAAAACTACTGCTTGCGGGGCTGCTTGCCGTAACCACGGCGCTGAGCGGTTGCTCTGATGATGAAGTCGGTGACGTCAGCCTAGGTATGTTCACCATGAAGGATATCAAAATCGGGCACCTAAAAGATGACGTGGTAACAGGTGTTACCTGCCATATCGCATCGATTGAGGCCAATTTGAGCCTTGCCGATCCAAGTGACAGCTCTATTTCTTGTCGCCAGACGGGTGACATTACCCCAGAGATGATCGCACAAATAGACAAGTCCAAATCGGGTGAAGTGGTCTTCAAAAAATCCAAAAGCATTTTCTTCAAGACCATGAAAGTAAGGCGTATTTATGATGCCGAAAATCAGACCCTTCTGTATGTGTCATATACCACCAAAGAAACAGAGGGCAGCTTCAAGCACAGTCTTTCTACCGTGCCACTATGGGGAACCAAGGCGTATCGAGCTCCATCACCGGCTGAATAACTCTCACCTATAGCAGGACAGAACATAGAGGGGAAGATACAACGTTCCCCTTTTCTTTTCCTTCTACACAATGACCGTCTGCTGCGTTTCCGCCCTTGCAAAATCGGGCAAATCCACCCCAAACTGACCAACCGGACAAATAATAATATGCGCTGGCAGTCACCATAAATTATCCCAGTCCGTGCATTTTAGAAGCACTTCATAAAATCTGACACATGATACGACACATGCAGCTAACTGCCACCAACCAGCTGTTAAAATTGATAATTCAAAAAACATCGAAAAAGGAATTAAGATGAATTATTTATCAAAAAGTATCGCCATTACCTTAACGGCATTACTCATTACAGCTTGTGGCGGTGGCGGAAGTGGAGAAAGCAAAGGCTCAAACAATAATAACAGCTCAGAAAATACTGGCAGTATCGTCACCCTCCCGGCAACGTCGCAAGATATATCTTCAAGTAGCGGTCATAACACGAGCAAGTTGAATTTCAATACCAACATCATTGTTGACAGCCGCGACAACTCGGTTAGTGCAACCACCAAGATTTACAATTACGCCGATCATCAGACAGGGCTGCGTGTTGATCAAAGCGATAGTATTGCGATATTTGCTGATGGCCAAGCTGTCACGCTCAGTGAATATTTCTCTATAGATATGGGTACCCAATATCATTTCACACTGCCCATCAATGCCAGCAGTTATGAATTCCAATACACTCGAAATGGTACGATTGTCGCCCAAGGCAGCTTAGACTCCCTACCTCAAGCTTTTGGTGTATCTGGGACTGTTAACGGTGATGATATTTCCATCTCACTCCATAAGAACGCCGACCATACCTACGAGTACCTCCTAGAAAGCCTAACTTGCCAATACAATATTGACGATATGACAGCAGTAGTACGGAATATCCATTCTCGCAATGGTGAAGGGGTATTAACTGGCGATTACAACAAGAAGATCAGCACCCTTTTTGACACGACCCTTGACAGTTTGCAATCAGAGTTCGGCACTTGCACGGTTGAGGTTGATTTTTCTTCTGAGTCGAACAGCATAAACCGTGTACTTTCTAGCAAAAATATTTCAATTTTTTCCTTTTCTACTCAACTAGCCGTACTTAAGTTGTTCTGACAAATCGAGTAGGAGGAGGCCTCACGGCCTCCGTCCTCTCACACCACCGTACAAGCGTGGGTCGCATACGGCGGTTCCGAATATATTTTCAGTGACTCATACCCATCTCTCAATGAGTACATGCCCATCTCCTTGAACCATTTAACTGGCATGGCCTGATTGAGCTGCGGCGATAAAGCCAGATGCCACCATCCTTTCTCTGACATCGCTAGCTTCCAAGCATTGCGCTCGTTTACGCCTTCTTGGCGTAACCATGTCGCTATGCTGTGTCTGCGTTTTCGCTGCTTGAGTCGGTAGCACCGTAAGCGCCGTCTTATCCATTCATCCAAGCGCTGCATCGCGCTTTTCCGCATGGCGAGCTTGAAGTAGTGTTGCCAACCTCTTAGATATTGAGTTAGTTCGACTATTACTGTCTTCAACTCTCGTCCTCGATTCCGCTTCGTATTTGACGCACTCGCTTCTTCATGTGAGTTTGTGCTGTCTTCGAGATATGGGATACTTCCATCTCGTTGGAAGCGATGGCCTAAGTAAGTCCGCTCTGTCACTCTTGTTGCCGCACTCTTCTCCCGGTTGACCGTGAGTTTCAGTTTCTGCTCCAAGAACTCCGTTATCGAGGCTTTTACTCGATTTGCGGCTTCCTCACTGTGCACGTAGATTTGGCAGTCGTCTGCATATCGGCAGAACTTATGCCCTCTTCGTTCAAGCTCTTTATCCAACTCATCTAATACGATATTTGATAGCAGCGGAGATAATGGGCCACCCTGTGGTGTCCCTCGTTGCCTCTGCTCGACTAACCCGTTTCGCATTATGCCTGCCTGTAGGTATGACCTGATCAGCTTCAGTACCCGTTTATCTGTGATATCTTTCGATAGCCTGTGCATCAGCCTATCGTGGTTCACGGTATCGAAGTATTTCGCTAGGTCAACATCGACTACATAACCCCGCCCCTCCCTCGATGTAGTGGCTTGCTGCCGCCAGAGCATGGTGGGCACTACGGTTGGGCCTGAACCCGTAACTGCTGTTGGAGAACTTAGGTTCGTAGATATCTGTCAGGACTGATGTGATGGCCTGTTGGACAATCCTATCAAGTACCGTTGGGATACCTAGCTGCCTCACTCCCCCACTAGGTTTAGGGATTTCTACACCCAAGACGGGTTGGGGTTGATAGCTACCGTCCAGAAGGCTCTGGCGGAGCGCTTGCCCATTGGAAGACTGCCGAAGCACCGAGATAGTGGCTGCTATGTCGAGTTTATCAACCCCAGCACATCCCTTGTTCTTCTTTACTCTTCTCAGGGCTTGGTTCAGATTCGTTGATGAACAGATCTGCTCCATCAACTGAGTTGAGGTCACCAAGACTCGTCCTCCTGTCTACGCCAAACATGCTTGTCATTCTTCGTAGCCATGAGCGTCACTTGCGGTGTTGCCCATTGGTACGTAGAGATATTGTTCATCTTGCTATGACTCCACATGATTGAGTGTCTAGTGACTGCTTCTTGATATATTCAGTTCCGGCCTTCCCTTGGGTTGTACTTCCCCAAGGTACTATGCCTTCTGCTGACTTCTTATTAACCGTCACGCAGCATCACTGCTGCACTAGTCTCGTCCGAGACAGCTAATAAGATCTCCCGAGGTAAGACGTTGTTCTTTCACTTGGTTGTGCCTGATTTACCCGTACACACTTCCCGTCGAGGCATTGGGCTATTCTATATATGGCTAGGTTACCCAAGTTGTACTGGCCTACTATCAGATTTCTGTTCGTCACAACCAAGTTTTGCCGTTTGCTTCCTTCAGATCCCACCTCACGGTGGACACCCTTGCATAGGCTAACGGTTCTCGCTCGACTGAGCCCGTAGAGGACTTTCACCTCCTAGAACAACGCCATGCTCGGCGCACCATAAAGAAGCCATTTTATTTTAAATGGCTTCTAATAAAAACCATATGGCTTCCCCAGCACAAGCCATTATTTACTTTTAATTCCATTACTGCCGCCTATCTTTCAATCATTAGAGATAATAAACGATTCAATCCATTTCACGATGTAACAATCAATTAAGCCAAATAACAAACATTAAAAATCTGAAAACAAATAAAATTTACACAAACAATAATTATCGCAGATCAATAATTAACCAAGATTAATTCATATAAAGTAACCGCCATAAAAATTAATTCACCTAAAAAGGAAGCTCAATATGAAAAACACAATTATTGCTCTTGGTGTATCGGCAGCACTTTCCCTCCCGGCAATTGCCAACGATAATGAAAGCACAATTATTGATGGTATGGACTTTGGCCCGCTCGCCCAACTGGTAGGGACTTGGATTTCCGCCGAAGCCGGTGGTGTTGATATTGCCCCGGCACAAAAGGAGTTAGATGTTGCAGCAGGCTCACCAGCGGTAACGCCCTTCTACGAAACCATCACCTTTGAAGTCGCCGCAGATGCAACCAATGCCAGTGACCAGTACCTCGTTGCGCTATATTACAAACAGGAAGTCTTCCGTAAGGCCGACGATTCCAAATTCCATGATCAGCGCGGTTACTTTATCTATGATAAAGCCAACCAGAAAGTCTATAACTCATTTTGTGTACCAAGAAATACCTGTGTCACGGCAGAAGGAGCAGCCGGTAATCAAATGACCTTGATTGCCTCAGAACGTGGTATCGCAGAATCAGACTACATGGCAAAAAATGCAACTACGACCGACTTTACCATGAGTATTCAAATTGAAGATGACAAGATGACCTATTCTCAGACCACATTGTTAGATATTTATGGTCAGTCGGTTTCTCACACAGACTCAAGTATTTTGGTGAAAGTCGAATAACATCGAAATACCACCAACACCTTAACGGTTATATTGAACCTTATATTAAGGGCCAAAGAAGAAGAGCGATACTGACGCTCAGTATCACTCTTCACCTTATCTAGCTACCGGAAGCTTATTTTCTCGCTTAACTTTTAGCATCAGTCTGGCGGCAATAACTCCGTAGACCACAGCCTGCCCCCAAAGCTGTCCCCATAAGGGCAAGACTTGATTAAAATCGGCTCCCATTTGGTTTATCCGCAGAAAAGCATTGATCGCCGGGGTAGATGGAGCCAGTTGGGCCAGCAATGAGATAGGCGCAGGGATCATTTCAACCGGCCAAATAAAGCCAGTCGAAAACACTAGCGGTAATGAGCTTAGCAATACGACCACCGTTGCCAACTCGCGCCGGGGGATCAATTGCCCCAAAATCATGCCCAGGAAGATCACCGCAAGCAAAAATGGCAGGGTTAGCAAAGCCAGATCCGTTATCGATGCCAACCGGCTGATATGGTAATAGCTGAAGCTAAACCCAAAGTAATACATAACCAATGGCAGGTAGATCAGGCTAAACACGATCCCCCTGACCAATACCACCCGCCTTGCGGGGTAATGCACCCAGTAGCCAATTTTTCCTGCGCGCAAGTACTCATTCTGGCCTCCGCCCAGTAACCCTACAGCGATCAGTAACGTTTGGTGAAGGATCAACACAAAGACCGCCGGCACGACGTAATTCACGTAGCCCATCGTCGGGTTAAATACTGGCTGGGCATTGAGCTTAACCGCCGTGTAACGCTCGGCGGCCAATGCCATGTCACTGCCAGTCATCACCATTCTGGCAACTTTCACCTCTGCACCAAGGGTCCCTGCGACTGTCGCGAGCCCTTCTGCAATAGTGCCGTACACCAGAAAATAAGCGGCATCACCGCCGTAGGCCAAGGTCGGGCTTTTGCCAAGCAACACATCCCGCTGGAAATCTTTCGGGATCACCAGCACCCCTTGTACTTTGCCCTGATTGACCATTGCCTTGGCGGCATCAATTGACTCCGCCCGTGCAGTAATCATAACCTGGGGAGTCGCATCGACCATCCGCTCGAGTTTGCGCCCTAATTCAGACTGATCCAAGTTGACCACCACGATTTGCTGCTGCCGCGGCAACTGGTGGATATAGGGTAGCGGATAGAGAAACGAGTAAATCAACACCCCGCCAAACACCGTGAATAAAATCGAGGGGTTAGAGAAAATGGCCTTGAACTCAAACTTAAACAATGAACGCCAACTCATACGCCCCCCTCTTGTCTCTTACTCAATTGGCTTACCCGCCAAGCCGCCAGCAGCCAAGTAAACAAAAATGCCGTTAAGCTCAGTATCTGCGGCACAGCCCAAGCGATGCCCACACCATGGTTTACCTGATGCAACTGGACATCGAGATAATGGGTAACGGGTAGCATTGCCCGCCAGACCAGGGCAAAACTCGGCATGTCCGTAGCCGGAAAGGTGACACCGACAAAAGCAAAGGCCGGTGCGGTAAAGCCAGCCGCCAAGCTCATTGCTTTGGTTGCGTCGAGGGTAAACAAGTAGAACAGGCACGCAACACCCTGGCAAGCCAAGATCATCAACAACTGTGCCAGCGATAAAATCCACCACTGACCATGCATCGGCCAATCCAGCACACCATACATAGTGGCGAGAAAAATGCTGCCTTGGATAAAAAACAACAAGGTATAAGGCATCAGTTTGGCGATTAAGTGGCGCTGGGGGTTGGTCTCCAGCCACCTGTTGAGGCCACTTCTGCGCTGCTCGGCCGACAAGGCAATAATGGTGGTGATCACTATTGCAATTTGCCAAATCGCCGGGATAGTTGCCGAAACCAGGAATTGGCCGTAGTGGCTGTTGGCATTGTACAGCGGCGTGATCTGGCTTCGAACAGGGACGGCTTGGCCCAATGCCTGCTGGGGCACTCGGCTACCCGCGACCATATTCCTCAAGGTGTCAATTTGCGCGTTGAGGGTTCCATGTGCCAGGGTGACTGCCGAGTTCACCAACTTGCCAATAAGCACGAACTGGCTGTTATAAAACACCGTTGCCGTTGGTGATTTACCCAGTTTGGTATCCTGCTCCAAGTTCGCAGGGATCACCACCAGGGCGTAAATGTCCCCTCCCCTCAAGGCATGGCTGCCTTCCGCAACGGAGGCATAGGCATTGGACACGGCCAAGGTCGGGTTAGCATCATAGTAACGCACCAGCTGGCGCGACAGTTGGCTGTGGTCCAAATCAACCACGCCAATAGGCAAATCTCTGGCAATGCCCGCAGAGAATATGCCCCAAATGACTGCGAACAGCGCCAGGGGCAGCCATGTTGTCAGCGACAGCAGCCAGCGCTCTTCCCGGATCAGCCGCCATTCACGGGCGAGTTGTCTGTTCATTTACTTGCAATCACACTCATGCCGACACGCAGCCCAGCCACCGGCTCAACAGGGCGCGCTTCCACTTCGAACGTGCGCATATCAAACCCCTGAGCGGCATCCGTTGTACGCCAGGTGGCAAAATCCCCCATCACCGCAACATGTGTCACCTTGAAGGTATAGTCCTTGTCACCAAGAGCCGGCACGGTTGCCGCAAACTCACTGCCTTGCTGGAAATACTTCAAATTGTCTTCACGAACATTGAATACCGCCCAGGCGTCATCCATATCCACAACGCTCACCACCGGGAACCCTTGAGGGGCCAGCTCGCCTTCGTGCAGCAACACTTGGCTCACTTCGCCGTCAAACCAGCTAGAGATCTGGGTATCTGCCGCGTAGGCTTCTACTTCCGCTACCGCACCAGCCGCCATCCTGACCTTTTCGGCCGCCGCGCGTTTTGTTTCTACCCGCGCTCCTTCTTTGGCCATAGTGTACATCTGGTAGGCCGCTTGCTCGGTGTAGCGGGCGGCTTGCCACTGGGTATAGGCTTCATCGCGTTTCTGCTCTGCCATCACCCCCTCGTTGAAGAGGTTATCAACTCGACGGTAGGTTTTCGCCATCAAGCTGGCCGCCGCTTTGGCTTTTTGCCATTGGTCCCGCGCTGCAGCGATTTCCTGGGATCGTGCTCCGTGCTCTGCCTGTTGGGACATTGCATCGGCCGCCTGTTCACCGGCACGGGCCTGCTCGAGTTTGGCATCAATTTCCGGGCTCGAGAGCGTGAAGATCAAATCTCCTTTCGCAACCTTATCGCCTTTGCGCACCAGCACTTGCTCGATACGTCCCGGCACCTTGGATGAAATATTGTAATGCTGGGCTTCGATTTGCCCCTGCATACGGATAGGGGCCGGCTGATAGGCCAGCCAAAACTGATAACCTAGCCAGCCAACCACTGCGGTACCTGTTACTACAGTGGCGATCAACGTCGCGCGTGATTTGCCGTTTCTCATGACTGAACCTCTAACCCCTGATATTGCTGATATTGATTAAAACTGTTGATTTCACTACTGACCGCCAGCAAGCGGGCCAAAGAGATAACATATTGGTAAGCCGCTGCGGCACGCTGGGTTTTCACACTTGCCAAATACAGCTCTGCGTCAACAACATCCAGCGATGTCGACAGGCCTTGGCTGAATGCTTTCTCTCTAAGGCTCACGTTTTCTTTGGCAAGAGCCAAGCTCGACGCCAACCCGTTATATTCTTCCAGTGACTGCATCGCCTCCCGGTAGGTTTTCTCAACCAGTACCGTAAGATCCTGCTCCGCCTGCGCACGGAGGTAATTCACCTGGGTGACCGCGCTGTGCGCGGCTTTTACCTTGCCTGACCGTCCCGAGCTATCAATCAGCGGAATATTGACCCCAACGCCAATCGCCCAGTCCGGCGCCGTTTTCGCTGCCAGCGTATCGTCCTCGTGGAGGTTGTAATTACCGTACAGGTACACTTCTGGGTAATACTTGCCCTTCTCGGCCGCCATCAAGCCTTGGGCCTGTTTTTTCTTGGCATCGAGGATTTGCAGACCGGGATAGCCAGCCAGCGTCTTATTCAAAAACGACGACATAGGAGGCAGCGACTCGTTGACAAACAACGAAGAGGACGGCACCGCGGGAGCTTCGGCTTTGATCAATTTGGTCAAGGCAACTTGGGCAATTTCCAGATCCCGTTGCGCTTTCTGGCGCTCTACCCGCGCCTTGTCATAAGACGCTTGTGCCTGCAGGCGTTCAACTTTGGCTACCTGGCCTTGCTGCTCCAGCTTCTTGGCACGCTCGTAATGCTGCTTGAGACCATTTTCTACCTCGATACGGGTATCCAGTACTTGCTGGGTCAAAGCCACTCCAAAATAGAACTTGGAGAGATCCTCAAAGGTTGCCTGCTGTTTCATCGCAAGTAACTGGGTGGCTTCTTCCGTTTGCCCTTTGGCAATATCCTGCGCCGCGGTGATCCGGCCGCCGGTAAAAATGGGCCATACCGCGCGGATTGAGCTGGTGAAAACCTCACGCTTGGTCAGCTGTGATGTAAACAGCTGATCGAAAATTGGTAAGCCGGAAACAACATCGCCGATAGGCATGCTCTCAATTAGATCAGAAGGCTTAATTTCGACCGGCTTGTCGAGCCGGGTGTATTTCGCCGTTGCGCTGATGGAGGGTAGATACAAATCCCGCGCGGCATCTTGCATGCTTCGGGTTCGCTCAATATTGGCTCGCTCGGCAGCAAGGCCATCATTTTGGCTGACGATAGCCTGCCAAGCCTCAAGAAAGCTGACAGGTTGCTGGGCCTTTGCTGGCGTTGCCACAGCAAAAGATGAAAGATGTGGGTCATTATCAATGGTGTCATTGGCACTGGCTGCTGCCGGTACCGCCATCATCGCCCAGCAGGTAAGCACCGCAGCTGGCGTTAATCTCATTGTGAAATACCTATATGCCTGTATCAGTGGCTAGATATATCAATTTTAGAGTAATAACTCTAAAAATCAATGACCGTGATGCAAGTCACGTAATGTGAATAGAAATTATTGGGCAGCCTTAGCTGCCCAAATTGAGGATAAATCAAAAATGCAATTTCAGCCCAACCGCAAACCCGTTGTTGCCAAAGGCTGTTGGGTTGGCGTATTGGTCTTTCGACTCCCAAATCACCGAAGCATACGGCGAGAACTGCTTGAAGCCTTTATATTCAGCGGTCAATTCCGCTTCTGCAAATTCCGCTTTATGGCCAAGCGCCTTAGCGACATTTCGGGTTGAGCTTCTCACAAAGTGAAAATGCGCGGCACGTAGATTGATATCCCACCCTGTTGACTGATAACCCAGCACGAGATCTTTGCGGTCAACATCCGAGGTTGCATAGCTGATACGATCCAACTTGCTAGATAAACCGCGATCAAAGCGATACATTGCAAAGGCATAGAACCCATTGCCATGGTTGTACATACCGCCAAAGCCAGACTTCAGCATCGAGCGATGACCATCGTCGAACTGATACTTCGCCAGTGGACCAGCGGCCATTTTCTGGCTAATTGGCACAAAGTACATAAACCCAGGAGCAAAGAATGAATCGACGCTGTTTGCATCGGCCAGATCACCTTCAATAGGAATAAAGCCATTCTTGCGCATGTCCTTCGCCCAGCTGTGATACTCCAGTGTCGTCATCAACAAACCAGGACCAACCTTGCCAAAATTACTGCCAAATTCCATATAATCACGGCTGAAATGGCCTCGATGCTCAGACACTATTTTTAGGTCATGACTCGCAATAGGCTCCTCGCCAAACGCCCACACATTGGTCGTCAGCAGAAGTCCTGCTGTAATTAGCATTTTACTGTTCATCATATGTCCAAATTACAAGGCGCGACCGACTTCATAACCTTCCCAGATAGCGGCCATTATCGTGCGCGCTTCTTGGCTATCACCGATATTAAACACTTCGCCGGCGTCAACTTGGTTGGCAATCTCATCAAACAATTTGCTATTGGCCTGGTAGCCCATTGCCAAAATGACATGTTCAGCGTCGATGCCGGTTGTGTCATCACCTCGGCGTACTTCGACTCCCGAATCGGTCACTTTATTCAGCGCAGTACTGGTTAGCACTTCTACCTTTTCTTTAACCAGCAACTCCTTGAGCATCTGATAATTGGCAAAGCAGGTTCCGTGCGGACCGCCTATAATATCGTCAGCCGCATCAACCAAGGTCACTATTTTGCCCCTTTGAGCAAGCCACAATGCGGTTTCGGCACCAACAAGACCTGCGCCAACAACGGCGACCTTATCACCCGTGATCACATCAGGTTGCATCAATACGTCTTCTGCAATGGCAACATGCGTTTTGTCTGCCCCTTCCAACCAGGCAGGAATGGTTGGACGAGAGCCCGTCGCAAACACCACACTATCTGGCTGCTCTTGGTTGATAGTGTCGAGATCGGCTGCAACATTCATACGAACGTCAACGCCTTTGCGGGACATTTCGCCTTCAAACCAGGTAATGAGCTGTGCATCATCATGCTTGAATGGCGCCTGGCTGCCAGGAATGACATTGCCGCCCAACTGGGATGATTTTTCAAACAACACAACATCGTGACCACGGTCAGCAGCGATCCGAGCAGTTTCCATGCCGCCGACACCACCGCCGACAACCACAACTTTCTTCTGCCTGAAAGCAGGGGTTAGTCTGTACTCTTCTTCACGTCCACAAGCTGGGTTAACGGCGCAAGATAGGTTACCCACTTCAGCCATCCGACCAAGACAGCCAAGGTGACAGGAAAGACATGGGCGTACTTCCTCAAACCTCCCACCCCGGATCTTATTGACAACTTCCGGATCAGCCAGCAGAGGACGCCCCATGGAAATTCCGTCAGCAGCCCCTTCACTGACCGCGCGAGCAGCCAAGTCTGGGTTTTCCATACGACCTGCCATGATGACTGGAATGTCGACCACTTCAGAGACGGCTTTGCAGTATGGTTTGTACATGCCCGGTTCAAAGTAGTTAGGCGGATGGTTCCAGTACCATGAATCATAAGTACCGGCATCCACGTTCAACGCATCGAAGCCCGCATCCTGCAGGAATTTTGCCGCACGCAGTCCTTCTTCAATATCGCGGCCGACTTCTTCAGCCTGCTCTCCAGGCAAGATCCCCTGGCCGAATCCCTTCATGTTACCTTTTACCGAGTAGCGCAAGCTCACCGGAAAATCCTGGCCACAGACCGCTTTAATTCCCTGTACGATTTCCACCGCAAAACGATAACGGTTTTCGAAACTACCGCCGTATTGGTCGCTACGCTTGTTAAAGAACTCCATCGTGAACTGATCAAGCAGGTAGCCTTCATGAACGGCATGGATTTCCACTCCATCGAACCCCGCCTTTTGCGCGATCGCCGCTGATTCAACAAACTTGCCGATGAAATACTGGACTTCTTCGGTTGTCAGTTCGCGGTGAGTGATGCTGGGATCAAAACGATTGGGGGCCTGCGATGGCGCAACGGACTTTTCCTCAGGGGTAAAGCCAGGAATGCATGAGCGTCCCCACCCAGCGGTCAGCTGGGCAAAAATTTTCGTGCCATAGGCATGCACGCGCTCTGTCAGCTCTTTACCGGCACGAATATAAGAGATGGGGTGGATTGTCGGGCATGGAAGAGAAGGCAATGGAAACTGTTCAAGTTCATTTTCCACCATCTGTACACCAGTGATAATCAAGCCAACACCACCACGAGCTCGAGCAGTGTAGTATTCAATCCCACGTTGATTATATGCGCCATCAGAATCGACACAGCCCAGGGTCCCCATCGGGGCCATAGAGTAGCGATTTTTTAGCTTAAGCTTAGCGATTTTCATCGGCTCAAACAAAACGCTATGTTCTTGTCTTAACATTTTAAAATGCTCCAGTCTTTTTTGTCGGTGTTTTAGACACCTACAGAATCTGCAGCGATTACAACAATTTATGAGATGAGTTTCTTTGCCATGCACGACCTCTTCTTTGCTATTTACGCCAACAAATTGAGGATTTGACATGGATCAGCTTCCTCTCCCCAAGCTAAATCAACTTGGGTTGCATTACGCAAAAGCAGGTTAAACGCAAAATTTATGCTAATCATTTCGCATAAAAAAGTGTGCCTAAAAAGGCACACTCTATTACAGAAACTATTTATTATTTATCTTTGAAGATAGAATTATCATGCATAAGCATTCAGCAGCAGGTTCTTCTCACAACAATTTAACCTCTTATTTTATTATTCAATCAATTACCAATTGTATTGGATGCCGAAAGATACCGACGTCTCTTGATGTGGGTTCATATCAATACCAAAATAATCGAAAGCAAAATAAGATATATGCACGAGTTTGCCGGTTGCCGCCCATTTCTTGCTGTTTCCTATTGGTGAGGTTAATTTAGCAACCCCTTTTAAATATTCCACATCGGTTCCTTCACTGTTAGAACCGTTAAAATATTCAGTACCCAGCATTACCCTAGTACCATTCGAGGCTATTTTTCCACTAATTCTCGGGTAGAAAAAATACCCGTCAAATTCGCTTTCTCCCAAATCATTCAGACCATCTTTACCCAACTTGGCGGAAAAAATGTAATTTAAAACAGGTGTAAAAGACCATTTTCCCCACTGATAACCGGCACTTAAACCCACTGAACCCAAGCTATAACCAAATTTTCCGATATCGGTATGAGTAATGTCGCGATCAATACCATAATAATTCCAGCCAAGTTGAAAAGACGAGGTGACGTCCCATTGTTGACTAAATAAACCGTTAACTTCCAGTAACTCCCGTCCATAGGGTGTTTGATCATGCCCCTTATCCGTACCATTAAGCTTGCCTACAACTGCCTCAATAAACGAGAAATAGGTACTGTTGCCTAAACGTCCGGCTGTCACTGTATCAAAGTACAAATTTTGCCCTGAAACTTGGTGGCTACTCCCACTATTGGTCGTTGTTCCTGACGTTGACTGAAAAGAAGCTGATGTAGTTGTTGCATAATGCTGCCAGAAAGAGTCTTCATTCAGACTATTTGCATTGACAGATATAGAGACGGTAGGAATAAGAAGTGTAATAAAAAATAATTTTTTCATTTCAAACCTAATGATTTATTTTAATAATTAACTTATAGGCCTGAATAATATGTAGACGAGAAAACTGGTTCCATGATCAAGCCGCCACTTATTTCACCATGGCGTACTTTGCAAAACTGTTGGCGTTTAAAGACAAGCTTATTACATGCTGAGCATATAAAAACACAGCCGCTCAAAAAAGAACAAATAAACCCTTACTAAAATAGCCATCAATATAATACTATACTGTTAGCATACAGTAACTTATTTACTTACAAACAATTTTTTCATCCCCTGCAACTCAATAAAACCAAACTACAAAGTGCCGAATAGCTGGCAATAAAGCCGAGCACATTATCCCAAACTCTCCGTGAGTAGTTGTTCAACATCACTAGGGGCACTTTTTTATCATTCTGGACTATTTACGTTCGATATTCGAAGGGCTATAACCTGTCCAGCGCTTGAAGGCGCGCGAAAAGGTACTGATATCAGAAAAACCCAACTGATAGGCAATCTCGGTAATACTGCAGTCAGATTGACTAAGCAACTGCAGTGAACGCTCCAATTTGTACTTTTCAAGCACGCTTCTGTAAGTCGTACCCTCATCGGCTAGCCTTCTATTCAGGGTCCGTACACTAAATGACAGCTGTCTGGCTACATCGTCTATCGTTGTATCACTGAGACTTTTCATTTGATTCAGCACGCTGTGTATCTGTAAGAAGATGTCCTCTCGAATCACCTTTGCTGTCTGCTTGATAACGATGGGTTTGATCGCCAAGTAAATATCGGAATTAGCCGTAACTATCTTGGTATTTAAAACATTTCGGGGAATAATTATCTTGCGAACAGGTGAACCGGTTACAATATCGCAGTTCATAATCTGTTCAAACTTAGCCTTATTCTCTTCTGTATAAGGCCAGCTATTGAGTCCAACCTTCAATCCAAGGTCTTCCCGACCAACGGCTTTGTAGACAATCTGCATAAGCACAGCGATGAACAATGTCACCCCCACATAGGTGACTACCGACTCCTTATTCAATGGCTCCCGATTGATAACCCATAACTCCGCATGCCCCTGAATCGTATAAGACAGCTTCAGGTGAATAGGTGCTCCCACAGACATCGAGTATTTGCAGGCATCACTAATCAATGTATTCAGATCAGGAGCAGCCCATAGTAGCAATGAAAAGCTGTCAAACGTTAAGGGTTGAACATATTTGGCGGCTACAAGAGAAAAAGTTGGGTCTTTACTGTCAAGCACCATCTGATGGTGGATCCCCCTGACCGTTCTCACATCCAAATGATCGATATTATTACTCGATTGCGAGAAATAATTACTCAACTTGAGTCCGTATTGTTCCGCCGCTTGTTTTATTAATGTTAACCAACCATGATGTAAATAATATGACTTACTGTTTCTTTCACTATTAACTAACGCCATAACCCTGATTCATAATTTCGATAAGTTTGTAATATATTACGATCTATATATATAAACCTCCATATCAACATTTATAATGATGTGATAGCTATCATACTTTTTCACCCTGTCCGACTTAGCCAACCAGTTGGCGTAAAGTGCAAAGATTACCCCAACAATCCTGCTTATCATTCCTGCAACACAATACAACAACACCCCACTACGACTGTGTTATCAAGCAGTCTTATTGATAACGAGGTTACTCATGAGTAATTGGCAATTGGCCTATAATGAAAAGTTCATTTCTGTCGAACAGGCAGCAAAAAAAATCAAATCCAATGACAAAATATGGGCTGGTGGATTATTATCTACACCTTATTTCTTTTTGAAAGAATTAGAAAAACGTCATACCGAGCTTAAAGGCTGTAAACTATATACGGGACTACTGACCACTCCTTTTGACTTTCTAAAACCAGAATATGCACCTCATCTTGAGCACCATAGTTTATTTATGGGGCCTCTGGAGCGTAAGATCCAAAAAACAGGCAATATTAGCCATACCAATTTCCACTTTTCCCAAATGGGGTCGCTTTTCAGCCACCTAGGACACAATGTCGTGGTCGTTGAAATGACACCGCCAAACGAAAACGGCTACCTGAGCATGGGCGCTTGCGGCGGTGTCGGTACACCCGATGCGCTAAAACATGCCGATACCGTTATCGCAGTCATCAACAAATTCCAACCATTCATCGGTGCGGAAGAAAATCTCGTTCATATTAATGATATCACCTGGGTTACTGAGGGCCATCACCCGATTGCCGGCCCTAAGCCGCAGGCCCCTTCAGAGCTGGAAGTCTCGATTGCCGAGCACGTCTTGCCATTTGTCAAAGACAACATGACTATCCAAATCGGTATCGGCACCATCTCAAATGCTATGGGGATGGCACTGAAAGGGCACAAAGGCCTGGGTATCCATACCGAAATGTTCACCGAGTCTATGATGGAGCTGTGCAAGGCAGGAGCGGTTACCAACGAGCACAAGAACTACAAGCCAAACAAAATCATCACGGCTTTCACTGCGGGCTCGCAAGAGTTGATTAATTATGTCCACAATAACCCAGATATCGAAATGGGCAATGTGACCCATGTGGTCAATGCGGTTGAGATTGCTAAAAACGACAACTTTATCTCTATCAACACATGCATCATGGCCGACCTCACCGGGCAGGTGGCATCAGAAGGGGTTGGATTTAACCAAATCTCTGGCTCGGGTGGCCAACTTGACTTTGTGCGTGGGGCCGGAATGTCGGATGGCGGCATTAGCATCCTGGTACTGGCATCAACCCACCAAGGAAAGAACGGGCCAGAGTCAACAATTCGTACCGCACTGCCTGTAGGTACCGCCGTGACAACACCACGTAACGATGTGCAAGTCATTGCTACTGAATACGGCAGCGCTGATCTGCGTGGCCTGAATGTCCCTGAGCGTGTCCAGGCACTAATCGCCATTGCACACCCAGATTTCCGCGATTCTCTTCGAAATGAAGCTATTGAAGCAGGCCTAATCAAGCCTGGTCAGGAGGTATAACATGTATCAGGGACAAAGTTTCCAGATTGTTGAACACGGCAAGTATGCTGAACTGGTATTCAATGATCAGCAAGACAAAGTCAACACGCTGCGTGACAGTGCGCTTAAAGAGCTAGAAGCCTGTGCAGAGGTACTTCAGGCCGCCAACATTGACGGCCTGGTTATCCGCTCTGACAAGCCACTATTTAGTGCCGGTGCGGATATCAAAGCGTTCCGTGGCCTTTTTGCCGCTGGCGAAGCCGCTATTGAGGACTACCTGTCATGGGTACACAGCGTTTACAGCCGCATTGAAGACCTGCCATACCCGAAAGTGGCCATTATCAATGGGGTAGCTGCCGGCGGCGGCGTCGAGCTTTCGATGCTGGCTGAGTACCGTCTGGCTACGACCGATGTCAAAATCAGCTTACCGGAAGTGAAGCTTGGGATTATGCCCGGCTACGGCGGCACCACCCGACTACCACGTATTGTCGGTCTGGATACGTCACTGCAGTGGCTCACCACAGGCAAGAACTTCAAGGCAGAAAAAGCCATGGAGCAACGCTTTGTCGACGGGGTTATTGATCCGACTAAAGTGAACGCTGTAGAAGAAGCAATTGCTGTTCTGGATAGCTGTGTTGCCGGCGATCTCAACTGGCAGGCCCGCCAGGCCGAGAAGAAACAGCCACTGCCCCTGAGCCAGTATGAGCAGATGATGTCTATCAGCGTTGCGCGCGGCATGGCATTCAAAGTTGCCGGGAAACAATACCCAGCACCACACATCATCCTCGACACGGTGGAAAAAGCAGCAACCATAGGGCGTGATGAAGCCTTGGCTGTCGAGCGCAAAGGCATTGCAAAATGTGCGGCATCGGGCGTTGCTGATGCATTGGTATCCGTATTCCTGTCAGATATGCACGTCAAGGCCAAAACACGCTCGTTCACAGGTAAATCAGACAAGACGGCTGAGATAGGTGTGATCGGGGCTGGCATCATGGGCGGCGGGATCGCCTACGTGTCAGCCGACCGCAACATCGATGTCGTCATGAAAGACATCAACAAGTCAGGCCTGCAGCTTGGCTTATCGGAGGCCAACAAGCTGCTGTCAAAACAAGTTGATAAGGGACGCAAATCAGCTTCGCAAATGGGTGATGTCCTTAACCGCATCCAGCCAACGCTGCATGATGCCGCCCTGGAAAGTACCGACCTGATTATTGAAGCCGTCGTTGAGAACCCGAAGGTTAAGGAAATTGTGCTAGCCGGCCTGGAAAACGCTGCGCCGAATGCTGTCATCGCATCGAACACATCAACCCTGATGATCAGCGGCCTAGCAAAATCACTCAAGCGCCCAGAGAATTTCTGTGGTATCCACTTCTTCAACCCAGTTCACCGCATGCCATTGGTTGAGGTGATCCGTGGCGAACAAACCAGCGATGAAACGGTTGCCAAAGCAGTTCGCTACGTTGAACAACTGGGCAAAACACCGATCGTTGTTAATGACTGCGGCGGCTTCCTGGTTAACCGCTGCCTGACACCTTACATGCTGGCGTTCAACCAGCTAGTGCTTGACGGCGGTGATATTGCCATTATTGACAAGACGATGTCTAAAAGCTTTGGCTGGCCGATGGGTCCTGCACATCTGACCGATGTCATTGGCCTAGACACAGCAGAACACTGCGTTGAGTCTATGGACGCGGCCTTCCCTGGACGTTTGGGCGCGCCTGAGGTCAACCTGTTCAAAATCATGGTTGAGAACCAGCGTCTCGGGCAGAAAAATGGGGCAGGCTTCTACAACTATGTTGCTGACCGCCGTGGCCGTGTCAAACCTTCGACAAGCGAAACGGCACTGTCTTTAATTTCCGGCAACCGCAAAGAAGCTCGAGAGTTTGACGCAGACACTATCACTATGCGTCTCATGCTACCGATGATGTTTGAAATTATCCGTTGTTTGGACGAAGGCATTGTTGCATCTCCGCAAGAAGCTGATATTGCAATGATTTACGGTACGGGCTTTCCTCCTTTCCGTGGTGGCCTTTTCTACTACATGGATCAAATCGGCCTACCGAAGCTGGTGGAAATTGCCCGTCAGTATGAGCAATTCGGACCGCTGTATGCGCTGCCGGAAGGCTTATTGACTCGTGCCGAAAATGGCGAAACCTTCTACTAATACCTAGGGGTAAGATATGAAAAATGTAGTTATCGTTGATGCAACACGCACCCCTATGGGACGTTCCAAAAACGGTGTATTCCGTCATACTCGTGCTGATGACCTGTCGGCCCACTTGATGAAGGCCATGTTTGAACGTCAGCCAAACGTCAAACCTGAGATGGTTGATGATATCATCTGGGGGTGTGTCCAGCAGACAGAAGAGCAAGGGGCTAACCTCGCACGCAATGCCGCGCTGCTAGCTGGCTTGCCGGTGACAGTACCGGCCACAACGGTTAACCGCCTATGCGGCTCATCGATGGATGCACTGCATATGGCTGCCCGTGCCATCAAGGCAGAGGATGCTGACATTATCCTGGTTGGCGGTGTTGAGCACATGGGCCATGTGCCGATGACGAAGGGGATGAATTTCAACCCGGCACTAGACAAACAGATGGCGCAAGCCTCCGCATTAATGGGAATGACGGCAGAAGCGCTCGGCAAAATGCACAAGGTAACTCGGGAGGAGCAGGATGCATTAGGTGCACGCTCCCACCAGCTTGCGCACCAAGCCACGATTGAGGGCCGCTTTGCTAACGAAATCGTTCCTATCATGGGCCACGATGCTAACGGACGCCCAATTCTTGTAAAGACGGATGAAGTCATTCGTCCTGAAACAACACCGGAGTCACTGGGCCAACTTCGCCCTGTCTTTGATCCTGTCAGCGGGACAGTCACCGCCGGTACATCATCGGCGCTTTCTGACGGGGCGTCTTGCCTTCTGGTCATGAGCGAAGAGAAAGCCAAAGAGCTTGGCGTGAGGCCACGCGCTCGCATCATTGCCGCCACATCGGCGGGCGTTCCCTCCGCCATCATGGGCTACGGGCCGGTTCCTGCTACCCAGAAAGCCCTGGCTAAAGCAAACCTAACCATCGATGACATCGATTTTGCTGAGGTTAACGAAGCCTTTGCTGCGCAGGCAATCCCATGCCTAAAGGATCTTGGCCTGTGGGATGTACGTGAGGAAAAAGTAAACCTAAACGGTGGTGCTATCTCCCTAGGTCATCCTCTTGGTTGCTCCGGTGCACGTATCGTCGGCACACTGATGAACATCATGGAAGATAAAGGAGGCCGTTATGGCCTGGCAACCATGTGCATCGGTATGGGCCAAGGCATTGCGACAATCATTGAGCGGATTTAATCGCATTAGTGCCGAAATATAATAACTGATTCCTTTTACCTACCATTTGCCCTACATACCTTCTGGATGTAGGGCCTTTTTTTACCCGTCAATCGGCACGATATTCAATTACAAACTCCCCCCGAATCCACTCCGTTACATTGCTCGCCAATTACCAGAGTCAGGCCGCAAGATTAATCCCTGCACCTGGCATTTTGGTGTGCTATCCCTACCATAATTGAATTTTTTGGTTTGGTTCGAATGTTAAAATAGTGACCTGAAACAAAAGGCCTTCTCTGTGAAGGTAATAACATCAAGGGAAAACAATGAAAAAATTCGGACTGAAAACCCTCGCTCTGACTATCGCTTCAGTATCGGCTTTATCAGCCAATGCCAATGAACCGGCTGACCATCCTCTGGCCAAATACCTTGCAGCACCCGGCGCTACCGTGACACTTCCTGTCAGCGCAGCGAAAGAACATTTTGAGTTGGACTTTATACAAGGCGCCTACGACAGCTTTGAAAGCTTCCATGCACAGATGGGGGGGGATCACACTCTGTACTATCTGACCAACTGGAGCACCTTCATGCGCACAGACATGGTCAACCCAGCTACCCAGCAGCTTGAATTGGAGCGCAACCTCAATAGCGACATCGGCAACATCGTGGTGAAGACCGATAGCGAGGGCGAGCAAAGAATGGATGAGTATTTTGCCCACCCAACATTCCGCCATCAGGGTGTGATGATGATCCACAAAGGTAAGGTGGTTTATGAGGCATACCCGGGGATGAACCCAACCGATACCCATGTTTGGATGTCTTCAGCTAAAACACTGACCGGCCTCATCACGGCGATGCTGGCGGAAGAGGGCCAACTTGATCTAACCGCCTCTGCAACAAAATATGTCCCGGAGCTCAAAGGCACCGCATGGGACAAGGTTACCGTCCTGGATTTAGTCAATCACACCGCAGGGTTGGATCACGAAGAAAATAACACCTCCATCCTAGACCCAGAAGGCGTTTTCGTTCGCTTCGTTAGCTCAGCGCTAGGTACGACAGAACGTTGCATTGAGGGTGAAACCTGGCGGGACGTGCTAAAAGATGTCCAGCCACTTGGAAACGAACAGCCAGGCGATCGCTTCCGTTACTCTTCACTCAACACCCAAGTGCTTGGCCAAGTTATCCAGAATGTGACCAACAAGCGCTGGACAGACGTTGTAGAGGAGCGTATTTGGGGCAAGCTGGGGGCACGTATGCCGCTGATGGTGCACCTGACGCCAGACGGTACACCGCTAAATATGGCTATTATATCTTCTACCTTGGAGGACTTTGCCAAATACGCGACCCTGTATACGCCAAGCTGGGATAAAGTCGCACACGAGCAAGTTGTCACGCCATCACTACTCAAGCAAATCCGAAGTGCCGGCAACGCCGATGCCTTTATTGGTGGCCACAAAGAAAAGCAAGCCATCGGCCTGTTTGCAGAGAAGCCGGTCAAAGGCGCGTACCAGTTTGACTTCATGTTCGAAGACGGAGCCATGTACAAACACGGCAACACCGGCCAGGGGATTTATGTCGATCCGGAACGCGACTTTGCCGCAGTGTATTTCTCGGCAACGCCATACGTCGCACCTTACGGTGAAGTCAAAGCCCCGGCTTACTTCAGGAAAGTCGCAGAGTTATTAGACCAGACAAAATAAACTAACTCATTGAAGGCCTTAATCTTGCGTTAAGGCCTATTGGCTTTTTGGTGTCGCCCCCGTAGAGTCCGGCTGGATAACCTTGTGAGCACACCATCAGACAATTTGCTATCGGTGGTGTATTTTCTACCTTTGATGCATTAACACCCGATAGTTTGAGACAATCCATGATTTCACTGGAGCAGATACATTCTTTCACATTGGTTTACCAGCACGGTTCATATAGCGCCGCCGCACGTTTTGCCAACAAAGAACGCAGTACAATACGCGAACATGTTGTCACTCTGGAAGACACGATAGGCGTCGAACTGTTCAACATCGAAGGGCGAAAGGCAAAGCCGACCAACGCGGCCCACAAGCTGATTTCTCGAGCCACAAACCTTAGCAAGCAAGCGAAAGACTTTGAGCTGACAGCGTTCTCTTTGCTCGATGACCCGCTTGGTGAATTGGTCCTGCTCCACGATGAGCAAATTCCCGCCGGGCTGCTCGCCAGAACAATTAAAGCCATCAAGGAACGTTATCCCGGAATCTCTATTCAATGTGCTCCCTCTTCCCGAGAGCAGGCCTACCGCGGTTTAGAGAGCAATGCGTGCCACATAGCTATAATGGCAACAGAAAACAGTCCAAGAACTCAGGCTAGGATTGCTTCGAAATATATTGGTAACTTGCCACTTTGCGGCTATGTTCATGCTCGAACACCACTTGCCGCAACCGAGAGTGTTTCCCTGGATGACCTACGGCTGGAGACGCAGTATGAGCTGCCAAATACCCGTGAAGGGGACTTGGGCTTTTTCAGAGTTTCTAACGTGGTGGAAAAAGTTAGCAGTGTAGAGTTAGCCGCCGAGTTATTGGCTGACGGCGGCTGGATCGCCCTGTCCGACGCCTTGGCCAAACCATGGATAACATCCGGCCATTTGAAACCGTTGCCGTTAGCCAACGCAACTCGAAACTACCGGCAGGGGGTGTGCTTATTTTTCGGGCTGGCCAGCAACACCCGAGAAGAGATCGTTTTTGCGCTAGACATACTAAACCACCACGCCGGCGATTACCTAATATAAAGGCCTAATAACATTGGGATACCGCCAAAAAACATCGGCAATTACTTAAGATACTCTCGGGTTAGTTCGCAAACAATTTCAGTCATATACTGCTTCACCAGTCGAAGCTCACTAATTGATTTAGACGCTATCGCAAAAGGTACCAAAATCGCTTCTGACGTCATGCTTAAAACCATGAAATAGCCCTAACTAATAGGATATTGCTGGGAAGGGGCTCCCAGCCACAAGTGATTTTCAAAACCAACAACTTATCAATAGTATCGAGCGCTAACTAGGATGATGACATATGCCTGGATTGGACGATGTTCAATCTGTTACTGGCTAGGGAGTGCAGCAACGCCGTCGGCTTTACCCAACTCCCTCCAAAGTACCTTAAGGTTGAGGCACGCGTGATTGAGATGGCATCCAGCAAACTGAACTTCTTCGTTCGCGGCCCTATGATCTCCCCGCCGCTTGACGATATTGCGCAATCGTCTCGTCGATAAGCGCCTCATTGCAACCGAGGTAATGTTGCGGCTTGCATGCCTCATCAATTTCTTGCGGTGATAGCATGGCACAAACCGCCGCGTCTTGTTTCAGTACCTCTGCCAGACTTCCCTCTGCGGGTGCCTTCGCAATGGCGGCTTGTACCCTGCGATAGCCTTCGCCTCGGCCGGCTTTATCGGCCACTTTCATCATCACCGCTTCCGACATGATAAAGTTGCGGGAGGCTTCGAAGTTGTCACGCATCCGCTGCTTGTTGACGACAAGGTTCGCTACCAACCGCAGGGCCCGTTCCAGTGCAGTGGAGACCGCCAATGACGACTCCGGCACCAAACTCCAGTTCAGCACCCGCATCGAGGCAGAACGGACATCATGCTGATCCATCAGGTTTGGCGCACTGCCAGCGTACATCCAGCCCATACGCGATAGGGTTTGGATCATATTGGCGGCTCGCGGGTTGGCTTTGTGCGGCATGGTGCTTGAGCCACCGCCAGCCTCGCCTTCTCGAACCTCCGCAATCGAGGCCCGCCCCATGGTTTCGGTATCGTTGGCGATCCGGCACAGGGTGCCGTGCACCAATGCAAAGAACTGGATCAGCTCGGCAATATTATCCAAACTGGCATTAGCCAGCCCTCTAGGCTCAGTCAGACCAAGAGCAGAAAACAATCCACTTCGCACCGCCAGCCCCTGCGGACCAATCGACGATAGGTTACCCACCGCCCCGCCGTACATGCCGGTGATTGCACGCGGGTATAGCTCATCAAGACGAACAATGTGCCGGGTCACTTCCTGCAAATAACTGCTTACCTGCAGCCCCCAGGTGGTTGGCAAGGCGTCCATCGCATTGGTCCTCGCCACCATCACGGTTTGCTTGTGGGTAAGGGCCATGCCTTCAAGCTGATCGCCCAAACTAACTAGCTGGGTACGAACCAAGTCCAGCGTTTGCTTTACCCGCATTGCCAAGCTGGTATCCAGCAAGTCCTGGGTTGTACAGCCCCAGTGCAGGTACTTTTTAACGTAATCATCACCTTGCTCTGTGAGCTGATCAACCAAAGGTTTGATTGCCATGCCGACCGACTGGGTATCCTGCGCCAACCGAACCCAGTCGATATTGCCGGTAACACAAACCTGCTCTATCGAGGTGACAGCCTGCTGCGGAATGAGCCCAAGTTCAGCCTGAACCCTGGCAATACTGCTCTCGAAAGTTAGCCAAGTTTGGATAAGGTTATCGTCAGACCATATCCGCTTCATATCCTTTTGGGTAAAAAGCGGGGAATAAAGGGTTGAGTCAAAAACAGAGACATTTGAACCGGGCATATACTTCATCCTAAGCGCCAATAAATGTAATGAGAAGAACCCTCCTACTATAGAGATTGCTAAGAGCTTAACAAACCACTCGAAGCACAATTTCCGTACAATGAATATGATGCCACTGACCACTTGTTGATTTTCCAATCAACAATAAGTCCTTTCGTGCTTCCATCGCTCTAAAGTGCCTACCGGCAACACGATAACCGACTACATATACATCAGAGAAATGCGGTTTAACCAAACTCTGACAGGGCTGCCTGTTCAATTCGCACCAACATATATAGAGTGAATGCAAGTTGTATATTACCCAATAAAATCATTAATTTACATGCATGCACTAAGGTGTTTTCAATGAGAAGTTTATTACTTTTATTTACCCTGATTCTTACTTTCAGCCAACCGGCCTTCGCCAAGGACTGGGAGCATTTAGCCGAGCGCCGTGTTACCTACCGAGAGGATACCGACCGGGTAAATATCAACCGGCATAATCGCGATATTCGCCAGGTGCGCCTCAAGTCCAAGCAAGGCATTATTAATATGGAATCGATCACTTTACACTTTCGGGACGGCAGTCAAATAGTCACCGACGACCTAGGCATTCTCTTGAAAGGAAAAACCAGCCGCGCCATCTCAGTTCCCCGTCATCAGGCCCGTAACCTGAGACAAATTACCTTCAAGTACAAAAGTGTCGGCAATAAAAAAACAGATCTGGCAGGAATGACCAAGCGTGGCATTGTCGAAATACAGACCAAACGGCGCTAATTGCCAGGCCGTTAATTTCTTGAACCATATAGCTAACGAGAAATGAAAAAAAAGCGGGCACCAGCCCGCTGCAAATTAAGCCTAATCAAGCAACATCCATATTGCTTAGAACCATTACCCAATCAACAATACAGAACGATGTACTATAAATCAAGTAAGTCAACTCACACATTTCCATCAACAACTGCAATCCACCGCACTAAATGCAACTAAACGCTTAGGCGCAACATAACAACTTAGGCCAAACTTATGTGACACCATGTTGTAGGGATTTTCTCATGGGGTCGAACCGGTATGCCGATTGATCTAGCACCGATAATCTTTGAACTATGTGCGATTATTATCAGCGCAGCTATCCTCGGTACGCTTTTTTTATATGCCAGCCAACCCATTATCCTGGCCTACATTGCAGCCGGTGTTATTATCGGCCCCCACGGCTTCAACCTAGTCCCTCACCCCGAGCACATCACGCAAATTGGCAATATTGGCGTCATCTTGCTGCTATTCCTCATCGGCCTCAACCTGCAGCCCAACAAGCTACTTAACCTGTTCAAAGAGAGTGCGATCATTACGCTCGGTACCTGCGCTTTCTTCTTTACCATCACCCTTTTGTTCTGCTTGGCGATTCAACTGTCGCTGCTCGATGCAGTGATCTGTGCAGCAGCATTGATGTTTTCCAGTACGGTCATTGGCTTGAAGTTAATACCAACAACGACGTTGCATCATCAGCGGATGGGTGAGGTGATCACCAGCATCTTGCTGGTCCAGGACATCATCGCGATCAGTGTGATTATCTTTCTCAATATGAATAGTGGCAACGCCATGTTGGTCGGCTTTTTATTGATGCTGGGGAAGTTCGTCGCGATCTGTACGTTGGCATTCATTGGCGTGCGCTATATTATCTTTCCCCTTTTCAGAAGGTTCGACGTGATACAGGAATACAGCTTCCTGGCAACCCTCGCGTGGTGCTTCTTCTGGGCTGAACTAAGCCACCAGGTGGGGTTATCTTATGAAAGCGGAGCGTTCATTGCCGGGATTTCGATTGCGACCAGCCGGGTATCCCAAGCGATTTCTGTCCATTTAAAGCCGCTGCGTGAGTTCTTCCTGATCTTGTTCTTCTTTGCTATTGGCGCAAGGATGAATTTCAGCGACTGGAATATCTATACCTTCTTTGGCCTGGCATTTGGCGCATTGCTGGTGGCTATCAAATACTGGGGGTTCGCCTTTGCATTGAAGCTCGCTCGGGAAAAACCCACAATGCAACATGAACTGAGCGCTAGACTCAGCCAAGCCAGTGAGTTTTCCTTTCTGGTTGCCTATGCCGCCATGATCAGCGGCATATTGTCGATAGAAGCCACCCTGTTTATCCAAATGGCCACCATAACCACCTTTATCATCTCGACCTACTGGGTGGTAAACCGCTTTCCCACCCCAATCTCTACGGTCAAGAAACTCCGCAAAGATTAGCCGGCCTCATTGCCCCCTCCCGGAGCCATTCCCGCCGGCAAACGGCCTAGTCGCCTGCAGCACGATCCCGCCGGTATTGAATGTAATATGTATCATGGTTAGGCGTGCAAAGTCTTTCTGCAACGCCTTGTTCGCTAACCAACCGTCAACACTGCTGATACCTGTTTTGAGGGCTCGCTGAAAACTGCGGTTATCAACCAGAATAAACGTTCGGGCAGCGGAGAAATCCGCCTGATTGACCAGAGTGAATAGCTGGTCATCAAGCTTCTGCTGCTCCACCTCCTTGAAACCTGCTAGCACATCCAACGTCTTATCACCGACGGTTACTTTGGCAAAGACATAGTGCTGGCGGCGCAAGCCTGCAAGTACCGCGTTGTAATTGGCCAATGACATATCAAGGGTATATTCCATCCGGTTGACGACCCCGTCAGCGATGAAGGCGGTCAGCAAGCCACCTTCGGCATTGAACAAATGGGTCTCATCAAAACAAAACGCAGCGCCTTCCTGCTCGATACTTTCGGCGTCATTACCCTGATATAAGACTGAGCAATCAAAGCCCTGAGGTAGCGAGCGGACATGACTGACCGAGTCGCCAAAATCAATATCGTGAAGTAAAACCGTCGCAAGGGCAGCAGGAGAGAACAAAGTAAAAAACACGCTCTGAATAAGCAGGTAGCAGGACAGCTTGATGCGGGATAACGCAAGGTATTGGATATTGGTATCCAGGGACAGAAAAAACATGATCAACACTCCATGTATCGTCCCGATTATATACCAGACAAAAAAAAGGCTGCAATTCCTTAGCCTAGCAGAATTGCAGCCACTACGGTCAGCATTAACGTAGTAAAAAGTGGGATAACTCAGCTTCGGAGAACCTTGTTATCCCAGAGCGGTAATCGGTATTTAGCTCATTTGTATTTGTTATGTCGCCGTTAAAGCTTGTGTTACATCGACCAGATGAAGTAAATCTGGGATTTCATGCGGATAATAATGCCGCGAATAACATCTAAGAAAGCCAAGAAGTCAATCGGCTTTTCTGCACTTATCCACGCTAGGCCAACCGAACCAACCGGAATGTCATAGTCGCCAGGTTCTGTCAGCTTCAAGCGGACAAAATGGTGTTTATTCAGCGCATTTTTCCCTGTCATCTGCCGAACATTGTCATCTCTTGCCAGCAAGCTCCCCTGGGCCTCGCCAGTCGCTTCAATAATGCCCTCAACCTCAGCACTGAACACCTTGCCCGGATAGACCGGAGACGCAAACTCCGCTTGCTGCCCGACCTTCACATTTCGGATCGCCTGGTGGTTTACCCGCATCAAGACATACTTTTCGTCGGTATACATCTGGATCCGCGGCATCACACCGACATACTGGCCTTCGCGCATAATGAAGTTAGTCAGGTAGCCATCCGCAGGTGCATACACCCGAGTGTTATCCAAATTCCACTGCGCCTGGGCAACATCTTCCAGTTTGTTGGCCACATCCACTTTGCGGCTTTCGACAGACAGCCCCGCTTTCTCGAAGTCCAGCTTGGCACGATGTGCCGACACCTTGGCTTTATCGAGCTGAGATTGCAGCGTCACAAGTTTGGTCCTTGCAACATCCACCGCAGTTTGCTGCTCATCCATCTGAGTCTCGGTAATAGTGTGCTTAACGGCCTTGTTCTGTTTCTGGTAGCGACGTAGCGTCGTTTCTTTCCATTCCAAATCTTCCCTGGCAGCTTCAATTTCATTGGAAGCGATCTCGATATCTTTAAGAGCCGCGTAGTGGTTTTGCTCTGCGATGAGCACATCTTCTTGCGAAATGGACAGCGCGACGTTGGCCGAATCCAACTGAGTCTGGGCTTTATTGAGGGCAATCTGGTATTGCTCGTCATCCAGGGTGTAAACCAACTGCCCTTTCTTCACCTTCTCGTTGGGACGAACCAAAATCTCGTCCACATGTCCTTTGATTTTGGTCGACCCCGGGCGCAGCTGAATATGCGGTGACTGAACAACCGAGCCGCCAGACATATCCATCGGCGCAAAAGTGATCAATCCAATCCAGACAAATACCAACCAGCCTGCACCACCAAGATAGGAAAATGCTTTGGTAAATTTATTCCAGGGCATCCCCACGAGACGCAGGAGGTAGATAAAGAGTGCCCATACCGCTAAACCCTCAAGCATTTTCAACCTCCTCGTTAGCCATGTTCACAGACTCAGACGCTGAAGACTTACAGACCGCAGGAGTCGGCCCTGAGGGTTGTTGGGTATCTTTTTCTTTCCAGATATCGCGAATATGGCGAAGCGCTTGCTCGCCATCGACAAAGGCAATAATGACCGCGACAACCCATACCCAGTGCCAGATAAATCCAATCCAAGTCAGGGCTGTTATCAGCCCCAACTGATGATGTTCATTCTTGTGTGCTTTTTGTATCGGCAATTCATGGATACGCCAAAACCCATACACGGCTGCAGCTATGGATCCAAATAGAACCACAGCGGCAACAACGTGAAGCGCAGTATCGACTCCGCTGTCGACAAAAGGCATGCTGACGAGACTCATTACAGTTCCCCAATTCACTTACGCATAATCAATAAGCAGGCGCCCAGTCACATATCAAAGCTGTGAAAGAGATTTGCTTTTTTCAATTTGTTTTTATGGGTGTGATTATGTAAGAAATAGTGACAGGCATCACAACATTGGATATATTGAATCAACAGGTAGCTTCATTTAATACAATCAATCCATTTAGATATAAGGCTGTACCGATGCCATTGCCTGAATCACAATTCCAAGCAGCCTTTGTTCGCTCTATTTTCTTCAAACCGTTTATTCGTGCCCTTGACAAGCATTACGGGATAACATCCGACGATTTGGGCGTACCGCTTAAATTGCTCAATGAGCCCATGACCTTGGTACCATTTTCCGATCTCAACCAGAAAATGGCAGAACTAGAAGTGACACTTGGCGACCCCGCTTACCTTTGTCGCATGGCGAACGACATCAGTTTCAGTAATATGGATCATCTTGGCGAATGGTTTCTCTCAACCCCGGAGCTTGCCCTCTCCTTTCGCCGGATCAATTACGGTACCTCTTGTCTGCAGTCAGGCGCGACCTTTCACGGTGAATTATCGGGCAAGATCATCAAATGGACCTATGACAACCACTTCTCTTCCGGGCGAGGACGGTTTCAGGACAGTTTGCGCATAGCGGCGATGTTCACCAATACCTTACGCTACTTTATGGGAGAGAGTTATCACCCGTTAACCGTCGAGCTAAGCGGTCCACCTTGTGGTAACGGCGAGTTAGAAACGTTTTTCGGTGCCGATATCCGGTGGAATGCACCATCAACCCGGGTATGGTTAGATATATCTATCTTGGAGCACGGCAATACCTTCCCCTTTGAGGTTACTCGTCCGATGATGCTGACTAACCTCGAGCTCGATGAGTTCCTCAATATGCCACAGCCCCATGACGCCGCCAAAATGATGTATGAGATGATTAACTACTCGCGTTTCTATGGGTATCCTAGCTTGGACTTTGTTGCACAGCGGTTCAACTTGTCCAGACAGCAACTCCAGCGCCGTCTCCACCAGTTTGGCTGGAGCTTCAGCACTATCACTAGCTATGTTCTGTGCAATCAAGCCATCAAATACATGCAAGCTAATTTAAGCATCAAGGACATCGCAAGAGAGCTGGGCTATAACAATGTCCAAAGTTTTAGCAAGGCCTTCCAACGTCAGCGGGGACAAACACCGACCCAGTATAAAGAAAAACTGATGGAGAGAAGCCGCAGCAGAAGGCTGTAACAAACAACTGGCAGACTTTATACCCAAGCCCCCATGGCACCTGGGTATTGAAAGAATGGTGACAACCTAAGTTCGGCGGGAGCAATTAAGAGTAAAGCGCTGATCAGGAGTGATATGATGGCGCATGATAAATTCAGCTCGATTATCACTTTCAAACTGAGGTTGGAAAAAAATACGATAGCCGAGCAAGTCACGCCGAGCATCGCTATCGAACGGATTAACGTTATTGATATCAACCATGATATTACGAGACAGATGAACCGGCTTCAACACGAAGTCCAACCCATTGTGGAAAAAACTGTACTCGACAGCCAACTTAAACTCGAGCTGGACTTGGTTATTCTCTGAACGTCTTAACCACTCTTCGGAATGGATAGTACCATCTGGCATAAATTGATATGAGGTGGTTTCCCTCATATTATCCGGCGTATCTGGACGGTGGCACAACCAAGTCCCCCCTTCGAGTTGAGCGGCGTATACAGGGGTAACCAAGACACTGCCCAACAATAATCCCAAAGCCCTAAGTTTCATCCTTGAGTCCTGACTTATACACTCTAATACAATTAGTTATAGCAGTATCCATATCAACAAGATAGTGAATTTATAACCCAGCTACCTTGCCGCTCGCTTGGCATAACAATACACAAAGGGGAAAGCTCTCGCTTTCCCCTTTGTCATACTCAAACGAAGGTGCTATCGCTCACGCAATTAGAAGCGGTAGTCAACCGACCAGACGACTTGCTGAGAGTAGTCGATCTTGGTGTCGTTCTTGCTGTAATCCTGGTCTAGGTAGCGGTAAGTCAAGTCGGTCGACCAGTTGTCATTGATTTCAAACATTGCACCCACTTGGCCACCCCAGACGAAATCTGTTGAGCTGCTACCGCTGATCTTGCTGTCAGACACACCAGCAGACACACCGGCAAATAGGTTCACCTTCTGGTGAACAGGCATAAGGTAGTCGTATGATGCCAAGAACATGTTCTGTGATGACTTGTCCATGTAGCTGTACGTACCCATAACACGGTGATGGTCGTTCATGATGGCACCACCACGTAGCTGGTAAGTTGCATCTTCACCGTTTTGGGCATTGGCACCTTTTACGTTATCTTCCTGGTAACCCACACCACCACCCACGAACCACTGAGTGTCAGCGGCGAATGCTGGAGATGCTGCCATAACTGCCAATGCCAACGTCGAGATTGCTGTGATCTTTTTCATGTTTATCTCCTTGGACTTCCTAGCTTCATTAAGCGCTAATTTCTAATGTGCCGGATAAGTCTTATATAATTTGTCTGTTCGCTAATTAATATACAGCTATTTCCTGAACAAAAACTTAAGAAATAAAACATTGTTTTTTAACTTAACGAATGCTGAACAAATAACTTGACACTCAATAAAGCCACATCACAAATTTAAAAAATATTAATCGTTAACTATTTTTTGATTAATAAACATCTATACACAAATTTAGATAAAACATAACCCAATGTATTACAATTGGTTTATTGCAAAAACAAAACAACAGCTGAATATATATATAATAGTTATTGAAAATAAAAAAAGAGGGCTACATACCCTCTATATTATATTCATTCAGCTGAGATTAAAATTTGTAATCAACAGACCAAACTACCTGCTGGGTATAATCAATTTTATTCACGCCTTCTTTATAATCTTGATCTAGGTAACGGTAAGTTAGATCTGTTGATAGATTATTGCTCAATTTATATTGAGCACCAACTTGCCCACCCCATACAAAATCTGTTGAGCTATTGCTGCTCCATGAATTTTTTATCTTAGTATCAGAGTATCCCATCGTTGCACCCGCAAACAGATTCACCTTTTGATGAACAGGGATCAAGTAATCATAAGAAGCAAGATACATGTTCTGGGTATAATCATTAGCAAAAATGCCGTCAAACTTACTCTCGTAGTAACTGTATGTCGCCGTTAATCGGTGCTGGTCGTTAACAATGACACCACCACGGAACTGGTATGAGACATCTTCAACATTCTTGTTCGAATACATCGAAGCACTCCTTTCGATCTTGTCATTCTGGTAGCCCACACCACCACCGACAAACCAATCTGTGGTGTTGGCCAATACAGGAGTAGCAGCAAAAGTGGCTAGAATAAGGGTCGACGCTACAGCATACTTTTTCATGTGTGGTTTCCTTGGATTCAGTGTTATATCTTGGCAGCTGTTTTCTCTGCCGTCTGGATAATGAACACTGTACACAATAAAACTGAACCCAACCTGAAAATAAAAAACACTGTTTTATTTGTAATTATTTGTTTCTGGTTGTAGAAAACACTTCACTATCTCAAGACATTCCGATATGGGAAGCCTGACTTGGCGGCACACCGAAATAGCGCTTAAACTCGCGGCTGAACTGGGTTGGGCTCTCATACCCGACTTTCAAGGCGGCGACATTGGCCGGCATTCCGTCTTGCGACATTAGAGTTTTTGCCTTGTTAAGCCGTATTTTCTTTATATATTGCAACGGAGGATCGGTAACGACCTGCTTGAAAGCGCGATGAAAGGCCGAGACACTCATCCCGGCCATGTCAGCCAACTCGTTAATCACCAACTTTTGATCGTAATGCGCCTGGACATGGGAGATCACCCGGCTCACCCGCGACAACGCGCTATCTTGTTTACAATATTGCGCCAGCAAATACCCCTGCTTACTTTTCAGTAGTTGGTAATAAAACTCACGTAATAACTGTTGGCCCAGCACGCGGGCGTCTAGCGGATCTTTCAAGCACCCCAAAAGTCGACACAGGCAATCTCGAATTTCAGGGGTAATTTTCGTCACCGCTACACCGCGGCCATAATCCTGTGCTTTCGGCATTTCACTATGCTGGTGCTGCTCGAGTGCATCGACAAGCTCTTGAATAATGGTGAGATCAAAATCAATATCCAAACCGATTAACGGCGCTTCGGGCGAGGCAAAAGTTTCGCAGGCAATAGGATATGGCGTTGCCACAATCAGGCAATGGTCAGTGTCATACTCAAAGCGGTAATCATTCAAGTGACCAATTTTATTGCCCTGCAAGATGACGACTACTCCCTGCTGGTACATTTGTGGTGTCATCTTGTGATACTGGTTGATCCTAAACAGCCTGATCCCAGGAACCTTCAGCTCGACAATGCCTGAGTCTGCTCCTAAGCCATAGTAATCACACAGCTCTTCGCCTCTTTCTAGACACCTTTTAGAGACAGAACCTGCAACAGAATCCATTACCCTCACCTCGCCAATTACGTGCTCTGTGCACCTGAACCGTTAGATCAAACCACAGCTTTGACAAAAAAACCAGTTGGCAAGAAACATGGCAATCTTGGCTACTCCCACAATGGTTATCTTTCCGCCCCTGATAAAAAAGTAGTTTTAGGCAAGCATTAAACAGTTTTGAGCACGCCAGTTTGAGAAGCATTAGCATAGACTGTGCGTATTCCCTAACGACATAATACGACACACACTGGAGATACTTCATGGACAAGTTTACTTACCAGAACCCTACCCGTATTCATTTTGGCGAAGGCCAGATCGCAGCCATTGCCAGCGATATTCCACAAGATAAAAAAGTCTTGGTGATTTACGGCGGCGGTTCTATCAAGAAAAACGGTGTATATGAGCAAGTAGAGGCAGCCCTGAGCGAACATAACTGGGGTGAGTTTTCCGGTGTAGAGCCTAACCCTCAGTACGACACGCTGATGAAAGCAGTAGAAAAAATCAAAGCCGAAGGGTTTGATTTCTTGCTTGCCGTCGGTGGCGGTTCGGTGATCGACGGCACGAAATTCATTGCTGCGGCAGCCGCTTACCAGGGCGAAGACCCATGGAATATTCTGGCTCAGCAGCACCCGGTAGAAAGTGCCCTGCCACTGGCGTGTGTGCTGACACTGCCGGCAACTGGCTCAGAGAGCAACATGGGCTCGGTCGTTTCTCGCGGCAAAGACAAACTGGCGTTCATGACCCCCAAAGTGCAGCCATTGTTCGCGGTACTAGACCCTACGACCACGCTGAGCCTGTCCCCTCGCCAGGTAGCCAACGGGGTTGTGGATGCCTATGTTCACGTGATGGAGCAGTACCTGACCTTCCCGGCCAACGCCAAGGTTCAGGACCGCTTTGCAGAAGGCCTGCTGCTGAACCTTATCGAAGAGGGACCCAAAGCCCTCGCGACTCCTGATGACCTCGATGTTCGAGCCAACATCATGTGGACGGCGACCCAGGCACTCAACGGTTTGATTGGTGTCGGTGTCCCACAAGACTGGACCACCCACATGATCGGCCATGAGCTAACCGGCAACTACGGTATCGATCACGCACGCACCCTCAGTATTGTTCTGCCTGCGGTAATGAAAGAGCGCCGAGCTGACAAGGAAGGGAAGTTGCTGCAGTATGCAGAGCGCGTATTTGGTATCAATGAAGGTTCAAGTGACGAACGTATCGACCAAGCAATTGCAAAGACCATTGCTTTCTTCAAGCAGATGGAAGTACCGACAAGCTTGAGCGATGTTAAGCTCGGCACTGCCGATATCGATACCCTGGTCGCCAGCCTTGAAAAACATGGCATGAAAGCGCTGGGCGAGCGTGGCAATATTACCATCAAAGACAGCCGCGCCATTCTGGAAGCGGCCTTGTAAGTCATTGCTTAATAAAAAGGGGAGGCAACACGCCTCCCTTACTGTTATTAGTCGCCTAGAGTCGCGACCATGATAGTTATTATCGACGGATAACCATACGGTTTTCGCCTTTCACTGGCTCTTGAAATTGCGCGGATGCCAGCAAGGATGGGGAGGAGTCCTGCCCCACCATCTCGTCATTGGCAGCAAGGATAATGCTTCCACCTTTGATCAAGTCGATAATTTCACGGTTCTTCTCTGGCGGTAAGGCCGGGCACCCCCAGCTCCAACCGATGAAGTTATTGGTTTCGAGAAAATCCGGGGAAGCATATTTTGCACCGTGGATCACGATATGGCGGCGGCGGGCATTGTCATTGACGCCAACAGACAACCCATCAAGGCGAAGTGAATAGCCATATTTTCCATAATACGTCTCGGCCGTTTTGAACACACCAACAGAGGTCTGCTTGGAATTGAGCGTATTCGAAAAGCGTCTAGCATAGGCACCTCCGCTTTCAATACCATGGGTGGTATAGGTATGGTATTTCAGCTTCTTGTTTGCCAAATCAACGACATAAAAACGCTTTTCGTTAGAAGGACGCCGATAGTCAATAATCACCAGGTTAGGGTTTGCCCCTGTTCCTTTGGTCATATATGCTTCGATACCCTCTTTCAGCAACGCATAGTCCATCACCCCATCTAAAGATGCTGTTAAGTACACCTCACTGGTAAGGTCATCAATGTGATCTTCGAGGCTTCCAGCCTGGGCAATAGAAGAAAAAAACAAAATTAGAAGTATTTTTTTGATCATAAGCATTAGCAAAACATGATTTTTTTACGACGGACTCACTTTGCTAATTTTAACAGATTAATCGACAAGAGCTTTTACATCTCATCATTTCAGACAGAATTTCATAGAAAATTACAAATATCAGCTTAAGAAAAGACCAAATCCCGAACAGTCAAATCACCTACACTTAACCATATATTTCGACGCATATTCTTCGGGGTTGTCATATGAAGCACATATCGAAGTGGATTGTGTTGCCGTTTTTCCTGCTCTTTTCGTGTTATAGCAAAGCAGAAGCCGTTGATCTGTCGAAACTTTATGAAGTACATAGAGATTTTGACTACAGCGATCTCGTCATTGAAGTGCAGGGATTCAAGGTACCGACCCTGGCAGCCTTTCGAGGCTGGGTATTGATGAACAAGAAGCAAGCCGATATTCAGGAGGGATACCAGTATTTTCTCGACAGGGGAGTCAAAGAGGGTATTCCTCTCCACCTAGTATTACTACAAGGCACCGATTGGCGTTTGAGCAACACCACCGTTTTCAATTTGCCAGACAAAAAAAACTGGGACAACATGGTTCGTACCCTGCTGTTTATCCAACAGCATGTCATGCCAAAAACCGGCTTGCTTATCCCTGTCTCCGGTGACCGGAGTAAAGAATACAACCAACACGCCGGAGGGGCACCAAGAAGTTCCCACCTCGATTTCTGTGCACTTGATTTGGTCCCTACGCGAAATATATCTCGGGCTGAATTGCATAACATTCTCAACAGCATTTACAACTCTGTTGGACAGAAAAACAACATGGGGCTCGGCCTCTACAGCGGCGTTCGCTTCCATATCGATACCTGCGGTTATAGAAGCTGGTAACTGCCACTGGTAACAATCCTCTCAAAAAGGGGGATTTATCCTACTTCCTTTCCTTGATCGGAGTGATAGAATGCGCGGGTGAAAATAGACCAACATACATATTTATCCGTTCTGATTCACATGCTAGAGCACAGCCCTCATCCAGCAGGATTAAAGTCTAAAGATGGCATTTTCGCCTTTGCCAACAAAGCCTACCGTGACTTAGTCAATGCACCTTGTGATATTGAGGGCCTCACAGATAGTGATCTACCATGTGACACAGCCCAATTTGCATCTTGTTTTGTACAGCAAGATAGGCAAGCAATATCGGAAAACAAGACAATCGTAACTATAGATGTGCATAAATACGCACATGGATTTGATGCTTACACTTTCGAAAAACGTCCTGTCATCATCAATGGTGAACCGTGGGGTATCCAATTTAGCGCGACCAACTTAAGGGAACTGGTCAACTTGGCTTCATTTGCCGAAATTATGGCACTTGGCAGCACCAATAATTCATTTAGCACCATCAAACCGGAATGCATGAGGCTCACGCCTTCTCAGGAAATTGTGCTGTTCTGGCTATTACGCGGCCGCCAGACCAAGCAGATTGCCCAGTTGATCCACAGAACCCCCAAGGCAGTCGAAAAGCAAATTGCTAATTTAATTAGTCGCTTCTCCGATGTCGGTGTGAGCAACCGCGCTTCTCTGATCGAATATGCCCGCTGCAACGGTTGGCTATCTGTCATCCCTGAGCAGCTATTTAAAACCCCGGCCTCCATCGTTGTGCAATGAATCCTGTGCGAAAGCCTGGCGGATAAACCCCTGCAGTGCCGTCAGCCTTGCGGTATTACGCAACGACGGCCGGTACATCATATAAAGTTCAACCTCAGGCAGTGTATAGTCCTGCAAAATGGGCATTAAAGCGCCTTCGGACAGGGCATCGCTAACCTGAAACATGGGCTGTAGCGTAATACCGGCCCCTTCCAAGGCCGCTGCCATCATGGCCTGCCCGCTATTCATGGTAAATTGCGAGCTCACCTTTGGGGTGCTGACTTTTTGGCCATCATAGAACCGCCATTTATGCGGTGCCTGCGGCAGGTTACTCAGCAAACATTGATGCCGCTCCAGCTCGTCGGGGTGGGTCGGCGTACCAAATCGCTGCAAATAGGCAGGAGAAGCACAGGCAATCATCTTATAGCTGCGCAGCTTCGTCGCCACCAGGTATTCGTACCCGACCAACTGCTCGCGAAAGATAATATCGTAGCCCTCTTTCTTCATATCGGGCGGGCTATTATCCAAGGTAAGATCGATATCGAGCTGAGGGTACTGCTGTTGAAACTGTGCCAGCATGGGTGCCAAAGCCTTAATGCCAAAATTCACCCCGGCAGCAATCTTCAGGCTGCCACTGGGCTCGCTCATATTACGGTAAATGTCCTCCTGAGCAGCTTTCAGCTCCCCGAGGACGACCAGACAGCGCCGGTAATACTGGTCACCTACCGCAGTCAGGCTCTGAAAACGGGTAGACTTGGCCAACAGCTTCGCACCGATTGACGCCTCCAACCCTCTCACGTGCTTACCCACCATCTGGGCACTGATCCCTCGCTCTTCAGCAACCGCCGCAAATGAGCCCAGCTCCACAGCCCGCACAAAAATTTCAATACTGGTTAAGCGGTCCAACAGCATACTCCATGATTAGCAATCATTAGATTCTATTTTAACCATAATTAGAAACCAAGAGTTTCGATTGTATTCCTTCTAAGTAGGTTTATCACCAGCAGCATTAGCCATAACATGCACCCTCGCGTCCTAGTATCAAGAGTAAAAACAGTGTCGTTTGCCGTTCCCCATGAAATCGCTTTTGGTGATCTCTACCTTCCCCCGCTGCTGGTTGCAGCCCTGATCGGGTTGATTTGTACTTCCCTTACCGTTCGTTTGCTAAACCGGCTGCGCTGGTTTCGCCACGTTGCCAGCCCCCCCTTGGTCGAGCTTTCACTAACCATCATATATACCGTCGTTGTCGGCACCTTTGTTTTTCCTTCTTAATCGAATACGGAGCCTATTTTGATCAAACGTTTCAGCGTCACCCTTTGCTTACTCCTATTGGCTATCGCCGCGATAGGCTGGAAATACCAACAGTATCTACAAAATCCCTGGACCCGAGATGGCCAAATTCGCGCTCAGGTGATCCAGATTACCCCTCGAGTAACAGGGCCTATCATTGCATTGCCTATTCGTGATAACAGTGAAGTCAAAGCCGGCGACGTGTTGTTTGAAATAGACCCCCGTACCTACCAAGCAGCCCTGGCCAAGACAGAAGCAAGCTTGGTTCAAGCGCAAGCCCTGCTCAAAAAAGCGCAAGATGAAGCAAAGCGCGGGCGTTCCCTGTCACGCCGCCAGCCAGGCTCAATTTCACAATTGTCACTCAATCAGCTCAACAATGCGGTTGAGTCTGCGCAAGCGGGTGTCATGGTCGCCCGAGCCGCTTGTGATGAAGCCAAGCTAAACCTCAGCTTCACCAAGGTCACCGCCCCGGTGGATGGCTTTATCACCAACCTGACCCTGAGAATGGGAAGCCAAGTGGTCGCGAATCAACCGGTTGTCGCCCTGGTTGATAAAAACAGCTTCTGGGTTGAAGGGTTCTTCAAGGAAACAGACATTCAGGATGCCACCATCGGTGAACACGCTGTCGTCACCCTGATGGCCTATCATGACCAGCCACTCAGTGGCCGGGTTGAAAGTATCGGATACGGCATTGCCCACCAAGATGGCAGTACAGGGGTTTCGCTTCTGCCCAACGTCAACCCCAACTTCCAGTGGATCCGCCTGGCCCAACGAATACCGGTCCGGATTGCACTCGATAACTTGCCTGCCTCTCTCCAGCTCCGCGCCGGGACGACGGCATCGATAATGATCAACAAATCCCAGCCAAACGCTGCCCTGTAAGGATCTTCTATGCTCAATCAGCGCTGTATCTTGCCACTGAAGGTGGCCTTAGCCCTGACCCTGGCCATTGTCAGTGCGCTATGGCTGGGCTGGGAACGTCCGTATTGGGCTGGCTTTGCCGTGGTTGTCATGGCTGCAACCGAAACGTCGGGACATTCGCTGAAAAAAGGCCGTCATCGACTTGTCGGCACCTTGCTAGGCGTATTAGCGGCTTTCCTGCTGGTTGGGCTTTTTGCCCAACAGCCATTGCCGTTCCTTGCTTGCTACAGCCTTTTTGCTGCACTTTGCGTCTATCTGCAGGGCAATCCACGCAATGGCTATATGTGGACTATCTGCCTGATGGTCTGCTCGTTGGTGGTCGTCATGGGCAAACTGCTACCGGAGCAGACCTTCTCAGTGGCCGTTTTACGGCTCCAGGAGACCGTGCTGGGAATTGTCTGCTTTACGCTGGTATTTAGCTTGTTATGGCCAACATCCAGCCATCGTACCGTCATTGCCACCCTAAAGCTGTACTTTGATAATCAGTCAAAGCAGCTACAGATTGCCATGGCTGAACTCAATGACCACAACACCTTCACCAAAGCGCTCACCTTAAGTGATAGCTTGAAGCAGTTAACCCGGTTGGAAGATCTCATCTACGCGGCCAGCGCAGACAGTTACCATATCGCCCATGACTACCCAAAGTGGCAAACATTGCTCAGCCAACTCAACCGGTGGGCACTGCTGTGCGGCCATCTGGCAGAAGCCAGCGCCCTAACCAGTGAAAAAATGGCACCAGAGCAATGTGCAGTTATTGCCTCCTTGCTGGAGCGGCTCAGCAGCCGGGCGCAAGATGCCCTAGCATTGCTTGAGGGGAGAGCCGTCATCGACGGTCGAAGCCGCCTACCGCAAAACGTTGCCCTACTCCCATCAAAGCCATTAGATAACGAAAAAGCTGGCAGTATTGATGACCACCATGGCGCAACGATGATGTTAGGCTCACTGCTGACTAAGATTGATCAGCTGCAATATGACCTCGTGGCGACCCTGTCTGAGCTGACTGCTCAAAGTCATCAAGGTAACGCCAAATACAATCAACCCCACCAAGCGGTCTCAGCGCCAGGTTCATTCACCGCAAGATGGGCATTTCGCCCGGATAGCGCTGTAGCGGCGTTGAAAGCCTGCCTGGTGATCTGGGTATGTATCGCATTATGGCTTTATGTCCCCATGCCTGGTGGTGCAATGATCGTACTGCTCGGGGCCATTTTCAGCTGCGTCGTCTTGTCACTGCCATTTGCCAGCGTAAAAGCATTGTCATTTTCCATGTTCGGTTGGTCACTGTTCGTCCTGGCTCAGTATGTTTTGCTGATGCCGATGCTGACCGAGATCTGGCAACTGTCGGCGTTTTATTTTATCAATGCGTTTGGGATCTGGTATGTGTTCTGCCGGCCCCAGCAGGCACTGCAAAGAATGCTGGGTACCCAACTATTGATAATGATGACAAGTGGTGCGATGCAGCTGACGCCGGTCTACGATATTCAGTCCGCCTTGCTGCAGCTTATGCTGATCGGTATCGTCATGCTGATCATCTTCTGGGTGAACCACACTGTCTTTTCGGGTACGCCGGAATCTGTATTCTTGCGTGAATTGGGGCGTTTGCGGACCGGGCTCAAACTCGACCTGCAGCAATTTACCAAGCCGAAGCACCAGCAAGCTGGCCATAGCATCGTCTTGAAAAGACAAGATCCGCTGCGCTCTGTCGCTATGGCAGAAACCGCAATCAGCAGGATTAACTGGCAGGCTTACCCTGAGCTGGAACCGGCAAAAGTCGGCACAGTGATCACCGGTGCGTACAAGGCCTGCCTGCTCTATCGTGCTTTCGAAGATAACTACCGCCATTGGCAAACTGCATCGCAACACCGAGCCATTGAGGCACTGATAGCGAAAATCACTCAATCGCTAGTCGCAATTCTGGAGGAATCTACTGTGAATCCGACGCTTACTGAGCACCAGTATCAACTTGATAGGTTACTGTTCGAGCTGCAACGCTACCTGATCGGACTAGACCGGGAGTCAATATTGCAGTTCTCGCTGAGTGCCGATGATGTTGATGCCAGTTACCGGCTGCTAATCTCATTGCAGCTGCTGATAGATTCATTTAAGACTCTGATAATCAACGTTCAGCATAACCATATCCATCAACTGCGATTGCAACCTTTTGCCATCTAAGACTCGACAGCAAAACGCCACCGAATCGTTCAGTGGCGTTTTGCTATTGTACAGAGGAGCATCGGAACATTTACTTAATCAAACGCACCAGCAGGGTTCCGGGCTCGCGCATCGGATCGAGATTCACACTCAGCACATAACCACGGGTCGGCGCATGGTAGCGCTGTATCTCATCGCCGAAACTGTCGTACTGCACCGCTAGCAACTGGCCGATTTCAACCCGCTCACCAATCTCCACCTGCGGCAGGGCAAAGCCACCAAGTGTCGCTCTCACGGTGAAGATCTGCTTGCCTTCGTAGCACTCGTGCTGGGGCTGGCTAACCTCCCCCTCCAATACCCCTTCAGCTTTAAGGATATTGAGTACCCCATCGACAGAGCGTGCAATCATATCCGGCTGCAAGACCTTACCGGCACCAACCTCAACGGTAATCGATGGAATACCGCTGCGGTTCCAAACCGTTTCCAGCACCCCCTCATCGCCCGGATCATCGAAAATACAATCCGGATTCATCAGCCGGGCCATTTTTACGGTTTGGGGAATACGATAATCCGCAAACACATACAGCGGGTAAGCTGCACCGCGAGTCTGGGTATGCAAATCGACCGCGATATCGGCATTGTGCGCAAGCAGATCGTACCATATTGACGCAATATAACGCTGGGCGGCGTCTCCCTCCGGGTTGCCCGGGAAAATCCGGTTGAGATTGGTCGGCGAGGCGTCAGGGTCTGACATGATAAAATCTCGGGTGTGCATCAACATGCCAGACACATTGACCGTCGGCACAATCACCACCGTGCCTGCCACGGCCTGCTCGGCAAGATATTGGATCACTTTCTGAGCCGTGACCACGCCATTCAGCTCGTCACCATGCACGCCTGCCGTGATCATCACTTTTGGGGCATTGCCGCCCTGCTCGCCGCGGTAGACCACCACCGGCAAGTGCCAGCTCTGTCCGATGCCATTTTCTTGGGGACGAAACCAAAACCGGTGGCAGCCCACGGGCAGCTCATCGACATCCAACCGGGTGATCACCTGATGTCCCTGCAAAACGTCATCGGTATATCGGGTTTTCATTTCCGCCATACGCTTCCATCCCTATGTCTATGAAATTGATAGTCTGCAAAAAAAATGGGCAGTTTCCTGCCCATTCACTCTAATCGATTTTTCTGCGCTTACGCAAAGCCTGTTATGTGAGCAATTACTACAATCACACTCGACAACACAAACAACAGAGCGATGAAGCGCCAGCAGAACTTTGCCCAGTCCCCCCAGTCGATGCGGCACACGCCCAGTGTTGCCATCAGTGATGCCGAAGTTGGCACGATGATATTAGTAAAGCCATCCCCCAGCTGGAACGCCAGTACCGCAACCTGACGAGTGACACCGGCCAAGTCAGCCAGCGGGGCCATCAAAGGCATGGTCAGTGCCGCTTGTCCCGAGCCCGACGTCACAAAGAAGTTAAACACCGACTGGAAAACGTACATCAGCCATGCAGCCATCACTTCCGGCAGTGAGCCGATTACGTTACCCGCACTGCTGAGGATCGAGTTCAATACACTGGCTTCGGTGGCATCACCGCCACCACCTAGGATCAATAGGATCCCCTTGGCACTACCGACCAGCAGCGCCGGTGCTAGCATGATGCTCGCACCGTCTTTAAACGCATCAGCCATATCATTGACGGTCATGCCGTTGAGGCGGAAAGCTACACCAATCAAGCCCGCGACAAAGCCCATGGTAAAGAACTGCGAGGCAATTTCAGGAATGTACCAAGCATGGGCAACTACCCCCCAGATCACCCATACCATTGTGGCAACCACGGTCAGCATGACCAGGGTATCGCCCAGGTTCCAGCGCGATGCCGTTACCGAGGCCTCCTGTGTTTTGAAGTGGACATCGCCTTTGATACTGAAAGACTTGGACGGATCTTTTTTCACCCCGTTGGCGTACCACATGGTAAATGCGATACCGATAATGGTGAACATAATCCACAGGCCAATACGCACCGAAGCACCAGATAGTACCGGCACGCCAGCGATCCCCTGGGCGACTGCGACCGAAAACGGGTTCATCCATGAAGCAGCGAAGCCAATCTGGGTCGCGACGTAGGTAACCATCACGGTGGTAATGCCGTCATAGCCAATTCTGACCATCAGCGGGGCGATAATAATCGCGAACGCAACGGCCTCTTCGCCCATTCCGAATACTGCGCCGCCAAGAGAAAATAAGGAAAACAGCACCGGAATAAACAGGGACTCACTGCCCTTGGTACGGTCAATCAGGCGCAGGATACCATTATCAATCGTACCGGTACGCATCACGATGCCAAACGCGCCGCCAATCACCAGCATAAACATGATAACGCCGATAGCCGAACCCCATTTCGAGCCGGAAACCAACCCTTCGAACACGAAGTTCATCAGGCCAATACCACCTCCGCTGGCAAACAGCCCGACACTGTTGTAGACCAACTCGCCATGCTCATCCGTCGCGTAAGTAAACGATTCTGGGTCGAGTACGGTACGGGTCTTCTCGGCACCGTCAGCAATATAGGAAATGGCTTGGGTTTCAAACATACCTGCCGGTACGACATAGGTCAGTGCTGTCGCCAGCAGACCAATGAAAAAGATCAGTACCAGAGTATCTGGCATTTTCCAGGTTTTGATTTGGACAACGTCCGATGTTGTATCGCTCATTATTATTCTTCATCTACTTCTTAAAAATGAAGAATAAAATATCGTAAATACTGCATACAAAGTCAATCTCATTTTGCTGAATTGCCACTTTCGTAGAGTTATCAACCAAGAAAAAATGTTACTACTTGTTGCTACAATAAAAAAAGCGCACCCATTAGGTGCGCTCAAGCTTTTGTATTAATAAAACTATATGGAGCTATTTCTTCATTACGACCAAGTTTTCCGTCGGTTTGACAATTGCGACGATCGCCTCGTCATAAATTCTTGCTGCATCGCTCAATGTTACTAGGTATGCATTTCGCTCTGTTGTGCTAAGTGTCTCACCCTGCTCAAGCTTGGCCACCACAGCCAGGCCAATTTCCGCTACAGCTATGGTCTTCTCAGCAATCACAACGCTATCTACCGATGCCACATTGGCAGCCAAGATTGGTTTGACGGCTTGTGCCGCATTCAATACCTTCGCGTAGTGAGCCTTCAATTCAGCCAGCGCATCATTGTTGCCGTCAGCATACTCGCCAACCAGTTTTTCCATTTCATACACCGCATGGCTTTCGACAGGCAGCGCATCAACGAAGCGGTTCAGGCGCTCGTACTGGTTGTAAAGGTCGCCATGGTTCGAAGTTTGGATCCACTTCTCCCAGTTACGGGCATAGTATTGTGCCGGCTCGGTGTATTCGGCCAGTGCCACCAGCGGCTGGACATCTTTACCGTTTGCCAAGCGCTTGTACATCATCATGGCCTTGTTGTGGTGCTGAAGGCCTACCGAAATTTCAGACCAGTGATCGATTGCTGCCATTCGCTTGTACATGCTGTCTTCGTCCGTCAGTTCAGCAGGCGACCAGAAACGCTCGGCAATCGCATAGCTACGTGGCCATAGGCGGTTTTCAACCGTCAGTGAATCATAGTTTTCAGCCCATGCGGTAATTTCTCCGCCCAGGATCAGTTTCTGCTGCTCCTCGGTTAACTCCGCCGGGTAGCCGCCGTTTGGCTCGGGGATCACTGAGCCTTCGATTGCAGTTCCTGCGATCAGCTTGCCTGTGGTCGGCCAGCGGACATTACCAATAAGCTGATAGCTCGTTTCAGCCAGCTCAGTGCCAGCGAAAACCAAGTTGAATTCGGTGTACGACATGAAGTTGTCGAAGTGACCACGGAACACTTTGCCCGGTACATACTCAAGGATGTACACCTCTTCACGTGACTTGCCGTTATAGTCGGTAAAGGCGCGGAAGTTACCGTCCTTGTCTTCAATGATAGTGATCAGGCCTTTACGCGGGCCCCCCTTAGTACGTGGTTTTTCCCACTCGTAGGTAGCAAACTTTTCCCCATCATGCAGGTTGTCGTCAACCGTGATACCGGTTGGCATCGGGTCGTTGCGGTAGTGGTAGCTGGTTGGTTGTGGCTGATCAAGGTAGTAGCCCGTAGATAGGATCCCCTGGTAGCCTTCCTGGGCCGCACGGCCAATACTGTCATGGCCACGCCAACTCTGGATCACAATCGATGTCGGCAGATCTTTATGCCAGATTTCATCCCAGCCAATCATCTTCTTACCACGCTCATCAAGCATCTTCTCAACGCGGGCATTGAGGTAAGATTGCAGACCGTGGTTACCGTCTAGGCCTTTCTCTTTGATATAGGCCTGGATGTCCTCGTTTTCTGTCCACTGGGAGTAATTGGGCTCATCACCACCAATGTGGAAATACTCATCCGGGAAGAGCTCAACTACCTCGTCAAACACTTTACCCAAGAAGGTGTACAGCTCAGGGTTAGTCGGATCCATCAGTGGGACAAAGACCCCCCACTCGCGCTGGTGCGGGTAGCTTTGTCCTTCGCCGCCAGACATCAGCTCTGGATAGGCGTGAGCCACCGCTGAGGCGTGTCCCGGCAATGAAATTTCCGGGATCACCCGAATACCGAGGTTGCGGGCATAGTCGACCACACCACGGATTTCATCTTTGGTGTAGTAGTCACCGTCAGACGTCATCTGCCATAGCTTCGGATAGCTGTCCAACTGAATACGGATCGCCTGATCATCCCAGATATGCCAGTGGAAAATGTTCATCTTGGCTGATGCCATCGCATCGAGCTGGCGCTTAATCACATCAATTTCAACAAAGTGACGCGAGGTATCGTAGGACACACCACGCCACGGGAAACGCGGCGCATCTTCAATCGTCACTTCCGGCACAAAATAGCCCGTGCTGTCGGTTTCAACCAACTGAAGCAGGGTCTCGATACCTCGGATAGCGCCGTAAGGGCGCTCAGAGGCCAACACAATCTTGCCGTTGTCGGCCGTCAGGGTATAGGACTCGTCCGCCTCAACCGTTTGAACTGCTGTTTTCGGCGCCTGCTGGATATCAATCACCAGTGTCGCTTTGTCTTCGCTATCGACATATGGATTGAGCATCGGCACACCCGTCTGGCGCTCCAGGCGTTTGAGCAATCGCTTGGCGGTAAACGCCACCCGCTCGGACTGGTAGCCTTTGATGAAAACCTTGAAATCACCATCAATCTCGACCTTGCCTTCACGCAGCTCCACAGAATGTGGATATGGCATTAAATTCAAATCGGTATTTGGTGCAGCGGCATACGCTGCCGACGACAGCATCGAACCTGCAACCAAAGCAGACAAGATCGTTTTTTTCATGATTATTCCTCAGACATACTCATCATAATTGTTGGGGCTGATACCCAGCATGATTGATTGGGGTAGGGCTGGATACCACTCTCACTCCCCCCTTGTGGGTTGAAGAAATATTAAATTCGCCATGCGAATTAAACAGTGAGAAAAGCCACAAATCCCTTTGAGTTGTTTGATAGTTTCACACATATCGTAGGCGGAAAGGCCAATATACACCGATAAAACAACCACTTAATACATGTTAGAAACCAAGCTGAACACACTTTGATTTTATGATTATTTTCATAAACTTATACCTCCCTCCCATTTCCAAACAAGTAACAATTTGTAATGCTGCATTTCTCAAAACCCAGTGCACGGTACTCTCAGTTGACACACATCAAGCCAGTCCTGAAATGTCACACTAACATCATCAAAGGGTGTCGAGTTGATCACAAAAATTGATTAGTATGCGGGCTCTGAAATTTTTCACGGATTGGACGAATCAATGTATAAACTGGTTGCCCTTGATATGGATGGCACACTGCTTAACTCGCAGAAAGCCATTTCACCTCGAACCAAACAAGCTATCCAGGCTGCTCGCGACTGCGGTGTGCAAGTGGTCCTAGCTTCCGGCCGCCCACTGGAGGGCATGACCAAGTACCTCGATGAACTGGGTATGACGGGCGAAAAAGATTATGTCCTTAGCTACAATGCATCTTTGGTGCAACGTGTTGCTAGCAAAACAGTGATCCGCAAACAGATCATGACAGGCCGAGATGCGAAGAATATCGCCAGCCTGGCCAATGATTTCGGTACTTTCATTCATGCCTTTACCCCTGAACGCGGTTTGATCACGCCAGAGAACAACCCGTATACCGATCATGAATCAGTGATCAACGGCGTACCGACGACAGTGCTTGATTTTGCCGAGCTTGCCGACGACGAAGAAGTGATCAAAGTAATGATGGTCGCGGATCCGGAAATCCTAACAGCAGCGATCAACCAACTGCCTGCGAGCCTCTACGACCAGTACACCGTGGTGCAAAGTGCCCCTTTCTTCCTCGAGCTGATGAACCCGAACAGCAACAAAGGCACTGGCGTTGCTATGCTTGCCGAGCATTTGGGCCTGGACGCTAGCGAAGTGATTTGCATGGGTGATGCTGGCAATGATCACCACATGATTAAATTCGCCGGTCTGGGTGTGGCAATGGGCAACGCCACCGACGATATCAAAGCGATTGCCAACCACGTCACCGACACCAACGACAACGACGGTGTGGCGAAAGTGATTGAAGAGTTTGTGCTAAAAAACGCCTAACTGTCTCAATGTGAGGTTAAAGGCAGCCACCTGCCTTTAACTTGCGCATAGCTTAGATTACTTTTTTGCGGAGCGCTTGGTCTTTATCAGCCACAGAATAAAGCGATAAATCCACCGCCCCACCTTCCCCAACCGGCTACGTGGGTACTGGCTATATGCCATGAGAAATAGTCCTAACACTAAAATCATTGGCCGGATATACCACAGTTCAGTAATTGCTTTTCTATTAATCGAGCTTGTCGATTCAACAGTAAAATCAATCAGCCATAGAATTAGCTGGGAAAAAACCAATATTGCCCCCCAGAAAAAGACATGTTTCTTCTTAATTCTCATCACTCTTTCCATGAACGTCTCACCAAAGCAAACAAGAAAGGCCGATGAATCGGCCTTTCTTTTTACACATCACTACTTACCAGCAAGGGCTATTCATCCCATAAGATAGGCACTGGCATTCCAGCCCTGCGCAGTGATTTGGTCCCTGCTTTCGCTGGCGCTACCGGCTGAACTTCAACCGAATACCGCTTCACTTTACCTGCCGTGAGATCCGAGCCTGTCATCGCATCACCGCTGATCAAGGTCACTCCTGCCGGGAACGAGACGTAGTAAGTACCGATCCGGTCAGGGGCAGTGATACCGTGCAATTCAACCTGGTGCACCCCCGGCGTCAGCGGCACATCGGCACTGACCGAACGGGAGGGGCTTGCCATTGTGCGGATCAGCTGGCCATTAACATACAAGGCATAAGTGTCATCATTCGCTGCACCGTTATCACCAAACGTAAAGGTGTAAGTCTGCTGCTCCAGCTCAAACGGCAACGTATTGCTCTGCTGGGTGCCGTTGACATTCACAACCTCGGCCCATACGTCACCCGTCTCAGCACCATTTGGCACCACAACTGTCAGCTCCGAAGGCGTCGCTCCAGTGATCATCGCGGCAACAGGCTGTCCCTCATCACCGGTGAAAAATACCCGATTATCGGTAATGATCCGCGAGAAACCGGCACCTGAGATGGTTACCGTTTCTCCCCATGCCCCGGTCGAAGGATCAAGTGCTGAAAGTGTCAGCTCCTTCACCAGCTCAATCGTGAACTGGGTATCCAGCTTAACCTCTACCAAGTCATCAACAAACGGATCCCTGTCTAGACGGTGGTGGGATAACTTCACCGATAACGGTGACTCGGCCTTATCAAGGTAATCCGCAGGCAGGCGAACTTTCAGCGGGGACACCGGTGCTGTCAATCCCGCTCCCACGATGTACGACTCATAAGTTGGCGCGTCATCGGTATGGATTTCCTGCTTGCTATCAGTAAAGGTCACTGAAGGTTTGTGGGTCGTCGCACCGAAAATACTGCCTTTAATAACCGGGTCTAAACCCTGCCCTTTCAGGGCTACATCTTTTGGCTCGCCATCAACCATGATCACTGCCGGTGTTACTTCCTCGACCGAAATCGGGAAGTTCACCCGGAACTCGAGGTAGCTACTAGTGGTGGCAATATCTGTCGCCAGCTTGCCCAAATCCACCGCGGTGCCACCTACCGAAACCACCGTCGCCGCACTTCCCCAAGGTGTCAATTTCATGCCCAATGCAACCGCCATCTTCTTAACAACAGCTGGCCCCTGGTTTACCGCGACAGCTTTGACAATAGCTTCATAGGTAGACGCTTCTGATTTTTTGATCATAGCCTCTACGCCTTCAGCAAAGCCACTTACGGTGCCCTTGCTCCAGCCTGACTCAACGGCATCAACTAGACCATATTGGAACAGGATGTCCAACACTGTACTGGTAGTGCTATCTGTCATTCGCAGCCCTACCACAGTATTGACCACCGGAACAAATGCCTGACTCATGAAAGTACGTACTGCCAATTTATATGATGGCGAATTTTTATAGATATGCCATACCTCTCCTTTGAAACCTGGCGTGTACAATCGTAGATCTGCCGAGCGGTGTTTGAGATCTTCCGTCTTCATATTGGCATTGTAGAAGCTGAAGATCCCGCTCTGTGGGGCGAGCAAGTCAGAGGAGAAATAGCTGTTAGCATAATCCCGGATGATCTTGCCATTGTAAGCATTGAGCAGCTTATAATCGGCAAACATCATCGTATCATTTTCAATATCAATTTTACCGTTGACGCTGTCACCAGCGTCTTGGAAGCTGACTCCGAAATCTTGCTGGAAAGGCTGTGGCGTCACTTCTGCGCCGCCAGCTTGGCTTGCATAAGCAACGATTGACTTAGCACTCACCAGCGCCGCTGTTTTTTGGCGTATCTGCCCCTGAGACAGCGCAGAATCTACAGCGCTACCAGCCGTTTCGATAGCCTTCAGGAACATTTCGGTAAAGTCTGCCCGGCGGTAGTCTTCGAGGTAGTACGGATCTTGCCCTAGCTTCTCGTCAAGGTAATCACCAAATGCCCGAGTCGAGTTTAGCAATACGTCCATCACTGCACGCTGGTCATCAGCATGGATCGTTGCCTCTAACCCCATGCTGGTATATACCAAGCCAGCCGCCATGGTATAGGGGCTGATTTCAATACTACCCTGCCCCGGCAGCACGACACCACTTAGGAAAATCGCCGGCTCCCTACCTGCTTGTTCAGGTGCAAACAGGTGGACAGTCGTTGCTCCCTGGTTCCGTGTTGGCAGGACGAAGCTGCCATTAGCGGCAACAGCGCTGTCTGAAGACCCCAGAAACTCAGCTGTTAGCTGATCAAAGGCCAAGGTCGACCCCGATGGCAAGACGACACTGCCTCCCGTCTGCTGGCGAACCTCAACGGGCAGGCGGTTAGAGATCTCGTCGCTAACCACGGCAATCACGCCACTGGCAGCATCCAGCGGAAGGGTAACCCGGATACGATTATTGGAAACAGATGTTGGGATCAACTCCACACCATTCAAGTTCACCCTGACAGATGGCGCACTCAGGTTTATCCCTTGCAAAGTGATGCTCTCACCTGCATAGGCGTAACCCACATCGCCGATGACTTCCACATCAAACAGCAATGGGCTATCGGCATCCACCACGGTGATCTGGTGAGGGTAGGAGATCTTCCTGCCGTTAGACACTTTGATCTCACCTGATTGCGCCTTTTGCGGTACGGTGAATGTCAGGACACCTGACTCATCGACTTGTGGTACAAGGTTAAGTAGCTCAGTCCCTTGCTGCCAAGCGATCATTGGTGTTGTGCCAAACCCTTCACCCTCGAGGCGAATAGTATCTCCACGGCGGGCAACACCTTCTATGGCATGGCTGCCATCAGTGGTGATCACCGTGACAGTTGTGACTACCAGGCGACCTTCTTTATCTCCCGGCTCTGCCTGCTCTAGTGGAGACAAACGATCATTGTCATTGATATCCTTGAGGCTATCGTTGTCATCATCAGTATCGACAAAATCCAAGATAGCATCGTTGTCTGAGTCCTCAGGCAATATCGGGTCAAAACCGATTTCCACATCATCGGTAATTTCGTTGCCATCAGAATCCGTATCGAGGAAGTTAGCCACGCCATCGCCATCAATGTCCTGCACGCCCTCAACTGAATCATCAATTAAGTCGCCATCACTATCAAGATCCCACCAGGCCGGCAGCTGATCACCATCCTGATCTACATCTCCTGCGGACAACAGTTGTTCCAAGCCGTCGAGGATGCCATCGCCGTCACTATCTGGGTTGGTTGGCTGCATGCCTAGCGCCAGTTCAGTATCATCGGACAGCCCATCCATATCACTATCTTTGAACACGCTAACCCGGTAGCTAAATTGTTCCGATGCCGCATTATTAATATCAGCTACCGAGAACGCATGGGAACCATCGGCAGTAATACGCGAGCTCACCGCAAGGTAATCTTCATGTGACCAATCAACTTTTACTGTTGGCAAGCTGGCACCAGCACTGCTCAGAAGAGCCAAAGATGGGGCAAATTCTTTATTGGTTTTATGCAGCAACAGCGTAATGATATCGCCGGCCTTGGCATCAAATAGGAAATAATCAGTATCCACTTCATAACCCGAGCCCGACTCAACCACCCCTTTTACAGCAAATGGGTAGCTGCGGTTCAACTGATTACCATTAGGGTAGAGGTTGCCGTTAAATTCCATTTCAGAATAAACAAACAAGTCCTGCTGCTCAGGATCAAACGGGTAGGCATCACTTTGATCGGGCTTGCCATCGCCATCTTCGTCACTCTGAGCATAGTTACCGACCCCGTTACCATCAGAATCGATCCACTCCGTGATATCTTTTGGGAATTGATCATCAACGTTTAATGTACCGTCTCCATCAATGTCCAGGTCACGGCTAGACGGTATACCATCAGCATCATAATCGACATATAGTGTCTTGGTTCCCGAGCGGGAATACTCACCATCTGACACAGTCAGCTTAATCGTATAATTACCCTCGACCAATGCTAAGAGTCGGGTATTCCTTGATGACGGAGCCAATATATTCCCAGCATCTTTTTCCGGCTCTTCGACAATCTGCCATTGGTAAGTCAAGGCACTGCCATTTTCTGTGGTACTTCCCGCGGCACTCAAGGTAATGGCTCGATTTATGGCTGCATACTCAGACGTTGTAATAACTAATTCAATCGTATTATTGTCCGGTGTTGGTGTAGTCGTTGGCTTTGAAATGCTCTCATCTCTATCCCCATCGAAACACCCTGACAGCAACGCGCTGGTAATGATGGCTGCGGCCAATGTGACACGTTGCTTCACCGGCTGTTGAAGGTGACGTTTCCCCATCGAATAATCCTTTATTCCTATTCTCTGCAAATAATTACCGCACCCAAACCATTAGCACTAATTGCCACGCTTGGGCACAGCACAACATAAATTGGGAAAGTAGCATTTACAGGCACACCAACAGGGGATGCTTAGCGCATTTCTTCGATGCAGTTCGGGTATTTAAGGTGTAAGGAATAGCTTGCATGCAAATAATCGCCCACACTTCAAAGTTAACCTTAGATCCCTATAGGGTATAGCTCGTGCATATACGTCTTTCTATGAGGTTGATAGGCCACTTCAGTAAGCAATATTGTCGGATTGAGCCCTTGGGATCAGCCGATCACACATCGATAGCAAGAGTACGGATTTCATGTGGCACATAAGGTTTATGTTCCTGTTCCATGCCTGGTAGGAATCGGAATCCGACTGAAATCACACAGCTAAAACTGGGCTGACAGCTTGAAAGAGAGCCGGTCCCCCTCTGCACGATTACGAACCTCCAGCTCATTGGTCCACTTTAATTCCGCCCGAACCGGCCGCCCAGACCAGGTTGCCCGATAACTAATAACCGGCCCCAGGCCGACAGCCTTTGCTTTGAAGTCTCCCGATACGGCCCCACTACCAGAGTCCGAGCTGAGCTGTTGATACCAGTAACCTGACAAGCCGATCCCGGTGAAGCCCCACAACAGAGGAATATATTGGATCAGCGTCGAGTCAACATGCATCTGGGTACCCGTCTGATAGTCGGTATCCTCATTTTTGGTGTTCCAATCGATTCCGCCTGACACAGTAAACTCTTGTCCGGTGACCGGCTCAATATACTGAAGCCAGGCAACAGGTGAAACGCTCCAGTAATTTTTACCGACATTGGCCAATTTACCGGGTTCAAAATTACCGGTCGGGGCATAAAGGTTGAAATGTAGTTCCGTTAGCCAATATTCAGACAAAGAGTAAGCCAACATCAAGGGGGCAATCATGATATCGCCAAGGCCACTGTCCCTGTCTCGCAGGCGATGCCCTTGCACATTATGTTCTTGGCTGGCAGAGACTTCCACTGAACTATATGGCAACGCAATTGCCATGGCATATTGCCACCCGCCTTTTAATCGAATCCCCGGATTCCAAACAAGGTTCATCGAATAGGTCTGGGTGGTAATACTCAGATCGTTTACCGCCAAACCCGCCAAGGGAACACTCAGTTCACTCTGAGTGCTGCCGTCAAACCCGCTCAGATCCATATACACATTGAGTGATTTACTGGGTGGAATTTGATTGATCCTCGATGACAATGTGCCGGGCAGATAGTGGCCACTCCCCCCCTCTTCTGCCGTCACTTGGCAGGGAGCGACAAGGGCGGCTAACAAGGCTCCTGACAACAAGGCTTCGTAACACGAAGACAATCCCCTAGCCAACATGGCATGCATAGAAAATTCCCCCTATACCTCAATAGCTTGAAATATAGATGAGAATTTTGAAATTACGTAATCACAATGAAAAATTGCGATGACACAGCTAGCAATCCTTAACAAAAATATTGCAAGATACCGTTTTCTAATGAATTAATTACACATCAAACCAAAAAAGGGATGTGTGATGAAAGGATTTGTTATTTCTAGCTGGGACTTTTCATCCGGCGCAGCAAGGCAAAACCCACCGGAGGTGCAAAAACTCCTCGCCGAAAACTGGTATCACTGCCAGCGAGATGCCGCAGGACTGAAGGACTGGCTGATAGCTAATCAGATCCCTGAGGCCGTTGTTGACTCCCTGCTCGCCGATGACACACGTCCGCGATTCGAAAAGTACAGCGACGATTGTTTTTTGGTGATATTGCGCGGCATCAACCTCAACCAAGGGGCTGAGCCCGACGATATGCTTAGCCTACGTATTCTCTGGTTCAAAGGTGCCCTTCTCTCAACACGGAAGGTACCTTCGCGAGCCGTCACGAAAATCATCAACCAACTGGAACAAGGTATCGGGCCGCTTAACTTACCGGACTTGCTGCAAGCAATGGCAAACAGCATCAACGGGATCATCTCAGGTTTTCTCTCCCCCGTGGAAGATACGCTCAACGAAATGGATCACAACGTCAAGGCTGATCCCAAAGAACTCAATGCGATATATTCCCGCCTGCTGCGACTTCGCCGATACCTCAAGCCCCAGCGCTATGTACTTGAAGATCTGATACAAGCTGAGATAGAGGTATTGACCGGACACAAGAACCATTTCAAAAACTGCCTAGATACCATCGTGAGAATGAACGAATCTATCGAGTTCTATATCGACCAGGTCAATCTCTACTTTGCCAATATCAACCAGCGACAAGCAGAAACGATGAACAGGAATACCTATTTGTTCTCTGTCATTGCTGGCCTATTTCTCCCCGCTGGATTTTTCACCGGGTTGCTTGGTGTCAATATAGGAGGAATACCAGGAGTTGAGGACCCGCTGGCATTCCCTCTGTTTTGTCTCGGCCTAATCCTTATCGTGGCGATTGAGATCATCATTCTGAAGAAGTTGAAATTCATCTAGCGAAGAGCGCCGGCTAAATATCCTCCTCCATAAGCCAGCACTGCGACTGATGAGGAGGAAAGCCAGCTATGCGATGAACACATAGTGCTATTAGAAATTCGCCAAAAAGTACGGGATCATCAAGGCATTGACCAGGTCGATAAAGAACGCACACACCAATGGCACAATAATGAAGGCCAAATGGGAGTTACCGTAGCGCTGGGAGACCGCAGACATATTGGCCATCGCCGTCGGCGTGGAGCCCAGTGAAATCCCTCCGAAACCGGAGCAGATGACCGCCGCATCGTAGTTTTTCCCCATCGCCGGAAACACCACGAAGATATTGATCAGCACCGCAACGATGAACTGCGCGGTAAGAATAGCGAAAATAGGCCCCGCCAAGTCAATCAGTGTCCACAACTGCATACTCATCAACGACATCGCCAAGAAAGTACCCAAAGCAATATCGGCAATCAAAGCGACCGCAGGCTTTCTCGCGGGCCAGCTCGTACCTGTAATACGTCGGAAACCGATATTGTGCACAATATTGGTCATCACAATACCGGCGAACAAACAGGTGACGAACAGCGGTAATTGCAAGCCCATTTCGGCAATTGATTCATTGAGAATATAACCAAGAATGACACAAACATGAATGGATAAAATGGCATCGAGGAAATCGAAGCCCGAGATGTGGCCATTCGACTCCTCATCCGCAACCCCCACATCCAACGCCTCTTTTTTCTCTGGTTTGAGATCATGACGGGTGATAAGAAACTTAGCGATGGGACCACCCATCAAGCTTGCCAAAATAAGACCAAAAGTGGCACAGGCTACCCCTATCTCCATCGCATTGCTGATGCCGTAGCCTTCCGATATACGGGGAGCCCAAGCAATAGCGGTACCATGGCCGCCAATGAGTGAAACACTGCCTCCCAGCATACCAACCGGGCTCTCAAGGCCGAAGGCTTTTGCCACGCCTATCCCCGTGAAGTTTTGCACCATCATGTAAGCTATGGTGATCGCCAACAGGATCACCAAGGGCAAGCCCCCCTTGAGCAAATCTTTCAAGCTCGCATTGATCCCAATGGTGGTAAAGAAGTACACCAAAAGCACATCACGCGCGACCAGATCAAATTCAATGGCGATATCCGACACGCTGTAAACAATCGCGATGATCACCGAAAACAAAATACCGCCCGTGACCGGCTCGGGAATACTGAACTCTTTGAGTGGCTTGAACACATTATTAAGCTGTCGGCCAATAAACAGCACCAGTATCCCGATGGTGACGGCAAAAAAGGAATCAAACCTCAAAATGCCATTGACCCAATCCATTTCCATATAGTTATACCCTTAACATTTGCAAAACTTTCATTAACCCTAGCAAAACTCTATGAAAAATAGCGGTGTTAAGGTCAACAAACGCTGACTGGCACGCAAGAATCAGTGTTATGAAATTTGAGACAGTGATATATGAGATCGGCTATGAGGGCCGAGAAAACCAGCGGAACTAAAATCCGCTGGCTTACCCGCTATCGATGTTAGATCAAAGATTCAATACCGTATTCTTTACCGTAGTTCTCCACCACAAAGTCGATATCCTTATCACCGCGGCCTGAGAGATTAATCAAAATTGACCCGGTTTCACCCTGTTTAGCGATTTTCAGGGCATAAGCCAAGGCGTGGGCCGACTCAATAGCTGGGATAATCCCTTCGCAACGTGACAGTTCGAAGAAAGCATCAATCGCTTCCTGATCATCCGCTGTACCGTAGTTAACCCGGCCGATATCTTTAAGGTAGCTATGCTGTGGCCCAACCGACGGATAATCCAAGCCACTAGCAACTGAGTAGACTTCCTGAGGTTCGCCCTTCTCGTCTTTTAGCATGTAAGATTTAAAGCCATGCATGATACCCGGCTCACCCAGCGACAAGGTGGCCGCATGCTCACCGACTTCATCCATAGAACGGCCTGCTGGCTCAACCCCGTGAATAGCCACATCCTGATCGTCCAAGAACGCAGTAAACAATCCCATTGCATTTGAGCCGCCGCCGACGCAAGCCACGAGGTTGTTAGGCAGGTTTCCGGTCATTTCCTTGAACTGAACACGGGCTTCGTTGCCGATGATCGACTGGAAATCACGCACCATCATAGGGAATGGGTGTGGGCCGACTACCGAGCCAATGGCATATAGCTGGTTGATAGGATCTTTGAGGTAAGCATCAAACGCAGCATCTACCGCTTCTTTGAGTGTTTTACGGCCATGGGTTGCCGGGATCACATTGGCACCAAGGATGCGCATTCTAACGACATTCGGGTGCTCCTTGGCGATATCCACTTCACCCATGTAGATATCACACTCCAAGCCAACCAATGCCGCTGCGGTTGCTAATGCCACACCGTGCTGGCCAGCGCCGGTTTCGGCAATCAGCTTCTTCTTGCCCATTTTCTTAGCAACCAAGGCTTCACCCAGGCAATGGTTAATCTTGTGGGCTCCGGTATGGTTGAGATCTTCACGCTTTAGATAAATCGGCGCACCATATTTCGCCGATAGATTCTCGGCATGGAAAATAGGGCTAGGACGGCCAACAAAGTGTTTATAGAGGCGAGCCAGCTCTTCTTGGAATGCGGGATCCTTACGACACTCATCATAGGCTGCGGTGATCTCCTCCATCACTTTTTGCAGCTCTTCGGGAATAAAGCTGCCGCCATATTCACCAAAATAACCTTGAGCATTGGGTAGAGCGTGATCAAACGAGTTCTTCATGGCATTCCTTGTCCTATTCAATGAGTACACTCAGCCATCATAAAGACTTATATGCCAAGGTTGAATAGCAACCTTGCGAGCATTACAGAGAAATGTGATCACGACGATTTAGCTTGCAGAAATGGCCCGGGGAAAACTCACCGGGCTACAGCTGATCTGTCTACTTATAACTAAATGATCCTGTTCATGATAGATCAGGACCACATTGTGCTTAGAGCATATACATTCTTGCCGTGCGCGCAGGAATACTGAACGTATGATAACGAGAGCTTACCGTTTCAGTCGCATCAGAAAGCGTGTCCTGATAAGACTGATACCAGTTGAATTCATGCTGATACGTATCGACAGTATGGCTGCGTTCTTCGCCACACTTGTTAATTCCGACAACGCCTTGCTTACCACGTTTAAAAATAATTAAGCACTGGTCACTGTGCAGTACCGTCATACCTTGCCCCTGCATAGCATTATGGAAAGCAATCATGTTTTTCATATCTGTTTTATTCCAGACATCTGCCCAACGGCCATTGTCTTTATCTTCGCTATCAGGTAGTTCATCACTGTAAATAAGTGGCGTTCCCCCATCTTTACCAAGAATATAAGCATAAGCGAGTGCTTCATCTTCAGGATCCATGATCTGATGACGGAAACCGTCATTGGTAGGAATGTCATGTGTAATAGTAAAAGTGACTGCTCTAGCGTTATCCAGTGCCTGGCCATAAGCTTGTGGATCATGCAGTTTTGTCATGCTGCCATCATAAGAGAACGCAGAACGGATTGATGCAAACAGAGGAAAGTCATAGGCAGCATGATCGGTATTATTGAGGTAGGGCTCCAAAAATACCTCATAACTTGAATCTCCGGCTCCACCGCTGGTAATGACTTCACCAAACACATGCATTCCAGCAGTAATTTCGGCGGTAAACACTTGATCTATTTGGTACTGACTCATGTGTTTTACTGCGTCAATTCGAAATCCAGTTACCCCCATCTGCTTTAGAGCCTGGAGGTACAGTCGCTGCTGCGATACAACCCAGTTATTCGGGTCAAGATCCGGCAAACCGCGATCACCTTCTCCCCCACACAGGCGCCAGTACTGTACATGACCTGGGTCTCCCCAGTCAGAGATACACCCTTCAGGATGAAAGTCATTTGCAGAGAAAATGTTTTCGCTTAAGTCGCCAAATAGGGTCTGTTTCGCATAATATTCGCTATTTGCTGCGTAGTCTGCAAGTACCTCTGCTCCCGGGTAGTTCAAGTCTTCCCGCTTCCAGGTTTCATTCGCCATGTGGTTCAGTACAACATCGGCATAAACTTCTACGCCGTGCTGTTTAAGCGTATCAATCATTGCTTGAAAATCTGTTTTATTACCCAGAGGAGAATCAATAACCCGAATATCCTGTGGCTGATAGCGAGCCCACCACTCAGTTCCTGATGATTTTAATGTTGGTGAAACCAAAACCTTTTTGTAGCCAATGTTGGCAATTTCAGCAGCATTAGCCGTAATATCTGAGTATTTCCAGTTGAAGGCATGCAAAATAGTGTCAGCATAAACAGTGGAAGAAAGGCAGCCTGTAGCAAGAACGGCTGCGAGTAGTGTTTTTGTATGCTCCATCATAATCCTCTGTTATAGGTGTCTCTGTCTTGGGATTGATAAGAGCATACCGACCACATAACGGAGTAAAATTTTGTTATGTTCTTTTTGTTTTATCACACTCTGTAGGGCTAAATGTGGTAGCAATGGGAGTTAGCGAACATTTTGTAATCCGCTTTGGTAAAGGCGTGGCTTACCTATGTCGAAGGCGTTACAAATTAAAAAAATACAAACAATAATGTGTGGAGGATAGATGCAGATAACAACTATTGGCTTTGACTGTGAAGACACAGTCTTGGTGATGACTTCAACTCAATCCACAATAAACACTCCGTTGTTGAACAGCTCATTGATGATTTCATTCGAGGTTGAGCCTGTCCCCAGCCCTAATGCTGCGACATCGATATTTTCAACCGCGATGTTTTGCTGAGCGCTATCGCTCACCGCGACCGACAGATTCACTGTCTCCTCAGCATCGATACCAGCCGTGATGTTATTGAGCAGGCGATCGAGATCGTCTTCGCCGTTATCCGGTAAGATCTCAGCAATATCGAGCTGATCGAGATTGATTTCGAAATCTTTCACTGTATCGGTAAACGGCGTACCGGAGGCGGAGACATCTGCAGCTTGCCAGGTAAAGACATCAGAGGCACCGTCACCGTTGCCGTTGAGACTGCCTCCCCACAGTTCATCATTCCCTGCACCGCCAAGCAGCTCATCGCTACCACCCGCACCTACTAAGATGTCATCAGCCAATCCACCCAACAAGCGCTCATCGGCATCGCTACCAACAACAAGATTTTCGCCATCATTATCCCCCGCGCCGACTTCATTACCCGTGTTAGCGAGATCATCTATACGAACGCCAATCAGCAATTGGGTCGATTCGGCCTCGCTACCATCAATTTCCTGCGAAATGCCAACCAAGGTTAAGCTGTTTGGCCCTTCGGGAAGGTCTGCCACGAAGGTATTGTCGAGATCACTGCTTGCCACCCGCCAGCTACCATCACCATTATCGGTGCCGATTTCAGTTCCAGCGCTATCAACCAGCCTTCCGGCGCCAAGGCTACGCACCTCAACAAACAGGGTTTCATCGGCATCGGCGGGGATCACCACTAGCCCGAGCAAGGGTACTAGGGTAGTTGATGCCAAAGAACTTTGCGCCGCCCGCGTATCAACGAGTTGGGGAACCGTGAGCTCAAGTGTTGGTGGCTCAGGTTTAGGGGTAACCGTGACATTAATCGTCGAAGTCGCTTGCTGCGGCCCACCCGCCCCCATATTGCCGTTATCGTTGGCAACCACAGTGATCACGTCATCGCCTTTAAACTCAGGATTACCGAGGTAGGTGATCCCAGCCGATAAGGCTGCATTGATATCGGCAAGGCTACCTTCCAAAGTGACAGCGGCACTGCCATTGTCAGTGATGGTGACACCAGCAGTTTCAACCGCCGTCAAGCTGCCATTGTTTGCCGACAGTGTTACCGTCATTACTCCGCTACTACCCACCTCGTCAAAATCGATATCAGTCACACTCAAGCCATTGATCAATAAAGGTGAATCTTCCTCTGCGATCTGATCGCCAATAGTCGGAAGCTCTGGGGCATCGTTAACGGCTTCGATATCTAGGTTAATTGTCACGAATTGGGCAATATCATCCGTAGCCACATCGGTTTGGTCTACCGCTCGGATTTCCAAGTCCAGCTGGCCATTCCAATTGTCACTGTTGGCATCGCCAGGGATAAACACCAAGCGATCTAAGTCCGAGCTATCGACCGTGACCAGCCACACTCCACTACCCTGATCCGTTACCGTGCCCGTTACCCCATCCGGCAGGGTAATTTGGCTGGAATCGGGTACATTACTGATTTGGATCTGCAAGGTTTCAGGCGGGTTTTCCGACACATTCGTACCTGTACCGGTGTAGCTATCACTGTCATCAAACGCTTCAATATTGAGGACAAGATCAATATTGTCGTCCTCGGTACCTTCTGCGGTTGGAGTGACATCAATATCCACCCTATCAGCTATCGGATTCACGACGACAGTAAAGTTTGCCGTGTTTTCGACTGGCAGATCCAGGCTATCTTCCTTGGAAAAAACCACAATCTCTAGCTCGACCGAGCCGCTGAAATCTTTCGGCGGGATGAGGCCAAGACTGCTCAAGTCAATAGAATCGCTACCGGGAGGGACAGCCACACTCCATTCCCCGCCACCATTGTTGTCAGCACCACTGATGATGAAGCCTTCAGGTACATTGACAATTTTGAGCGATAAGATCGACTCAGAGCCGTCTATATCGACGACATTACCGCTGATACCGGAAAAACTGATCGACCCGCTGTCCTCATCACCCTCTATCGGTGTATCTATGCCAACAAAATTCACTTCGTCATTAACAGCAATGACTTCAAAAGTAATGCTACCGTCAAAGCTTTCGGTATCAGTTTGGGTCGATGCCCCTGTGGTTTCGTCATAGTCTGCTGTATCAACAATCGTCACCGTGACATCAAGCGACACATCACCACTAAAATCTTGCGGCGGGACATACTCGATAGCACTGAGCTCATTGCTATCGGTAATGGTCAGGCTAGTAACCTGCTCACCCGCCGCATTGAGCAAGAAGCCACCGGAACTACCCACACTGATCACAGCTTGCTCGATAGTCTCAAGCCCTTCCAAGGTTGTCGTACTGATATCGGCGACCGTGGCGGTGACATCCAAAATAATGGTGCCATCTTCAAAAGCTATGTCGGGATAGATAACTTCCGGCTCGCCGTCTTCAACAGGCTGCCTATCAGCATCAAGCCCCTGAGTTTCCACCACCGACACACCAATATCCGGCACGCGTTCGTTGTCCCCTGTGCGTTCGGGAACATCAACAATCGGGTCTATCCGGACAGGTATCGTGTCGGTAACTTCGTTGAAGTCACCACTTTCGGTATCGGTATTGACGTATTTCACATCCAGCAGGAAGTCACCAGCAAAGTCCTGGGGAAGGTTCAATGTGATTCCAGACAGATCGACACTGCCATCAGCCTGGACAGGCACTTTGATCACATACTCACCGGTCACAAAGTTGAAATCCATAGCTGAAATCGTTGCGCCATCAGGCAAGCTCGCCGCGCTGATGACCAAGGAAAACTCATCATCTCCCTGGTTCTCGCCAACTGTACTGAGACTGACAATTTGGTTAAGGAAAGTCCCGAGGGTGACTACGGTATCTTCTTCGCCTGTCACGACAACACTGTCATCAACAACGATGTCGGCCGCCAGTTGGTCGTTGAGCGCATTGCCTTGGAAATCAATTGTCAGCGTGCTGTTGACGATTTCAATCGCGCTGGGGTTCACATCGTCACTCTGATCTTGCACCTCGGCAGCAATGGCTACCACGACCTCACCCGTAAAGTCGGATGGAGCGAGGATCTGGATATCCTCCAAGCTGCCCTGCGGCACTGTCCAGCTGCCATCACCGTTGTTGATACCACCGATGACGACAAAATCGGCTTCGGGATCGGGGAATGTGATCACTATCGATAGAATGATCTCATCACTGCTCGGATCGAGATCTTCAAATACGATCTGGCCGTCAGAGTCAGGACCACCACCAAGATCCAAGCTGCCGTCAATAGACACAATCGTATCAACAAAGTCCGTAGTACCTGTCGGGATCACGCCTATCTCGGCATCCGGCTCGACAACGGCCTGGATAATGACATCCAAAGTGCCATTGACCACTTGAACATCAGTTGCCGGCGAGTCGACATCGACTTCTGTCACTGTCACCTCAGTGGTAATCGCCGAGGCGCCTGTCAAGTTTAAGTCAGAGTCCTCTGGAGCGAGTAATTGCAACTGCGCTCCATCCGATAACTGAGCCAACTGCGCGTCGCTTAAGGTGACAGATCCAGCAGCGTCAACAGTCAACGTGGTAATCGTGCCGCCATCATTGATCTGTAAACCATAATCAGCTTGGATATTATTCACCACCAAGCCGGTAATTTGCTCTTTGTTATCGGTCAGTACCGGCTGCCAGTTGAGGTTAATCGGCTCATCTTCCAACCCGTTACTTTGTCTTGTGTAGTCCTCGGCATCGACAACAGGTTCGATATGGATCACCAACTGGAACTCAAACTCCCCTTGGTCACCATCATTTTCTGTCACCACAATATTGGCATCGAGCACTATATCTTCTGTGCTGTTTTCCGGCGGGCGAATACTGATAGCGACAGGTTGGTCAGGGTCGCCAATCTCTTCCCCGGTTAGTTTCACTTCGTAGCGAGGGAGACCGTCATCATCAAACCCCACAAAAACCAAAGTTTGCTCGTTACCCTCGGCATCAAAAATCCGGGTACCTTCAGGGATATTGGACACCACAAAGGTCAGGGTTTCGGATTCATCCAAGGGCGCATTGGCAATTTCCCCAGAAACCAAACTGAAATCGAGAACGGCATCGGTATCTTCATCAATCGTGGTTTCGATACCGGGAACTTCACCATCAACAATCTCGGTCCAGTTACTGCCACCGAGCTCAAATTCAGGTTCATCAACCACGCCGGTCAATGCGACTTCAATAAATTGCTCAGGCGTGACCAATACGTCTTCGACAGTGTCGACCGTGCCATCTTCAAGAGTAATATCGACCACATCCTTAACAACCCCTTCCACTTTGATTTGAAAGTCGACATTACTTTCCGGCACCGGGATCAGCACGACCTGATCTAACTCCTCATAGAGAATTTCATACACGCCACTGGCATCTGGCGTCAGCACAGCGCCATTTTGTGACAACTGCGCGCCATCAGGTAGCTCTGAAATGCGCACAAACAGGGTTTCAACCCCGAAATCATCATCGAGATCATCCAGTTCAGTCAGTTCGATAAGCGGAGCCAGGGCAATGGGCTCATCTTCAAGGGATTCAACCCGACTCACTTTCAGTTGGGCATCATCGGCAACAGGCAGAACATTGATCAGGATTTCTTCGGTAATTTCTGCGGTTTCCGAGCCCGGTACAAAATGCCCAAGCTCGGTGCTTTGTGCGGTGAGGTTCAAACGGATATCACCGCTGAAGTTATCGATAGGATCTATCTCTATGGTATCGACTGCGGTGACTGATACTTCAAACACCCCCGGTTCTACTTCAGTGATGCCCTCACCAATGATCTGGGCTTGGCCTTCGGTAATTGTGATGAAATACGTCAACTCTTCAGAGCCATCGGTATCTTGCAGCAGCGCCTGAAATGACTCGCTGAGGCTGATGTTATCGCCATCCTCCTCGCCGTCACCGTAATAAAAAACCGCGGTATCTGCAAAAACCGGTTGATCGGCAATGCCCAGCACACTGATAGACAAGGTGCCATCTTGCAGCGGCTGGTTAACCCCATCGCTGGTCACCACTTCGGCAGTCACAGTGAAGTCCAGCAAATTGTTTGGCTCAAACAGGGTGGAATAATCAGGCTCCGGCACAAAAGTGACGCCTTGCAGCTCAAACACGCCATCGCCATCAGGATCGACAAATGCAGCAGGGTCGATCAGAACTTGTCCTCCGGCTGGCACAATCTCGACACCGTTAAGAAAGAATTGACCATGGGGATCGGCGGGGAGAATGATAAACACATCGCCGATCTGCTCACCGCGATCCGCATCCCCGATGTCAATCGACATATTGATCGGGATCCCTGTGGTGGGATCCCCCAAAAATTCATCAGGATTACGCCCCTGATCTTCGACACCTTCTGAAGGCTGCACCACCAAGGTCGGCTCTTCATCGGTAATGGTGATCGTCAATGTGCTTTGACTGATATCGTTATCACCATCAGTGACTTCAAAATCCACATTGGCAACAATCGGCTCCGCACCATGGTCGAGATCGGATAGCGAATTAAACAGCACTTGCCCTTCGGCAGTGATCAATAACTGGCCGAGCAATTGACCGTCTTGGTTGACATCAAAACTGAAGAAGCCCTGTGCATCCGGCGTGCCTGTCAGCTCTTGCCGCACGCCTTCAATAATGACCGCAGTGACTTCGGCATCATCGGCCCCTTCTTCTGGCACCGTGAGTACATCCAGGGTTTCTGTCGATTCCCCCTCTTCAATAGATTGGAAGGCCGCATCTTGAGTTTGCGGGATGTCATCTTCAATCGTTACCGCAACGGTGACAGCAGCGCTAGCGTCGTCATCTTGGTCGATCGCAGTCACCGAGAACGCAATCGTCAGCTCGGTATCGTTATCTGGCTGAGCATGATCCAGTGCACCCAACAAGGTAAAGCTATAGCTATCATCAGCGGCCGTGCCCGTTGCGCTAAATGCCAATATGAAGATAACCACACCGTTAACTTGGCCTTCATAGGTATTGTTGGTGGCGTTGAACACCAAAGTAACCTGCTGCCCGCCTGCCGTTAGCGTACCGGCATTGGCAGTATTGAATGCATCGACATCGACTTGGTAATTCACGATTTCATCCGAGCCAGAATCAATCGTGATGGTGCCTGTCGCTACCTGCCCATCACCATCTGGGTTTGAGCCCGGGTGGAAATCGCCTCCTTCATCAATATCACTTTCCAGTACAGTCGCCGAAGTAACGGTGTCAATTTCCGGATCGGTTCCGTCAGTAATGGTGGTCGTGATAAGTGCAGGGGTTATAAGGAAATCACCATCGGTATCTTGCACCTGAATTGGCAAGTCGAACACTATGGTATCGTTTTGCTGGCGAACCAAGCCGGTATTGTCCGTACCATTGTGATCCAGCGGTTTCAGCTGCGTGACTGTCACCGTGATATCAACCTGTTCGCCATCGGCGTTTTGCACCGCGATGATCACCGCAGTCAGTACCGTCTCTCCCCCGGCAGTCCCTCCACCAACCGACAACGTAAGGGTTCCCGTGCCTGAATCCCAAGTCGCAGTAACCGGGAGTCCTCCTGCAGTAATTTCCGCCTCTAGCTCTGCCAATAGCGTGGCTAGCTGAGCGGGATCAATATCAAGCGTATCAGGATCTAACCTATCGACTCCGGCGGCGATCGTGATCGCCGCATCGCCAGAAACGGGGTAACCTTGTTCACCACCAGGATCGCTGTCATCGGTCGTCAGATCGCCTTCGGGAAAAGCAATTTGTGCCGTATTTCCGCCGGCAGGATCTGTTCCGTCTTCGATCGTTACCGTAATAGAACCCAGTGTTGTGTCGTTGTCTCGATCTGTTACCTCTACCGCTAAATCCAGTGTAACGAGATCTGAAGCATCAATTTGATCCAAGGGTTGCAACTGAGTGACACTGTAACCCCCATTGGTATCGATCGAGATTTCCAGCACCACAATATTCGGGTCATCAGCCCTTACAACCGTAATTTGATTGCCTATTACGGTAAATACCAGCGCGAACCCGTTGCTCGTCAATGTTTCTAACGAAGGTTGAGCGGCAGAGAAAAGGACAGAAATAACATCATCGCTGCCTTGAATAACCTCAATATTACCCGTTCCCGATGAGAGGCCGTCGTCACCTTCATTGAGAGCTAGACCAAAGTCATTGCCAAAGGCAGGATCATCACCATCTTCAATATTGATAGTGACAATACCAGTGTTGGTATCACCGTCATCATCGGCAACAAGCACATTTAGCAGGATTGATAGGGTGTCATCAACAAGGTGATCGAGGTTGTTGTTGAGGGTAAGGGTGTAGTCACCAGTCGGTGTCATGACTACCGTAAACACAACCTGCGGGGTGCCGTTAACATCAATGAAGGCATTGAGGGTATTGCCACCGACCACTTCGAACTGCACCGGTAGACCGTCGCTCAATAACCCCTCAAAAGCAGGTTGATCATCAGTAAAGTTAATCGATGCCACCGCATCACTGCCCACATCAACGCCAATTTGCCCCGGTCTCGATGTGTTAATATCAGCGGTTTCGTTGACCGTAATACTACTGCCTTCAGCCAATTCCGGTATTGGACCATCGGTAATGGAAGCCACCGCGCTGACCAATGTCGTTAGGTTATCACCGTCAACATCTGTGGCTTGCAAGGGAAGATTAACCGCTATCAGCTCTCCGCTGACCGATACAAACCCCTCGCTGTTGCCATTTGTATTGTGATCCAACGGAGCCGATTGGGTCACCGTCATAGTCAGATCGACATCCTGGCCATTGGCGGACTGTACCGGGGTAAACACAATAGTGAGCACCGGTGTGCCATCCCCCAAAACGCCAGCTAAGGTATTCGTTGCCGCATCATAGCTGAACGTCAGTGCCCCACCACCGCCAGAGGTCAGCTCGCTATTTAGTTCTGCGATAATCGCTGCCAGTTGATCTGGGGCAATCTGGACAGATTCTGGCACCAAGCGATCAGAGCCAGCAACAATCATTTCAAGCTGCTGCTCGGTGAGCGGGTATTCGCTCGGGGCTTGATTGGGTGGTGAAAGGTCAGGCTCAGTAAACTCAACCTCAATGGTGCCGCCACCCGCAGGGTCATCACCGTCATCAATAGTAATAGCAATTTGCCCCGGCACCTGATCGCCATCGTTATCGGTGATCACCACATCCAGCGGCACCACCAAACTATCGCTGTCGGTATGATCAAGTGTGCCGCTAAGCGTTGCCTCAAACTCGCCATCACTATTAATAGTCACCAGCAAGACGGTATTACCCAGAGAATCAACCAAGGTAATTTCACTGCCTACAGGCGTGCCGCCAACCACTAAACTGACCGGATTGCCATCGCTGGTGAAATTCAGTGCGGCCTGTGTGTCAGCAAATAGCAAAGAGGCAATATCATCACTGCCTATATCAATACTGATCGTCCCTTCAACCACCCGGTTAGCGTCACTGGTTTCATCGAGGGTCACTCCGGCACCATCTCCCAAAGCCGGAAACTCACCATCGGTAATCGTCACCGAAACACTGGCGGGCTGAGAGAGATTGTCACCGTCAGTATCCGTTGCCATTAATGGCAAAGTAAGGACGATTTCTTCACCGCTGCTGGTGATATAGGGAGAATCGAGAGTCGTATCAAGGTGATCAAGAGGCTGAAGTTGGGTCGTGATAACCGATACTGTTAGATCATCGCCATTGGCTGCCTGTACGCTGCTAATCGCAACCGTTAGCACCAAGCTGCCATCAGGCAGACGGGCTTCGAGCAGTCCGCTGGCCTCATCATAGGTCACCGCCAACGCTTCGCCTGCTGAGCTCAGCACCGCTTGCAGATCAGCTATCACATCATCGCGTTGGGTCGGGTCTAGGGATATCGAACTCGGATCCAATCTGTCTGCACCCGCAATGATATTCAACGTTGCCTCAACAGACCCAGGGTAACTGCTGGGTTCAAGATCTGGCTCAATCATTGCCACAGCGACGCTTTCACCACCGGCAGGATCGGAGCCATCATTGAACGTCATGACAATCTGGCTGTCGTCGGTATCGCCGTCGTCATCTGTTGCTTTTACATCGACAGTCAGGACCAACTGATTAGTATCAATCGGCTGGTCTAGCGCATCGCTCTGCTCAAGGGTATAAGTACCATCGTTAGCAATGGTAACAGTCAGAATGGCTTCATTTTGGCTATTGAATATCTGCAGTTGGTTCTGATCAATTTGGTAGCTAACTGGCTCGCCATTGCTGGTAAAGCCTGCAATCAAATCCGCTAAATCGGTGCTATCAACAAACACCACGCTGGCAATCGCATCGCTGCCGATATCCAGCTCAATGGCACCGGCGACAGTGCTTACCTGATCCGGAGGGGTGTTGTCAGGGTCGGTGATCTCAGCACCTGAATCGGCACCGAAGGCGGGGATAGCACCATCAACGATGGTGGTGGTTAGTATCGCTGGCGTGTCAAGAAAATCACCATCGGTATCGTTGACTTGGATAGGGACTGTCACGACAATTTGTTCGCCATTGACAGAGACGAAGCCACGACTGTTTCCGCTAGAGAGGTGATCAAGCGGCAGTAATTGAACCAAATCGGCAGTAATGGTGATCCCCAGCCCATCGGCGCTTTGAACAGATGTCAGGGTCAGGGTGACAGCCACCTCGCCATTCGGTTTTGCGCCCGATAGCACATCTGTCGCATCGTCATAGGTGAAAGTAAGAGGTTCTCCGCCTGAACTCAGCTCTTGCTCTAATTCGCTGATAAGATTATCTAGCTCTAGTTCATCGATAGTAACGGTATCAGGATCTAAGCGGTCGGCACCCGGCGTGAGTTCGAAGGTATCTTGTCCACTGCCCGGGTAATCATTGGGCTGCAGATCAGGCTCGATAAAAGTGATCTCGCCAGTTTCTCCCCCTGGCGGGCTATTGCCGTCAATACTGATCAACACGACAGTGCCGTCAGTGCTGTCGCCGTCAAAGTCGGTGGCGGTTACGGCTAATTGCAATACCAGCTCTGCCCGCTCAAGTTCATCAAACGGCTGCATTTGATTGACGACATAGCTACCATCAGTATTGATAGCAATCGTGAGGACTAACTCCCCTCGACTATCGACCAATTCAAGCTGGTTGCCGTTAACCGATACCCTTGTCTCAAAGCCGTTACTGGTTAGGTTTTCCAAGTCAGGCTGTTCAGCGTCAAACACCAAGCTGCTGATCTCATCACTGCCCACATCCAAAGGGACTACCCCTTCGATATCAACGCCCAGTGAATCAGCCTCGTCGATAACAGTACCTTCGTCAGAGCCAAATAAAGGGTTCTCACCGTCAACAATGGCAGAGCTCACCTGCAAGGGGACATCTAGCGGATTTCCAGCCAAATCAGTGCCTTGCAATGGCAGTAATATTGTTAACACATCATCGGCATTGGTAACCCTACCACCACTACTATCAGCAATATGATCAACCGGCCGCTCAAGCTGTGTTGTGATAGTAACTGTGACATCCCTGCCGCCCGTTTCTGCTGATATCTGAAATGTAACGACAGTATTGCCGTTACTGGTGCCAATAATTGCATTACTACCAGCATCGAAACTGAAAACAACTGGCTGTCCGCTGGAGGTTACCTCTGCATTGAGCTCTTCAAGCAAGTCAGCCAGTTGTGAGGAGTCAAAGGTGAATGAGCCGGGTTCTAGTGGCAGTGAGCCTGCATTCACGATTACTTGCGCCGAAGACTCTGAGGGATAGGTGTTCGGCACAAAGTCTGCTTCGGTAAGCTGCATCGCACCCGTTTCACCACCAGATGCGGCAAACAAAGGAGGTGATTCATCTTCAGCAGTCTCCTCCCCGCGCTCGAAGCGGGTATCAAACCCGGCTTCAGCCAAGATAGCGTCACCATCATAGTTGATGATGACAAAACCAGCATTGGCCCCCTCAACACTGCTTTCCGTTCCCGCGGCTGGCGGCGCTAAGATATCGCTGGGATCGGCTCCGGCCAGGAGCTGCTGCTGAATTGCAACCAGCTCTTGTTCGCTCAGTGCCCGCTGAGCCAAAGAGGCTTCATCAGGAAATTGGGCCAACGGCTGAATAGTCCACGTCGAGGGGAAAATTTCCAGACCGGGATCGACACCGCCAGACGGAGCCACCAGCACGCATGTCGGGCAGGGCCAATCAACCAATACCGGTTCACCATTTTGCATGACCACGTATTGTGCGCTGTTGTCTGCCAATAGCAGTTGACCGGAAGCAATACGGACACCTTCACCTGTGCCAACCGACTGGGTAGTTCCATCGGCTTGGACGATGTAGACTTCCCCTTGGCTCACCGTCAGTTCTATGCCTGCTGGGTCTTTTACACCTTCAGGGCCAGCTTCAGCATTTTCACCACTGGGTTGGATCTGTTTAGAAGATGAACCTATCGACGATGATTCCGCCATACACACTACTCTTGACTGGTGGGAGAAGAATTTTTTCCCTACAAGTCTAGTCTCGGATTCGAGCCAGCTTTCACAAACCCTAAACGGTTCTCAGCTTTTAGAATTCCCAAACTCGCTACGCCAAGACACCTCGCCGTGCTCTATTATCTTGAGCAAGTGTCTGCTCTTACCAAAGTCATAAATAACAAACAAAGCGCAGGTAAATAATAGTTTTCGTTACCACTATATGGATGTGGGTTGGCTAACGTGTCTTTCTGTACGAGGTTAAGTACGAAGGCATGACGAATAAAAGTTCTGCTATCAAGCCACAGCATCTCGATTACGTCAGAGATTCCCACTATGCCTTATTGCTAGAGGCATCCGGCCGTTCACGTCTGTTGCTTTGGTGCGTCGGGCTGTTTTTTATTGCTGCCATTATCTGGGCAGCTTATGCCCCGATCGAGCAGGTCACCCGGGGAGAGGGGAAGGTGATCCCCTCTTCGCAGCGTCAGATAATCCAAAACCTTGAAGGTGGTATCGTCAAGGCGATCTTGGTGCGCGAAGGGGAACAGGTCACCATCGGCCAACCCCTTCTCCAACTAGATGACACCCGTTTTAGAGCTGATTTCGAAGAAAAGAACCAAGATCGACTTGGTATTGAAGCCGACGGCATCCGACTCACCGCCCTCCTTAACAGCATCAAGATATCATCTCCGGACAAATCGCCCAGCAAACTCTGGCGTCAATCTGTCATCATCTCACCGACAGACCTGACGTTTCCCGAGCCTTTCCACCAGCAAAATGCCGACTTAGTAAAAAGGCAACAAAACGAATACCGTGACCAGCTCGCCAGTCTAGATAACCAGCTCACCCTGATAGCCCAGCAAATTCAGCAAAAAAGCCGCGAGTTGGAGGAAGCACAAGCCAGATTAAAAAACCAACAGCAGAGCTATTACCTCGCCAGCGAGGAATATCGCATTACCAAGCCGTTAGCCGATGAAGGCGTGGTGCCCAAGGTCGAGCTGCTAAAGCTACAGCGGCAGCTGAATGAGTCACTTCGTGAGGTGACCTCAACCAAGCTGCAGCTCCCGGCCATGAAAGCAGCACTGAACGAGGCTGTTTTCAAACGACTTGATATTGCCCTCAACTTTCGCTCGGAGATTCAATCGGAGCTCAACCAGAGCGCCGATAAACTCGCTGTACTGAACCAATCGCATCTGGGCTTGCAGGACAAGGTGACACGAACCCTCGTCACCTCCCCCGTCAATGGCACGGTACAAAAAATCCATATCAACACGCTCGGCGGTGTTATCCAGCCAGGCATGGATCTTATCGAGGTGATCCCAACCGAAGACAGCTTGTTGGTAGAAGCGAAAATTTCCCCGCGGGATATCGGCTTTCTAAGGCCAGGATTAACCGCCGTAGTCAAATTCACCGCCTATGATTTCACCCAGTATGGCGGCCTGACCGGCACACTCGAGCATATCAGCGCTGATACCCAGATTGATGATGAAGGCCACAGTTATTACCAGATACGGATCCGGACCGAAGACACGGACTTTACCGATCAGGCAGGGCAGCCTCTGCCCATTATCCCTGGGATGAACGCGGTAGCGGATATCATTACCGGCGAGAAGACCGTCTTGCAGTATTTACTCAATCCAGTGCTGAAAGCACAACAAACAGCGCTCCGAGAGTGATCATTTTAAGGACTGCCTCCGATGACGACGATACCCAAACCAGTTTTGCTCCCGCCGTGCTGTCTCAAGCTAACTCTGATAGTCAGCCTGCTGCTGGCGCCCAATGCAATAGGTCAATCGCTGGAGCAAGCCGTGGCCGATACACTCACGACCAACCCTGAAATCAAACGGGCTTACAATGCGTTCATGAGCCTGAACCAAGCCACCCGCTCAGCGGTTGGTGACTACTTACCCTCTGTCGATCTCGAGACCAGTGTCGGCTACGAGGATTACGACAATAGCACCAACAGCACCGGGGACTATGAGCCGCTCGATGCCAGCATCAGTTTGCGCCAACTGATCTGGGATGGTTCTATTACCTATCATGATATCCAGCGCAACAAGGCCGAAGCCGAAGCGCAGCGCTACCAGTTGCTAGCGGATGCGCAAGACAAGGCCCTGCGGGTGACAGAAATATACCTAAATACTCTTGAAGCCCAGGAAGTGTTGACCCTGTCGCAATCCAATTATGCCGTGCACCAGAGGATATTCACTGACATCAAGAAACGCACGGATTCCGGTATTGGCTCAACCGCTGATTTGGCCCAGATTGAGGGGCGACTCGCCCGCTCGCGCTCCAACCTCATTGCCGCCGAGAACAACCTTCAGGATAAAATCACCGAATTCTACCGTGAAGTGGGCAGCAATCCCGTCAACCTCGAGAAACCAGAGGTCGACCAGAACTACATTCCCACTTCACTCGACAACGCTCTCAATCAGGCCAAAGACAACAACCCGGTATTGTTTGTCGCCAAAAACGATATCGATGCCGCTAATTACCAATACAAGCAAGCAAAAGGGAACTTCTACCCAACCTTCTCTATCGAAGCCTCCCAAGAATGGGGCGAGGACTTAGACGGTACCCCCGGCCATACCGATGAGTTCAAGGCGATGCTGAAAATGGAGTACAACCTATACAACGGCGGTTCCGATCTGGCCGACAGCCGCCGCGCCGCCTACCAGCTCAGCCAGTCCAAAGATGTCCGTGACCGCGCATACCGACTGCTGGAAGAGAGTACCCGTCTGGCCTGGAGCGGCATGGAACTCGCACTCAGCCAAACCCAATACCTGCAACAGCATGTCGATGCTTCGGCTCGCACCGTTATCGCCTACGAAAAGCAATTTAAGATCGGCAAGCGCACCTTGCTCGATGTACTCAACACCGAAAACGAACTGTTCGAAGCAAGGAAAGCCTATCTCGGCGCCCACTATGCCGGCATTCTGGCCAAATACCGGGTGCTGAACGCAACGGGGCAATTGTTGGAAGAAATGCGGGTTGATGTGCCCAGCCAGTGGTCGGAATCGGTACGCTAGGGAGAACCATGATGAGAACCTGCACCAACGCGTTATTGAGGTTACTCGCCAGTATCTTGGTACTGATAACCGTCACTGGCCTCTTGGCCGGGTGTTCGACCCAAGCCGCAGCCCCACCGGTTACCGAGCAATCAAGAGACTTGATGGATGACGATGCTGACGGGGTGATCAACGCCCGCGACAAATGCCCGGGCACGCCACATTCCGCTATTGTCGACAACGATGGCTGCCCTAGGTTGGTCGAACGTTCCGAGTCCAGTGACCTTCATATCCTGTTTGCCAATGACTCCACCGTGATTCCCACCAACTTCCTTGGGCAAATCAAACGCATGGCCGACTTTTTGGCCAACTACCCAGAAGCCAGGATCGAACTGAAAGGCTACGCCAGTCCTGTCGGCGCTTCTGATTACAACCTCGGGTTATCACAGCGCCGAGCCAAGGTCGTCCGCCAGCAGCTGATTGAATTCGGAGTCAGCCCAAACCGGATAAAAACCCTCGGCTTTGGCGATACAGTCCCTGTTGCCGCCAACACCCGGGAGCAATCCAATACGCTGAGCCGACGTGTCACGGCAAGAGTGCGGGGGGAGCGGGGGAATGTGTTGGAAGAGTGGACCATTTTCTCACTACGAGCCGACTAGCCCGCAATGAAGATGAAGGAGGTTAGCATGCTATTGATCTCGCTGCTGCTCAGCGGAACTGGGCTTCACTCCCCACATCTCCCCGCCGCCCAACCGGCCATCAGTTCGTCCCCGCTGAGCACCGAAGAAGAGGAGATCGTCAGGCTTATCAATCATACATACGGCAAACAGGCAGCAATGAGAACAACGGCTTGGCGGCAGTTACTGACAGCCTCCAGACAGCAAGATGAGCTAGCTCAACTTAAGCTGGTCAATGATTTCTTTAACCAACTGCGGTTTCTGAACGATATCGAGATCTGGGGCCAAGAAGACTATTGGGCCGCTCCCCTTGAGTTCTTGGGAGCCGGAGCAGGTGACTGCGAGGAGTTCAGTATTGCAAAATACCTTTCTCTGCGCGAACTAGGGGTAGACGATGAAAAGCTGCGGCTAGTTTATGTCAAAGCCCTTACCCTTAACCAGTTCCATATGGTATTGGCCTACTACCCGACCCCCAGTGCCGTCCCCTTGCTGCTCGATAACCTGACCCCAGACATCTTGCAGGCCAGCCAACGCTCAGATCTGCAGCCTATTTACAGCTTTAACGCCAGCAAGCTGTGGCTTATAAAACAGCGAGGGCAAGGCCAGTTAGTCGGCGATCCCAGCCGCATCAAGCATTGGCAATCGCTGCAACAACGGGTACGACACCATCAGCTCACCGTACCTGTACTGTGGCTAGATCGCGAATAGGAGGCAATACGAAACTATGTCACTCTATCGCCAGTTATTTTTAGGGTTAAGCCTATTATTCCTGCTACTGCTAGCCGGGATCGCTTTTAGCCAATTTACCACCACACGCAGCTATTTGGTTGAACAGCAAACCCTCGAAATAGACAATGCCATCCATGCCGTCGGGCTGGCCATCTCCCCCTACCTCGAACAGGATGACACGGTCGCCATAGAGTCGGTAATCAATGCCATGTTCGATGGCAGCCTGTACCAAAAAGTCACGCTGCAGCTGCTGAAGGGAAATACCATTATTGAACGGTCCTACCCCGCCCAGCCAAGTGATGTCCCGCACTGGTTTCGGCAATGGGTCAACATCCCTGCCGTAACACGGCAAAACACCCTAACCAGCGGCTGGCTCCAGTACGGAAAAATTACCGTCACCAGTTATCCAACGCTGGCATACCGGAAACTGTGGCAAAGCAGCTGGCAATTACTGAGCACATTCATCATCGGCTTTGCTATCGGCGTACTGGCCTTGAAGCTGTTACTGGATCAATTCGTCAAAAAGCCACTGCGCCAATTCCAGCAAAAAGCCCATGCCATTGCCGACCAGCACTTTGGTCAGCCACTGCCCGTACCACCAACCAAGGAGTTCATCCCGCTGACCCATGCCTTCAACCAAATGGCGGCCAAAATTGAACAGCACTTCAACCAGCAAGCCCAAGAGGCCGATCTGCTCCGAAAACGGGCGTACCAAGACCCGGAATCCGGGCTCAATAACCGCAAGCGGCTCCTCCTCCATCTGGAAGACTGGCTAGAGCAAGACACCACCGGGACTATTGTGATAGTGAGACTAGAGGCCATAAGCCGGCTACGGAGCCAGAAACACTTTCCGCAGGCGGCCCAGCTCGCAGAAAAAGTGGGCCATCACTTAAAAAGTACGGCCTCTGCCCAGGCGAAACTAGGGCGACTGAGCCACAGTGAATTTATCATTATCCGGCCCGAGCAGGCCGATGCCACCGACGAAGAGCAAACCACCCAAGCATTGCAGAGCTTGCTTGATCAGCTCAGCCATATTCAGGCCCGGTACTCGCCAGAGAGCCTCCAGCCCGTTTGTGGCGGAGTTATCACCAAACAAGCTCGAAGCTCACTGGCGGTGTCCGCGCTACTGGCCCAGTGCGATAATGTGCTATCCAAAGCCCAGCACAGCCCTACCCGCATAGCAGCGATTCGCCATCAAAAGGGGCCGCTCCCGAAAAGTGAAAGCCAGGGCAATCAAACACCACAGCACGCTTTGCAACAAATGCATCAACCCGAACACCTGCTATGGGGCAAGCAGCAATGGCTCGAACTTTGCCAAACCGCAATCGACAATGACCGCATTACCCTGTCTTTCCAGACGGTCAGAGACAGCCAACACCACCCCCTTCACCAAGAAGTCTTTGCAGTACTCAAGCACCATGAGCATTGCTATTCCGCTCATCTGTTTATTCCGGCCCTCAATGCCCTCAGACAAACCTCACCGTTGGATCGCCACATCATCCAAAAGGCAGTCCATTACCTATCACTTCACCAAACCTTTCTGGCAATCAACATCGCGCCGACGTCGATTGCAGATACCGAATTTATCCAATGGCTCGACAGCTTCCTCGCCGAACATCCTGTCATCAGCCAGCAGCTTATTTTCGAGTTGCCCGAGATCGCTTTTCTCGAAGAGAGTGCTCAAACTCGATTGCTGTGCCTGGTTCTCGACAGGCACCAGTTTACCTATGGCATTGATCATTTCGGCCACCATTTCGACTCAGTGGGCTACTTGCGCCAATATCACCCCAAATATGTCAAGATCGATGCCGATTTTACCCGCCAGCCAGCCGACGGTATTCAGCACGATGCCCTCAGGGCACTGATCCAGACAGCGCATCACCTCAATATCAAGACCATCGCAACCCGGGTTGAACACCAACCTCAATATCAGGCACTGAAAACCTTGGGGATTGTCGGCTTCCAGGGCCACTACATCACCGTTCACAAGGAGGCAAACCATGGCAGATCCTCTTCTTAATGCCCTGCACTTCCTCTGCCACCACTACGGCCAGCCCCATTCGATGAAAAGCCTACTGGCAGGACTGCCGTTGCAAGACGGCTTGCTCACTCCGCATTTGCTGCCAAGGGCGGCGAACAATGCCGGTTTCCAGGCCGAAGAGGCGGCTCTTAGCCTATCCCAGCTATCTCCGTTGCTGCTGCCCGTCATCGCCCTGCTTGACAGCAACCGAGCCTGTGTACTGCTTGATATCGACCAAGATAAGCAACGGGCGGAAATTGCCCTGCCCGGGGGATTGGACCCAAGCAACGCGGATGCAAGCGGCAGCCAGACCGCAGAAAAAAGCTGGGTAAGCTTCGAGGAGCTGGAGTGCCAGTTTCTCGATCGGGTATTCTTGTTGAGGCAGCCCTTCCAACATGACGCCCGCACATCAACCGATACCGGTGCCGGCAAAGCGCCTAAGGCCAACCAGGCCTGGTTCTGGCAGACATTGTGGCAATCCAAATTCCTGTACCGCGATGTGCTGATAGCCTCGGCCTTGCTCAATCTCTTTGCCTTGGCCATACCGCTGTTTACCCGACTGATTTACGACAAGGTCGTGCCCAATCAAGCTTTTGACACCCTGTGGGTACTGACCAGTGGTATGGCCATCATTTTTGGCTTTGATTGGCTGCTGAAATATCTGCGCAGCTATTTCATCGACATCGCCGGCAAGAAAACGGACATTCTATTATCCGCTGAGATCTACCGTAAGGTCATGGGGCTGCAGCTCGCTGCCCGGCCACCTTCTGTCGGCGCATTCGCCCGCCACTTGCAGGAGTTTGAGTCTGTCCGGGAATTCCTAACCTCCGCCACCATCGCCGCCCTGATTGACCTGCCTTTTGCCCTGCTCTTTTTACTGGTGATCTATATCATTGCCGGGCCGATCGTGATTATCCCGGTTATTGCCATCGCTTTGCTGGCGCTGTATAGCCTATTGATACAAAGGCCGCTGCAAGAAACCATCGAAGAAGGATCTCAGCTTGCCGCGCAAAAGCATGCCAACTTGGTCGAGAGTGTGGCAGGACTTGAAACGGTAAAACTGTTCAACAGCCAACCCCAATACCAGCACCGCTGGGAGCAGGCTGTGGCTCATATAGCCCACTGGGGGATCAAATCCCGCCGCCTGACCGACTCGGTCCACAACTTGGCAGGCCTGAGCCAGCAATGCGTATCAGTAGGAGTGATTATCTACGGGGTGTACCTCATTGCCGCCGGACAATTGAGTGTGGGCGGCCTGATTGCCGTTTCGATGCTGACCAGCAGGGCGATTGGGCCGATGGTTCAGTTATCGCAGCTCTCCACCCGCTACCACCAAGCCAAATCGGCTATCGTCATCCTCAGCGATATCATGGCCATGCCCGATGAAACCCGTCACGACGCAACCTCCGACCGCACCCAGCCGCTGAGCGGGCACCTCTGCTGTGACAACCTGACGTTCAGTTATCCCAATGCCGAAACCGCCGCGTTACAGTCGGTCTCACTGACCATAAAAGCGGGTGAGAAAGTGGCAATCATCGGCAAGATTGGCTCGGGCAAAACCACCTTACAACGGCTATTGATGGGGCTCTACCCGCCAAGTTCTGGCGCTGTGCGCTTCGATAATATCGATATCCATCAATACCACCCCCACACCCTGCGCCAACAGATTGGCTGCGTTCCACAGGACAATGCATTATTTTTCGGCTCAATTCGCGACAACATTACCCTCGGCTCACCGCTGGCCAGTGACGATAACATCGACCTTGCCTGCCAGCGAGCCGGGGTTCACCTCTTCACCCAGCACGAGCCATCCGGCCTCAACCGGCAAGTTGGCGAGAGCGGGCAATATTTGTCCGGCGGGCAGAAACAAGCCATCACCATTGCACGGGCCCTGCTCAATCAGCCCAAGTTACTGATCTTCGATGAGCCCACCAGCCAGATGGACAACCGCTCGGAGCAGCATCTTAAGCACACCCTCAAGGCGCTTGATAAACGGCATACCCTGGTTTTGTTCACCCATAAAACCAGCATGCTGGACTGTGTTGACCGGCTGATTGTGATGGATCAGGGGCATGTCATCGCCGACGGAGAAAAAAGCAAGGTGCTAGAAACCTTGAAGAGCAAGAGTAGCCAAGCCGCCCCTTAGGTTTGTGCTTTGCCAGAAGTGTTGCAGATGTTAGAGCATGCCGTTTGCCAAGTTTTGCTATGTTTATGTGATTCATCAACCATTTGCTAGGAACGTCATCTTATGTATCCCCAGAGCAACAACCTGTATTGGTTGGGAATAAATGCACCAGAGACCGAGTTATTCGAAACGGTCGAATTACTCGGTTCCATTGATGATCTTCCTGATATCTGGGGAGGGGTAATATGCCTAAATTTTGACAAACCTGACGAGCAGGATCACAACCTCTTCTTGATGTTGCGCCAACCCAAACTCTGGACCTGGGCTGTGTATGTCGTAAACCAGAACCGCTACAGTGAATGCCTTTGCGACGGTATTTTCGATGAGCAATCAGCCTATAAGAACTGGTTAGATATCAACCAGAAACTAAGCCGAATTCCCGATATCGCGCAAGTTGAGCCTCTCATCGGCTGGCTGGGTGTCCAGCGGGCACGGCGGATCAAACCACTCAAGCAACTTTGCTCTCTCGGGATCTACCAATACCCCATTGTCGATGCTTTCTATCCCGACCTCTATTCCTCCCATCGCTTTGTACTCGGAGAAACTAAGCGGGAAGTACTCGAGCCAGACAAACTTATCGACCGCATCCGAGTTTGCAAGCAGTGTAATAGTGGACATCTTAACTATGTCGAGGTCTGCCCAAGCTGCAAAAACATCGATATCAATATACAGTCTTCGCTACATTGCTTTACCTGTGGCCATGTTGGCGACCAACAACTATTCTTGCGCCGAGGGAAGTTGGAATGCCCCAACTGTCTAACCCAACTGCGACACATTGGTGTTGACTACGACCGCCCCTTGGAAACCCACCGCTGTAATGCTTGCTCCCACCTATTTGTTGAACCTGACACCCTCAGCCATTGTTTAAATTGTGAAACACAAACGGAAACGGCTGAGTTGATTGTGCAAACCATTTACCAACTTAAACTGGGCCAATTAGGGGAATATGTTTATCAGCACGGTAAGCTATTGCAGGCACCGGAGCTATCGATCAAAGGAAAGGTAGATGCCGGGTATTTTGAAAATATTCTGATCTGGCTTAACAAAATCGCACTGAGGCACAATGAAAGACACCTCCTTCTCAGTATGTACCTACCCCGCCTAGAGGAGTACAGCAACCTCTATGGCGACAACAAAATGTTTGCCTTGCTCGACCAGATCACTTTGCGTCTCAATGGCCTGTTTCGCGATACCGATATCTGCTGCCAATATAAACAAGACATTCTGCTGGTTCTAATGCCCAAAACCGCCATGGCCAGCATCTCAGTATTGCAGGACAAAATCGAACAGCTCAGCCGCCTAATTGAAGAAGAGCAGTTCGAAATGCATGTATCTGCGGTACAAATACCGGATCCTGCCATTAATGAGGGCACCAAGATCTGGCTGGCGAATGTGATAGGTGACATTTATGCTGCAAGATAGCCTTGCCATCTTTAGCCAACTTTACCTGGTGCTGATCCATAACCACGTGTTGTGGCTCATGCTGTTCCCTATGCTTCTGATTTTCGAGCTACCATTATACCTCTTGGTTCTGACAGGGATCTTTCGCTGGTCGTTTCCAACAGCTGAACAGCCAATAACTCACTACCCATTCCTCAGTTTCGTTATTACCTGCTATGGCGAAGGTGACGACATTGAAATCACCATCGACACCCTCGTCGAGCAAATCTATCCCGGACAAATCGAAATACTGGTCATCGTCGATGGAGCAAGCCAGAACCGAGAGACCTATCTGGCGGCAAAACGCTGCAAGCACAAACATCAATTAGCAAGGCAAAGAAAAATCATCGTTGTTCCTAAGTGGCAACGTGGTGGGCGGGTATCTAGCTGCAATGCTGGTCTTGCAATGGCCAAGGGAGAGGTCATTTTCAGTCTTGATGGCGATTCCTCCTTCGACAACGACATGGCATTCAACATGGTCAAACACTTCAACGATCCCAACACGATGGCTTGCGGCGGGGCTCTGCGGGTCAGAAACCACCAAACCAATCTTCTCACTCGGTTGCAAGCTATCGAATATATGCTGTCGATACAAGCCGGTAAAACTGGCATGGCAAGCTGGGGGGTACTCAATAATATCTCGGGGGCTTTTGGTGCGTTTAATACCGCTATAGCCAGGCAAATCGGAGGGTGGGACACACATAGTGCCGAAGATCTCGATATCACAATAAGGTTAATGCAATACAAGAGGCGCTACCCTCACTACCACTTATCTTTTGCTCCCCATGCTATTGGCCATACCGATGTCCCCGATACCCTCCGCGGCTTGGTCAAACAGAGATTGCGTTGGGATGGTGACTTACTTTTTCTCTTCTTGCGCAAACATCGCCATAGTTTAACGCCGTCCTTACTCGGTTGGGGGAACTTTGTTTTTACCCTAGCCTATAGCGTTATTCAAAATATCCTACTACCAATTATTGTAGCCGGGTACACCTTCTATATTTTTGCTTCTTTCCCAATAAAACTTGTCATCGCGCTAGCGTTGATGCTCTATCTGATCTACCTGCTTTTCTCTTTGCTGCTGTCTGTCATCTACTATTTTCTTATTTCTGAGCGACGAGATGACTGGAAAGCATTTGTTTGGCTTCCTCTTTATCCTATCTACCAGTACTTCATGCGGCTGGTGACCGCTTTTGCGATGCTCAATGAAGCGATCCGCCGCAGCCATGAGGAATCGAGCATGGCACCATGGTGGGTATTAAAAAGAGGTAAGAAGTTCTAGGTATGAAAGTCAAATTCCACCTCGACAAACAACTCAAACCACAATCTGAAGGTGGAATGAAAGTTGTCTATGGCCAAACTAAACGCAGCGGGTATAAATTGCGTTGGTACCTGATCCTTGCGCTGGTTATTAGCCCCTTGCTTGCCATGGCTTACTACCTGTACCGCACTCAGGTACTCGTCATTGCACCCGCAATCATTACCTCCTATCCTGTAACTATCCTATCGACGGAAAAGGCTATTGTATCGCCCATACCAACCGCTATTGGCGATGCTATAACCAAAGGACAGGCTGTGTTCTTACTCAGCGACAGCACGCTGGATGCCGAAACACGCTTTATTGAGGAAGAGTTGCTCAAGCTTTCTCCTCCCGCCCCGCAAATCAACCACTTGTACCAAGATTCAATCGCGCAGTCAGAACAAAACCTAGACAAATTCAAACAAATACAACGCAACTACGATACTTTCAGGGAACAAGGACAGGTCTCTGAGGTAGATTACGCGTCAATACTCAACATAAGCAACTCACTGTACAACCAGCTCAACAACCAAAAACTGGCGTATATCGAAGCACAACGTCACTTAAGAGAAATCGCATTAGCCGGCCCGGTGAGCCAAGCGCATCGAGCCTTGATGCAGCAACTTGTCGCCAAACGCGCCCAACAAAACAATTTAACAATACGCAGCCCATTTGATGGCCGAGTCATTGACATTCACGTATTAGAAGGCGAGCGGATCAACGTTAACACCCCGTTAATTACGGTCTCAAAGAATATAACGCCAGATGTCATTGCCTACCTCAACCCGAAATACCTGGAATATGGCCAACTAGGTACGCTTGCTAAGATCACCTTTCCAGATGGCACCAGCTTTACCGCTTCAGTCAACAAGCCAGTGGAGGTCGTCAATAAGTTACCCCAAGAGTTGCTTACCCCCTTCGAAGGACAACCGGCATACCTAAAGATCACCCTTCGCTTCGAAGACGACCTAGACCCCAAGTACTGGATTGAAGGCATGGAGGTCGAAGTTCGATTTTAATCATTGCCATATATAAAGCTAACGCGTTGAAATATTTATGTAAAAAAACAAAGGTAGTTTTGCTTCACTTTCATTGAATTTAATAGGGAAATTACCGTGAAGCTTTCACCTCTCGTTGCTGCTGTACTCATATCGACCGGTTCGACCAGCCATGCCTTCGATCTACAGCATCCCGCGAACAATAATACGGACAACTTGGTTTGGACCGGTCACCTAAGCCCAGATACTGACACCGTCGTTTCAGCCATGCTGGCTGCTCACATCTATGGCGGTGAGGCGACGGTACCAGAGAGGATCAATCCGGAGTCTGAGTTTGTTCTCAGCTACTGTAACGCCGAACCGCCTCGCATCGAGTCAGAATACGGTAACGTTCAAATAGGCCTTGTCGACTTCAACCAGGTCACCCAACTCGCGCCTACCATTAATCAGAACGCTATCGTTGCCGTTATCGACCACCATGCCATTGGTGGCTCGCCAATCAATACCCCACAGATTGTCGCCATGGATATCCGAGGCTGGGGCTCGGCAGCAACGATCTTGGCAGACAATGCCGCCAAACTTGATATCACTCTGCCCAAGCAGCTCGCCTGTGCCGCTTTAGGGGCTATCTTGTCAGATACCGTGATTTTCCAGTCTGCCACCACCACCGAATACGACAAATACTACGCAAAGCAACTTGCTGACCTGGCGGGTATCAATGATATCGAGGATTTCGGCCAGCAGATGCTGATCGCCAAATCAGATCTCAGCCACCTTTCCGCCAGCACCATTTTGACCATGGACTACAAAAATTTTGAATACGGCGGCAAGAAAGTTGGTATCGGCGTGGCAGAAACCCTCACCGCCCAGCAACTACTCGACCGCAAAGAAGAGCTGCTGGCAGCCATGCGGGCATACAAAAAGGCCAATCAACTGGACCATCTGTTCTTCTCAATCACCGACACCAAAGACAAAAAAGCCAACCTGCTATGGGCTGATAGTAGCGACTTAAAGGTGCTCAAAATCGCTTTTGACGCGACAGATCTCGAAAAAGATACGCTGACGCTTGAAGGGGTAACGTCTCGTAAGCGCCAGATTGGCCCAGCCATCCAAAATGCTGTTGAGAGCCTGTAACCCACACAAACGGAAACCGCTGATATCAGCGGTTTCCTTTGGCCATATCCAGAATGGGGGGCAACAAAATTACTGCGTGCTTGCTAAACCACTTTAAGGGAAGAGCAAAGCTCCTCAATTAGCTGCGAACGACGCCTGAAATCCACGAAAAAGTTATTGATTAGCAATACCACGCCATTTCCGCTGTGCGGATCAATCATCACCCGAGAAAGGATACCCGGCCCTCCTCCGTCATGCCCCCAGAACACACCATGTCGGGGGGGTGCAAACTGGAACCATCCCAGCCCCAGCTTGCTGCCGGTGATGGCATCCTGCCGGTGGACTTTCCACATGCGATCTAACGTTTCTCTTTGCAGCAATCTGGTTTTTGCATGTGGCAAAAAGGACTGAATAAATGCCGTCAATGCATGAGTCGAAGCGCCGAGTAAAGCCGCAGAGCTGAACGGCGAGAAGAACTGGCAATCGGCCATCGAGAAATAACTCTTATTGCCTACTGCCGCTATCTCGCTAGTTCCCATATATCCCCGGTCTTGCATACTCTTGGTATAGACCGCCATGACAGGTGGCCGAGGACTGTTTTTTGCTTCATACGGCGTGATAATTTTTGCCTGGTTCAACACATCTTTTTGCCACCCGGCATCCTCAATACCCAACGGTAAAAAAATACGCTTGCTGGTGTATTCCTCGAACGACTGTGATGTAACCTGTTCAACCATGTAAGCAGCAAGCATGGCATTTAAGTTGGAATACCCCGCCACAACGCCCAGTGGATCAGGTGTTACATTGGCAAAATCACCGGGACGGTAATTATCGAAAACAAGCTCGGAGTTATAGTATGCCCCCTCGGGAGCAAGGTATGCCAGTACCCAGGCGTTCAGGCTCTCTTGATAATCTTTACAGAACAGATCGGCCATAATGTCCGGTGCCGAGGTCATCCGACGGGAAGATAGCGAGGAAGAGTGGGTCAGTAAATGGTATGGCGTGATTGGCGTGTCCGGAAAGCTGGGATTTCGCAGCGTGAACCCCAGATAGTCACTGATGTCACCATCGAGTTGTATCGCCCCTGTTTCCACCAGTTGCATCAATGCCGTCCAGGTAACCAACTTCGATACCGAGCCCAGAGTCGGCCAGATACTGTCGAGTGATGCGGGGGTTTTGCTTTCCAGATCTTGGTAACCGAAACTTTTCGCCCAGGCAAGCTCGCCGCTTTTTATGACCGCCGCACTGATGGTCGCCGCCGGCAAAGCCGTTAAGGCATCCTGGAACATTTCTTCGAGCACCTGTTCAGGCGCTTTATTCTCGGCAAGGGCCCAAGCCCCTACCCCGCCGACGACGCCAGCCAACCCAAGCCCTTTGAGTACCGCTCTTCTCGATAAACTGCCCATAAACTGACCTCTCAAGTGAAAAGCCACAAAATAGCAACGATACAACAGGAATGTACGCACAAAACCGCGAACATTGGAGCCACCACTCTAAAGTCAGCCTTTATAACACCTATCTCATTGATAAAATGTGATTTAGTTATTAACCAGAGGTGCCCTTGTGCAAGCTATGCATTTCTGCAAGCCCGCAGAGTGTGGCCGAGAGATAGGGTTTACTTCGCCCTGCGGCCGTTGCTTTACAGCGCCTTTAGCTAGCAACGTTGTCTCGCTTCGCTCAGCTGAACCCTAGATTCCAGATACAAAAAAGCCGCTGATTTCTCAGCGGCTTTTTCTAATGTGGCGGAGAGATAGGGATTTGAACCCTAGATACGCTATTAACGTATGCCGGTTTTCAAGACCGGTGCTTTCAACCACTCAGCCATCTCTCCGTAAGTGCGGTGGATAATACGGCGTTCTTTGCACGCTGTAAAGTAGAAACTTTACCCCAAACAATTAAGTGCTCACTATCGCAACAGTACGCTGAAATTCGACACTATATCTCTCAGTTATGAGGCAAATCTTGAAGACAAATTGGCAAAAACTGTCTGGGCATCATCTTCTATTATGTCGCCATGGGTGACGATAATCTTGTCAAAGTCCCACTCCTGCACACTTTGGATAAAACGATAGAAAGCCGGTTTATCCTTGATGGTAAACCCCATTTTCAGAGGAGGGGCGACGCAGCGCCCTTTGAAGCCAATCGGCTCAAAGACATATTTAGTCATCGCGCCAGCCAAGCCGTTATGAGTAGTATTTTCAGGGTAGTTTTGCACCAAGTCCGTCACGATCAAAGATTTTGAGCGATGATGAAAGAAAACTGTTTCATTGAACAGCGGCACCGACGGCATGGTTTGCCACTCCAAATCATCTTGCCATTCATTCTCCATCCCACGCTGTAGGATATGGTAATTAGATAGCGGTACTTTACGGGGGATCCCGGCGCTGACGTACACCTCGGCATCCGGATAGGCTTCAATCCAATCCTGTAACCATTTACTGTGGTGGTTATTGGCCGCAACCAAGAAACAGACAGAGCCAAGCTCATCAATTTGCTGCTTGAGCGCAGGAGAAATCGCAGTGGGTGAATGTACCCAGAGGCGACCGTCGCTCAGCCGGATAACCGTCATCCTCAATCCGAGCTTGGTACCCAACATCTTCATTGAGTCTTCGTGAACCCAAATACCATCACCTATCTGTCGCATACCTTCCCCGCTAGTTAGTTGTTTCTATTCAACATTTAACTATAGTGCCAGAGGCTGGTGCAAAGGCATGCTTTTCAGATCACAGATTCATCAATTTCCCCATGGTCAACATTTAGAGGTATGGCTTAACTTCCAGTAAGGAGTCAACAATTGACGTGGCTCTTGACACGATATCTTCAGCTGGCGCTAGCAAATCCGGGATCATTATCGCCTGGCAGCCGGCATCAAGCCCCGAGCGCATGCCATTGTTTGAATCTTCCAGCACCAAACAGCTCGACGGGGTGATATCCAACTGGCCGCAAGCCATCAGGTAGCAATCCGGAGCCGGTTTACCGTTTGCTACATTTTCGGCCGTAACAATGGCGTCAAACTGCGAGATATAATCCGTACCGGCAAAATGGTGGGTGACCTTCTTGATCGGCGAAGAAGTCACAAGTGCACACTTCAGCCCGTTTTGCTTAATATGTGCAAACAGCTCGGCAAAGCCTGGCTGGTATGGAATACCCTTGTCCTGCTCGGCACTAAACATGGCGTCTCTCACTTGGCAGAAGCGCTCGAGATCCAATGCTTCACCAAACTTTATCGCAACCCGTCGCTCACATTCTTCATCTTGCACACCAATAAATGATTGATAGTCTTCATCGGTTAGCACAAGTCCTTGCTCGTTAGCCGCTGACTGCCAGCAGGCCTTATAAAGCCCTTCGGTATCAAAGATCAGGCCATCCATGTCAAACAGTACCGCTTTTACTTCCTTCATATCCTTCCTCAAAGTTGGTGTGTGCAGAGTGTTGCCACGCTAAATGATGTCATTCACAGCGTGATTTCCAACCGGTTTCCTTCAGGGTCAAGTACAACGCTCTCATAATAACCATCGCCGGTTCGCCGCGGACCGTCTACGACGTTATAACCATCATTGGCTAAACGGGCGGTTAATGCATCGACGCCTTGCTCGGAGCCAACCGACATCGCCATGTGTATCAGCCCGGTAAACTGGGCCATTGGATCATTCGCAGTCGCGGGAATCGCATCATTGTGCATGATTTCCAGCCGGGCACCTTTATCAAAACTCAAGAAATAGGAGGAGGTCCTACAACCTCGGCTTAGCAGCAAGCGTCTTCTCCAGGATCTGCAACAATGCTTGGCGTACCGGCCCCTCCGAATGGCGGCGCGTTTGGATCACATCTACCGTTGTCAGCCAACCATCGGGTTCGTAGGCAAGATCCAACACCGCCAGCTTGCCTTGTTCTACATAGGATGCCGCTAAGCTTTCAGGGACGATAGCCCAACCGAGACCTTGAGCCGCCAACTCCAAGAGCAACTGATGGTTATTGGCATACCATACCTGCGAACTGATCGCATAACTGAACCACAGCTCCTTGCCGCTGGATGAGCGTTGTACGATCTGGCGGTAGTTACGCAGATCGTCATCTTTAAGTGCCGTTTTATGGGCCAGAGGGTGTTGTGGGGCAGCCAGGGTCAAAAACCGGTTGTAGCCCACCGTAGCAAACTCGGTATCTTCCAGTATTTTGCCGTCAGAATAGACCACACCGATATGCGCCCTTCCCTCGCTGACCATCGCCTTGATGTCGAAAGTCGAAGCCGAGATTAACTCGATGCTGGTCATCGGATACTGCTCGCCGACCGCAGTGATCTGCCCCAGCAAATCCGGTTCAACCACACTTTCTTCTATCGCGACCACCAGCTCATGCTCTTCATCGGCATCCAGGGCCATCACCTTTTGATCCAGACGCTGTTGCTGCAGCAGTATTGCACGGGCGATTGGCAACAGCGCTTCTCCCTGGGCTGTCAGCGTGGGCATATTGCTTGAGCGGTCAAACAAGGTTTGATTCAACGCGATTTCAAGGTTCGACACCGACTGGCTTACCCCCGACTGTGCCCGCTGGTGCTTTCTTGCTGCCGCCGAAAAAGACCCACACTCGCAAACGGCGACAAACATTTTCAATTGCTCAAAGCTATACATAACTGCTGATTCACACCCTTTCGTTGTTTATCCCAGCCATCACGACGTGTGATAGCTGCTAACTTTCGTCCTGCAATATTTTTGCTACGCTGCTCTACCTGCGTGGTGATGGATATTAGTACATAAGAATACTAACAGACACTTTCCTTGCAATCACAGTATCAGAATAACTGATAGGTAACACCCAACTATTGGCGGAGCTACGATGAACATTGACCAAGCCCTTGCTCTTATCCACCGAGGGGCAGAGCAAATTACCCCTGAAAAAGCATTAATCGAGAAACTAAAGAAAGACCGACCTCTGGTGGTCAAGCTTGGTGCCGATCCTACCGCGCCGGATATCCACCTCGGCCACACTGTCATTCTGAACAAGCTTCGACAGTTCCAAGACCTGGGCCATAAGGTTGTCTTTCTTATTGGCGATTTTACCGGCAAAATCGGCGATCCGAGCGGCAAGAATACAACCCGCCCACCACTGACAACAGAACAGGTGCTTGCCAACGCCGAGACCTACCAGCAGCAAGTGTTCAAAATACTCGATCCGCAAAAAACCGACATCGTATTTAATTCACATTGGCTGTCCAAACTTGGGGCTGAAGGCATGCTGAAACTCACTGCTAGCCAAACAGTCGCTCGAATGCTGGAGCGGGAGGACTTCAAAAAACGATTTGCCGAGCAGCAATCTATAGGTATCCATGAATTTATCTACCCACTGCTCCAGGGCTACGACTCGGTAGAATTGAAAGCCGACATTGAGCTGGGCGGCACGGATCAGACCTTTAACTTGCTGATGGGGCGTGAACTGCAAAAGCATCACAACATGGAGCCGCAGGTGGTGATCACCATGCCGCTGCTGGTCGGCCTAGATGGCGTGAAGAAGATGTCCAAATCAGCCGCCAATTACATTGGCATTACCGAATCGCCAGAAGAAATGTTCGGCAAGTTGATGTCAATTTCAGACAACTTGATGTGGAACTACTTCGAGTTGCTGTCTTTTCGCCGCATAGATGAAATTGAACAGTTCAAACGGGATATCGAATCCGGCCGCAACCCAAAAGAAATCAAGGTACTCTTGGCCAAAGAAATCGTCACCCGCTTCCACTCAGAGCCAGAAGCTGATCATGCTGAGAACATGTTCAACCAACGTTTCGCTGCAAAGATAATGCCAGACAACTTAGAGACGATTGAATTCCAGCATGGACTGACGCTTAGCCAGGTGCTGAAGCAAGCGAAATTAACGTCATCAACCTCAGAAGCCCTGCGTCTCATTCGGCAGGGGGCCGTGAAAATAGCAGGCGATAAAGTCGAGGATCCATCGGTAGCCCTACCTGTCGGTGAACAAATCGTCCAAGTAGGCAAACGACGTATTGCTAAAATTAAACTAAGTTGACGCAAAACCGTTGCTCTTAGCACTGAGCCACCATGCACAGCTTTGTTTAACCTATTGCTGGCTATCAGGCATTTAAGGATATTAATCTCCCCCTTATTGCTTATAGCCAGTGCTATCAGGAAAGTAATACCTTTCGATTCTTCTCGAACGATTGAATAAGCACGATGCCTTGCGGTTACAGGCTGTTACCATTATCCGTTAACGTAGTATTTCCAAATTTTAAAAATGTAATTTATCTACTTCATACTCTCTGTCGTACAACCAGTCGACCACATCAAATTCACATAATGATTGCTGGAAGCCTATCACTTCCAAGTAAGAACCCTGTATTGGCATAAATATATGGTTATTTTTTATTGTGAGTGCCTGCCCAAAAGATAAGCTAGCCATTTTTAGTAAGTAAACATTAAACAAGTTAGCATCTAAGGGATAACCATAGAGATCATAACTATCCACCAACCTATGCAGCCAATAATCTGGATTATTTTTCTCTATGACACCGTTTCGATAATCTGATTGGGTTTCAGACAATATCGGGCATAGCCAATTATAAATGTCATCAATCGATGCCTTGTTGAGGTGGTTATACAGCCCCTTAATACCCAACATATACAGTACATCAGATAAAGGCCTTAAAGACTCCCGCTCTTTCAATAGCGCATCAATTTCGCTCGATGACTTAAAGCCATAGAGTATGTGAGCCTGACTTAATCCTACAACCCAGTTGACATTTTTTTCATTTTCATTATCCGCCAAAAAATAGTAGCTGGATTGTGGCCTTTCTACATTTTTAATTCGCAAACGATGCGAATTAAATTTTGCTTCGTTATCCTTTAGTTCACCATTAACAGTAAATTCAGCATTCGATGTTTCTATACTGTGCAAGTCTGTCTTAAGCTCTTTTAAAGTTAGGTTTGTCTTATCATCAGGGGATACAGCATGTAGCATATACCTTCTCCATGGTATTTACACTTTAAAATTCCCACACATAACCATTCTATCAATAAATACCCATGGACATTGAGCTCTCACTAGAAAATTAACAAATAATCTTTTACTTAAATTGTTAGTAATTTTTTCTGCCTGCTTAACTTAACCACCACAATTAACAACACTGGCATTCTGAATTGGAATATATTTTAGGTAATCACACAAGTACGAAATTTTTCAATCCATCAAGAGAATAAAAAAAACAATGATATTCCTTTGCGGGTAAATTATTTAGAATGATAAGACCAATGACACTGTGACAAGGAAGAGTGCGCATGATTCAGCAAGCAAAATTCAGGGATATCTCCGACATTATTACCCTTACAGGCCGGGCAATCAGATCATGTGTTGATGAGCCGGAACATATCCAGGATGAACTTATCGCCAGTTGTGCTGACAGTATTTTATGGTGGCGCACGCACCCAGACAGTTCTTTACACTATGTCTATCGTATCGATGGCAGCGTGGTTGGCGCGATATTGGTTAAAGAGTACTGGAACCTATCTAATTTATTTGTTGATCCTCACTATCATCACCAAGGGATCGCTCGGCAGCTCATCAACGCTGCCCTTGAAGAATGCCGAGGGCGCTCCCCCAAGCAAGCAATCCTCCTCAATGCTTCGAGGTATGCCGTGAACTTCTATCAAAAGCTCGGCTTTGTCCCCAACGGGCCCGCTAGGGACTTACCCGGCGGTTGTTTTCCTTATATTTTTCGCTTTGAACCAGAGAAGAATTAACCTAACTTTTTCAACAAGTTAAATCAAATACGGTATAACATAAAAAGTCTATTTCTTAACAAAATTTATGGCGCTTTTTATTTCTTAAGCCTTTCTTAAGCCTTTCTTAAGTTTTCCCCTCTAATTTGAACACAACAGATAACGTTTAGGGTAAACGCCAATGCTGTCAACCTTCCAGCTTCAGCTCATCGGTAGCCAACATCCATTGCGCAGAGATGTCGAGGGGTATATTGCCGAGCGCTACAGACTAGCATTCAATGCCAATGTCACCGACTTCATGCCTTTGCTGCTTGCTGTTTTCAATAAACAGCACCAGCTTAAATCAGCGTGCGGCACCCGTGTCGCCAGTACCGAGCCTTTGTTTCTAGAGGAGTTCACCAACCCGAACATCATTGTCACCGTCAACGATAGCGGCTTGCCTATCCCACTTGATATCCGTGACAAGATTTTTGAAAAATTCTTTCGCGCCCATACCGAACGGGGTGATGGGGCCGGCTTGGGGATGTCCATCGTGCGGGACATCGCCAGCCTCCACTGCGGGGAGATCTGCTTACTGCCCGCCTCTTCGGGCAACGGCAATACCTTCCAAGTTACATTACCAGCAGTAAATAGCCTGACAACACCAAAGTAACCATTGCTGGTATGCCATCCCGCCAGGAGTCGAACCATAGGTGGCAGGCAATCGCGCCAAATGACACGGCGGCTAGGCCTGCCGCCCCGACTAAAGATAAGGACGCAGCAATCGGTACTGTTATTAACAGCGGAGAGATAATCAGCACCGCAGCAGTCAACTCAATGGCTCCCACCATGAACATCCATTGCCGGTTAAGGCCATACTTCACAAAGAAGGCCAACTGGGTAGTAAAAATCAACTTGTGCCAGCCTAGCAGTTTGACTGAGCTTGCAAACACGAAGAACGCGCCGAGAAGAGTTGTGATAATAGTTTGAGTGGTCGTCATGATATCTGTCCCGTTATTTAACCCGGGGACAATCATAAACATTCCAATTACACTTGATATATAGCTAAAATTGATTACCAAACATTCCAAACAGGAATAGTAATGGACAAACTAGACTGTATCCGGACGTTTATCCGCGTCGTTCAACTTGGCAGCTTTACCGCTGTCGCCCATGCACACAACATCACCCAAGGCAGCGTGAGTAAGAAAGTCGCCTGGCTTGAACAGCAACTATCGGTTTTGCTGCTGCACCGAACAAGCCGCCAGTTGTCTCTAACCGACGCGGGAGAGGCCTATTACCGCCACGCCCTACACCTGCTGGAAGAGCACGACAGCTTCGAAGCAACACTCAAGGGTGAGCAACTCAAAGCTAAGGGGAGGCTGGGCTTATCCATGCCAACATCTCTTGGCTTGCACCTACTGGCAGAGCCGATTGCTGACTTCATGGCATTGCATCCAGAAGTCGACATCGACTTATCCCTCGATGATCAGCACATCGATCTATATCGCGATAATATCGATATCGCCTTCCGCGCATCTGACCTCAAGGATTCAGGACTGAAAGCCAAACAGCTGATGGTCAATACCATGGTCTATTGCGCCTCCCCCGATTACCTTCAGCGCCACGGTGCACCCCAAACCGCTAGCGAGCTAACCGGCCATCACTGCCTGACATATTCGTTGGTATACCCGTCCAATGTATGGACATTGACCAGCCGCGCAGGCCAGTCAGAAAAAGTCCCCCTGAATGAATCTTTCCGGACAGACAGCCCAGAAATGCTGCTGAAGATGACAGTCCTCGGACAGGGGATCAGCACCTTGCCCCACTGGATGGTTGCCCCCTATGAAGCAAGCGGCGAATTGGTTCAGGTACTGACGAACTACAACAAGCAAACTATCCCTTTGTATGCCGTCTATAAAGCCAGCCACTCATTGCCTTTGCGTATCAGGGCTTTTATCGACTTTATTGCAGAGGCATTGGACGACGATCACCACCACACTTAGGTTGCCAAAATCTATTGAACACTGTATTAATAGACTTTTGAGCAGAGGAGAGCAGTGATGTTCGTGTTCACCCAGTTATTCAAACGAAGAACTATCCGCAAATACATCAAGACACTCAGTCCGATGCTGGTGACATCCTATGGCCCAAGGGAAGCCTATACCAACGGCCAAATAGCCGCTGTTTTGGCGCAGTCCGGCCTTAGCCGACGCTATGAACACTATGCCTACGCACTTTTTGGTGACCAATATCCGGATTTGCACCAAGAGCTTGCAGATGGCCTATTCGCCGGCACGGCCTTTAACGCCCTCCAGATCATCGACATGGCCAGACCGTCGCTTTGGAAAGGCGGTACTAACACCGATGACTTTTCGAACCGCCACGGTCAAAACAGCAGGTACTAAAGAAACACCCTGACAGTCAACCTGTCCTTATTTTGATATTTTTAGTCTTAATGTTTGTAATGGGCATTTCGAGGCTTACCTACAATGGCTCCCAACATTAACAACAACCAACTGGAGCCTTTGTATGTCTTACCCAGCGACATCAAAACCAACGACATCAGCCCTATCAAATCGCACACGCCAGTCCATCAGCTTGTTGATCAACGAAGATCACCCGGCTTACCAATGGGCCAAGAAACAGTCTGACTCAGTCAATGCCTTTGGCCATATTGGCACCCATATCGATTGCTATACCAGAGTACCGGCAGACAGCCACTACAATACTGATACCGTTTTACTTGACTGTACCCAGGCCATGCCCAGCCTTGATGGCATCGAACCACTTGAACTTAGTGGTAAATCTTTGGTGTTGTTTACCGCAAACCTTGAGAGCAATGGTTACGGCACCCCAGAATACGGCAAAGCCGATACCGCGCTTAAGAACGAGGTACTGGATGCGATTCTGGCCAAGCAACCCGCTTTCATCGTTATCGATAGCTACGGCATTGGCGCACACGGCGAGGAGCACATCGACTTTGATAGGCGCTGTGAAGAAAATGGCTGCTTTGTGATTGAAAATGTAGCCTTCAGCAGTGAAATGAGCGACAGGTTGATTGAGCTTGATATTTTGTTTGACGCAAGCAGCTCCTCAAGTGGCAAGCGCTGCGAAGTCACAGCCGTACTCAAGCGATAACGCGATGGAGAGCCCAGTGCCGACAAGCAAATTTGTGATACCAGCACAAAAATCTTAGAAAACGGGACATAATTGCCCACTATAGGGAAGATAGCCGCCCGCAATTCGATGAAGATGTATCCATCAAAACCAAGCATACAAAGGAACAGCCATGCATCACCCTAAAATTACCTTCATCGGGGCCGGTTCGACCATTTTCGTCAAAAACATCCTTGGCGACGTTTTTCACAAACCTGCACTGAAAGGGGCTGAAGTTGCCCTGATGGACATCGATCCTGTCCGTCTCGAAGAGTCGCAAATCGTTGTCAGCAAGCTGATGGAATCGGCCGGTGCAACCGGTAACATCCACTGCTACACCGACCAAAAAGAAGCATTAAAAGGGGCTGACTTTGTCGTGGTGGCCTTCCAAATCGGTGGCTACGAGCCTTGTACTGTCATTGATTTTGACGTGTGCAAAAAACACGGACTGGAGCAGACGATTGCCGATACGTTGGGCCCTGGCGGCATTATGCGCTCCTTGCGCACCATCCCTCACCTGTGGCAGATCTGCGAGGACATGACTGAAGTCTGCCCGCAGGCCACCATGCTGAACTATGTCAACCCGATGGCGATGAACACTTGGGCGATGTACGAGAAATACCCGCATATCAAACAAGTCGGTCTTTGTCACTCGGTACAGGGCACAGCCGAAGAACTGGCGCGTGATCTGGACATTGACTATAGCGACTTGCGCTATACCTGCGCCGGTATCAACCACATGGCCTACTACCTAACGCTAGAGAAGAAAACCGAAGACGGCGAGTATGTCAGCATCTACCCGGATCTGTTAAAAGCTTACGAAATGGGACAGGCACCGAAGCCGAATATTCACGGCAACCCTCGCTGCGAAAACATTGTCCGTTATGAAATGTTCAAGAAGCTGGGCTACTTCGTCACCGAGTCGTCCGAGCACTTTGCCGAATACACGCCTTACTTCATCAAGCCGAACCGTCCGGATCTGATTGAACGCTACAAAGTGCCATTGGACGAATATCCAAAGCGTTGTGTCGAACAGATTGCCAACTGGAAAAAAGATCTCGAAGCCTTTAAACAGGCCGAGCGTATCGAGCAGAAGGAATCCCACGAATACGCCAGTACCATCATGAATGCCATCTGGACCAACACACCAAGCGTGATTTACGGCAACGTGAAGAACCAAGGGCTGATTGACAACCTGCCGCAAGGCTGTTGTGTCGAGGTCGCCTGCTTGGTTGATGCCAACGGTATCCAGCCAACGGCGGTGGGCAAACTGCCAAGCCACCTTGCGGCCTTGATGCAAACCAACATCAATGTCCAGACCCTGCTGACAGAAGCGATCCTGACCGAAAACCGCGAGCGCATTTACCACGCCGCGATGCTGGACCCTCATACTGCCGCCGTACTTGGCATCGAGGAAATCTACGCCTTGGTGGATGAACTGATTGAAGCACAGCAAGACTGGTTGCCAGCGTGGATCTAACCATCAGGCTCTAACCACACACTGAAAACAATATCAATTACGCCATCACGCCATGCTTTGCGGCGTGATGGTAAAGAGCAAGAAGCAATTTTATCAAACCACTCAAAGAGACCGAGCCCAATTATAAGCCCGGCTCCTTGAAGTGGTTTGGGTCTATCCCTATCGTGAAAACAAACAATAACGACCTTTTCCAATAAAGCAGTAAAAAAGGGGAAAAGGGAACAAGGAGCTTTTATGAGCGTCTCAATGAACACCAAGTTAAGCTACGGCTTTGGTGCATTCGGCAAGGACTTTGCCATTACCATCGTCTACATGTACCTGATGTTTTACTACACCGATGTCGCCGGGATCTCTGCCGGGGTTGTCGGTACCATATTCCTTGTCGCCCGTATTTGGGATGCGGTCAATGACCCTATCATGGGCTGGGTGGTAAACAACACCCGCACCCGCTGGGGCAAATTCAAACCTTGGATCCTAATCGGTACCATCGCCAACTCTGTTGTGCTCTATCTGCTGTTCAACGCCCACTACTTTGAAGGCCCGTGGCTTATTGCCTACGCGGCGGTCACTTACATTCTATGGGGCATGACTTACACCTTGATGGATATTCCTTTCTGGTCGTTAGTCCCTACCCTGACGTTGGACAAGCGCGAACGTGAAGAATTGGTTCCCTATCCGCGCTTCTTTGCCAGCCTGGCTTGGGTTGTCACAGCTGCCATCGCAATGCCGTTTATCAACTACGTCGGTGGTGACGACAAGGGCTACGGTTTCCAAGTCTTCACCATCCTCCTTATTGCATGCTTTGCGGTCTCCACTTACATCACACTGCGCAACGTCAAAGAGCGCTACTCGACCGCACAACTCGATGATCAGCCGGTACAAGAGAAAGTCTCTCTTAAAGAGATGGTTGGCCTTATCTACAAAAACAGTCAGCTGAGCAGTGTATTATGCATGGCACTGGCCTATAACCTCGCGACCAATATCATCACCGCCTTTGCGGTCTACTACTTCACCTATGTGGTCGGTAACGAGGCGCTGTTCCCTTACTACATGGCCTATGCGGGTATCGCTAACCTGATCACCCTGGTTCTGTTCCCGAAGCTTGCCAGTATGTTCTCTCGCCGTGTACTTTGGGCCTGCGCTTCGGGCTTCCCTATCCTTGGCAGCTTGGTACTGATTTACGTCGGCATGTACAACCCGCAAAGCATCATCTTGATCTCAACTGCCGGTGTATTATTGCAAATCGGCACAGCACTGTTCTGGGTGCTTAATGTCATCATGGTCGCAGATACCGTAGACTACGGCGAATACAAACTGGGCGTACGCTGCGAAAGTATCGCCTACTCGGTCCAAACCTTAGTGGTCAAAGCAGGTTCGGCCTTTGCAGCCTTCTTCATCGGTATTGCCCTGACCTTGGTCGACTATGTACCGAACGTCGAACAAAACGCCGATACTGTCTTTGGCATGCAATGCATCATGATTGGCTTGCCGAGCATCTTCTTTGCCATCGCACTGTTCATTTACTTCCGCTACTACAAACTGAACGGCACACTACTCAACGATGTTCAGCATAAACTGATGCAGAAGTACGGCGATGAGGAGCCAGAGGCTGACAACACACCACTTATCCCTGAACCTCAGCTGGCACAAGAAAGCCGCTAGCTAATTGATTAAAATAGAAAAGCCCGCTGTGTTAGCGGGCTTTTTCGATTTGACGCTCACTCTCTGGCACTGAGCCAGAAAGTGGCAATAAGGCAGGCGTTAGCCAGTGACATTTTCAATAAACGTCGCCAGCTCATTAACGGCTTGTTGGTTCGTCGACTGCACTGTTACTGTCGTTCCCTGAACCAGCGCCAAGGTCTGCAACTTGAACAGATTCTTGGCCGTGGCCGTCTTGCCATTAGACACAATTTCAATCTCTTCCGCATACTTCTTGGCGGCTTTCACAAACTGGGCTGCAGGCCTGGTGTGCAAGCCACTTTCAGCAGAAATCACGGCATTTTTCTTAAACATATAACAAGCTCCTTGGTTATCTGTTTGTTTTTGTACCGTTTTAAACAACCCAGTTCTGCGAAATCCGACTCAAGATGAATAATTACCCTTGGCCGGATGATGAAAATGCGATCTAGCAAGCGACCCGAAGCGCTATTTAGCCTTTAATAATGCGGGCACGGAACGAGCGCCCCTTCATTTTACCTTTTTCCAATTTTTTCAAGGCCACGCGGGCAACATCACTGCGCACAGCTACATAGGCCACCATATCGAAGACATTGATTTTGCCGACCTGATCACCTCGAATGCCGTTTTCACCGGTCAGCGCCCCCAAGATATCGCCTGGACGGACCTTCTGCTTTTTACCGCCCAGAATTTGCAATGTGGTCATTGCTGGGCGGAACGTCGGTTGGCTAAGCAGGGAGGCCGAAGGCAGCTCGGCGCCGACAATATCTTTCTCCAGGTAGTCTTCCAGCAGAGCAACCTTGTAGTGCTCTTTATCGCTAAAGAGTGAGCAAGCCACCCCCTTGCTGCCGGCACGGCCGGTACGGCCAATGCGGTGGACGTGCACTTCGGTATCGCGGGCAAGGTGATAGTTGATCACACAATCGAGTGCTTCGATATCCAAACCACGTGCCGCCACATCGGTGGCAACCAATACCGAGGTACTCTTGTTGGCAAAACGAACCAATGTCTGGTCACGCTCGCGCTGCTCCAAATCGCCATGCAGTGCCATGGCACTGAAACCGTACATATCTAGCTCATCGGCTACTTCCTGAGCTTCGCGCTTGGTGTTGCAGAACACCACGGAAGACTCTGGCTTATGCAGAGACAACAGCAGGCGAAGCGCCGTCATACGATCTTCGTTGCTCTCTACATGGTAGAAATGCTGATCGATACTGCTCTCGTCATGGGTCGACTCAACCTTCACCATCACCGGCTTATGCATGATCTCACTGGCGATAGCTTCAATCTGTTTTGGATAGGTGGCACTGAACAGTAAGGTTTGACGATCGACTGGCGCGGCATCGACAATTGCATCCAAGGCATCTTGGAAACCCATTTCCAGCATCCGATCTGCTTCATCAAGTACCAGTAGGTTCAGATCATCAAGCGAAAGAAAGCCTTTGCGCACATGTTCTTCTACACGTCCCGGCGTCCCCACAATGATATGGGCACCGTGCTCCAGCGAACCGATCTGCGGGCCAAACGGCATACCACCACACAGGGTCAGTACCTTGATGTTGTGGATAGAGCGTGCCAGCTTACGGATCTCTTTGGCGACCTGATCGGCCAACTCGCGGGTCGGGCAAAGTACCAACGACTGAATACGGAAACGTTTTACGTTAAGGTGGTCGAGCAAGCCCAGACCGAACGCTGCGGTTTTACCCGAACCTGTTTTGCCCTGGGCGATAACGTCCTTACCCGCTAAGATATGCGGCAGGCTCTGGCTTTGGATCGGTGTCATGGATGCATAGCCAAGGGTTGCCAAGTTGGCTTCTAATTCAGGCTTAAGGTTCAAGGTAGAAAACGCGTTGCTGCTCACGGGCAAAGTCCTGTCATGACCTGCAAATTCAACATCGCTTTGCAGGCTAAAAAAACACTGGCAACACCGGCGAAAAGTACTTTCTGTCTCACCCCGTTACCGCAAGGGATGCGACACTAACAGCCTTGCGGTAAAAAAGATAGACTCGGGTTCATTTATTTCAGCAGGCACGAAGGCGCTACTTTACAATCGTGTATTCCCAGCTTAACTCAGCACCGGAACGAGCGATCATAATTGATACCGAACAATGGGTTTCAAACGTCATTTCTATCGCTTTCTCAATCGCTTTTTCCGTTAGATCACTCCCTGACAACTCAAAGTCAAAATGCAATTTGGTAAAAACCTTTGGTGGTGTCGGTGCCTGCTCGGCGCTGACAATAACGCGGCAGCTATCCAGAGGCTGACGCTGTTTGGCCATAATACTGGTGACATCAATTGAAGCACAGCTTGCCGCTGCACTTAGCATCAGCTCCATCGGTGTCTGCGCGCTATCGGTACCACCGAACTGGGTTGGCGCATCCGTAATAACCGCATGGCCCTGCTCTACCGTACTGACAAAACATTTTCCGTGAACCCAGCGTGTTTCAATCTTCATTTGGATATTTCCCTATTTAATTAACAGTGATATAAATAAATTAAATTTTGTCTTACAAATATCAAGTATGTCCAATTAATTCAATCATCTATATCAAAGGAAGATTATGATCACCGAAGGATTTGATTTCATCGCCGTGATGTTCGGCTTATGTGGTTTACTGGTCTGGCTAGAACAGCGCTACCCCAGCCAGTTATTCAAATGGTTCCCCAGTATTGTACTTGTCATGTTTGGCTCCATGGCCCTCTACACCTTTGGCATGTGGGAGATGACCCCAGAAGTAAAAGCGGCACGGGCCACCGTGCGAGACAATGCCATTCCCGCTATGCTGTTTCTCATGTCGCTCAGCTTTAACCTAAGCGTCATTCGCAAACTGGGTGCTCGATTAATTATTCTATTCCTCGCCTCAACCGCCAGTATTATGGCCGGTTTTATTGTTGTGCATGGCATCATGGGCGGTTTCCTCAATGATGAAACCCCGCTCACTTTCGGTGTCATGTCGGCAGGCTGGACCGGCGGCACGCAAAACTTTGTCGCGGTCAAAGAAGCCCTGTCAGTTACCGATTCAGCCATGGCCTATACCCTGTTGATGGGGGCGCTTTGCTACACCGTCTGGCTGATCATGATCGTCGCTTTAAAGCCGATGAAGGAACGCTTCAACGGGGTGTTAAAAGCCAATGACAACGGTTTGGATGAAATCCTGTCGAAGCTCGGTTCACTCGAGAAAAAAGGAAAGCCTGATCTACAGGCCATCCTCTTAATGCTAGGCCTCTCTTTAGTCGTCTCGTCAATCAGCCACCACTTAGGTAGAACAATAGCCTCGATGGGCCTTTTGAATCCAATGATTTGGGCAATAATTATCTCCTCAGTTCTTGGTATCCTTGCCGCACCGACTGCACTTGGCAAAATGGCCGGAGCCAATGAAGTCTCCGGAGTAATGCTTTATGTCGTCGTTGCCTTGATAGGTGCTGAAGTCAATCTGAGTGCCATTGGCCAAGCACCGATGTACATTATGTCGGGCTTCATGATCCTTGCCATTCACGCCGTTCTGATGCTGATGATCGGCCGAATGATGAAGATGAACTTGCACTTGATAGGTCTGGCCTCTATTGCCAATATCGGCAGTGCGCCCTCTGCAGCGGTGGTCGCAGCCGCTTACGACAAAAACCTGGTGCCGGTTGCGGTTATCATGGCACTGATTGGCTCGATGATAGGGTCATTTGTCGGTTTGACCGTCAGTGAAGTGATAGTGTTGTTAAGCTAATGCACTCAATAAAAAATGACTTTATCTAACCAGTCAACAAACCATCTGGGATCTGAAGTATTCAGATCCCTTTTTGCTACTGTAAGTGACTATGGCGTTTCTATATAAACTCCAACGCAATAACACACCTCTTTACAATCACGTGCTACAAAGACGTTTTAATCTTATTATTTCAATTTATATATTATATACTGACAACTCTTTGTTCTGTTAACAGACATGGGTAATACACCCTTAAATATGGGGCAAATGGCAATAGATTGTTTACTGGATGGATAAGCAAATGCGGAAGTATCTAAGATTTTTTGTTTATGTCTCACCTCTTGTAGTCATTTTTGCCACAGGCTCATATTTAGTCCATAGCAGTATCAACGAAGTTTTAGTCACAACTGTAAATAGATACATTCAAGAGGCCGATGAAATATTTTCCGATGTTGAATCTGAAAATAAAACAGCTCTACTAGATCCCCAAAATTGTGTACTTCTTGAGCGAAACTTACGTTATGAACATGATATAGAAGAAATGCAAATTCTTCTCAACCAAGATGTAATTTGCTCATCAAGGGGGGATAGGGTCGATGTACAGCCAATACATATACCTAGCGATGAATTATTTTCAACGCTAGTAATAATCCCGGACCCTTATAGTATTACAGGCGCAGGTCTGTCTGTCATTAATAAAGATACAATAAATACTGGATATTACGCCGTTTCATCTATTGATAAGACTTATATCAGATCGAAAATAGGCTACATGTTAGACAATCGCTTCAAACGAGCGGTTCTTTTTATTGGTGAATCTAGTGCACCGGTCGGGCAATCAAAGAGGGGAATTAATCCTCAATATATTGCCAAATCAGATTTATACGAATACGAAATATTACTTGAGGCTAGTGATAAATTTACGTCTGAACGCAAGACATTCTACTTCCTGTTATTTATCCCTATTACACTGGTCGTTTATCTCACTTTGTACTTCGCGCGGTACTTGTTTAGTCGCAAACGTAGTATGTACACCGAGGTAAAGCTTGCTCTCAAAATGCGTGAATTCTTTCTTCACTATCAACCCCACGTTGATGCTTCTTCTGGTTGTGTCTTTGGTGTCGAAGCCTTGGTTCGTTGGCAACATCCTTCCCGAGGTATTGTATACCCAGATGTTTTTATTCCACTAATGGAAGAATATGGGTTGATGGATGAACTAACAGATTATGTACTAAATGCAGCCTATCATGACTTAGCAGAAAAGGTCTTTAGAGAGGGTATACACCTAGGTATTAATGTACCGCCGGGCTATTTCTCAAACCCAAAAAACATCCGTTTACTCAAGCTGTACAAAAATAAGTTTGACGGTATCGGTATCAGCCTTGGATTAGAAATCACTGAGAGGCAATTTCTCGATAGTGTTGCTTGTGAGAGCATTAGCCGCCTACGTACTTTTGGCATCGATATTCTTATCGATGATTTCGGCACTGGCCAAACATCACTTTCTGTTTTAGAGAGAACGAATATTGACTACCTTAAAATTGATAAATGTTTCGTTGACTCTATTGGCCATCAAAGTGTTAATGCCCCCGTACTAAACGCAATCATTAACTTAGCAAAAGAGCTTAACGTCGGCATTATCGCTGAAGGTGTAGAAACGGATCGTCAAGCGCAATACCTGCTTACTCAAGGCGTCACTCTTCATCAAGGTTACCTTTATGCAAAGCCAGCACGAATAGAGAAACTGTTTTTATCTAAAAGTAAATAGATAACAGGCGGGCACGCTATGTTATGCCGCCTAGTCAATCATGATAGTGGCATTGCGCCCCATACCCCCCGTTTCAACAGCCGACTCAAAGCCACGGATAATAGTTTGGATGACAGTCCGTGAAATGGCAGTGTTTCTTGGCTAGCTTATTACGTAAAAGGTAATTAATACCAATCAGAAAAAAGTCATCAGGGATCTGATGTGTTCAGACCCCCTTTTTACGACTTTACTTTGCCCTACCAATTACTTTTATTTCCTCTACCCGGGCCTCGTGGACCCATCATTTGATGACTCAGAAATTCTTCTTCTGATATCAGATTATCGCCATCGGTATCGATATCAGACAACTCTGGACGCATCCCGGCATACTGCATACGTCCTCCATTCTCGGCACGCTCTTGCATACGCTTTGACTGGAAGGCGGACAATTCTTGCGAAGTGATATAACCATCATTGTCAGTATCGAAATCGCTAAATGCAGGCCTTGGTGGTGGATTACCTGATTGCGGGCCGGCCGCCCACGCCGATACAGATACCATTGATACTGCCAGCAAGGCAGTAAGCAGCATACTTTGCGCTTTCATAACAGCCCCCTTTATTGCTGTACTATCAGCTTAAATATATGCCTTTCAATGTATATTAACGTGATCAGGTGTAAATATTTGTAAACTAGCACTGAAGCAGGCTGGTCAAGCAATACCCACTACCGCCTACTCGGTGATATTACGGGTAATGGCCTTCCTGATTTAGTCGGCTTCAACGATGACGGCATTGTCGTAAGCCGCAACGAAAACCCTTAATCCCCCCCCAAAAAAAGCAACCGATCAAAAGCGCCCCGTAGGGCGCTTTTTTTGGACAAGCACTAATTCGCCAAGGCTCTAAGGTGAAAGAGCGACGTTTCATTAAGAATCGCTTCATTTCGAGGTTGTTGCTCAGCAGGCATTCAACTTACCCTGCTTTTGGCGTCAGCATCCCTTCGGTAATAATGAAATCAATAATGGTATCTAACCCTTTGCTTTCTTTGAGGTTGGTAAAGACATATGGGCGTGTTGGCCGCATCCGCTTGGTATCTTGTTCCATGACCTCTAGAGAAGCACCAACATAAGGCGCAAGGTCAATCTTGTTGATCACCAGCAGATCCGAGCGGGTGATCCCCGGCCCTCCCTTGCGCGGGATCTTCTCGCCCTCGGCCACGTCAATCACATAGATGGTGAGATCCGCAAGCTCCGGGCTAAAGGTCGCACTCAGATTGTCGCCGCCACTTTCGACAAACACCACATCCAAATTCTGGTGTCGCTTGGCCAGCTCTTCGACTGCCGCTAGGTTCATCGAGGCATCTTCTCGAATAGCCGTATGTGGACATCCTCCGGTTTCCACACCGATGATCCGATCAGGCGCAAGCGCCTCGGCCCGAGTCAGGATCTTGGCATCTTCCTGGGTATAGATATCGTTGGTTACCACTGCGATATTCAGCTGGTCGCGAATCGCTTTACACAACACTTCAAGAAGTGCAGTTTTTCCAGACCCGACCGGGCCACCAATTCCGACTCGCAGCGGCTGCTTATATGTGTCCATAACAATCCTTATTTTCTAATGATCTCTTGCCCTTCGGCTTAAGAACGGAACAAACGGGTATATTGTGTTTCATGCAGGCTGCTGGCCAGCGAGACGATTGGCGTAAAGCTGCCAATCATCACCTCATCAATCTGCCCGGATATTGAAATCATCTCTGGGAACAGCCGGGTCAGCTCAATCAGGGCCCGCTGACCATCCGTCTGGCCCAGCGGCACCAACTTCACCCCGGCCATGACCAAATTTTCGGCCCAGCTCCACAGATAGCCCTGCTTCATGGCATCAGGGCTGATCCCCCACAAATATCCTGCGACACAAAGCCCTAGCAACTGGTTGGGATCGTCATTGCTGCCAAGATACTCATCCACCGGTACTTCCAACTGTTTGAGCAACACATTCAGTGCTTTGCCCCGCTGAACCTCCTCGGCACGCAGCTCCTTGGTTTCCCGGCTGGAACAGAGCAGATTGCTCAATGCCGCGATGCCCTGCAGATCCTTGGCTTCAATAGCCTGGTAAAACCGGTCGATGAGAGGCAGCTCAAGTGTGGCCACGCTACAACGCAGCTGGTTTTCCAGCCAAAGCACCATAGTCGCCCTGTCTTTTACCCAACCGGCCTCGACGGCCCATTCTAGCCCCTGCGAATAGGTAAACCCTCCGATAGGCAATGAGGGGCTAATTAGCTGAAACAAACGGTAAGTGGCAAACTGGCTGTCACCGAGTCCAGCTTCGTTTATCCCCATAGCCTCTGCCGCCATATCAAGCCACCAGCAAATAGACTAAGCTGGCAGAAGCCACCCCAACAGAAACCCAACGACTGGAAGCAAAAGCGGCAAGTCGGTTGCCCAGCAGCATCAACGCTGACGCCGTTATCGCCATCGCAGCCGCAAACATGGAAACATTTCCTGACGCCTCGACACCATGGGCGTAACCATGGCAGAAGATAAGGGCAACACAAAGCGCCACCGCCATACTTTTTACCGGCTTACTGGCCGTCAACACCTGCCAGAGCGCAGCGCTGACCACAAGTAGCGAAGCGGCGATCGCACCTTCAATACCGCTGATAGCTCCGATACTTAGCCCCGCTATCGTTCCTGTGACCATGGCAATAAGCGCTGCAACCAATAAGCTCAATTGGGTTACCGTTTTCTTGGCCACGAAAAACGCAAGCGCGCCAAAAGCGAGCAGCATTATAAGGTGGTCAACACCGGTGACCGGGTGCACAAGCCCACTGAAAAACGAGGCATGATCATGTCCTGGGTGGGCATAAGCTGAAACGGGAAGCACCAAAGCGGCCATAGCCGGCAGAGAGATTTTTGGAGAGAAAATTTTAGATGTTTTCATTGTCATATCCTTGTACAAAAAACGTGAGCATTCTTTCTAGTGATGATGGTGGTGCCCACCGGAACGACCACCATAGGCACCGCCTTCCGGCTCGATCGGCGCTGTTTCAACGGTAACCCGGGCCCCTAGCCCCTCGACCATTTCGTCCAGAACATGGTCATGTTGGTAACGCACCCAGCCCGCTTCGACCTGGAGCGGCACATGCCGGTTGCCCAAGTGATATGCCACCCGCATCAGCAAATGGCGATCGTCGCAATACACGGTCGACACCTGCTCGCTGGCCGCCCTGATCTCCACCACAAGGCCACCACAGCGACTCTTTAGCTGTTCGCCCCCGCGCAGAATATGGCCCCGAGGCAGAAACAGACCGGCATCACGGCCATCGTCCAGCACCACCTTCAACCGGCTCTTGATCCGGCTATCAATCGGCAAGCTCAAAAACGCATCGGGCTGCGATGTTGCCTCTGCACTCACTTCTACCAACTCAATCATTGATTATTCCTTTGTTATTATTCGAACCAGATAAATCAAAACAGAAAATAGCGCTGGGCCATGGGCAAGACCTCCGCCGGCTCACACACTAACAGTTCGCCATCAGCCCGCACCTGATAGGTCTGAGAATCAACCTCTATGCGAGGCTGCCAATCGTTGAGCTTCATATCTGACTTGCTAATCGTGCGGCAATGTCGCGCGATACCAATTTGGCTACCGAGCTGGAGCTGCTCAGCGACTCCGGCCTCTGCCGCAGCCGACGACACAAACAGCATGGAGGTATTCATGGCCGCTTTGCCGTAGCTGCCGAACATCGAGCGGTAATGAACCGGCTGCGGGGTGGGAATAGAGGCATTGGGATCGCCCATCGGTGCCATGGCGATCATGCCGCCCTTGACCACCACGCTCGGCTTCACGCCAAAAAAGGCCGGTTTCCACAACACCAAGTCGGCCAACTTGCCCACCTCGACAGAGCCAACTTCATGTGCCATACCATGGGTGATTGCCGGGTTGATGGTGTACTTGGCCACATAGCGCTTGAGGCGAAAGTTATCGCTGTAGCCGGAGTCTTGTGCCAAGCTGCCTCGCTGGACCTTCATCTTATGGGCAGTCTGCCAAGTACGGGTGATCACCTCACCGACCCGCCCCATGGCCTGGGAATCGGAGGCTATCATCGAAAATGCCCCCAGATCGTGCAGGATATCCTCGGCGGCGATGGTTTCCCGGCGGATCCGGGACTCAGCAAAGGCCACGTCTTCGGCAATCGCCGGGGACAAGTGATGGCAGACCATCAGCATGTCCAAATGTTCATCCACCGTATTAACCGTGTAGGGACGGGTCGGATTGGTCGATGACGGCAACACGTTGGACTCACCGGCAGCGCGGATAATATCGGGCGCATGGCCGCCACCGGCTCCTTCGGTATGGTAGGTATGGATCACTCGGTCGCCAATCGCCGCCAGGGTCGATTCGACAAAACCTGACTCATTGAGGGTATCGGTATGAATAGCGACTTGAACGTCCATCTCATCAGCAACCGATAGGCAGGTATCAATCGATGCCGGGGTCGTGCCCCAATCTTCATGGAGTTTTAGCCCCACCGCCCCGGCGGCAACCTGTTCGCGCAGCGCCTCTGGCTGACTGGCATTGCCTTTGCCTAGCAAACCGAAGTTCATCGGAAAGCCATCGAGTGCTTGGAGCATTTGTGCCATATTCCAGGGGCCGGGGGTACAGGTTGTGGCATTGGTGCCCGTTGCTGGGCCCGTCCCCCCTCCGATCATGGTAGTAACCCCAGAAGCCAACGCCTCTTCGATTTGCTGCGGACAAATAAAATGAATATGGGAATCAATGCCGCCCGCTGTCAGGATGGCCCCCTCTCCTGCCAATATTTCAGTACCGGGGCCAATAATGATATCGACCCCTGGCTGGATATCGGGGTTACCCGCTTTGCCGAGCCCGCTGATCCGCCCGTTTTTGACAGCTACATCCGCCTTTACTATGCCCCAGTAATCGAGCACGATGGCGTTGGTGATCACCAAATCAGGAGTCTCGGCGCTTGGCCGCTGACTCTGGCCCATCCCATCACGGATCACCTTGCCCCCGCCAAATTTCACCTCATCGCCGTAGACGGTGAAATCTTTTTCAACCTCCAGCCACAACTCGGTATCGGCAAGACGCACACGATCACCCACAGTTGGGCCAAACATTTCGGCATAGGCCTGACGTGAAATGTTTGCCATGACTATTCCTTGTATAATTTTTAGATAAGCAGACGAGCTAGAGCTTGCCCATCACTTTGCCCTGAAAGCCATACACTTCCCGGTTACCCGAGAAATCAACCAGCTCCACGGTCCTCGACTGGCCCGGCTCGAAACGGGTTGCGGTTCCGGCCGGTATATTGAGGCGAAACCCTTTACAGGCTTGCCGATCAAACTTGAGGGCATCGTTGACCTCGTAGAAGTGGTAATGCGAACCAATCTGCACCGGCCTATCACCCAAATTCTCGACCACAACCGTAATGGTTTCCCTACCAGCATTCAGCTCAATCTCTCCGCTTGCCGTCTCGATTTGACCCGGTACAAAAGCGGAGGTGTTAAACGCACTACTTCCTGCCATTGCTGTTCCTTATTTATCTGCGTTATCACCCCAAACCCGAACCGCTACACGATCGGCTCATGCACCGTTACCAGCTTGGTACCGTCGGGAAAAGTAGCCTCGACCTGAACGTCGGGGATCATCGCAGCGACCCCTTCCATCACATCGTTTACAGAGAGCAGGGTGCGGCCATAGTCCATCAGCTCGGCGACACTTTTACCTTCTCGCGCCCCTTCCAAGATGGCACTGCTGATAAAGGCAATGGATTCTGGATAGTTCAGCTTTAGCCCCCTCTCCTTGCGCTGCTGAGCCAGCATTCCCGCGCAAAAAATCAGCAGTTTATCCTTCTCTCTTGGTGTCAACTCCATGTCATTCTCCCGCTGTTGCTAAGTGGCTAAAAAACTAAGTTGCTAAGCGACTAAGTGGCCCAGATACGAGGTGGGGAAGGCGCTCTCCCCGTCGTCTGGCTTCGCGCTTGCTGCCAGACCCGGGTAAAGCAATGCAAGATATCTTCGCTCCAGTGCCCAAGCGCCCTGACAATAATAAGCCCCTCAACCTGCGTTGCCGCCACGAGTAGCTTGTCACCACCTAACTCGCTCTGAATATCTGATAGCAAGCCCTGTACCAACTGATAGAAACCTTGCCCTATTTCGGACAAGTAAAGGGTCCCCATCATGGGGAATCCCTGCATTCCTATGTTAATCAGCAGCTTATCTCCACCCGAGAAGTTCAACCCTTCACAGATCACGCGGCGACCGTCGATATAAACCTCTGTTTTGCCAATCAATTTTCCGCTACCAAAGCACTCATTTAGTGCAGGGCGGCCAAAACAGTGCAACTCCCAGCCCACAAACTGTGCACCTTTCGCCAGGTGGACAACGGTATTGAGCTGGGCATGGGCATCAGGGAAAAAGATATTCTCCTGGGGCAACCATTCGAGCCGGCCTCCTTGTGCCACCGACAAGTGTTGGAGTTGCCGGGCAAAGCGCCCTTCCGAGCGGTAAAACTTGGTGGCGCCAGGCGTGGTTACCAAGACTTTGGCTCCGGTAGCCACATCCACCCGGATATCCAACGTATCACCACCGGCAACCCCTCCAGGAGGATGGAGCAAGTAACTGTGGCATACCTCCCCTTCTGGATAGAGTGCCTGCTGCACCGTCAAAGGCCCTTTTTGCTCTCGGTGCTTGAGAACCGTTTTGTCGCCTCTGTCGCGATAGCTCAGACTCAACTCAGCCTGCCACCCCTTGCGGGTATGCAGGTCGATTTGGCTTGCGGTCGGGTGGGCCGCCACCGCTGAAAAATACGCTGTCATACCGTGAGGTACTCCTTCACCAAGGCGTCATCCAACGCCGCCATTTTCCCGCTTGCCACATGGCGTCCCCGATCGAGAATGCAGAACTGATCGCCCACCCGACGGGCAAACGGCAATTTCTGCTCAACCAGCAATACCGTCAGGCCCATTTTTTCGTTCAGCATCCTGATGATGTCGCCAATCTCTTGCACGATGTTGGGCTGGATACCCTCGGTAGGCTCGTCCAAAATCAACAGTTTGGGATTGACCACCAGAGCCCGGCCGATTGCCAGCTGCTGTTGCTGGCCGCCGGACAGATCGCCGCCACGGCGGTGACGCATCTCTTTCAGCACCGGAAACAGGTCGAAAATAAAATCGGGCACCTTGCGATCCCCCCGGGCACGGATAGGCAGGCCAATTTCCAAATTTTCCTGTACCGTCAACATTGGAAAGATCTGGCGCCCCTGGGGAACATAACCGATCCCCCACCGTGGCCGAGACTCAGCCGGCTCGGAGAGAATCGACTGGCCGTTAAATATAATGTCGCCACTTTTGGCGCCAACCAACCCCATAATGCACTGCAACAAAGTGGTCTTGCCTACGCCGTTGCGTCCCATCAGCACCGTGCACTTGCCTTCGGGGATCTGCATATCCAAATCCCACAATGTATGGCTTTCACCGTAGAATTGATTGAGTGATTTGATTTCTAACATGCTATTCCCCCAGATAAACCCGTTTCACTTCAGGATGGTTCTGTACTTGATCCATAGTGCCTTCCGCCAATACATGGCCCTGGTGAAGCACCGTCACCTCACTGGCAATCGAGCGGACAAAGTCCATATCGTGCTCTACAACAACGACCGAGTGCTTGCCGGCCAGCGAATTGAGCAATTCTGCGGTTTTATCCATCTCTTGGTGGGTCATCCCCGCAACCGGCTCATCGACCAGCAGCAACTTGGGGTTTTGCATCAGCAACATGCCAATCTCCAGCCACTGCTTTTGGCCATGGGACAAGTTACCTGCCAAGAGCGCTGCGTTATCCGCCAGGTTGATAAGCGCCAATACCGACTCGAGCTTGTCTTTCTGCTCGGTCGTCAGCCTAGCCCTATAGGTCGCCCAAACGGTTCGAACTCCCGACATCGCCAACTCCAGGTTCTGCCACACGCTCAGGCACTCGATCACGGTAGGCTTTTGGAATTTCCTTCCCACGCCGGCATTGGCTATCTGCGATTCATTCATTGTCAGCAGGTTGATATTCGCCCCCAGCCAGACTTGCCCGGAGTCGGGTTTAGTCTTGCCGGTGATGATATCCATCATGGTGGTTTTCCCGGCCCCGTTTGGCCCGATAATGCAGCGCAGCTCGCCCTCACGGACATACAGGTTGAGATCGTCGATAGCTTTGAATCCATCAAAGCTCTTGTTCACACCCTCGACATAAAGCAGAATGTTATGCCGGGTATCGATCAGAGGGTGTTCATCAGCAACGAGAAATGAAAACGTCTCTTCACGGTTGGTCATCTCGCGGGCAAAAGTCCTGAGTTTTTTTGCCGTCTCTAATACTGTCATTGCACTACCTCACCCGCTCCGCGCTCTGATTGATATACGCTTGACTCACTTGGACTTTTACGTTGTCCAACTCGGTCGGCCACGCCAGACAAAAACCCGATCACTCCCTTGGGAAAATACATAGTGGAAAGCACGAACATCCCGCCGAGGGCAAAGAGCCAGACTTCAGGGAATTCAACCGTGAACCAACTTTTGGCATAGTTGATAATCAAGGCACCGACAATGGCACCAAACAGTGTCGCCCTGCCGCCGAGCGCGACCCATACCACCACCTCGATGGAATTGAGCGGGGCAAATTCCCCCGGATTAATGATACCGACTTGCGGTACATACAGAGCACCGGCAATCCCCGCAATCACCGCTGACAGCACAAAGATCCAGAGCTTGATGCCATCGACGTCATAACCCATAAACCGGGTACGCGACTCGGTATCACGGATAGCCATCGCGACACGGCCCAACAGGCTGCTAACCACCGTGCGGCACACGATATAGCTAACCGCAAGTGCCAGGCCGGTACACACAAACAATGCGATTTTGGTTGTATCCTGCTGCAAGCTGTAACCGAGGATGTCCTTGAAGTCCGTCAAGCCGTTGTTACCGCCAAAGCCCATTTCATTACGAAAGAAAGCCAGCATCAGGGCGTAAGTCAGGGCCTGGGTCATGATCGACAGATAAACGCCAGATACCCGGGAGCGAAAAGCCAAATAGCCAAATACATAAGCCAACACTCCGGGAACTAAGACAACCATCAAACAGGCCAACCAGAACTGATCAAACCCGTGCCAGAACCATGGCAACTCCTGCCAATTCAAAAAAACCATGAAATCTGGCAGGACCGGGTGAGCATATACGCCCCGATCACCGATCTGGCGCATCAGGTACATCCCCATGGCGTAACCTCCGAGGGCGAAAAAAGCCCCGTGCCCCAAACTGAGGATCCCCAGATAGCCCCACACCAAGTCAACCGCAAGCGCGAGCATGGCATAGCTGAGGTATTTGCCCATCAATGAGACGGTAAATGTCTCGATATGTAGCGGGTGACCAACCGGTAGCAGGAGGTTAGCTATCGGCACTAAAATGACGGCTGCCATCAACAGGGCGAGAACGAGCTTACCACCCCGATCTTGCGCCAAGGCCGAAAGAATAATTGATTTAGACTGCATCAAGCGCTCCTTAGCTTTCAGCCGCACGACCGCGTTGCGGGAACAACCCACGGGGACGTTTTTGGATAAATAGGATGATAAAGACCAGTATCAGGATCTTGGCTAATACCGCGCCAGCCCAAGGCTCCAGCAGCTTATTGAAAAGCCCGAGACTAAGTCCGGCCACCAGGGTGCCCCACAGGTTGCCGACCCCGCCAAACACCACGACCATAAATGAGTCAATGATGTAGGCTTGCCCCATATTGGGCCCGACATTAGTCAGCTGAGACAATGCCACGCCAGCCACACCAGCCACACCGGATCCCAGCCCAAATGTCAGAGCATCGACGCGCTCAGAGCGGATCCCCATCGCCCTTGCCATTGCCCTATTCTGCGACACGGCCCTCACCTGCAGGCCTAGCGGTGTTTTCTTCAAGATCATCACCATGGTGATGAACACCAAAGCACAAAAGAGAATGATATAAAGGCGGTTATAGGTCAGCGACAGCATTGGGTTCAGCTCCCAAGCCCCGGCCATCCAGTCGGGTGTGCTAACCGAGCGGTTAAGCGGAGAGAATATAGACCGCACGGCTTGCTGAAGGATCAAACTAATCCCGAAAGTCGCCAACAAGGTCTCCAGCGGCCGGCCATAGAGATGCTTTATCACGCTGCGCTCAATGGCGATCCCCACCAAACCTGAAATCACAAAGGCCATGGGTATCGACAGCAACAACGCGACACCGGCTTGTTGAGGAAGTAATTGCTGCATGACGTAGGTGGTGTAGGCACCAATCATGATAAGCTCGCCGTGGGCCATATTAATGACCCCCATGACCCCGAACGTAATTGCCAAGCCTATCCCGGCCAGTACTAGCACCGATCCTAAACTGAGGCCAAAAAACACCGTTTCCACCCCGGAGTAAAACCGCTGGCTCTGATGATATTGGCCCAAGCCTTTTTCAACCGCAGCCGCCAATTCAGGCTCAAGCGAGGTTGGCGATAACTGGTTGAAGGTCTGTAGTACGACAGCTTGCTTGTATTCCGATATCACATCGACTGCCGCAATACGCTGCTGGGTTAACGCGGTATTATCCAAAGCAGTACTGATCGCCAGTGCCAGTTGCAGTCTATCCTGTACCTTGGCATCTTGCTCAACACTGAGCTGGGCACTGATCCTTGCTATGATTTCATGATCGGTTTGCCCGAGTAGCCCCTCTGCAGCCTGCAAGCGAACATTCGCATCCGGCGAGTTCAGTCCCAGTGATGCCAACTGCATCCGGATAATACTACGCAGCTTGTTATTGACCCGAACTTTGGCAAAATCCCGCGTTCGTGAAACTGGCAATAACTCTCCATCCCAAATATTTTCTGCCTGCTTGGCGTTTCTGGTTGGGATGATATACAGCTGCTGGTAGCTCTCGCTTTGCTTGTTGCGGTAATAAAACAAGTTGCCTTCCAGCCAGGCCCGAAGGATCGGCTTGGCCTTCCCGCCAGACAGGTTGGCAACTAGCCACTCAATAGCGATTTCCTTTTCATTGTTGTTTTTCCCAATCAATACCCGGTCAAATTCATCCGTTGAACTGACCGAAGCAAACGCCATGGGAATAGACAACAAGAGAATAATGAGCGCGTTAACGAGCTTCATTAGTGATGTCATTTCTGGTGTCCTTACTAGCAATTAACAACTTCTAAAGTGGGAGGATCCCCACTGAAAATAGCGCTTCAGCCAAACCTGAAGCGCCAAAAAAAGGGCATCGGGCCCGTTATTACAATGTGTTAATTCGCGCCTGAACACTTTTTAGTTTCGGTATTGAAGGCTCCGCAGGAGAAAGGCTTGGACCAGCTGGAATATAACTTGGCAGATTCAGGCAAGTATTTAGACCACGCATCACCGGCAACAAGTCCGGTTGTTTCCCAAACCACATCAAACTGACCATCATCTTGGATTTCACCGATCAATACCGGCTTGGTGATGTGATGATTCGGCAGCATCGTCGAATATCCGCCTGACAAATTCGGGACCGCAATACCGATCAAGGCATCTTGCACAGATTCAGAATCAGTAGTGCCGGCATTTTTCACCGCCTGCACCCACATATTGAACCCGATGTAGTGGGCTTCCATCGGATCATTGGTCACCCGCTTTTTATCTTTGATGAAACCGTGCCAAGAATCGATAAAGTCACCATTTTGGTCGGTATCAACGCTCATGAAGTAATTCCATGCCGCAAGGTGGCCAACCAGCGGTGAGGTATCCATACCAGATAACTCCTCTTCACCCACAGAGAACGCAACAACAGGGATATCTTCAGAGGAGACGCCCTGGGCACCTAACTCTTTATAAAAGGGAACGTTCGCGTCACCATTAATGGTTGAGACAACTGCCGTTTTCTTACCCGCAGAGCCAAATTTCTTGATGTCAGAGACAATAGACTGCCAATCGGAATGGCCGAACGGGGTGTAGCTGATCATGATGTCTTCTTCAGCAACGCCTTTGGCTTTTAGGTAGGACTCAAGAATTTTATTGGTGGTACGCGGGTAGACATAATCGGTGCCGGCCAGCACCCAGCGCTCGACATCCAGCTCATCCATTAGGTATTCAACGGCAGGGATAGCCTGCTGATTAGGCGCAGCACCGGTATAGAAGACGTTTTTTGATGACTCTTCCCCCTCATACTGAACCGGATAGAACAAAATACTATTAAGCTCTTCAAATACTGGCAGCATGGATTTACGGGAGACTGATGTCCAGCCACCAAATACCACATCGACCTTTTCTTTTTCGATGAGCTCACGGGCTTTCTCGGCAAACAATGGCCAGTTTGAGGCTGGGTCGACAACCACCGCTTCCAGTTTCTTCCCTAACAAGCCTCCTTTTTTATTCTGCTCATCAACCAGCATCAATACTGTATCTTTCAACGTGGTTTCGCTGATCGCCATCGTGCCTGACAATGAGTGGAGGATCCCAACTTTAATCGTCTCTTCGGCCGCAGCCGCCGCCGACAGTAACGATAAGCTCAGGCCTAGCGTGGCTAGATTCAGTTTGGACTTCGTGGTCATACTTAACATCTCCGTTCGTAATAAATATGCATCCAAAGCCCAATCAAAATCGATGCCAAAAACATGAAACCAACCAACATAACAATAAGATATTGATAATTATGGATTTACAAATCACTCAACATTATAAACTCAGCAAGTAACCTAATATCCAAGGTGCATATTGGTGCAAACAAAACCACAGACGCCCCAAAACAGTGACGACATTATTTAATGTTGAATCAAATGAGAGCAAAAAAGGAAAATATAACGTTATCAAGGCAATTTAACGCTATTAAACAGCTTACTGAAAAGTCACTGTTACTTATTGGGTGAGCTTACGAGAAGGTAGCGTGCAGGGGAGGTCCCGGCCACAGCCAGAACCTGTTTTGATTAGATATCGGACTGGTAATTCCAGGGTAAGAACTGTTCCGGATTGGCCATAACCTCGCTTTGCCGCCGTTGAACGGCATTAAAGTAATCCAGCACGTTGACACCGGCCTCGGCTGCCGTCGCTATCATCGCCATTACCACATCAGCAACGTGGGCTCCTTTGGTCGTTTTGTGGAACATGGCATTTTTTCGGTTACGCGCGACCAGTTTAAGCGCCTGTTCCGCCCGGTTATTGTCGAGTTGTGCGCCTTCCAAGCGGCAGAAGGCTGTCAGCCCTTCATAGTGTTTGTTGAAGTAGTTAATCGCTTTACCCAACCCACTGTTTTCTTCCACGCTACCATTGGTCAGCTCTGATTTACCCCAACTATGGATCTTCTTCATCATGGGAAGTGAAAGCTTTTTATGCCAGGCTAGCCGTTGTGTCGTGTTCAACTCTAGCTCTCTGGCTTCATCGTCATATCGCCAGATCTCCCCGTACCAGTTCAGTACCTGCTCAACCTCATCCGGGAACTGATTGAGGACCTCTGCGAACTGGCGTCGACCATGACTGTTGCACAGGCAATGCTCAACCTCGAACCCAAGTGACGGACGATTACTGGATAATGCATCACTCATAAGCAGAGGCTGGAGTGGCAAGTTTCGCTGACTCAGGATTTCATCGATAAACTCTCCGGCATGACCGATATTGGTTTGATACAGCACTATGTTGTGGCCATCAGACAGGGTAGCGACCAGACCAGAGCTGTAGACCCCGCTACGCTCGCGAGTCTTATCGCTGTTGCGTACGGGCTTTTCAATCGGAGTTTGATCTAAGATCCGGTTACTTGTGTCGTCCAGATAGTAATGCACAGCGTTAGCCGCTTTTGTAGCAACAACGTGTAGATCGGTTGCAGGCTACTGGCAACCAATTCGGTCTGATCGAATACGCTAGAGGCGGTCAGTTTTACTCCCATTAAGGCCTGGATGCTCTCCTGACGATAGTAGGGCGCACCGGCAAAAAACTTGTGCAGTGCCATCAGGCTACGGGCACTGTAGCCATACTTTTGGCCCGGTTTACCATCCTCAACCACCTCATCGGGGAGCTTGGCAGTAAAATATTGGCCGCAGGCATTACAGCGCAACCGCTCCATGATGTGTTGTTCCGGGACGAATGGACTTTGTCCGGTAATCCGCAACAGGGTGGCAGGCTCATATTTGTACAGTTTACCTTGCTGACATTCAGGGCAGCGGTCCCCCTTGCTCAGGTCATCCAGTTTATGCTGAGTGATTTTCGGCTTGACCTGTGTGTTTGGCTTGGTGGCTCTGGGTCTCGGGCGCTTTTGGCTGCCTTTGCCCTTCTGACCAAGCAGGGTATCCATGGTCTCCGATGATCTGACCATGCCAACCAGCTTACGCAGCTTATGTAAGGTGATATCGTTATCGGACAGCCGTTCTTGCAGAGCTGCTAACGTTTTTAACGCCTTCAGCAGTATCTGGCAATCTTCCGGGCTCAGTGCCAGGTCATGCTCCTTCGCTTCCTGCACGCGCTGGATAAGTCCGTCAAGCTCTTCGCTGTCGATATCGGTAAACTCTTGCGTCACCTTATTTCTTGCCTCATAAGTTAGTGATGGAGTCCATTATTCCAGCGCCGCACGATCGGTCAAATTGATCGAGAGGATCAATAAGCTGATTGAGCAGAGTGTGCACATGGTCATAGTTTTTGCCAGCCAGACTGCCCTGTCAGCAAGGTTTTTAGCTGCTTAGCGGCCAGAGGCGTGACCTCATCCTGATGATGACGGGGCCAGTCCTGAAAGCGGCCCTTGGACAGGCGCTTGCTCATTAACCAGAAGCCGGAACCGTCATAGCATAGCGCCCGCAGCATTGTCCGACGGCGGTTGGTGAACACAAACAGGGTTCCGCTGCGAGGTTCTTGTTTAAGCTGATGGCGGCACAAAGCGGCAAATCCATCAATGCCGCAACGGAAATCAGCGGGTTTAGTGGCAAGCAGAATTTGGTATCTGCAGTCAGGTGGATCATCGGTACTCTCCCGCTTCTTGCATTAGAACTCGCAGTAACCCAGGGGATATATCCCCGTAGATACGAATTTGACTTGAATTGGGCAAGGTTACCTGCAGGTTCAAGCCAGAGTTATGCTGTAAATCGGACTCAATCTGCAACGGGATAAAGTCAGGTACTGGACGCTCGGTCGGAAGCAGCTGGCGCCATGAATTAAGTTGGGTGGTACAGATCCGCAGTGCATTGGTGACCTGCCCGATTCGATACTCTTCGAGTAGCTCAAGAGCCAACAAGCGCAGTTGATCAGGGATATTGACGTGTTTGTTGGGGCGGGTTTGTCGCCAATGCTCAAAGGCGGCGATGGCTTGGCTCAGTTTGTCGTGGTTTTGCATAGTGCTGCTCCTCGTTTGGGTATGCACTAAGTAAACCAGAGCTGATTGGCTAAGTTGAGCTATGCCGTCGTAAGCTCACCTTATTGGTGCATTAATCACAGCGGCCCAAACTAACGTGATACCACTATAGATTTAGGTTATCCCTACTGGTTTTTCTTTTTAGTGCAGATTAAAATCCACATGGTCAGCAAGAATAAAGAAAACTCTGAGGTATAACGCCACAAAAACAGGCAACCCTCAATCTATACCCAGGCAGCATCAAAATGCTTGGATATCAGCTCAACAAAGTTAGTTATTTCTATTATTGGCTGCTTTACCAAGGGCGCAGAAGCAATGAATACATACCATTCAATTTATGATGTTCTCAAAGTAAAGGGAGCACAATGGAAAAACGAGGTGAATACCTCAATTACCCACGATGTCGAGAAACTGATCCTTGAGCTTGAACCCTATGTCAATAACAGCAAAAACGCGTCACATATGAGCTTTCTGCTGAAAGACTTATTAGAAGTGCTTTCGATTGACTTTAAGTGTCAGGAAGATCGGAAATCTGCCTCTCTGCTACTGATTGAAGAAATCTTGCAGGCATCAAATATTGAAGAGGCGACTACCCCAAGTTATTGCCACTAATAGTGAAGCAAATAACGACTGTGCCTTCATGCCCCTCACCACAGGCACAGTCGACAATATGCGCGACCAGACTCCAGCTAGCACTGGTGCACAAAGTGATGGCAGGCGATCACAAACTCTTGCTGTAAATAAAACTTATGCGCGCCATAGCGGTGAACACTGGAATCCAAGTGGATCTGCTCTATCTGGTTAATATGGGCATAATCCTTGAACCATTCCAGCAAATACCGGCCGGCTCCGGTTGAACGCTTCGCTTCATCGGTCACCAAATCATCGATGTACAGGTAATTTCCCCAGCCCAATTTGTGGCCAGTAACAAAACCGGCCACACATAAAATATCACCGCCTTCCCTGACATAAACTAGCTGGTAACCCTGTTTGCGCTGTTGGTTCACCAACTCAATCAATTGCTCAAGCTCATATTTCGGCCGCAGCTGCTGCATAATCGGCGCAACTATAACAATATCTTCATGCGTTGATGCCAAAAGAACTTCCATGCTTCCCCCAAACCTATTTCACTAAAGCTAATAAATAAAGGGAGATTTTACTTACCTATTATTACAACATACCGACATAACGCAGATGTTCGTCTATTTTTATCCATACTTAGATATGTGCTATTCAACATGCAAAGTATTTCTAGCATGCTTCGAAACAGCCAGCATATATCACTTAACTGCTATCAAAGAGAAGTTTTCATCATTGACTGAATGTTAACTTCTACCTCAGTGGCGACTTCATCCAACCACTGGTAACGCTTAGTATACAGGCGGCGCTTGGTTTTCTTGAGGCTTGACGGATCTTTGCGGGGCGGCTGCAGCGGCAACCGATAGAAATAAGCACTCTCTTTCGTTGCCCCGTACTCCTGCCACAGATCATCATAATCAAAGGTCACCGCTTTGCGTTTCGAGCCAATATAGCGCAGTGCTTGGTACACATGTCCTTTGTTAGACACGCCACGCACTTCGTCAATGCCGAGAACATTGGCGAGGATCAGCACCAATTCAGCCATCAGGGCTTTGGCGCGCAAACCGTGCAGCGAACGAGTCAAGGTCTTGATCACCTGGTTGCGATCGGCAATGTCCTCTTTGGGTCCTTGCAAAGCGCCAATATACAGTGTCTTTTTATTACCTGTAGCAATATGACAAGTCAGCGAATAGATATTGCGGTTATTCTCGTCAACCAGATACAGCCCAAGCGCCCCCTCACGGCTCATTCCTTGGCAAAGCTGAACCTTATATCGCACCTCTTGGTTATCGGTGAACTCAAGGATAGTGACACCTTTTGGGGAGAGCACAGATTGCGCGTGGCTGCCGAAGGTGTCTTTGATAAAAAGATAGTGCTCCCGAATGCGGGCAATTTTCTCTTTACGCGTCCAATTGACACACAGGTAGGGCTTAAGCGGTTTCTCGAAAATCTTCGGGTTTTTCTGCAGCACTGGCGCCAACTCAGGATGGGCAAAAACGTCGGCCATCGCCTTTACCGCATCGGCGTTCAATACCCCCCATAGACAGAAGCGGGCATTTTTCTTTATCTTCCTAAAACCCCGGCTACTTGGGTAAACCGTATTTGCCAGTTGAGGAAGACGACGCAGGTAATCAAAATGATGGGTAGAAGAACGCACAGCAAAACCACACAATAAGACACAATTACAAACAGTGTACAATTAGACAGTTTGGTTTTCTGTCGAATTAAATGGGTACAATGTATGGGATTGTACGCCCAGAGCGTAGACGACTGGGTTGATAGCCCCTTTTTCTATTCCAAAGCTGGATTTGTTGTCGAGTACCTTAGCTTAACTATCATCACTGCTATTGCTATCTGTGCCTATCCCGTTTTAAAAAAAGAAAAATTATTTCTATTCGGAATGATGTTGCTTGGCCTAGAAAAAGCCTACGGTATGCTACACGAAATTATCGCACTAGAGAAAACTCTCGGCTCCATTCCAGTCCCTGTTGCCATTTTTCTGGATGACGGATGTGCTTTGATTGGTATTGCCTGCTTGGCACTGGGTGTCAAACAGACAATAGACCATTATGAGACTAGCCAAAGCACCGATGAACTCACCGGGGTTTACAATCGGAAAGCGTTGATAAAGATCCCTCTCAAACAATTTGATTTGGTTTTTTTTGATCTTGATAACTTCAAGCAACTCAATGATGAACATGGCCATAAGTTTGGTGACAGTATACTCAAACTATTCAGCCAGGGGCTAAAGCAATATACCCAACAAGATGAAATAATAATACGCTTCGGTGGTGATGAATTTATTGTCATTCTCCAATCTCACCGAGCCAAGTCGTTTCTGGTCGATATAGAAGCAACTATTTCCGCACTCAACATTTCATACAGCTATGGCATCGCTGAAAATTTCAACCGGCGCAACTTGCGCGAAGCAATTAACCGCTCAGACAAGGCGTTGTATCGTATGAAACATCTCAAGCACCAACAAAAGTATTCTTCTGTATTGAACCCAAACTAACATTAAACCCGCTTTTTGTAACGCAAGCCAATTTACGCTTTACTTTTCAGTGTCATAACTTTTACCTTGGCGTCAAAAAAACATCAACCCGCTAGTTTTGATTTGTTCAACGTCAAGTTAAGCACCAATATTTATTTCAATTTCAAAGTGAGCTTGGCTAAAGCTCACAATTTCAGTCACCAGTAAATATTTATTGGTCTTAACATGCCCAAATTTATATACAGTTTATTTTTCTTTGCTACCATTTTTATATCAAATTTCAAACGCCAGTAATAAAAGAGAGGAAAAGGAATTCAATCAATAACAAATGCTTGCCTTAGTATTATTTTTTTAATTAAACATATCTTTCTAATCTGTCAATTAATGTTGGAGTAACATCGATGTTTTTCAAAAACTTATGCTTTTTGAGAAATGCTATCGTAGTACTGCTATTTCAAATTATTGCTGCAAAAGCATACGCTGTTGATTTGATTGACAATGGTAGCATCACAAAAGAAATCAACTACACCTACTTCCCATATACCGTGGAAGTCACCGTTGCCAAAGGTGGAATTGCAACTGAAACCTTTAGCTGTCAAATCAATAGGCCTAGCCACAACCGTACAGCACAATGGCCATACTACATTTCTCAGTGTATCAATGACCAAAGCGTTGAAGTGGTTGCCGGACAGTTACAAACAGACGGCACTATTTTGCCGATAAAATCGAGCACAGAGAATAGCCTCTGGGCATCGACGGGAGATTACAGCCTCAACTTTGAACTAACCATCCCGCCACTGATCCTTGACTATAGCAATGCCTCGCGGCTGCTAGAACGAGGGACCTTCGGGCCTACACCGGCCGACGTCAACGCAACCATAGGAAAAACCCCTGACCAGTGGGTTGACGAGCAAATCGCTGTCCCACCGTCATACCATCTGGACGAATACCTGCGGATCCAGTCGATCAGGGCCGATCTGAACGGCAGTAGCCAAGAGCATCGAAATTACCGCAGCAATGCCTGGTGGGGAATTGTCCTCAATAGCGAAGACCAACTGCGGCAGCGTGTCGCTTTCGCATTGAGCCAGATGGTCGTAGTTTCGCAAAACGATGCCGGCCTGTCTGGTGATGACCGGGCGAAAGGGCTGGCGATATATTACGATATTCTGGTCAAACACGCTTTTGGCAACTACAAAGACTTAATCCGAGATGTCACCTACTCGCCTGCAATGGGCCGATTCCTTACTATGGCCGGGAACTTACCGCCAGATCCCGAGAATAATCAATACCCCGACGAAAACTATGCCCGTGAATTATTGCAACTCTTCTCCTTGGGCGAGTGGAAGGTGAGCTATCAAGGCGCCATCAGAAAGGACAGCGAGACAAACCAACCCATCCCGGCCTATACCGAAGAAGATGTTCAAGAGTTAGCAAGACTGTTTACCGGTTGGGATGAAGACAATGGCTTGCTCAGCCCGATGGTCGTTTCCGCCAGCAACCATGATACGAACCCCAAGCGTATTCTTGGCCGCCATTTCCCCGGCAATGAAACCGCCGAGCAAGAGCTGGAAAGATTACTCGATATTCTCGTCTCAAAAAGAGAAACTGCGGTATTTGTCAGTACCCATTTGATCAAACAGCTGGTGACCTCCAACCCCGACAAGCGCTATATCGCACGGGTAGCCCGTACCTTCAACGACACTCAGGGGGATTTGGCCGCCGTGGTCAAAGCCATTTTGACCGATCCGCAACCCTACGAGTCGAACCCCATCTCCGTATCAAAAGCCAGAGAGCCGATTGTTACCATGACAGCGCTATACCGGGCATTCAATAGCCAGATGGGAGACAACTACCCGCACCACCGAGATACCTCACTGGGTTACGGTTTCGATACGCAATACTCGCCGGAGGGTCATCGCTTTTCGCAGGGACCATTATCGGCACCGTCAGTCTTTAACTTCTACCCGGCCACTTATACCCCGAGTGGGCCTCTGGAAGACAATGGGCTAATCGGACCTGAATTTGCCTTGTACACATCAGCTGAAATTCCGAATCTGTCTAACCTGATTTTCCGCAAACTCAAAGACGACATCACCTTGAGCGGTGATGTAACTGGACTTCCCGATAATCGATTGATCTTGGATTACTCCGCCTTCACCGGCCTGTGGACTACCGATGACAGGGAAAACTTCCTCGCCCTGCTCGCTGACACGATGTTCGATGGCGCACTGACCCCACAGCTTGAACAGCGGTTGGGCGATGTCTATGACGACATGCCCAAGAGCAATCATGACAACATGTACAAGGTATTTTGGATGGCTGCTATGTCGCCCGAATTCCAGATTCAGGAGTAATGATGATGAAATTATCGAGACGTCGATTTTTACAACACAGCGCCCTGATGACCGGGGCAACAACACTGCCAATGGCATTTTCCCTGTCTAGCAAGGCCTATGCTGCCGCCGACTATAAAGCCTTGGTATGTGTTTTCCTAAGAGGCGGGAATGACTCGTTCAACATGATGATGGCTGGCGATGAAGATCTCTATGGTAAGTATGCCGCTCGCCGCCCCAATATTGCCATCGGCAAGGCCAACCTGTTGATGACAGGCAAAACCGATATTAACGGTGTGCCTATTGGCCTACACCCCAATATGCCGGGCATCCAGTCGTTGTTCCAGGACGGGCTGGCAGCAGGGCTTATCAATATCGGGACCCTTGTCGGCCCGGCGGGCTCAGGCGCGCCTTACCCGACAGGCCTGTTCAACCATGCCAAGCAACAATATGCCTGGGAGAGTACCTGGCATACCAGCGCCTATGCCGCCTATGGCTGGGGAGGCTTGCTGATGGATCTGCTCGCCCAAGGCGGCGCGATCCCTGAGCTGGTCTCATTGGGGGGCAATAGTTGGCTGAGCGGCATGAATGTCAGTGATATCCGAACCAACACCCAAGGGTCGGTCTCTGCCGTTAACGCCTTTAGCGCTTCCGGCACGCTAGAAAGAGAATATAACGAAATGGTCGAAGAGGTGTATATGTCTCCCTTCCACCAGCAATATCTCAAGCAGCATGGTGACTTTCTGGCCCCCTACAACAACTTCCGCTCACTGATCGATTCCACCGAGCTCGACCCGGCAATAAGCCGCAATACCTCCCTGGGCTCGCAGCTATCGGCCGTTAAGCGGATCATTGACGCCTCCGTGGCGTCAGGCAGTGTCGGCAGACAGGTCTTTATTGTTAACCAAGGCGGTTACGATACCCACTCCAACCAAGTACCACGCCACCAGTCGCTGTATAGCCAGCTCGATACCGCGCTGACTGAGTTCACCCGTGCCTTGGGCGCGCTGCAGCCCAATGTCACCAGCTTCACCATGTCAGACTTTGGCCGCACCATGCACAACAATGCCAATGACGGTACCGACCATGGTTGGGGCAGTAACCAGTTGGTCATTGGAGGCAGTGTATCAAGTGGTTGTTATGGGGCATATCCCGACTTTAGTGTCGGCAGCCCTGATGATAACGGCAAAGGCCGGTTGATCCCCACCCTTGCCCATGAACAGATGGCAGCTACCCTAGCGAGTTGGTTCGGCATAAGTGACGGCGGAATACAAACCATCTTCCCAACCACATCCACTAACTTCGGCACTATGGATTTGGGCTTTATGGTGTAAAGCCCATTCCCGTCTCAACTGAAAAAGCCACGATGCATTAATAACGCATCGTGGCTTTTTATTAGTATTGGGGCTAATGAGTGTCGATAATCACTCTTTCACAGGCTCAGAGCTCGAAGCAGATGCTGATGCCGGTAAATCAGCATTTCGCTGGTAGACAGCACTGGCAATCAATACCGTCAGCGGCACGGTCATGATCAAGCCGATACTCCCCGCCAAACCATGGATCATCGCCAGTGACAAGGCCGGAATATTCATAAACTGCATCACTGGCATCTGGAATCCCCACACCATCATGATGGTGGTCAGCGCGCTGCCGACGAAAGCCAGTACCAATGTATTGGTCATGGTGCCCAGAATATCACGCCCGATACGAATGGTTGCGAGGAGGCGGTCTTTTTCAGATTGCTCCGGCGACATCTCCCGTAGCTCGTGATACGACGAGGCCATAGAAATCGCCACATCCATGACCGCACCCAGTGCCGAAATCATAATGGCGACAAACAGCAGCCAGCGCACCTGTACCTGGGCGGTGCCGCCGAGGTAGAGAATATCTTCGCCTTTCTCGAGGTATAAACCGTTAAGCTGGGCCATCTCGCCAAAAAACTGCGCCATCAAGCCAGCCATGACCACACCGGCCAGCGTACCCAGCATGGAAACCAGTGACTTCTTATTCCAGCCAGCCACCAACAGGAAATTGACCACAATCTTCACCGCCATCAAACCAATGGTAACTAGGATCGGGTTCCAGCCAGCAAACAAAGCCGGAATCAGCACACCGATTAACAGCGCGCCGGTAAAATACAGTGAAATCACCGAGTTGACGCCCTGGAGACCGGCAAACAGTACCGTCAGAAGCACTATGATCCCCACCATCCAGTAGACCGCCGATGAACGATCGTGATTGTAAGGCCAGTAAATAGTACGGCTGCCCTGCTCTCTCACCAACAGGATGAACCGGTCACCGGCGCTCACGTAAACATTGTGTAGCCGGCTAAGCTGGTTCTCGACTTCAACCTGCTTGCCTTTTTCATCCCCTTCCAACAGCTCCACCAGCAACCGTTGACGTCCTGTCTTAACTGAAGGCACTAAAGGATCTGACTGAGTACTCTCAGCTAAAACATCAATCACACTCGCGCGGACAAATTCCTGGTTGCTGTAAGCTTTTGGCCGGAATGACTCGCTCACAGTTGGTGAATACCACAAGATAACCGTCGATATCACAAAGACGACAAAAGGAAATAGTAATCGTTTTAACATTTCAATTTTCCAAAACAAGAAGGCGCCACAGGCGCCTTCTTTCTCATATTTCAGCAAATGACATTACTTAGGCTGATTGCTGTAAGTACAACCTTCATACGGATTGCTTGGATTCGGATTCACGAACCAAGTGTTGTTGTTAGCGACATTGACAGACACATTGATAGCATCACGGGCACCCGGACCAGAGCGCATCACACAGATTTCCTTATTCTGTAGGCGATTCCATAGCGCTTCACCTTGTGCACCATCTTCACGCAGCTGAAGAATAACACCTTTATCTTCATCGGCAACGTTACCCTTGGCATCGGATGGACCATACTGCGTGATGTACCAGTTCACGTTTTCGAACTTGCTACGATCAAGTACGCCATTCTTGGCAACATAATCAGTCAGCATATCGCGCACTGCGTAGATAGCTTCTGCAGAAGAATCCCACAGCACATCTTCGTCAGATACCCAACCGACTTCCTTCATTGGCGAGCCAAAGCGGTAGTCGTTGATAGCCAGTACATACGTTTGCTCATCAGCCAAGTCAACACCACGGATCTTGATATCCTGAATACGGTTACCAACTTCTTGAGAAAGGTCAACAACATATTCAATATGACCATCAAAGATATCGTAGTTGAAGGAAGGCACTGTCTCATCGAATGAAACCGTCAAATCACCCTCTTCATACTTGTTGAAGTAGCTGTAAGACCACTCCATGTAGGCTTTCAGGTTGGCACCGGTGATGTTGACCGCCACCAACTGGTTGTCGTACATGTATAGGTTGGCGCTGTCTTTCTTACGGTAGGTTTCACCATCGAACAGGTTCGAGCCATCGGAGAACAGGGCCGCCGCAGACACATCCACTTCAATACCGGCCTTCTCTTCCACATTCATGATTTGAATTTGGTTAATCAGATCCGTCAGTGGCATGTCAGACACTTTAGCACTGTGGATTGTCGAGTACAGGCGAAGACCTTCGTTGTTCAGCACCTGATCTTCTAGCACCGCTTCATCAGCTTTACCGTTTGGTGTATTGGTAAAGTTACCGCGTACTACGCCAATTTCGATGTTGGCATCTTCAACAGATGCATCGTGGATATGCTGCATTTCATTCTGCAGTGCGGCATCTTCCTCTACACTTGCAACCGTGCGGTTCGACATCGTGGTGTCGACAATCTGCCACTGATCGTTTTCATCTTTTTCCAACTCGATTTCAGCTTTTGCCAGTGCCCAGCCCCAGTTGCCTGGTTCAATCACTTTCACTTTGCTTTGGCGCGTCTGGGCGTTATACACGCCAGACTTATCTTTGTCTTCTTGTTGGTTCTCACCATCAATAGAGATATCGTCCATTCCATTTTCGAACGGTGCATCTAGCTCGATTTGCTCGATGAAGCGCGCGTGCTCGTGACCCATGAAGATCACATCGAACTTGTCAGCCATCTTAGAGGCAATCTCGTTTACACCACGGGCGTGGGATTCGCTGCGGCCGTGGTGAAGTGCACCAATCACCACGTCAGGCTGGTACTTAGCAATCACTTGGTCAACCGTGCTTTCTAGCGACGAAAATTCTTCTTTGAAGTCCAGATTGCGGAAGTTCTCTGGGTTAGAGGCATTCCAGATTTTCACGTAAGAAGGCGTCAGACCGATAACCGCAACTTTGGCACCGTTATAGTCAAAAATCTGGTAACCACGAAGGAAAGGCACTTCCTGACCGTTAGTTTTACAATCTGCTGAGTTCTTATCCCAAATGATGTTAGAAGAAATCACTGAGCCGTTGAAACCTTCCAGGCTACGCTCAAGGAATGCACGTTCAAAGTCGAATTCGTGGTTGCCCGGCACCCAAACGTCGTAATCCATGAAGTTCATGGTTTCAACCACAGGGTGAACCGGTAGGTCGTTGAACAGTTCTGCGGAGTTGCCCTGGACGGTATCACCAAGATCAATCATCAGGAAGTTGTCGTTGCTGGCACGCTCTTCATGAAGAAGAGTCGCAATTTTGGTAAAGCCAGCATTTTGGTCAACGCTATCCAACGCGTAATCATAAGCAAAGATACGGCCGTGCATATCGCCGGTTGCACCAATTGTAATGGTCTGACGAGTTAACTGATCATTATCACCTTTGACAATAACCGCTTTCGTAGGCTCATAGGTTTTACACTCAGCAATGGCCGGACGCTCGGGCTCATTACTACTGCTATTGCACCCTGCTAGGGCCGTAACAACCGCAGCACTCAGCGCTGCTACTTTAATTGTATTCTTAGTCATGGCTAGGCAATCAAAAAAGATAATATAAAAAATGGTATATAAAACACCGAGAAATATACGCCTAAGCAATAGAATAAAAACTCGAAAAACCCCAAGAGTGTTTCCAAACGTAAATTTGGTAAGTTCGATAAATGAATCGTTAATTGTAAACCGTTTCATGCTAAGCAGACGTTAAACATCAACAACAACACAACACTAAACCGAACAAAAAACGCACAGGCAAACGTTTGCAAATGTGATTTTAATCCCACTTCAAAACAACAAAGCAAAACAACGGATAAGCAATTAAGTGAACCAGATCACAAAAAGCCATTGATAATTAAAATCACTTTTAACTGTTAAGTTAGCAAAGCTATGCCTTACAAAATGAAAGATAGCGATCACTTCCCAACCACAACGCAGGCATTTCCTCCAAGCTGTTTTGCTATTTCGGCGCAATAGCTGTCTCTCCGTGCCTATTATGTAAACCAGTGTAAGATCTTTAAGGCCGCTGGTTTTACTGATTTCATCAATACACAGACTTGGATTTCCGAGCAAAAAAGTGATGAAGCAACGAAAGTATTTTCCTGCCTGCAAACAAAAACGGCCGATACCTACCAGTATCGACCGCTTACATTTTCAGCTTTTAAAATAGCGCAAAAGAGCAACTAGATTAGATACCCAGAGCCTGACCACCGCCGATCTGGAGGGTTTCAGCAGTGATAAAGGAAGCGTCTTGGCTGACCAGGAATGAAATCGCAGAAGCCACTTCCTCTGGCTGGCCCAGACGGCCAAGCATGATGCTGTCAGCCCAGGAAGCAAATACTTCTGGCTTAGTCGCTTTAATTTGCGCGTGGAACGGTGTATCGATAGTACCTGGCGACACTGCGTTAACACGGATGTTGGCTGGCGCTAGTTCTTTCGCAAGCGCGCGAGTTAGGGTGTGAACCGCAGCCTTAGACGTGCCGTAGATACCAGCACCTGGGCCACCTGCATTCCAAGCGGCGTTAGACGTAAAGTTGATAATTGACGCGTTGCCAGACTTCTTCAAAAATGGAATAGCCGCACGAGAAACAAAGAATGCACTGTCAAGGTTAAGCGCCATCACTTTGCGGAAGAACTCAGTTTCCATACCTTCGATTGGGCTACGACCGCCCAAACCACCCGCATTGTTAACGACAACATCGATCTTACCGAATTTTTCACCGATTGCATTGATGTTTTCGGTCACGGCATGCTCATCTGTCACGTCAAAGCCACGGTACTCGGCTTCGATGCCCATTCCAGTTAGCTCAGCAACACAGCTTGCACCTTTCGACGCTTCGATGCCGTTGAGGATCACCGTGTAGCCATCTTGACCCAGGCGCTTAGCCACCTGGAAACCGATCCCACCTGTAGCACCAGAGATAAATGCAACTTTATTAGACATATCAATGTTCTCTTTACGTTAGTTAATGGCGATGCCAAGAGCCTCAACAGAGGCTCCCTCGACATCACCGATAATTAATATTGTATTACAATAACACTTAAATCATAGAATTCAAACCTTGGGTAAGGATCAATCGTGATCTTCGTCTGGTTTAGGCACAAAAAAAGGCGCCGAAGCGCCTTGGTTTATCATACTGGGAGTGTATTACTTGGGCTGGTTGCTGTACGCACAGCCTTCATACAGAGCTTGCTGAGTCGCTTCTGCAGAATAGTTAGGGTTAGCAAACCACGTTGTTTCGTCGCTAAGGTTTACCGACACGTTAATCGAGTTACGTGCACCAGGGCCGGAGCGCATCACACAAATTTCTTTGTTTTGTAGTTTCTGCCAAAGCTCGGCACCCACACCTTCTCGCAGCGATAGGATGTCACCTTTTTCTGTAACTTCACCGGTTGCCTTCGACTGGCCATATTGCTTGATGTACCAGTTTACGTTTTCGAACTTGCTGCGATCCAACACACCTTCGTTCTCGACGTACTCGGTGATCATGTCACGTACGGCATATACAGGTTCGTTGGAAGAATCCCAGATCACCTGCTCGCGGATGATCCACGCTTGGCCAAGCAGGGTACCTAAACGGTAATCGTTGATCGCCAATACATAATCCGCGTCTGGGTTAAATTTGCCGCCGCGGATTTCAGTGATATCAATACGCTCACCGACAGTCTTGCTCAAGTCAACCGTGTAGTGGATTGAACCATCGAAGATATCGTAGTTATACGCCGGGATCGCAGGATCGAAAGATACGGTAATATCGTTTTCCTGATAGGTATTGAAGTAACCGTACGACCACTCCATGTACTGTTTCAGCTGCTCGCCCTTAATGCTGACTGCGACTAACTGGTTGTCATACATGTACAGGTTGGCACTGTCTTTCTTACGGTACTCCTGACCATCGAACAAGTTAGAGCCATCCGAGAACAAGGCTGCCGCAGACACATCGACTTTAATGCTGTTACCTTCAGCGTCAGATCCTTTCTGCTCGATGTTCATGATTTGGATCTGATTGATCAAATCAGTAATCGGCATATCGGCCAGTTTGCCGTTATGGATGGAGCTGTATAGGCGTAGGCCTTCGCTGTTGAGTACCTGCTCTTCCAGTACCGCTTCATCGGCAAAGCCACCTGCTGAGTTGGTGAAGTTACCTTTCACCTTACCAATCATAATATTGGCATCTTCAACAGAAGCATCATGGATCTGCTGCATCTGCTGTTGCAACTGCTTGTCTTCTTGAACATTCTCGACTTTACGGTTTGATAGCGTGGTATCAACAATCTGCCACTTGCCTTGTTGATCTTTCTCTAGCTCGATCTCCGCCTTGGCCAGTGCCCAGCCCCAGTTCCCCGGCTCGATAATCTTCACTTTCTCGTGACGGTTCTGGGCGTTGTACACACCGGATTTCGCCTTGTCTTCCAGTTCGCTGTTACCGCCAACCGAAATTTCAGGCATTTCAGCCGTGATATCCGCGCCTTTCTCCACTTGCTCAATGAAGCGTGCGTGCTCGTGGCCCATGAAAATCACATCGAACTTGTCAGCCAGCTTTGAAGCTATTTCATGTACGCCGCGACCATGCTCCTTGCGGCCATGGTGCAAGGCACCAATCACCACATCCGGCTGGTATTGGTCAATAACCGAGTTGACTGTTTCGGTCACCGCTTCCAGCTCATCTCTGAAATCCAGGTTGCGGAAGTTTTCTGGATTAGACGCATTCCATACCTTCACGTAAGACGGCGTCAGACCGATAACCGCCACTTTGGCACCGTTATAATCGAAGATCTGATAACCGCGCAGGAAAGGCACCTCGGCCTCGTTAGCTTTACAGTCAACCGAGTTCTTGTCCCAAACCACATTGGAAGAAATCACCGAACCGTTGAAGGTCTCAAGGCTACGCTCGAGGAAAGCGCGCTCGAAATCAAACTCGTGGTTACCCGGTACCCACACGTCGTAGTTCAAGCTGTTCATGGTTTCAACCACAGGGTGAACCGGATCATTGTTGAACAGCTCTGCCGAGTTCCCCTGGACCGTATCGCCCAAGTCAATCAGCAGGAAGTTGTCATTGCTGGTCCGCTCATCACGAAGCAAAGTCGCAATTTTCGAGAAACCGGCATTTCTGTCGACACCGTCAAGGGCATAGTCATACGCAAAGATACGACCGTGCATATCGCCGGTCGCACCAATGGTGATGGTCTGGCTTGTTAGTTCGTTATTCTCGCTTTTTACGATAACCGATGGCGTCGGTTCAAAGGTTTTACATTCAGCTATTGTTGTAGGGGTTTCTGCATAGCTTCCCGCAGAAGCCAGCAAAATTGCAGCACTTAACGTGGCAAGCTTAAAGGTTTTATTTTTCATCTCACAGAGCCTAATGTCAGGATAAAGTCTTATATCCAAGGAACTTGGGTATGGGCAATATAAGGAAAAAAAATAGAATAAATACGTAAAAACCACTCAATCTGTTGCGAAATGTAAAATCGGTAAGCTGGTGAAATACAGCGTTAAATGTAAACCGTTGCATGATACCTGGTTGTTAATTTGCAACATGCTAAATACAGCATGGTGATTACATCTTGGACAAGTAAGAAATAGCACCTACAGCACTTTATCACTCGCATCGAATAAGCTTTTTACCTCTCGGTACAGCCACTCGGTAAATGGTGAGTGACGGTCTCTTAGATGGCAGAAAAAAGCGGCCTGACGACGGAAGGTATCTTGATACAGAACTTCAGGCAAAGGATAGGTTTGAAATTGATCATTTAGCAGTGGCCCGTTTTTTTCAGACATCACACCAATTGCGTCGCTCTGCTTAATGAGTTCCAGCATCATACTCATATCGCTAGAGCGCACATTAACGTTTTTTTCTAGCTTATATTTTTTAATCAGCATCTCGACTTTTGATGCTTCGATATACCCGGGTATGACACTGACGCAGAGCGGGTATTTCAATACTTCCTGAAGATCATTAATGGTAAGTGGGTGGCCTCTTCGGGTAACGAGCATAAATCTGTCATCAGGCAGTGACTTTTGGACCACATTTTTATTGGTTTCCATCGGTAAATAGCTCACCCCCCAATAAGCTCGGTGATTGGCAAGATCATGCAAACTCATCGGCGACCAAGGCTGACAATTAACCGTCAAACCGGGGGCAAGAAGGGTCAACTTGGCAATAAGGGGGGCGGCCACCGGAGCCATCAATGTCGGAGGAAAAAACAAGGTGACTTCTCCGCACATCTGCTCGATTTGCCACTGCTGATCATTGGTGTAAAGCTCATCGAGCTGGTCGAGAATAAAGGGAACCTTCTCGACTAAATCTATGCATTTTGCCGTCGGCTCAAAACGGTTGCCATCACGTACAAATAACTCGTCGTTAAATTGCTCGCGAAGCTTTTTGAGCATAAGGCTGACCGTAGGCTGGCTGACATTCAGTTTTTTCGCCGCCGTTACCGTCTGGCGGGTTTCGTACAACACCACCAACAATCGTAGTAGATTATAGTCTTTGCTCATTGCGCTTCTCTATAAATGGAATCGCCGTAATATAGATTAAAACAAGGAGTAATACTGTGCTGGGTAGCCTGCTTTCATTACATCCACCATTTTCAGCAGCCTTGGCAGAGCATAGTTAAAAAACATCTTATAGCCTTGGCACAGTTGGTTGAGCGGCAACGTGTCCGCCGTCGCGAGCGTTCGGTTTTTAGGGCAGCCACCGTTGCACAACGGCAAAAAGTCGCAGGACTTACATTCACGGCACAGTGAGTTGTGTTTACTTTGACCGAATTGAACTTGTGCCGGGCTAACCACCATATCGGCCAGTGATTGGTGACGGGCATTCCCTATCTGGTAGCTATCGTAGCCAAAGTGATCACAGCTATACACCTGCCCCTGGGCTTCTGCCATCAACTGCTGGCCACAGGTCTGGGCGTGGTGGCACATCTGGCTCGGTCGCCCCAGCAAAATCATCAGACAGTTTTCAAAAAACTGCACATAAATTTTGCCAACATCACGTTGGCACCACGCATCAAAAACATCACATAAAAACGTCCCCCACTGCTCGCCCGACAGTGACCAGTCATAGTCAAAACGCCTGTCCAGCTCATGGTCGATACAAGGTTGGAACTGCATATAAAGACTGCCATTATGCTTGAGGAAATCATAAATCTGCTTACCCGAATGGTAGGTACGGTTATTGACCACCGTCAGGGTATTAAATTCGACGTTATAATCCCTAAGCAGCCGGATCCCCCTCATTGTCCTCTCGAAGCTCGATTTTCCATGACAATCTATTCGAGCAATATCATTGAGCAGGTTGGGACCATCAATACTGACCCCGACCATTATGTTGTGTTGCTTGAAGAAAGCTGCCCAGCGTTTGTTGATCAAAGTACCATTGGTCTGAATGGTGTTGACGATACACTTCCCCTCGCCCCATTTATCCTGCAAGGTAATAATGTCTTTATAAAAGTCTCTGCCAATTAATAAAGGTTCACCACCATGCCAAATGAAGTCGACCTGCTTGCTCTTGCCAGGTTGTGATTGGATATGGTTTTTAATTAAAGCTTCAGCCGTTGCCCTATCCATCTTTTTTTCACCACCAGGCTGGTGCTGCAAATAATAGCAATAGCTACAGTCAAGGTTACAGGATGATCCAACAGGCTTGATAGCAAGGCTGTAAGGCAAAGCGATCGTCATAGTTGCTCCTAAGCGTTAAAGCTGATAATTGAATTCGAGCCGATGTCCACCGTCCTTGAAATCTTCATTTTGTGACCAATTGGCAAAATAACGGGCATTGAAGCGCGGAGTAAATTGATAAGAAAGCGCAACCTCATGCTTCAACACATTGCTATCCCCTTCGAGGCCAAAGTCGACATAGCTATCGCTACCAGACAAGGTGGTAAACCACATCGGGTTGTAGTTCAGCCACAGCTTGTCGCTCATCGCGACCTTGCCGTAGGTCCCTACCACAGCAAACGTACCGGGCAGCGCATAGCCAAACAGTTTCTCGCCCTCGCTATTGGCCGCATTAATGAAACTGGCCCCCAACCCGACCAGAGGGTAGACGGTCACGGGCCCCATTTGCGGTAATGCCTGTATCAAGCTGTACGATGCCGAGCCCGACTCACTGGCAATGTCATAATTAACATCCAGCTGGGTTCCGCGCCCACTGGTCAGGTTGACATGAAAGTTCCTAAAACGCAGGCTGTCGACGCTATCATCATTACCATCCTGCCAACCCACCTTTTCCCCGAGGAAACCTTTTACCTCTATGATGTTCATAGCCGCGGTATCATCCCTGCCCGTCTCGTAGGTCTGCCCGACTTTGAGATTTAGTCCTTTATCTGTCGCCCCGATGCCGACCTGCGTATAAACCGCAAGGGGATCTGACATATCCTGCACGGCCTCTTCTTGCGCAAATGCCGACACCGATGTCAGGCATACGCCCAAGTAAACTACATACTTCATTGTGACTCCGATAGCGGATGCCCAACCGACAGGTTCAGCACCCGCGGGTGTGTTAACGCTGTTCTAGACCTGGCACTGTCCAGTCCATGTTCAAGACCGACTTAGATGGGATATACAGCCGTGTCAGTACATAAAACCCTTCTGCTGGGGTGGGTAACCAATTGGTATCTGCAGATGGTTGTTGATGGGAGAAAGTGATCTCAAATGAGCCATCCGGTGACTTTTTGAGATCCGATAAGTTATTCAGGCTATAGCGGTTTATCGGGTTATCAACCAACATCTTAGACTTGGCATCGTAGACGGTGACGGACCAAAAGGCATCGACCGGCGGCTCACCGTCAAATTTCATGGTATAGCTGCGCTGGCCCGTCAGAGGCTTGCCCTGCGTGTCCATCGCTGCCATCGGGTAGACCGCTTCTTTGGCTCCTTGCCCGCCTAGATATGGGTGCGCAATCAAGGATCGCATGGCGTTATCATCACCAAAACCATCAAGGTTGAATGCATAGACCCAGCCATCTTTGATCTCCAACGTGGTTGGGTTGGCCTGCTGTGCCATTACCATTTTCTGGCCGTCGGCGACCGCTTTAACCATGGCCGAAATCGTTGTGTCGCTTAACCTGCTTCGGTCAAACCCTTGCTCGCTGATACCTATTTTATTGAGCTGGCCCAGCATCGCTTGCTGGCGTTCATCAACGGGGTTCTCTTTTAGATATTCGCCCAGCTCAACATAGAAACGTAATGGATCATCAGCCCTGCCCGGACGTGGCGATAGTGGGCGGAGTTGAAGTGATTCGCCTCCCATGTACTCGGTCAAAGGGGTTAAGGTGTATTGATCTTGGATAGCGTGGGCAGCAGAGTAGTCGTCTTCGCCCATGACCTGAGTCCGCCCCCAAAGCCATACTTTGCTAGTTGGTGCCTCAACGATATTCAATTCACGCGGGATCGCACCATCGGCCTTCCAGCCCGGCGGCACAATCAATATCTCTTTCTCTAGCGACCCGGTTTCCCGGGTGCCGACGTACTGGAACAGGTTGTGCCACATATCGAACATGTTGATCACATAGTAGCGGTCAGTCACATCAGGCACCGACAGCACCAGAGGCCCCTGGCTAAGATCCAGTACCGCACTGGAATAGAGGGTGTCGCGGTTGGCAGTTGGCATATCCGTATCGGCGGGGGTACTCAAGCGACGGGCATGGCCAAATTCATTCAACGGACCACGGTAACTGGTATCAGACTGAGGGGCCGATACATCGCTGTACTGGCGGGCAATCTGCTCCATACGGACGAGCGTCGAGCCCCACATATAGGCATTGACCCCCAATACATAACCCTCGTTGTCTAACGCTTGCTGGGTGGTAACAATGGTGCTGTCGACTGCGGCGGTACAGGGTATCGCCGCCATGGTGCCAGATAAGGCCAGCATGGTGGCTAGCACGGTTTTCGTCATCGTTTTTTTCATCATAGGAAACCTTACACTGCTGGGCACAGGGTATTCAAAACATGAAAGAAAAGGGGTAATAGCGGATATTGGTTTTGCCAATAGCGCCATGGAAGCAGCGGCGCTAATGAGCATTGCCGTCATCCGGAGTTAATTGATGGTGTCATTACCCATCCCGATACCGGTGCCTTTTTGGACCGGCGGGTACTCTTGCAACGACTTTTGGTATTGGCCTATCGCTTGGTAGAACTCCGGCAATACCCACGATTTTTGCTTCATCCAGTGATACCAACCATGGGTATCGGGGGTACGCTCGTACGGATCGGCTTTGATATTGACCAGCACCCCGAATGGCCACTCTTTAGCTGGCTCTGTCCAGGTTGTTTTGGTCTTTAAATGGACCTTCCACTGGTTGACCCGAACAGCATTGAGATCGGTTTCGTTATAGAAAAAGAATTCGTGGCGATTGCTTTCGCCGCCATTGGCCAACATATCCATCTGGTTATAGCCGTCGATGTGCGCAACCCGCTCAACGCCCTCGATAACTTTCCCTGCGAGCAGCTGTGCTTTGATATTTGGCTCACCGCTGGCAGCCATCAGGGTTGGCAGCCAATCCTCGGCTGACATCATGCCTTCAACATATTGGCCCTGAGGAAATTTATCCGGCCAGCTGACCAGCATCGGCACCCGGAATCCACCATCCCAGGTAGTCCCCTTCTGGCCTCTGAACGAGGCGGCCCCGGCGTCGGGCCAGTGGTCTAAATTCACCCCGTTATCAGAGGTAAACATGATGATGGTATTGTCGAGTTCGCCTAACGACTCTAGCTTGTCGAGCAAAACTCCGATTTGATCGTCCAACTCTTTTAGCGCGTCATAATAAGTGGAGGTTTGGCTCACCCCCTCATACTCTTTCCGGACATGGGTAATCGTATGCATACGTGATGGGTTAAACCACATGAAATATGGCTGGTCATCGTTTATTGCTTCATGGCGGTCTAGCCAGTCAGTCGCAAAGTTCAGGAACTCTTCATCAATCTGTTTCATGCGCGCTTTGCCAAGCGCTCCTTTATCGGTGATAACCTGTTTGCCGACTGCACCGAAGCGGGGATCGTCGGTTTTATCATATGTATTGCTCGCAATTGAATGGAGCACATTGCGAGGTACACCTACAAAATTCGGGTCTTTCGGAAACTCTGGCTGCTCGGGCATCTCCATCACATTAAGGTGATATAAGAACCCATAGAACTCATCGAAACCGTGGACGGTCGGAAGATGACTGTTATTGTCACCCAGGTGGGACTTACCGACATGAACAGTGGCATAGCCCTTTTGCTTCAGAAGCTCAGCCAGCGTTGGCGTTTCTTTTTTCAAGCCCAGCTTCGAGCCCGGCTGACCGACCGACGTCAGTCCTGAGCGGAAGGGGTATTGCCCCGTGATAAACGCTGCCCGCCCTGCTGTCGAGCTGCTCTGGGCATAATAGTCGCTGATCATCAGCCCGTTATCGGCAATGCGATCAATATTGGGTGTCTTAATAGCCCCTAAGCCCCGGTGATAAACCGAAATATCCATCGGCGCAACATCATCAACCATGATGGCGACAATATTGGGGCTGTCCGCCAATGCCGGAAAAGCCAGCGACGACGAGGCAGCCGCGATGGAAAGCGCTAACGCACTTTTCATATTTTTATTATTTGTTTTCATAACGTTTCTCCGTTAAAGGACGGAGATAGCATAAATAAAAGCCTTCTAAATAAGAGAAATAGCCTCTATTAGCATTTCTAATATTCCTATCTTGGCCAGCCAATTATCAAAAAGACTAATAGTCGATATTAATCAATCGAAGTCGCTAAACATTTACCCTCAAGGAAATAAATAACGATAAATAAGGTTTGATATGAATAAAACACTATTGGCCAGCCTAGTCTGTAGCTCGATTGGGCTAATGACTATCACCGGCTCTTATGCCGCTGAAAGCCAGCCCTCGGCAGAAGAAGAACTCGCCTACAACTTGGGCGTGCAGGCCTTCATTTACGGTGCAGGCCCTCTCACCGTCGCGGCGGTACGCCAGACGTCAACCTCGGTCGATGCACCGATGGACAATGCCATGGCCCCGCTCAACCAGATGGGCAAAACACGGGTACTGTCTGGGCCACAAGATAGAATTGTACCGACCGTCAATAACGATACCTTATATTCACAGGCCCACTATGATCTTGATCTCTCTGGGCCTATGGTGCTTGAAATTCCCAGAACGGACGACCGGTACTATATCGTCCAGTTACTGGATGCCTACTCAGACTCCATTACCGATATCCACCGCAATAATGCCGGAGTCCGAGGCGCTAAATTCCTGCTGGTAAACCAAGGGTGGGAAGGAGACATACCAGAGGGTATAGATGCGCTTATCGAATCAAGAACCCCAATGGTATGGCTGATCCAAAGAACCGGGGTATCGGGTGAGCAGGACACCCAGGCGGCGCTGGAAGTCCACGATAAATTTATCAGCTATCCATTAACTGAGCTTGGCGCTAACCATGGCCCGGTTGAACTCAAAAAATCCTCTGGCCGGATTCCGCCCATGGCCAAGCCGCAGGGACTGGAATGGTATGCCTTAATCGATCAGGAGCTGCGTAAAAACCCACTATCAGAAGATGCCGCGATGGTGGAACAATTCAAGTACATCGGTATTGGCGGCGATGAGCCGTTCGATCCAGACAACCTATCTGATACTCAAAAGAAAGGCTTGCTGCGAGCTCTGCAAAGTTCACAGCAGATCATTCACTATGCCGGTCGCAGCATCGGCACAAGCAATAACGGATGGTCAATGATGTTCGAAGGAGGCCAGTACGGCAACGACTACTTGAGCCGTGCCAGCATCAACCTCCGCGCAGCCGGACTGAACGTTCCCGAGCGGGCACTCTACCCCAACCGCTATACCGATGCTGACGGTAACCAACTGTCTGGCGCTCACCAATACCGGATGACCATGCCAGCTGACGCGCCAGCAGAAGCATTTTGGTCGCTGACCATGTACGATGCCGAAAATCTCTACATGGTCGAAAACAAGATAAACCGCTACTCTATTTCAACCAACCGCCCCGGTGAATTGGCATACAACCCTGATGGCACACTGACCATTTGTATTCAAAACGAACAACCAAAAGACAATGGATGTAACTGGCTCCCCGCCCCTGAAGACGATTTTTACCTTCATATGCGCTTGTACGAACCAACCGAAGCGGTTCTGAACAATACGTATCCACTGCCTCAAGTGGAACGTGTTATGTAACGATAATTCGCCGTTCTCAAGGTCAAAAGATACAAAAATCCCCAGCGGAACACTCCACTGGGGATTCGTTTTATCGCAATTACACGTCGTTAAATCGCACTTTCGATTTTATGACCTTTCGGTAGTTGGTGGGCAATACCCTTGTGGCAATCAATACAGGTATTGCCGTCTTCGATGGCCCGGCTATGGATGCCGGCAGCGACCGACTTCTGGGTGCTGAAATCCATGTATTCAAAATTGTGGCAGTTCCGGCACTCCTGAGAATCATTGGCTTTCATCCGGTCCCACTCTCGGGAGGCCATTTCAAACCGGTGATCCTCGAACTTCTGCGGGGTATCGACAAGTCCCAGCGCTTTGGCATACAGCTCTTTCGAGGCTTGGATCTTTCGCACCATTTTCGGAGCCCACTCTTTGGGTACGTGACAATCCGGACAGGTTGCCCTGACACCGCTGCTGTTGTTGTAGTGAACGGTTCCAACATACTCTTGGTAAACGTTGTTCTCCATTTCATGACAACCGATACAGAAGCTTTCCGTGTTGCTGTACTCCATCGCAGTGTTAAACCCGCCCCACAGGATAACACCTGCAACCACACCCACGGTCAGGACAGTGCCAATCGCAAAGTGGCTGGGCTTTCTGAACCACTGCCAAAAACGCCGGATGATTCCAGGTCGTTGACTCTCCATAGCCCCTCCTATTGGCCGAATTTACCAGCCGGTTTAAAGGTATTTTCCACCAGCGGCGCGGCATCAGCCTGCGGTACATGGCACTGCAAACAGAAGTAACGGCGAGGGGCTACGTCACTCAGGATCTTGTTGTTACTGTCCATGTAGTGCGTCGGGCTCACCCTCGGAGCGCCCGTTCTGCGGTACTTGTCGACATCATGGCATTGCAAACAGCCATTGTTGCTCGGGTTGATCTGCACCATTTCCGTTGAGTGCGGGATCAGTGGGGGTTGATGGACATATTCCAAGGCCAGCTTATCTTGCATTTTTGGCACCGGCTTGATGGGCGCAACGGTATTGGTATCCCCTATCTCCTGCGCGCCACGTAACGAGGTAACCTCTGCAAATGCTGCCAGGCTCACGACAGCCGCCAGCAGCGCAGACACAACATACTTACCCTTCATCTTTATTGGCTCCAATTCTTATTTTAAATTCCAATACTTCCTCGGAACAGACATCAATACAGCGTCCACAACTGATGCAATCTTGGCTCATCACCTTGCGATCTCCGCCTTTGAGCGGCTGCCTGAGCACTTCTGGCTCGGGGCACACGTTGAAGCAATCCATGCACTTGTTGCAGGCTTCGCGGTTGGTCGCGGTGATACGAACCAGGCTCTTACGGCCAATCACCCCATAAGTCGCGCCAAGCGGACATAAATGACCACACCAGCCATGCTCGACCAATACCAGGTCAAGCAAGAACACCAGCAAGATCAGCACCCAACCCGCGCCCATGCCGAACACCAAGCCACGGTGAAGTGCCGCAACAGGGTCAATCCAGCTCCACAACACGCTGCCCGATACCGCACTACCCAGTAACAACACCGGCAACAACCAGTAACGCAGGCTTGATGGCCATCGGTAACTGAGCTTGATCCCCAGTTTTCGGCGAAGCCAAGCAGCCAAGTCCGTTACCATGTTGAGCGGGCATACCCAGGCACAAAACACCCGAGGGGCCAGCACGGCATAAAAGCCCACCACAATGACACCACCAAGCAGGGCTGCCAGCTCAGGCCAATGGCCTGCGGCTATGGTTTGCAGCAAGATCAACGGGTCAGTCAGAGGCACCGTGTCGAACAATGTGCTTGCCGACAAATTGCCACGCAGTACTCCCAGTGTCGGGCCGATAATGAACAAGGCGATGATCAGCAGCTGACAGCTGCGACGAAGCAGTAAGAAGCGGTGGGCTTTCCACCAGCCTAGCGAGGCGGTCGCTGCCTTGCCGGCATCTTTTGCCAAATGCTTAGCCATTACTGACCTCCTCCACTGTTACCCGGCTTGTAAGCTGGCAAAGTCAGATCCTCAGGGATCAGGCTTTCCCCTTTCTTGGCCTTTTCTTCCCAACCCAAGCGGTAGTGGTGACCGAGCTCGCCTTTGGCTAATGCCGTCGGCACAACTTTGATCGCCGCTTCATCCAGTACACAGGCTTGCTCGCATTTACCGCAGCCGGTACAGACATCTGAATGCACCGTCGGGATAAACTTGGCATGGTAGCCGGTACGTTGGTTGCGGATCGGTTCTAGGGTGATCGCTTCATCAATCAGCGGACAAACCCGATGGCACACATCACAGCGCAAACCCAACCAGTTGAGGCAGGTTTCATGGTCAATCAACACCGCGGTGCCCATCCGGGCATCATCGATATCGGTCAGGCCTTGATCCAGCGCGCCACTCGGGCAGGCTGCCACACAGGGGATGTCTTCACACATCTCACACGGAATCGCTCGGGCGGTAAAATACGGTGTCCCCGAGGCCACTGGCGACAACAAGCTTGCCAGCTTCAAGGTATCGTAAGGACACGCCTGAACGCATAACCCACAGCGCAAGCAAGCCTGCAAAAACTCCGGCTCAGGCAATGCACCCGGCGGCCTTATCGGCACACCGCTGCTGTCAGCCTGGCTTTGTTTGCTCTGTAGTCCGAGTACGGTCGCTGCCGCTCCCACACCCACAGCCGTTCGCGCGGCATCCCGGAGGAAACGGCGGCGGCTTTGTGATGATTTGAGAGGTGAACGCTTCATCAGTCTGTTTCCAATAGTTAGGCTTTAACCACCTTCACTGCACATTTCTTGAAGTCCGTTTCTTTCGAAATTGGATCGGTCGCATCAAGCGTGAGTTTGTTGGTCAACTGCCCGGCGTCAAAGAAAGGCATATACACCAAGCCTTGCGGAACCCGGTTACGCCCGCGAGTTTCCACATGGGTGAGTACCTCACCACGGCGGGAAACAATTTTCACAGCATCGCCCCGGCGTAGCCCGCGCTCTTTGGCATCGAGCGGGTGCATGTAGAGCACTGCATCCGGGAAGGAGCGGTATAGCTCCGGCACACGGCGGGTCATCGAACCGGTATGCCAGTGCTCCAGTACCCGTCCAGTAGACAGCCACAGGTCATACTCATTATCCGGTGATTCTGCTGGCGGCTCGTACGGCAGCGCGAAAATCACCGCTTTTTTGTCCGGCTTGCCGTAGAAAGCGAACTCTTCGCCTTTCTTCACATACGGGTCATAGCCTTCGGAGTAACGCCATACCGTTTCCTTGCCATCAACCACAGGCCAACGCAAACCACGGGACTGGTGGTACATATCAAACGGTGCCAAATCGTGGGCATGACCGCGACCGAAATAGGCGTATTCTTCGAACAAACCTTTCTGAACATAGAAGCCAAAGTGACGGGATTCGTCGTTGAGCTGGTCGGCGGCGATTTCATCCAAGCTGTATTTATCGGCCTTGCCGTTTTTGAACAGCACCTCAAACAGCGTTTTGCCTTTGAGCTCAGATTTCTTGGCTATCAATTCCTGCGGCCACACTTCCTCGACCTTGAAGCGCTTGGAGAATTCCATCAGCTGCCACAAGTCCGACTTCGCCTCGCCCGGCGCACTGATCTGCTGGTGCCAGAACTGGGTGCGGCGTTCGGCGTTACCGTATGCCCCTTCTTTTTCCACCCACATTGCGGTTGGCAAGATCAAGTCCGATGCCATGGCCGTAACGGTTGGGTAAGGATCAGAAGTCACGATGAAGTTAGCGGGATCACGGTAGCCAGGCAGGCGCTCCTCGTTGATATTCGGCCCGGCCTGCATGTTGTTGTTACACATCACCCAGTAGGCATTGAGCTGGCGATCTTTGAGCATTCGGTCTTGCAAAATCGCGTGGTAACCCGGCTTCGGTGGGATCGTGCCTTCTGGGATATTCCAGTGGGTTTCACACATTTCACGGTGCTTCGGATTCATCACCACCATGTCGGCTGGCAAGCGGTGGGCAAAGGTGCCGACCTCACGCGCCGTACCGCAGGCTGATGGCTGGCCAGTCAGCGAGAATGGGCCACAGCCCGGCTTGGAGATCTTACCGGTCAGCAAATGGATGTTATAAATCAGGTTATTGGCCCATACACCGCGGGTGTGCTGGTTGAAGCCCATGGTCCAGTAGGACACCACCTTGGTTTCCGGGTTGGCGTACATTTCGGCCAACGCGTTAAGCTGGTCGACCGGTACCCCTGTCAGCTCCGAGGTGTATTCCGCGGTATAGGTCGAGACAAACTTGGCGTAATCGTCGAAACTCATCGGCGTCGAATCACCGCTACCCGGGTTCTTGGCTGCTTTTTCCAATGGATGGGTTGGGCGCAAACCATAACCGATATCCGTCACACCCTTGCGGATGTTGACATGCTTGTCCATGAAGTCCGTGTTGACCTTGTCATTGGCGATTATGTAATGGGCAACAAAGTTGAGGATAGCCAGATCGGTCTGCGGCTTGAAAATGATTGGGTTGTCAGCCAACTCATAGCTGCGGTGGGTAAAGGTCGACAGTACTGCAACTTTCACCTTGTCAGATGACAGACGGCGGTCGGTCAGGCGGGTCCAGAGAATTGGGTGCATCTCAGCCATGTTAGATCCCCAAAGCACGAAGGCATCGGCATGTTCGAGATCGTCATAGCTACCCATAGGCTCGTCCATACCGAAGGTACGGCCAAACCCAACGACCGCTGACGCCATACAGTGGCGGGCGTTCGGGTCAATATTGTTGGAGCGGAAACCCGCCTTGTACAATTTCGCCGCGGCATAGCCTTCCCAGACTGTCCACTGGCCAGAGCCGAACATGCCAACGGCAGAAGGACCTTTGTCTTTCAGTGCCTGCTTGAACTTGTCAGCCATCACATCGAAGGCTTCATCCCAGCTGACCGGGGTGAACTCACCTTCCTTGTGATACTGGCCGTCTCTCTTTCGCAATAACGGTTGGGTCAGGCGATCTTCCCCATACATGATCTTAGGCAAGAAGTAGCCTTTGATACAGTTAAGGCCCCTGTTTACCGGTGCATCCGGGTCTCCCTGTGATGCCACCACTCGACCATTCTTGGTACCCACCAGCACACTGCAGCCCGTACCACAGAAGCGGCATGGGGCCTTGTCCCACTTCACTTCCTGATCGCCATCCGCGGCATTGGCCACCGAGACTGGTATGGTTAACCCTGCTGCACTGGCGGCAGCAATGGCTGCATTGGCCTTTAAGAAACTACGTCTAGTAACTGTCATGTTACGCTTCCTTTAGCTCAGATTGTTCTTCCATTTGGTGGTAAACCAGTGTGGTATCGAGTACCCCGGGCAACTGCTTGATGTAGTCAAAACGACCAACAATGTCGTTTTTTTGCTCGCCCTCAAGCACGACAACCAATTTCCCTGATTCACCAAAAATCGGCACCTCTGCCCCCGGTAAGCTCTCTATGGTCTTTTTTATTGATTCAAGCTGCTCAGCCACGACGTAAACAATCAAGCTGCAGACATGGAACTCACTCACAACAAAGCCCCCCTTTAAGGCACACCACCGAATCCTTCCCAAATCAAAAAGTGCAAAAAAATACACTTAATAATTTAGTGGTTATTGATTAATTTATGCCTAATACGGATAGGTTGGATACCCACAAAGGGGTATTGGAGGGATTGGTTGTTTTAGATCAAAAAATCGACAACACCGAGCTCACATTAATGTAAATCAGGATGTTACTAGCCTCAGAGAAGAGGCCGTGAAGTGAATTTCACCAAGGCGATAGCCTTAACGGCATCACAAGCTGCTGCACCACCCGGCAAGGTAAGCGGCTAGTTTTGCCACTTCTTTTTCCACTGGCATTGCATGCCCCATCGGGCTGAAGAACACAGGCTCTACCCCGTAAAATACCGCCGTGGCCTCCACTTGAGATGCAGGTACCAGTTTGTCTTCCTGAGCCCCGACGACAGTGACAGGAACACTCAATGATAACCTGTCATCAATAGGATGAGGCTCTAAGAACAACCGCAGATCTTCAGCCTTGAGCTCTGAAAGCAGCATCCCCAGCTGCTGCTCATTGGGTTTGCAGGCAAACAATGCATCTATCAAGACGTTGCGATAATAGGGGTTAAGCAACGCCATATTCGGCATAACCATTACCTGTCCTAAGACCAAAGATAAAACAGGGTTATCAAGCCACATTGCTTGATTCAACTGACTAAAGCCTTGCGGGGGAACCGATGCCATCAATACCATACCCGCTAATTTCGGCTTTATCTCTTCACGCAGGCAGACATGCTGGGTAATCAAACCTCCGAGAGAGTACCCGGCCACCACTACGGGCTTTTTCTCCTGTTGGTATACAAACTCAATAAAAGTCGCTACATCATCAATATGATCATCAAAAGGCCGGGATGATGGCTTTACGGAATGTGAACCATGGCCACGGAGAGTCAGGGAATAAGTAGTCAAACCCAGCGAGTCAAAATAAGGCATCATGTGATGGGTAAATAGCTGGCCACTGCTAAGGATACCGTGAATAAAAACAACGGGAGGAAGGGAACTTGCTTGCTGACTAACCTCTTGCTGACAATTTGAAAAATAATATTCAAACTCTCTATCAGAATATTTAACGCTCTGGATTTTCATAATTCACCTTCCTACCTGTCCCTACTCATATTCTAAGTTGATGGCAAATAATTTAATTGTACTAACATAACAATTTCAATAATTAAAAATATCTCCCCAAGGACCAATTACATTAATATCAACACCTTAGTAAAACAACAGTCTACGACCTTGGTAAAATGGCCGATAACAACAGTCGTTACCGGATTACATTCACAATCACATACTTTTTATTTGTGTTAAATGGAATGTGTATTTATCACCACCTAAAAATACTGCCCTCTTTCACAGGGTAAAATCACGATTAAGCGTAAGGCGATGGCATTATTAACTCCCTTTGCTTGAGCCGATTGTAACTCAGGTGTCAGAAGCACAGGCGCTCACATCATACTGACCAAACTGAGCCTGCCAGCAATATATTTTCGCCTCCAGTCCAAATACACTGCGTTTATTTGTGATTATTGATTTATGCTTAATTTGACTGGGCAAGAGACCTAACGGGGGATGATATATGAGCCATGAGGAAAATCACCGCTCCAACCGAGTTGGCTGGCTACGGGCTGCTGTTCTGGGTGCCAATGATGGTATCGTCTCCACCTCCAGTCTGATTATTGGCGTTGCCGCAGCCAATACCACTCAAGATAGTATCCTTCTTGCAGGTATTGCCGGTTTAGTGGCTGGTGCGATGTCGATGGCAGCTGGCGAATATGTATCGGTGAGCTCTCAGCTAGACACTATTGAGGCAGACCTCGCTATTGAGAAACAAGCATTGGAGCAAGATTACGAAGACGAGATCGATGAACTTGCCCTAATTTATGAGCAACGAGGACTCGAACCCATACTGGCCCGTCAAGTGGCCGAACAACTGATGGAGCATGACGCCCTCGGAGCCCATGCCCGAGATGAGATAGGATTATCTGATACTCACGGTGCAAACCCCATACAGGCAGCCATGTTTTCAGCCACCACCTTTACAATAGGCGCCTCTCTCCCTTTACTCGTGGCATGGGTTGTACCATTAGCTTTACTGATCATGTTAGTCGCTGTTTTCTCCCTGCTCTTCTTAGCTTTTCTCGGTGCCATCGCCGCCCGAGCCGGCGGAGCCTCAATGAGAACAGGCGCAATACGAGTCACTTTCTGGGGAGCCCTGGCCATGGTGCTGACAGCCGTGGTCGGTCAAGTCTTTGGGGTTGTTGCCTGATCAGTAAAAACCTTTCTTTGCGAGGAATCCACCACAGTTTTCAGCAACAAGACGACCATTACATTCAAACTGTTTTTCATCCCTCATTGCGACCAAGGTGAATCGCTTTTTCGTTCATACGCGGTAAAAGTACATTTTTCAGCATCGACGCCCACTATTATGACTATACCACCAGCGTACTATTTACTATTGCTTTGGATGATTATCACTTCAGGACAAGTGATAGGTGCAGTATCAGAATTAAAAGCTAAATCATTAACTTTGACCACCTGGAATCTCAATTGGCTCGCTGAAGACAAGCCTAGAGGAAAACCGCGCTCAAGCATCCCGTTAAGAAAGCCCAGCGACTATCAGGCCATGGCAGAAATCATCAATGCTATTTCACCGGATGTAATGGCCTTTCAGGAAGTCGCTAACCGTCTGTCGATAAGCAAAGTCATTCCTCTGAGCAAGTATCAGATCGAGTTCTCGAATAGGAAAGATACAAACAATGACGAGATCTGGCCGCAGTTTGTCGGCTTTGCGATTCGAAAAGGAATTGAGTATCGGCGCCATCCTGACCTCCAACAGCTGGATGTGTGGAATAACCAATACCTGCGTTATGGTGTCGATATTTCTCTTTTTCAACAAGGAAAACCGTCCCTAAGACTATTAGCCGTGCACCTCAAAAGCGGGTGTTACAGTAACCGTCACCGCAACAAGAACTGTACTGTTTTAAAAAAGCAATTTGAGGTACTCAAAAACTGGATAGCCAAACGGCAAGAACAACAACAGTCCTTTATTATTTTGGGGGATTTTAACCGCCGATTGGCAAACAAAGGGGATAACTTTTGGAAAAAACTCACCGCTGGACTGTCACCGGATCCGATACTGGCCACCAAAGGGATAACAAGCCAATGCCGCTCGCAGGCCTATAACAAGCGCAAACGGACATGGGAGGAGAGGCAATATCCCGGATTTATCGATCACTTTATTATCGATAGCCGAATACATAATAAGAACACCACCGAGGTACCCTTATCTGAACACCTTTATACCGAACAACAGCTGAAGCAGTATCAGCTCAGTGACCATTGCCCGCTGTCAATCATGCTGAAACTGTAGGCCCCTTGCAGGTAAGGACACCAAACCCTAATCGCCGCGCGGTTTACCTTTCCCCTGATTCACATCCCTCACGTGGATATCCAATTGCGGGAAGGCGATCTCAATACCGTTCTCTTTGAACAAACTGTCAATGCTCTTGTTGATCAGGTGGATAGTCGATAAGCGATGCTCTATTGCGGTAATGTAAACCCGCAATTCGAAGTCTAAACTACTGGCACCGAAAGCGAGAAAATATACCGAAGGCGGGGGCTCTTTGAGGACCAGCGGATGGGTAGTCGCGGCCTGGTAAAGGAGCTGCTCGACGCGCTCGATATCAGAGCCGTAGGCAACACCAATCGGGATAACGATACGGGTAATAGGATCGGTCAGGGACCAGTTAATCAGCTTTTCGGTAATGAAAACCTTGTTGGGCACAACGATTTCCTTGTTATCCCAGTCTATGATCGTGGTCGCCCGAGTTTTGATTTTACTCACTGTTCCCGATAATTCATTGATGGTGACAATATCACCAATACGGATAGGCCGTTCAAACAAGATGATCAAGCCCGAAATAAAATTGGCAAAAATCTCCTGCAGGCCAAACCCCAAACCGACCCCAAACGCTGCGACCAACCACTGGAGTTTCGACCACTGAAAACCGATAAGCGAACAAGCAGTAAACACCCCGACTAGCATCAGCAAGTAACGGATCACCGTCGTTGTGGCATAGCCCATACCCGGGGATAGATCCAACCTGCGCAGTACCAGCAGCTCCAAAATACCGGGGAGATTCTTCACCGCAATAAAAGTAACCAGTAGAGTAATAAGCGCATACAACAGCGACTGCAGCGTGATGTCCACCATCACCACCCCGGTTTCCCCCACTTCACTTACCTGCCAGACGACCTTGTGGGATAGCCAACTGGTCATCTCAAGAGCACTCGACCACAAGGTCAGCAAAGCCAGAATAAATCCAAGCAGGGATAGCCCTCTCAGCAAGGTGAGCGATTGCTCACTGACCTGCTCTACATCCAAACTGCTCTCTTCTACTTCCGGCATCACTTCCCGCAGTTCAGCCAGCTCCGGAGGCTCACCCGCCTGCTCTTGCTGATGGGCCAGCAATTCCTCTCGCTTTTCCAGCAGGCGCTGATAGTTCAGCTGACGATGTTCCAGCTTGAGCCACCGCTCTCCCATCTGATAGGCCAGCAAAACCCCAAGCATCAAAAACAGAGTCAACTGCTGATAGTTGAGCAATACCCAGGAAGCCAGGTAGAGCCCCATAACAGACATCAATATTATGACGAAAAAAGAGCCGATGACTAAACCGCGGATCAGCATCAGCGGTACCCCCTGATGCAGGGGGGACGGCAACACCATAGGTAAACGTTCGCGCTTGAATAAAAAAGTATAGATATAGGCCATACAACCGACCAACAGCAAAAACAGTACCCGTGACGCCTCGGCTTCCTTCTCGCCAGACACCAACTCTGTGCAATACAAGGCAAGCAGAATAACAATCAACGGCCAGCGCAACCGTCGGCTTTCACGATGAAGGTAGCTACAGATTTCCGAGGGCCAGTTGAGGTGCAAATCCAACACCCCATCCTCGGCGGTTAATCCATGGATCAGCTCCAACACAAATAAACCACATGCGCTGGCGGAGATCAGGGAGGGAAGATCACCCGAAGTCGGTAATGGCCACAACCAATAAATTCCAAGGGCCGTCAAGCCGTACCACAACGGCCAAATGACGGCCCGGAACACAGCTAAGAAAAACAAACTCAAGGTATAGCGAAATTTATCTCTCAGCGGATGGCCGAAGAGGCTTTTGTAGTCCATCCTGTACTGATCGCTGAGCCGGGTTAGTCTTGACCGCAAGAGGGTAAACAACAGCGTGTAGGCTGCAATGGAAAACGCCAGCGCCAGTTGCTGCTGCTGGGTTGTCCTTTCGAACAACACTTTGAGGGGGGTATGGGCACCAAACCACACATTCATTTCAAACCGTGTCAGGTTTTTCCACAGCGGCAGGTTGCTGCGTATCCATAATTGCTGCTCGCGGAGAAAAATCCGAGCATTATTCACCTCGTTTTTGTATTGAAGAGTAGCAGCCTGCAGGCGGCTAAGCTCACTGATCAGCTTGTCATACTCTTGTTTAAGCCGAGCCAAAAGCTCTTGGTGTAGCTTCTTGAGCTTTAATGCAACCTTCGAGTCAGCCTCCTGAATAATCGTACTGCTACCATCCTGATCACCAAAAGCGGTATCGGTGCGAAGTTGGCTGATCTCATATTTTCGGATATGGGCATTGGCAATTCGATCAGGAATGGCACTGACGGAAACGCGACTTGGCAAGCGCTGTAATTGTGCCCTGATAGAAGCGCCGAACGCAGTACTCTCTCTCAGCCAGTCCAAATTATTCTTGATGAGTACTTGTTCATCATTAAGGCTTTGCCTTTCGGCTTGAATACGGTGAATCTCAATACGCGCATCATCCACATTGAGCAGAACTCGCTCTAGCTCTTTCGCAAGATCCAAAACTGTGGCTGCTTGCACCTGCAGTGTTTTGATGCTTTCCTCTAGCACCCCCGGGGAATTATGAAGCTCTGAATTGATCTGCGCAGCTTTGGTTATCATAGCCCTAGCCGAACCCTGCTCTATCTCGGTCAAACGTCTTTGCAGCAGGGTCTGTAAGGGCGTTGCCAAGTCTATTTTCTTTGCCAGTAACTCCTGCTCTAGCTGCAGCAGTTCACTGCGCTCATCCAAGGTCTGCTGCGCCAACAGTTTTTGCTCCTTTTCCTGCTGGAGAGTCGCAACATTGGCCTGAGCCAACCATGATTGCAGCTTATCTGCACTTTCACTGACAGTTAGCGACGCCTGTTCCAGCTGGGTATTGAGGTTGACGATTTCATTGGGTAATGAAACCCTGGAATCATTGAGTCTCTTCCGTTGTTCAGCATTGTCCTTGCTCGCGGTTTGCCATTCACTGAGCGAAGCTCGCAGCCTTGCCAGCGCTTGCGATAAATCCTCGTAGGTTTCCAGTTGCTCTGTTTGAAAGACGGGAAGTTGTTCGGCCTCATTGATCTTCTGGCGAAGAAGGCCTCTCCGGTGCGGAAACTGGGTAACGAGAGCACGTAGCTTGGCTTGCTCTTGTGCCAAGGCGTTCTGATCACTCAAGCTTTGAGCCAAGCTTTGATACTGGCGGAGTAGGTTCTCATCTTTGGGGTTATCGTTGCTAAGGCGCTCAATTTCACTATTAACAAAATCGATATCCGGCAGTGTTTCCGCACTGACTCGCATTGTCAGTAACAGCGATAGTCCAAGGTAACAAATGTACTTTCTAACCAAGCACCACACCCACACAGCCTCCAATGACACAGCCAATATTAAAGTGTAGAAGTTTAGGCTTACTGGGAGGTTATCAAGATTAATACGCTATAAACTACCCCGCAGGTTAAACAGCAAACGTCATCCTGCACCTGCGACTATACTCTCGTGCAGCATGGGCTGCTTTGTTAGGACATATTTCAACTAAGACGTGTTTCCACCATCAAAGCGCTCGCACAGCACTAAACTTAAGGGAAACCTATCGCAACAACGAGGAGCAACGTCATGAGCTATGAGCACATTTTAGTCGCGGTTGATTTATCTCAATCCAGTCAGGAAGTGATTGAAAAAGCAGTTTCGTTGGCTAGAAGTGCGAAATGCAAGCTTTCTTTTGCTCACGTCAATGTTGATAGAGTTGCTTTGACGCCAAAAGAACAGCATACACTGGAAGAAGAATTGCAAACCCTGGCAGAGCAATGTGGCTATCCAATCACTGACACCTTCGTCGTCATTGGCGATCTCCACATAAAGCTCTCTGGCATAGTGAAAAAAAAGAACATTGATTTAGTCGTATGCGGACATCATCATAAATTATTCAGCCGCATTTTTTCATCCATTCCCAAGTTAGCAAACGCCGTTGAAGCTGACTTATTGGTCGTATACCTCAACCAATAACCACAAAACGCCTTACAATACGAGATGTTTTCTTTTAGATTATCAATAGCAGGCCTAAGCCAAAGTTTGGTACTTTTGTTGTTCCATCACGCTGTAAGGACACACTGTGGATATTCTTTCTCACCTTCATGCCCACCGCTCTATTCGCCAATATTCCGAACAACCAGTAAGTGACGATGTTTTACAACAGATCCTCCAAGCAGGGATCAGGGCGTCATCTTCCGGCAACATGCAGTCATATTCAATTATCGTGACCAAAGACAAGGGCCGCCGCGAAGCCCTGTTTGAGCCGCACATGCAGCAAAATATGGTGGTTGATGCCCCTGTACTGCTGACTTTTTGCGCTGACTTCAGAAGGATGAAAAAATGGCTGGCGATCAATGATGCCCAGCCTAACTTTGATAACTTCATGAGTTTTATGATCGCCGCCATTGACGCAACATTGGTATCGCAAAATGTTGCCATTGCTGCCGAAGCCAAGGGGCTTGGGCTCTGCTACATGGGATCAACGTTGGCTAATTGCGATAAAATTGGTGAGATTCTGGAACTGCCACCAGGAGTCGTGCCCGTGGTAGGCTATTCACTGGGTTATGCTGATGAAGCACCAGACATCAGGGACCGTCTTCCTTTAGATGGCTTGATTCACAACGAAACCTACCATGACCACAGTGATGAAGAGATTAAAGCTATCTACCACCAGCGCGAGACTGATGGCTGGAATCGGTATATGTCATACCCCGAGCTAAAAGCGAAAATCGAAGCATCAGATGTGAAAAACTTGGCGCAGATCTATACCAGTTTGAAATACACCCGTGAATCACACATTGGTTTTTCTGAAACCGTGCTTCACTACCTCGAAAAACAAGGTTTTATGAACCATACGAAATAAATTGCTCTTTCATTTAAGAAAACCATAAAAAAGACGCTTGTTAAAAATATAACAAGCGTCTCCACCTGTAATTTCTGGCCTATTTAGAAGTGGAAGACCAATTGGGCAGAGGCGCCATAGTTGTCGCCTTCGCCATACATGGCAGCGATGTCTAGACCGAATTTGCCAAATGGTTTCAAGCCTATCCCTGCGGTTATGACATCATCGGCATAGTCAGTCATACTGTGGATATAACCCAAGCGCAATTGCGCCAAACGCCAAGCATCTGCTTCAAAGCCGATACGGGCAAACTGGGTTTTATACGATTTTTCTTTGAATGGTTGCTTGCTGTTCAAGTCAACATCTGCAGCAACAGTAAACCGCGGGTGGTTATACGCAAACGCTGCAGTATATTGAGCCTTCACTTCATAAGTCGCCTGAGTGCCATTGCTAATATTGGTTTTCAGCGACTGGGAAAACACGTTCTGCGCGCTCAAGCCCAACATTACATTTCGGCTTAATGCGTAGGCGGCACCCAAATCGGCGTTAAATGCGGACTTATCGACATAGTCGGCACTGAAGTCAAAGTCATCATCGTCGAAGGAGTCGATATTATCTTGGTAATTGTAAGTCAATATTTGTTGGAACTTCGGCGATATACCGAGGCTTAAGTCGCGATCAAGAAAGATAAACTCTTTTGCAAAAGTAAAGCCAATATCGACGGTTCCCCCTACCACCCCTTGGGCATTAGAGTTCACAATCTCCTTGTTCTCTAAATCACTCTCATCGATATCCGTTGTTAAAATTGCAGTCACATTACTCGATACAAAGAAGTTAGTACTGACAACACGGTTAGGAATAGCGATCACCATACCAATATTGGCATCACCATCTATTCGATCATTATCGAGATCTAACAAGGCAGCACGCCATTGTTCTTCAAGATCAGGATTCGAGGCGAGCTGATCATTCAAATCTTGGAACGCATCGACCCGGTCATGTAGATCATCACCATCATAAACTCGCGCGCCTATGACCGGGAGGATCATCCCAAAACGGTCGTGGGTTTTGTTCTGGGTTGCTAGTGCCGGATTATGGAAGCTCGCAGTCAGGTAGTTGGCTGATGCAACCCCAGCACCGCCCATCCCTACACTTCGCGTGTCAGAAAGTGTGGTCGAAGCCGCCGCTGGGAGCGACAAAGAAACCATTGCGATCCCTGCCGCTGCTCTTATCACTGTCACCATGTTAGTCCCTGAAAGTTGTTATCTTTGTTCTTTTGAATATCGTGCAATTAAAACATGATGAGGGATACTGGGGCTAGTCACATTTTTGTTTCAATAGGAAAAATAGTGATGAGGGTAACATTAAAGCCGAGTATGCGTTACTCGGCTTTGTATAACAACAAGCTATCCAAATTAGACGCGATTTGGATGTTCTGATTACCCTTTTACGGCTCCTGCAGTTAGCCCCGAAACAATTTTACGCTGGAAAAACAACACCAATAAGATAAGTGGTACCGTTACAATCACCGAAGCTGCCATAATCGCTCCGAATGGTAATTCATGACGGCTCGCCCCAGATATCATCGCGATAGCGACAGGCACTGTCCTCATTTCATCACTAAGGATGAATGTAAGCGCAAAGAGAAACTCATTCCAGGCAGCAATAAAAGCCAGTAGACCGGTGCTCACCAGTGCCGGCCCCATAATCGGTAGGAAAATATGAGTCACCATCCGCCAGGTTGAGCAACCATCCATCCGAGCCGCGTCCTCCAGTTCGACGGGTATCTCTTTCATGAATGTCGTTAACACCCACACCGTAAATGGCAAGGTAAAAATCATGTATGACAGTATCAATGCCCATAGGTTGTTGTATAACCCCAACTGCTTGATTATACCGAATAAGCCAGATAAGACGACTACCTGAGGGAACATCGACACACTCAACACCGACATCAAGACAGCGGTTCGGCCTCTGAAGGTCACTCTTCCCAAAGCGTATGCTGCCGTTACCGACAAAAACAGTGAAAGTAAAACCACTGAAATTGCGACAAAAATAGAATTGGCAATATTCTTGATGAACGCACCATCATTCAATACGATCAAATAATTCGACCAATCAATATTGGGCAAGAACTCGATCTCAAACAATCCTGAGCCGGTTTTGAATGAGGAAACAACAGACCAATAAAACGGAAACAAAGTATAAATAACGACGACAAATACTAGGGCATAAAATGAAATATTCATCCATCGCCGTTGCGTTGAAATTTTCATTTACTCACTCCTTGAAGTCCGTGTTTTCGACAGATATAGATATACAACAGTCACGAGAGCCACGATAAAGAACAGCAAGGTTGATGCTGCAGAGCCATAGCCCATGTCTTGGAAGTCGACTAACTGTTTTCTTGCATAGACCGACATTGTCATGGTCGACTCACTACTGGATGTGAGGACATAAGCCAAGTCGAACATTCTCAAGGCATCAAGCAAACGAAAGACGACTGCCACAAGAATTGCCGGTTTGAGCAGCGGCAACGTGATGTAAACAAACCGGTGCCACGCCGACACATTGTCGACTTTTGCCGCTTCATAAACTTCTTTTGGTAGTAACTGCAGCCCTGCGAGGATTAGCAGTGTCATGAATGGGGTCGTTTTCCAAACATCGACAAAAATAATCGCACTCATAGACCAGTTAGGATCAGCGGTCCACGCAATCTTCTCGCTGATCACTCCCAAGGAAAGCAAAATATGATTCACAACCCCGAACTGATCATGAAACATCCATTCCCACATTCTCGCTGACACAATTGTTGGTATGGCCCAAGGAACCAAAACGACGGCTCTCATCAACCCTTTGGTTGGCATGTTGGCATTCAAAATCAGCGCAATACCCAAACCAAGCACAGTTTCCAAACTGACAGAGACAACAGCAAAATAAAGGGTATTCGAGACAGACTTCCACCAGCTTGGATCCGTAACCAGAAAATAGTAATTCTCCAAGCCGATAAATTGCGCCGATTCTGGCGAGGTTAATGAGGCATCAGTAAATGAAAAATAAAATGTTCGCAGCAATGGCCATAAAGCCACGCCACCTAGTACCACAAGCATAGGCAATAAGAATAGCCATGCCTCCCTTTGCTTGACTACTGCCAGCAGTGGCTTTTTCGTTTTCCTGTCTTCAAGGGAGACAGGCTCAAGCGATTGGTGCATCGTTGCCATAACTTCTCCCCCTCTTTAAGATGCGATCGCGATTTGATGCTCAGTTTTGTAAACCAAGTTAATGCCATCTTTAGCAAAGAAATGGGCTTTGCTTTTATCTACCGTCAACCAGACTTTATCGCCAGTAGCCAATTGCAATTGACCGTCTCTGACAACATTAATCTTGTCTCCATTATCCAAGCTGCAATAGACACAGGTTTCCGTCCCTAGCACTTCCACCAAGTTAACGGTAACTTCCATCGCCCCCGAGACAGGCTCGGTCGACAAGTGAATATCTTTAGGCCTGATACCCAAGGTAGAAACCTGGTTGATATATGGCGCGATGACATCTGTAACGGTGTCGCCATCAAGGTTATGAAAGCCGTTGCTGTCCATGGACCCAGAAATGAAGTTCATCTTCGGAGAACCAATAAACCCGGCGACAAACAGGTTGTAGGGTTGGTTAAATAGCGCGAGAGGTGTACCAAATTGCTCTATATTGCCACCATTTAACACAACGATACGATCAGCCAAGGTCATTGCTTCAACCTGATCGTGCGTGACATAAATCATGGTAGAGTTCAGCTTCTTGTGCAGCGCTGATATCTCAACCCGCATATCCACCCGCAATTCAGCGTCGAGGTTACTCAGCGGCTCGTCAAACAAGAAAATCTTAGGCTCACGGACAATGGCCCGCCCGATTGCCACACGCTGGCGTTGACCACCAGACAATTGGCTGGGTTTGCGATCAAGTAAATGATCCAACTGAAGGATCCGGGATGTATTCTCAACCTGTGACTCTATCTGCTTTTTCGGCATGCCTGCTGTTTTTAGCGCAAACGCCATATTGTCTCTGACGGTCATGTGCGGATATAACGCATAGGATTGGAAGACCATTGCAAGCCCTCGCTTACCTGGAGGCACATCGTTAACTTCGTATCCGTCAATATACATATCACCGCTGGTTTGCGGCTCGAGCCCTGCAATCATTCGTAGCAAGGTTGACTTACCGCACCCCGAAGGGCCAACAAATACGATGAATTCACCCTGCTCAATTTGCAGGTTGATATCCTTTAAGATTTCATTATTTCCAAAGCTCTTGGCCACATTTTCAAGCGTCAAAATGTTCATAATTGCTTTCCCTAACGATTCGATTCCAGAGGCGACAACGCAGCGCCGATGATCCCGGCGGTATTGCCGAAGTGGGCAAATTGAATTGGAATACTTTTACAGTCTTCGGCCCAAATCCGCTCTCTTATTGCTTGGATGGTCAGTTCCTGATAAATCCCACCCGCAACGCCCAGTCCTCCCCCGATAACAATGCCATCGGGATCGAGCATATTGACAATTTGTGCTACCAGCCCGCCCAGACACTGCGAAGCTGCATGGATATGCGCTCTCTCTGGCCCGTCAGCCGATTGCGCGGCTTTGAGCATTGCAGGGACACCTCCCGGATACGGCTCTCCTGTTGCCAATTGCCAACTGCTAGCTAATCCACTTCCTGATACTTGCTCTTCAGCAACAAAACTTGAAAGTTCACTACAGTGCGGGCATAGCCCACTAAGGGGGCTGCTGGCAAAATGAATCGCGTAACCATTAGCCCCTCGCCATGGTTTACCGTCTATGAACAGGCTATAGCTTAATCCTGTCCCCAAAGAGATATAGACAAAACTATGGAATGACTTACCTGCCCCAAACCTAGCCTCCGCTAGCCCTGCCACCCTGACATCACTATCAAAAAGCACACGGGAAATAGGGAAATCTTCTTCACGCAGGTGTTTTAAATCAAAGTTCCAGTCACTGACTATTTGCCCCTGGTTATTCACTAACTCAGGAAAAGCAAGACCGCAAAGTTCAACATTCTGGCCTGACGCCAACGCCGCTTTAAGCTGGCCTTGAACGAGGTTCTTTAAATCTTCAATGATTGCTTCAGTACTACGATGCCGATTTGTCGGAATAACCTCAGAGTTATACAGTTTTCCATTACCTAAATTGACCAAGCCCGCAGCTATTTTTGTTCCGCCAATATCTACACCGATTCCGTATTTGGCCTCTTCCATGCAAAACTCCCTTTATTAGAGAGGTTCTGTCCAGTTATTCCCTACACATGCTCATCTGAAATGATAAATATCTTATTTGGGTATTAACTAGACAGAACCAATAAAGTAATCAGTCGTTACTTATTTCCTAATCCCATTGTTAGGGCAAAGTCTAGGTTTTTACGGGCATAGGTTTTTGCTAAGCCCTCACGGTCAGGATAAATATCTTGTTCAATTACCGCATAGCCGTGGAAGCCAGTTGCATTAATCGCCTCTTTAACGGATTTAAAATCTACATTTCCCATTCCCAGGGGAACCATGACGCCCATTTCAAACGCATCGTTATCAGATAGCTTTTCTTGCTTTACTTTATCGAGAACATAACGACTCATATCTTTCAAATGATAATAATTAATTCGGCTACCATAGTTTTTAATGAAGTCTTCTGGAATACCACCTGTATATAAATGATGCCCCGTATCAAAACACAAATTCACATACTCACTAGGGGTATCATTTAATAGCCTGATAATTTGATGTTCATTTTCAATACATGTCGACACATGAGGGTGGAAAGCATATTCCAGCCCGTACTCTTCTTTTACTATTTTTGCAGACTCATTAATCACACTGATAACATGTTGCCATTGGCTCAGGTTCAAATTTCTATCCATGGGGTGTGGATATAGCTCATCACCATCCATAAAGACAAAATACTCGGCACCTAACTCGACCAATAGCGGGCAGACTTTATCAATATCTTCTCTTATCCGCAGCAGGGCATCAGGAACAATTAAGTCACTCATATGGGCGGTACTGCACACCGACATATCACGTAAGTAGAGCTCTTCTTTCAATCTATCTATTTCTGTCGGTAAGTATCCATAGGGACCGAGTTCGATCACCGAATGGCCCACCTCTTTCGCCTCATCGAGAAACTTACTCCAACTAGGCTGCTCTTTATCCTCAGGGTACCACACCCCCCATGAGCAGGGACAAGTCGCCAACTTAATATCATTATTCATCTTCGACTCCTAATGCTTTGGCAATACACTGCACCGCCCGCTGGGCTAACTGGATATCTTTAAGGGAGTCGCTTAGGGTAGTTTTGAAGTCCCCCCCTTCAGTGAGCACCGAATGGAAGTGTAATAACTCATTAGTAAACTGATCGCGATAGAATGGACCACTCACCCTATGATGATTTTGGTCATCAATTGATGACTGGTACTCGAATGTCGTCGGTAAATTTCTGATATATGGGGTTGTGTAGTTCACCCTGAACATTTCAGATTCCGAGGTCACTTCAATCGAGGCATCAACCCTAGCTAGGTTATCAATGAGGATCTCATAACTGGTAAAAAAGTGGCCGTAATCCAACGTCATAACAATATTTTCGCCCGTAGGGTTACAGTATGCACTCACCACTTTTTCTGGTTCCCCGAGCAACATTCTCAAGGCTGATAAATTATGAATCGCCGCACCAGTCAAAACTCGATAAGCCTTCCACAATAAATCCGAGTGGGCTTTTTTTCCCAGTATATGCTGCCGCTGGGCTGTTTCTACTTCTGCTAATGTCGATATTTTTAGGGAGTCATAATCGCCAGCAACAAATGTTGGGCTCACTTGCGGGATATAATAGTCCCCTTCACGCTGTAGATCCTTCACACGTACGCTTTTAATTTCACCAAAACTTTTCAACTGCTGTTCAGCTTGAAGAAATGCTTCAGAGTAAGCCCGCATATAAGCAACACAAATTTTAACGCCCTTTTCCTCGGCGAGGCTAACGAGCTCTTCGATATGTTCTGTTTGAAGACAAGAAGGCTTCTCCAACAATATATGCTTATTGTTTTCAATCGCCAATCTTGCATGGTAATAATGCAGTGGGTCAGGTGACATAATGATCACAGCATCAACATTATCATCTTTTATGACATCTTCCGGCTCAGAGTATGCCCGGTTTATTTGATATTGCTGGCACAAACTATTCACTAATGTTGGGCTGATATCTTGGCCTGCGACCACTTTAAATAACTCGTTATATCGAAACAGCGTCGGCAGGTGCAAGGTTTGGGCGGCCTCTCCCATCCCAATCAAACCAATATTCAATACTTCACTCGTCATAATTCCTCTCAATCATGCGGTTGGGTGATTTAATCAAACCAAAAACTAAAATCTAGAAACTAAAAAAAGAAAGCAGTATTAACCGATGGCGACATCGTCGGGTATTGCATCATCAACAACATGCACTTTGGCATTCTTGCACTCATGGATGATGGTTGAAGGCCAGCTTTCATCATAACGATCAGACTGAAATATTTTCCTGACTGCCTGTTTTTTGTGCTCACCATCAATTAGCAGACCCGCTTCTTTCGATAGGGCTGCAATAGAGGCAGGGCCAATCGTTAAACCATACTCAGGCACCTCCGCCAACGATTTGAAATCAGGGAAAGTACCGAGGTTATCCGTCCGTGTGGTGTCGGCCAATTTGGTCACCCGGGTTACATCATGGAGCGATGTTCCCGGCGGATTGAATGCAACATGGCCATCCGATCCGCCCGTCGCGAGAATAAAGTAATCAATCCCACCTGCCGCTTTGATCCTATTGTCGTATTCCTGCGGAGCAGCAAGATCAGGAAACCAGACATTCTCTTTCGGGATCTGGTGGGAGCTCTCCAGATCGCTATTCAATCTCTGCCGAATATCCACTTCCGCAAACCGTCTGCAACTATAATGGGCATCAGCATCGGCCTGCCGTAGCCCCTGGTCGGTGTCCAGCACGTAGTCGTCCATCATGATGATAATAAGATGGCTAAGATCTTGGTTTTCTAAACCGGCCTGTTCTGCCATTGCTTGGTAGACCGCCATCGGAGAACGCCCGCCGGGACACCCCAGCAAATAAGGACGATTGTTCGCTCTAGCCTTTTCCACTCCAGAGAGAATATAACGGGCTAATGCCGCTCCCTGTTCACTGCAGTTGGTATAACGGGTAAATGTTGTCGTATTCATGGGCTATATCCAAATCCTTAAAGAAATGGCACAGCAGCGCTGTGCCAACAATTCATTACCAGCGAGCTCTGCGTTTTACTCGCTCTAACTCTCGCTCCAGCTTTGTTAAAGCAGCTTGAGGGTCGGTATTGCCAGCAAGAGCGGCATGCACATCAGACCAAATGGTGTAGCTGACTCGGCTGTATTGATCACCGGCGATCTGGGATGGCCTCGCCACAACATTTTCAAAAGCTTGTTCTACGTGGGACAAGAACGGATTAGCGGCGATGATCTCTTTATCTTGATACAGCGCAGGCAAGGTAGGGCTATATCCACCTTCAATGGCACGGCGTTTCTGCTCTTCTGGGCCAGTAAGATACTGCACTAGATCAACAGCAATTTCGGGATTAGATGAATACTTGGAGACACCCAATAAGGCAGTACCATAGCAACCGGCATTTTTTCCATCAGGTGTCGCCTTGGGTAGCGAAACCACCCCGACTTTATCTTTTATTACACTGCTGTCTGAATTGGCTAAGTTCCATGCATACGCCCAGTTACGCATAAATAGGGCATTACCATTTTGGAACACGCCTCTCGAGGATTCTTCGTCATAGTTCAACACCCCTGGAGGGCTGATATTGTTTACCCAACTAGAGGCAACTTTTAAAACTTCCACATTGTCAGGGCTATTGACCGTAATATCCCCTTTGTCACTGACAATAGAGCCATTGCGCGTACTGCCAAACCACTCTGCAATATTACAAGTCAGACCTTCATAGGGCCTACCCTGCCAAACATAACCCCAAAAATCTTGATTTCCTTGCTTACGCTCAGCAGCCTGGATCATTTCGGCCGATTGAGTTAATTCCATATAGGTTGTGGGAATAGGTTGCTCGTACTTTTCAAGCAAATCCTTGCGATAAAACAATAATCCAGTGTCCATATACCAAGGAATAGAAAGCACTTTCCCATTCACCGTTGTTCCATCAACGGCAGCTTTGAAATGCTGACCCAACTCTTCATTGCTGACATATTCCCTCATGTCAACGAGATGATCTTTCAGCGCGCCTGGCCAAATCGTATCGAGTATCAGAACATCGACATCCGTCGATTTAGACGCAAGTAGCTGTTGATATAGTGGCAAGACATCATCCCAACCCGCGGGAAGCGTGACGACATTCACCGTATTACCGGTTTTCTCTGCCCAGCTGGATGTTCCCTCCCGACATAGTTGCAGCTCTACACCAGAAGAACTGCAGAATACAGTAACCTCTGCTGCGACAGTCACTGCAGGCAGGGTGCCCAATACAATACTTGTTGCTAAGCCCAAACTACGTAAAGGTGTTGGCATGATGTTATCCTCTCCTTGATTAAATCAATTAAAGTGATTTAATCAGACGCACCTCGACATTGGCTAGTTTTTAATCTGAGATATGTGACATAAGCATCAATAAGGCTCAGGATATAGGTAATTAGAAATCGACGATCACACTTCAATAATGCCATCATCATGTGTTCTTATAAAAATTTGAACCAAATCAAAGTGAGCAAAACTTGATAAGTCAATTAAATGGATTTAATGTATGGCTATGACAAGTAGATGAATCGATTTCGCTGATTCGTCACAAAACAACTGTATTTCCAAACAACGGAGAACCTCTAGCAATGAGAGGAACAAACCATGAGGATACTCGTCGATTTAATCTAGCTGCTGTATTTGAAACCGTACGTAAGTCAGGTTCAATTAGTCGGGTAGAAATAGCTAGCCGAACAGGCTTGAGAAATCAAACGATTACAAATATCACTCGCGAACTCATCGAGTCTGGTTTACTCATTGAAGCAGGAAAAATAAAGGGCAAGAGGGGCCAGCCCCAGACCATTCTTGAAGTCAATAACCCAAATGCGTGCTCAATCGGGATCCAGATAGACAAGGGCATCATGACGGCTCGGCTAGTCGACATTCAGCTCAACACATTAGCCAGCTACCGCGGCGAGATGATGAGCCTGGAGCCAGCATATATCGTTGATGAGATTGCCAAAGTCATTAACCAATTATCCACCCGTATCACTGAAACTCAGACTTTCTGGGGTACCGGCGTTGCCGTTGCCACTCTGATAAACAACGAAGCTCCCGACGATTTACTATCCCCTGGCTGGGGTATTTGGAAAAATTTCAATTTAATCGCTGAATTAAGCAAGCAAATCAGTACACCAATATATCTAGAAAATGATGCGACAGCCGCCGCGATTGGCAGCCGATTTTCCGGTCTAGGCAACATGCTGAATAACTTTGCTTATCTCTATATCGGCAACGGCATTGGAGCTGGATTGATAGTCAATGGCCAACCCTATAAAGGTGCTTGGAATAACGCCGGAGAAATCGGTCGTATCCAATGGCCAAATAAAGGTGAAATAGAATACCTAGAAAAGCTGTTATCCCTTTCAGGACTTAGCCGTGTCCTCGAGTGTCCGGAATCTGAGCTCTTGATGGCAGATTTCATTGAACAGCAAATTACGTTATCAAGCCCACAATTTACGGGTTGGTTGGACGAAGCGGCATTACGCCTTAAATTCATCGTCAATATTTTAGAAAATATGCTTGAGCCAGAGAGCATCATCATAGGCAGCACACTGCCCAATGCGCTACTTCACAAACTGCTTGAGCATGCCGAACCACTACCAACGTCTATCTGTGCGCTCACCAACAGGCAGCATCCCCGGGTTATGATCGCTCCCCAATCAAACAACATTATTGCCACAGGCGCGGCAGCCATCCCCATGTACGCCACCTGTAACCCTAAGCTGATTAATCTATTTAATAGCACCCACTCAACACCACCTTTACTTGCCTGATGGCCAAAGTGCCAGAGCATACTCTGGCACCACACATCTCAGCGGTTAAAATTCACCCGCACCAGAGCTGAAACATCAGCCAACAATTATTGTAATAGTACCCTTTACTATTACGCCTAATTTAAGCCACCTAATACGCCGCTATTTAAACATATTAAAAAACACAACCGAACTATCCGGCCAAGTTAAAAAAGCCACCCAGACTGCTATTTTGATCCCTTATTTTCGCCATTTTCATACACTCAAAAAAGTTGTTTTTCAGTTGCGATTTTTCTGGATTTACAGCGGTTTGTGCAGGTACTCTTCCCCCATAAAGACAACAAATACTGGCAATTTCCAATGAAAGACCAAACCTATATCGAGCACGATTTTTCAGGGCAAGACTTTGAATATGCCCAGTTCGAGAACTGTACCTTCATCCGCTGTAACTTCAGCAGGGCTAATTTTACCGAGGCCGAGTTCACCCATTGCCAATTCATCGAGCGGGGCGATGTCGACGGGTGCCGTTTTGAATATACCAAACTCAAAGAAGCCAGCTTCAAAGATTGCGACCTCAGCATGGCCAATTTCCGCGGCGCACAGTGTTTCGGCATTGAGCTTCGTGCCTGCAACCTGAAAGGAGCTAACTTCTCCCAAGCCAGCTTTGCCAACTACCTAACCCAAAACAACTATTTCTGCTCGGCATATATTTCGGCAAGTAATTTGGCCTATGCCAACTTGGAAAACCAGCGACTGGAGCAGTGTGAGCTCTTTGAAAACCGCTGGACAGGTGCCAACTTGCTTGGCGCTTCACTCAAGGGGTCCGATCTCAGCCGAGGTGAGTTCTCAGCCGATAGCTGGGGACAATTTGATATCGAAGAGTGCAACCTATGCCACGTTGACTTAACTGGATTGGATCCTCGAAGAGTCAGCCTGAAAGGCGTTATGATCTGTGATTGGCAGCAGGAGCAACTGCTGGAACCTCTGGGGTTAATCGTCACGGCAGGATAAATGTAGGGCCTCATTCCTGAGGCCTATTTGAAGATAATCGCGGCAGCGAAACCGATAAACAACACTCCCGCCCTTTTTTCAATGGGTGACATTAGCTTATCTAACCATGGTGTTATTGAAAAATCCTTGCCGCCAATTGACCCGAACATTGCGATCAAAGAGCTCCCATAAGATTCCTATAAATAGTATTTAAATGGCCTCTCTGAATAACCTGCTCTTTGCTAAAAGGTGATCAAGTTATTGGTTCTACGAGGTTAATCACATTTCCCCCTACTTTTTGTAGGGAAGTCCGGTCGATGCTGCCAGAGCTGCTATCCTATTAGGTGCAATTAGCCCGAGTGTAAGGATTAGGAGGTTGTATGTTAGGAGAAGATCACTCACTACTCAGTGAGTTTCCACAATTCAAAGATACCATATTCAGCTTATCCGCAAACAATGAGGTGTTTGCCAAAGACGCCTTAAAATATGATGCCCTAGACAAAGAAATCCGAGAATTAGAACTAAGCGGCTCCCCTATCGATGATGTAGCTATGCATGATCTCAAACACCAAAGAGCAGAACTCAAAGACTCACTGCACCAGCGTTTGCTGAGCGGTAGCTAGCTATAAAATAGATAAGGCCATCGTTTGGTGGTCTTTACTCATTGTTTTAGCATATTGACAGTAAAAGTCTGATCCACCCCCCAAAACCAGCCTCACAGACGCACAATTCTGTTACCAAACATGAACCAGGTAGGCAAGAAAAATACAAGCGTTATAAACTAATTTTAATAGCTACACTATTTGTGCGTGTTTAAGGAGGAGATATGAAGCTCAATCGACTGTTGGTTACCATTGCTCCTGAGCAACCCCTCAACGATTCCTTTCATCAAGCATTTTGGTTCGCCAACCAATGCTCTGCACGAGTTATTCTACTGACAGTTATTGAAGAGCTCAGTGAATTAAAGGAGGTGGCCAATTATTCCGATACTGCGGTCAATATCATCGAAGAAGCCCAGAAGTTTTACCACCACCAACTAAATCAACACGTTGAGGTCCTCCAGGCCCAATACCCCAATATCACTTTCGACACTCACGTTCGTATCGGTATCCCGCACATTGAAATCGTCAAGGAAGCCAATTCTTCGCTGGCCAGTATGGTCATTATTGATTCAACACGAGCAGATAAAAAAACGGCCTGCCAGCGAGGGCGAAATACCTTAAATGTCATACGCAAATCCGAAGTCCCAATTTGGTCAATCAGCTCCTACTCCAAACCTATCGAGCAGGTTGTGGCCGCTGTCGACCTCAGCAATATCGAATACCAAGAGTTTAATAAAAAGCTGGTTGCCCTGGCAGTTGAGTATTGCGAAATAACAGGTGCCGACTTGACACTTTGCCACGCCTGGCGCCTCGACTCCGAAGGCTACCTAAGAAAATGGAGCGGCTATGACGATAACGATATCGAACAGCTCTCACAGAAAATGAAACAAGAGCGGATAGAACGACTGAAGTCGTTATTGACGCCACACCAAAACAGCCCGGTTAATACAAAAATTGAGATTGTCGAAGGGGAAGCCAGAGAAGTGTTACCGCTATATGCCTCTGCAAAAGGTGTCGATGTGGTGATCCTAGGCTCACTGTCACGTACCGGTATCGCCGGTTTCCTGATGGGCAACACGGCAGAATCGATGATCAATCAACTAAGCTGCTCAGTACTGACGCTCAAGCCGGATTCGTTTGAATCACCGGTATAACCACAGCACTTTGCGTCAATTAGCAAAAAGCCAGTACACATGGTACTGGCTTTTCTGTATCAGGATCAGTTCTGAATTAGCGCATGATCATCTGTTCACGGCCCGGGCCAACAGACACCATCTTCACTGGAACCCCCATCAGCTCTTCGATACGCAATACATAGTTCTGTGCTGCTTTCGGCAGCTCTTCAAACTGGCGGCAACCTGTGATGTCTTCACTCCAGCCTTCCATCTGCTCATACACCGGTGCAAGCGCTGCAGTTTGCGGCCAGATTGGGTTCTCGCTGTGATCACCATCGTAAGCGACACAGATTTTCAGATCGCTCAGGCCACTTAGGCAGTCAAGCTTAGTCAGGGCGATTTCAGTTGCCGCCTGAAGCTCGACCCCGTTCTTGGTAGCAACAGCATCGAAGTAACCCATATCACGTGGGCGACCCGTTGTTGCACCGAACTCACCGGCCGCTTCACGGAAAGCATCTTGCTCTTCCATTGCCGTGATCAACGTACCCGTACCTACCGATGAGCTGAATGCTTTGGCAACCGCAATCACGCGCTCTGGGCGAAGGGCTGGCAAGCCACTACCGATACCGGCATACATAGAGACAACGTTAGACGATGTTGTCCATGGGTACTCACCGTAGGTCAAGTCACGGCCTGCACCTAGCTGGGCTTCAAATAGCAGGTTCTGATTTTCTGCCTGCAGCGCTTTTAGCGGCAAGGTCACGTTGCAGATCGCATCGCGCCAAGGTTCAGAGACTTCAAGCAACCATTCGGTCATCTCTTGGGCGGTCTGGCTAAATTCGAAAGTTGGGTATAGGGCTTTCAATTGAGGTAGTTTCCAGTCCATCCAGAACTGAATACGCTCGCACAGTACTTCAGGTTGCTTAAGCCAACCAACCAAGATGCCTTTTTTCATCACGCGGTCGCCGTAAGCAGGCGCTATGCCCTGACGGGTTGACCCGTAGGCTGCATCACCCAAGCGCACTTCTTCTAGGGTATCTTCAAGAGCGTGGAGTGGAAGACACAAAGTAGCACGGTCAGAAATGCACAGGTTAACGTTAACCCCGGCAGCTTTGACTTCGGCTAGTTCGGTAGAAAGAGGCTCAGGGCTGATAACCATACCAGGGCCTAGCACCGCAAGACAGTCAGGATTAAATACGCCGCTTGGCAACTGGTGCAACTTGAACGTTCCCAGATCGTTAACCACAGTGTGGCCAGCATTATTACCACCTTGGAAACGAATACTTGCAGAGGCTTTCTCAGCAAGGAAATCAACGATTCGGCCCTTGCCTTCATCACCCCAGTTTGCACCAACAACAACGATAGACGACATAATTAACTCTCCCAAACAAAGATGCGATTATGCTACGGCGCACGAGCTAATAAGAAAAATTAATAATCGTTATAACTCCAATAAGGATCTCATATGGGAATTTGTGACAAAGGGCGTAGAATAGAGCGATTCGACGTTAGTAGTTCAACAGGCGTGCCTTTATGCTAGATCTCAATTGGCTAAATACTTTTGTCACTCTATCTCGGTTGGAGCATTTCGGGAAAACAGCCTCAGAGCTGCACATGACCCAGCCCAATGTCAGTTTGCACATCAAGCAGTTGGAACAAGCCACCCGGGTAAAACTGGTTGAGCGTAACCCGTTTCGCCTGACCCAGGCTGGCGAGCGGTTATTACAAAGTGCCCAGTCAACCCTGCAGGAGCTGCAGATATGCCAATCAGATCTCAATGCCATTAATGACTTGTCACAAGGCACACTCTCTATAGCGGCCAGTGATATTATCTCCCGGCTATTGCTGATCAAGCCCTTCCAGTCATTCAAGCATGAATTTCCCGGAATCGATCTTTCCCTGTTCAACACCACATCAACCCAAGCTGCCGAACTGGTCAAAAGCGCCAAGGCCGACTTGGGATTTGTGATTGCCCAGAAAGAAAGCCAACCGCTGCACTTTACCGAATTACGTCAAATACGCTGGTGTGCTTTTGGAAATGGCTTGAGTGAATGGCAACAGCAAGCCAAGGAAGGAAAGATCACCCCATCAGGTGAAGAGCCGACACTGATCTTATTAGGCCATGATACCCGCACCCGGGATCTAATCGATCTTGCCCTGCCTAGCCTTCACTTACCCAAATACCGAGTGATGGAAGTCGGCAGTGTAGATGCCCAGATCGATTGGGCCGAAGCGGGATTTGGTATTGCCATCGTGCCTGCGTTTTCGTTGCACCCCAAGCTCAACCTGAAAAGTACCATCACCCCACTGCCGGACTTTCCGACCACCAGCCTTGGCTATATCGTACGCCAGAACCAAGTGCTGTCCCGCGCCATCAAGCAGCTATTGCATTGGGTGAGCGAAGAGATCGCCAACTCTCAACATGCTAACCCAGCTAAGTAAACACACCTCTTCATTGTGCCGACTTAACTAAATATGGCTCGGTGAATAGCCACCCGGGTAGACCTGATCTTCGGTTCAAATTCACAGCTTCGTGCCATTACCGAGGTCTATGGCCAAGATGACGCCAAGGAAAAGTTCGTCACCGACTTCGTCAAGGCTTGGGTGAAAGTGATGGAAGCCGACCGCTTCGATCTGAAATAGCAGGCTGTAACTGTAAATACCAAACGTTAAGTTACTAAAGTAACTCCCCCTCGGGCCCAGTTTCGTTCCCCGCCAGCACCCGCTAGGCCGAAGCTGGGCCTGTTTTGTTGTAGCATCTGCCCCCCCTTCAATTCTCGAGAATCAAAGTGGGAGGCAGGCTGGTTTAAGCGAGGCAGAGTTAAGCAAGGCGATAAAACGTAATTGGACAAAACCTTGTTACGATTTCCGAGAAGTGGAGATATTTCAGATAAACTCAACTAAGGCAAAGTATTCAAATAAAGCACAAAGCATTGTGCAAAACTTACTGTACTACTACAGAAAGTCTAAAACTATTAGAGTGCGTTAATTTGCGTTTATGAAACGTTCAGCGTTAGCGAACAAGCTATCACACTTTTTATTCTGTTTGGCAAACTCTGAAAGATTGAGGCTGCGTAAGCAGCCCCAAAAACCATCTTACTTATAAGTTTTTTGTATACCTGCATTTTGGGTAATTTGTGCAGCCTAAGAATGAGTTACCTTTGTAATACCCGGATTGTGCCACCCTTTTTACCAGAGCAGAACTACAACGAGGACAATACAGAGTAGAGTTGTGACGGTGTTTCAGTGAGTTTACATGGTCGCGAGTCGTCAGAGTTGTAGTTGAAACATAAGCTTGGATCGACTGAATTATGTACTGTTCATCATTTGAGTCTAATTCTAATACCCTAAATGATTTTATATACCGACCCAAACCGCTATTCATAACATTTGAAGGTAAAGGTGTTCGTAGACTACAATCACCACTAAAATATACAACTGTTTTAATTAGCCTTTCATCAATATTCAAAAATTCAGAAAGGACTTTTTTTTGTCTATATGTTTGCCTAAGTGGATTTTGAAACCTAAATTTCTTTCCATATAATGATTGTGTCCATTGAACTGCGCGTTCATCACCAAAAATCCAACCTTTAATATTTTTGGTTTCAACAATAAACAATCCGTACTTAGACACGATTAGATGATCAATCTGTGCTGTACCGTTATGTGACGGCAATATTAGATCATGAAAACGAGTATAAGTGCCTTTATCAAGAGAAAGCCAAATATTTAATGACGTTTTCTTCTCACCAAACCAGCCCTTAAAGATATTAAACATTATCAGTTCAACCTATTACTTGATATTTTTAAACAGTAACTTAAAAGTAACCAACAAAGACTGAAATTAAATTCTTAGCAATTTCTCTTTGCGTTTTTTAAACTCTTTCTCACTGATAACACCATCTGTATAAAGCTGATACAATCGTTCAATTTCACCTGCTACTTCAACCCCTTGCATTGATTTTTGGTTTCCAACAAAACACCATATTAGAGCTAAAAACCATCCAATACCCAAGAATAAGCCACCAAACAAATTTAAAAGTAAAATTGCTGTCCTATGAGGGTGGTAGCGTTTTCTTGCAATAATTGTCGGCAAGAAAAAAAGATAGCCAAGGATTATAAGCATGATTAGCATTATGAATAATGATAAGCCGTCATCCGTGTTATCCACTTCGGTGCTACTAGAGTCTTCATCCCATGCGAGTTGGCTTTGTGGGGGTTGGTTTAAAGACGTTTCTACTGGTTTAAGATCCTTAAGGTTTCTATTAATACAAGAAGACCATACGCTAGGGCCCAATGAGCGAGGACATGACTGATTTAACCAAGCACGATCAGCCTCGCTTAAAGAGTTCACTGCATCAATAGGAAAGCCGCTATTGAAAACTCTCATATTTCGATTCACACATGAAGCCCAAACTGATGGCCCAAGGCTTCGGGGACAGGTAGATTTAACCCAATCACGCTGCCAATCAGGTATTTTCTCTAGTTTCTTGTCAGGGAAATTATTGCTTATTGCTTTAGCGTTTCGCTCGAAACAGGAGTGCCAAACAGAGGGCCCCAGAGAACTGGGACACGAATCGCTAACCCACTGCCTGTAGTCTGGGTGGATTTGTTGTAATTTAGACTCTAGAGTACTTGCAAGTACGATTGAAGACTGCGAAATAAACAAAAAAAAGACTATGAACGTTCTAAGCATATTGTCGCTTGTAATCTGTGCTGTAAAAGAATCGGCGCATACTATCAAAACAAGAAAGTGACGCATGGAATTAACACATTTAGCATCACAACTTATCATTTTGTTACCATTGGAGAATGGTAAGAATTTACATTCACAATAAGAAAAGTAAGTCAAATATAATAAAACTGTGTTACTGAGTATTTTAACTAAAAGATAATGGGGCAACTCTAACGTAAATAGCCAAAAAACAAGGTAATGCCAAAGAACATCAAAACTATTCCAGCCGCTTTTTCCACAACATGAATATAACTACTGAGGCGCTCCTGTACACGAGGCAGGCCTATTACTGATGCAATAAATAAATCCCAGAGCAGGACAGCGAGAAACATCCATACCCCAGATGATACCTGTTGAGTTAATGTGACATCATTACCGAGAATAACGGTCATCAGGCTCATATAGAACAAGGCATTCTTGGGATTGAGCAGTGCAGAGTTCAAACCCAACATCAGTTGCTTTATAGCAGATGGTATTTTCTGATGATCGGCATGTAATTGTGCATCACGTCTTGTACTCCTCAGTAAGGCTATTCCCAGCCACAAGAGATAAAGTGCTCCCAGTATCTCTACTGACGAAAAAACCACTTTGTTATCTCTTATACTTGTCCAACCGAAGATGGCCACGCCGATATAGATTGCATTGCCTAATGCGACTCCAAGACAAATAAAACGGCTGCCTTTTAATTTGTGTCGAATGGAGTGAGCAACAATCAAGAAAAAGTCTTGTCCTGGACTCAACAGTGCAACAAAATGTGCTAAAGCCAAGGCAGGAAAGGCTACGGGGAAAAGTGTTGAGAGCGACATATTAGGATCTCCATAGTAAACGCATCTGCCGACTATGAATTTTCCCCTTTAAGAAATATTGTCGAAAATTGACTTTATCTTTTGGTACTGCCTTGGTGTAGAGGCAGTGTAGTTAACGAAAGCCCGATGTAGCTGACTTTGATCTGAGAAACCAACTTCAATCGCAACATCAACAATCGGCATCCCCCCTCGCAATAAAATCTTAGCTTTCTCAACGCGGTGGTTATTTAGAAATGACTTTGGTGTGATACCAAAGTGGCTTTTGAACTGCCGAATTACTGTTTCTTTAGTATGTCCTAGTTCGAGAGCAAGAGTTTCAAGCGGTGGCGAACAGGCAATATCTCGTAAAAGGAGATTTTTAACCCTAACAGCCAATTTATCCCCTTCCACCAGTTCCTTTCTCGGAGAGCAACATAGACTTAATATGTCGAACAGAGCATATTCTACTTTTGAAATAAGCTCGGACGATTCTTCCACCAACAATGCCGAAATAATTTCCCCTAGGCCGGTAGTACTTAATGTGTCTTGCAATGAGCTTTGGTCAATTGTGAACATTGTGACCTCATGGCCGAAGAGCATTGATAGCACCTCACAACACCAATCGTTATCTATATACAGCATGTGATAACTGCGGGGCTTACCATCAACGGGATTGCAAGAGTGAACCATGTTCGGCTCAATAAGGACGATATCACCTTTGTTGAGGGCAATATGTTTCTCTGGCAAAGACAAGCATGTTACCCCTGATTCCATTATTCCAATGGACAACTCGGAGTGATAGTGACTTTTATAACTTTGTGTACTGTCACGTGTCGAACGAATCGTTAAGTATGGCGTGTGCTTACTCGTCCAATAACTCTGACGAATGTGCCGTGCGGTACGTGTCATTGCAATAAACTCCATGTCGTAAGCTCTGAGCCTAAAAAGGCTTCCAGATTACCAAAAGTAAGTCAAACTTTAGTTCTTAGGAGCAGGCTTTTATTCGAGCGAGATACGCATAGCGGCAAAAGTGCACCGAAATATGGCCGACATTGCAAAATGGTTTACACCAAGGATCAGCTTAGATTAGGGGCCTTAGGTATAGAGCCACCCAATCGGCACGTTGTATTTTGCCCAGCAGGCTATATTTTTGAAAAAGCCGCCAATATATGCGGGAACCGCTCCCGTGACACTGGCTATCGCTCAAACAAGCATAAAGAGAGAAAAGTATGACGCTCAGAGATTCATTTCTTGCCTCACTCGCGATGATTGTTCTGCCCGCTGTTGCCCATGCGGATACACCAGAGCCGTCAAACAGTATTGCATATCCTGTCGGATGGCAGGAGTGGGCAACAATAGCGGTTTCCCATCGTACCGATAACAATACAGTCCGAGCAATCCTCGGCAATCCTATTGCGGTCGCCGCAGCGCGAGAGGGAAAGACCAATCCCTGGCCGGACGGGGCGATATTAGGAAAAGTGGTTTGGAAAAGTACGACGCTGGAGCACTGGCCAGCGGCTACGGCTCCGGGGGAGTTTGTCCATGCCGAATTTATGTTCAGAGACTCGAAGAAATATGCGGAGACATACGGTTGGGGTTGGGGGCGTTGGCTTGGTCAGTCACAAACTCCCTTTAATGAAGGGCCGCAAGCCTGTATCGCCTGTCATACCCCGGTCAAAGATCGCAACTGGGTATTTACAGAACCGGCATTCTTCCCGGAGATCAAATAACCAAGGCATGGGCGTCTCTGAGTTAGCTGGCACGCGTTGGGGGAAAACGTGCCAGCCGTGGTGGATTCATAAATTATGGGCACTGAAAACCTAGGCTTATCAAACGATTAAACCGTCTTTTTCGCTGGTTGGGCTATCTCCTCCCCTGCTTGGTCTTGCTGCTCTTCGTAACCGGTGATCATGGTTTTCATGTGGCTCAACGGCGTAGCGCCTGTGGTGGTCATGTACACATGCACGATAAAAAAGATCAGGATAAGAAAAGCCGACAGCAGGTGCAGGGCCGACAGCGTTGGCAGAGAGAGCACCTGCAGGCCGAATGGATAGGCCAGCAACATTAAGCCGGTTAGCCAAATTACAGGGGCCAACAGCAGTTTGAACCCCAGGTAGGAAAATCGCTGTAAGGGGTTGTGCTTGCGATCCGGTGTCGCTTTATAGGGGTGAGGCTTGCCAAAGAAGATATCCTTACTGTAGTAACGGATCACCGCCACTAGCTGCTCGGTGGTCGGAATATATTGCTTCCACTCCCCCGTGGTGAAATGCCAGAAAATGGCAAACACCCAAAGAATGATCAAGGCCACGGCCCCAACCTCATGCCACTGCAAGGCCTGTTCGAACCCAAGCCAGCTAAAAGTGCCGTGGATTTCGAAACCCGTGATCAGCATAGCGAGCATCAACAAGCTTTGTGACCAATGCCAGAAGCGCTCAAAACGTTTATAAATCATCTGACGCATAACTCACTCCTTGTCTTGTCTGTTGGGAACGATCACTCGCAAAATAGCGTGAATACACACGGCTCCGAGCGTCAACGCCACCAGCCACCAGAGGTAATGGCTGCCCTTGAACGGATCGGACTGACCGGGAAGATAGAAGCCCGCCAGTTTGAACAGCCGGCCATCCTGGCTATGGCATGCCTGGCACTCCAGCGCTTTTTCAGCAGGGGCAACCATATGGGTAATCGGGAAGTGGTATTCAGTATTGATAAACTCAAGCTTGCCACTGAACACTTCTCCACTGGCCTTCATACCTGCTTGTGCTGATGCGTCCCAGTCATAGCTCTTCCAGTATGCGGCTTTGTCTTTACCAAAGAGATATGGCGTAACCATAATTTGGTTTTCGCTATCGTAGGGTTGTTTACCTCTCATTACCTTGAACGGCCAGATCCGCGAATCGTCATCGCCACAGCGCCCCTGCGGGGTGGTTAATGCAATAATGCCTTGCTCATTGGCCGTGATTTTTTCACCGACAACGGTATAGTCCATCTCGCCGTTGAAGCATACATACTCGGGCACCACATTCATTTCCCACACAAAGTCGCCTTTTTTCGGGGTGTAGGTCACGTTGCCCCATTGGTCCTTGGTGACAGGTCGGCTTTTGTCACCCGCGCTGGACCAGTCCCAAACCGTTTTGGTGGCTTTCTCACGGGCAAACTCGGGGATATGGCAGGTTTGACAAGCGATGTTATCGACATGCTGGTTGAGGCGAATGGCATTGCGAGAGCCTTTATGCGGCTCCATGCCATGACAAGACTCGCAGCTTGCCCGGCTGAAATCGCTGTGGCCGGGAATATCGATACCGGAGGTATCTTTCGCCTGCATGGCGTAGCGCGAGCCCATGGTTTGGTGATTGCTGGTGGTATGGCAGTCCTGGCATTTCAGGTTAGCGCCCTGTTCGGATAAGTGAACATCCAGCTCTGGTGAGGCGCTAAAAAGGGTTGAGTCCATATCGCCATGTTTGACCGAGTCACCGCCCCCGCCGAAAAAGTGGCAAGCGCCGCAGTTTTCGATTTCCGGGGTAGCGACACTTTGGGCGGCCATCGCTAAGTCAACCGCAGGCAACATCTTGCCTGAGCCTTTGGGCCACTCCTTCGCTACGTAGTTAGGATGACCGGCATCGGTGGGAAATTTGCGATACTGCCCAGACTGCTCATGACAGACAAGACAGTCGATGCTCTCCTGCTTGGTGAAGTCAAAGCTATCATCCTTCCAGCCATAGCCGGCATGGCAACTGGTGCACCTCGGTTCGTTGGAGGCTGTCGATATACAGAAGTTATTGATCACTTCTGTCTTACCATAAACAGTGCCGGTACTCTCCTGACCATGTTGCCACGTCCAGTGTGTAGATTGCTGTAACTGTTCGCCGGCTTCAGTATGGCAATCGAGGCAGGCTTTGGTGACTTGCTCAGCACGTTCGAAGGGCCCGTAAAGTTGTTCGAACGCGCTGTGGTCGGCAGTCGAGGCAGCTACCCAGAGAGGCAGAAGCAAAATAGCCGAGCCAATAACAGCCCGACACCGTATCGAGAATGGTTTCCTAGCCATTTTAGCGCCTCCTTACATTAGCGGTTACTTAATTAAGTGATCGCTAATGCGAGAATGCCAAATGAATCCCAAGCTGATTTGTTCTATGTCAAAAAAAACGGTCGAAAAACATACAGCTTATGGGTTGGATCACATTCTTTGTTTGGCCACTGCCACTGCGTGACTTAATCTATTGGGCTACGTCATGCTCCCAACTGATTACGCCGTCATAGCTCTGACAATCCATTGCCGAATCAGACGCATCGGTAATATAGACCTGCTGCTTCTCAGAAACTGGATAGCTCAAATATTCCGAACACCTGGCGCTCTGGCCATTACCAACCACAACCTTTGTTCCGGGCTTCAACGTGCATTCTGCCAGCTTGTCGAGCGGCGACCATTGATAGCAAATTTCATAGTCTTTCCTATATTCCGATACCTGACCAGAAGGACGGGTAAATGACCACCATTGACCAAACTGGCTATGGGGGTTGGTACTATTCCAGGCCCGATAAATCGTCACTTCCTGAGTACTTTGATAAACCGCTCCCTGACATAACTTACCCGCAAGTGCTTCACCGAGAGCCTGGGATAGCAATGCCGGATCTTGTACCAGTTCGAATTTGTCACTCAGATCAGCACCGATCACGGTACTCCCGACACACAATTGCGCTGCCTCTTGGGTCGTTGTTACCGGATCGCTGGCACAGCCCTGAACAATAACAAACAGCGCAACATTCAAAATCCTTTTCATACTTAAAGCCTATTTGTCTTAAGTCTGTTTTAGTTGATAAAACCTAGCGACACCGGTTCACTTAACCGGCTTATTCATCGGTTTCTGCCCTTTGAAGTCATGCCGTGTTTCCGTTTTGAAAAGCTTACCTTCCTTGTGCATTTGCGGCGCACTCGCCTCGTCAAAAAGGAAAACCGCTTGGTCAACACGACGGTGAAGCACCACCTCAAGATATACCGTCTCATTTGGCTTTAAGAACGCATCTATATCAGCAGTTTCAACACGGTACTCGACAGCGTGATAATAAGTGAAACCTTGGTTTGGCCTGGCAATAACCCTAAAGCCCGTAAGCTGGCTCTTGCTTATCACGTCGTAGTCTATGTAGTAGACCAGATGGTTGGGGCTGGCCGCATTTTTCTGGCGGTCGACGAAAAAGCCTTTGGACAGTTTGTTCGGATCGCGGTCTTGGCCGCCCAACAAAACCAGATCGTAATCAGTCACAGGCTCACCTTGGTCATCATTAACGATAAAAACCAAATTCATATACCGATGACTGCGCTGTTGTGTTTGTTGAGTCAGTGTCGCTAGCGCCTGCTGGCATATCTGATAGTCGGCCTCAGAATCCACTTGCAGACACTTCAGGATTTCAGCGAGTTGTGGTTTTGTCGACGTTGCGCTTACGACACTGCGCATGATCCCCTTTTGCTTACCCGAGTGGCTGGCATTTGGGATCACCCCCAGCGGGACGGTTTCTGGACGCATCACCCCCTCAACCAGTTTCAGTAAACTAACATTGAGTTCATCTGACATATGGGCGACCGTATCTGCAGCTCCGGATTCAACAAACCTCACCATACTGAAGTTCATATTGGCCCCAGCAACCCTTACCACCCCGTCGGAGCCTGACTCAGCCAGATAACTATTCACAAAGTCGTAGAACTTCTTATCAATGGACTGCCCTGTCAAAACAAAAGGGTAAAAGCCACTCTCTACAGGCTTGTAGTGAAGATAGGCGCGGGACAAATCGATTTGCTGCTGGCTACCCAAAGATAACCAGTCGAGTATCAACTGCCCCGGCTCGATACCATCAAACCAGGCTTTTATTCTACCCACTCTCTGCTTGCCGAGTGCTGCCAATGGTGAGCCATGGTTAGCCGGTGCCAACATGATCAGATGGCGCAGCGGGCTCTGGTCCAGATTGTCACTGCCATAGTAGCGATCGAGCCATTCGCGCACGACAGGCCCGCCTGTCGAATGAGTAATACAGGAAAACGCAGCAATGTCGTCACCAGCCGGGATCAAGTCATGTAGGGCCTGATCGAATGCACGTATGATATCGGTCATATTCACCGTATCATCAAAACTGATGTACCGTCCCAGCCAAACATGTTTTATATCAACATCAAGCCCATAGTTGCTCGCTTGCTTCGCAATAGCTTCTGGTAAGAGGCCATAGGTATTGGTATCCGTAACGCTCCATCCATGCACAAATATAACAATCATGTGTTTGTCCCTCTGAGTATGTTATCGAGACCCTTCTAATGCGAGATGTCAATGAGGCGGCGAGGACAATACTTACCTCGCGCCTGACTTATAAAGTAGACACCGATTGCTTAAAAACTAGACCACAGCAAGGCGCATAGACTTGAGGACAATCACAAAACAGCCAATTTCGATAAGCAAGTCCGATGGCGAACTAGGTCACTTTATAACGGCGACGATAAGGGGTGTAGTTTGAAAAAATCGATAAGCGCCCTGACTTTGCGCGGCATTAACGTTTTGTGTTGATAGACCGCATAAAGCGACACTGTAACACCATGCAACTCGGGTAGTATTCTGATGATTTGCCCTGATTTCAGCTCATTTTCAATCACAAAGCTTGGCATCACCGCGAACCCTTCCCCGGTCAGCACAAAATCCCTGAGCATCGAAGTAGTGCGTACCGACAGCGCGGGTTCTTTATTGAGCACGGTCGTCTGCCCTTGGCCGTTGCGCAAGACCAAATGCTTGCGGCCATGGACAATGGCATGGCTTAACCACTTCATGCCGGCAAGATCGCCAATGCCTGTCACGGGCGCAAAGCGCTCGAGGTAGCGCTTCGACGCGCACAGCATGTCGGTAAACTCGCCTATCTTGACCGCATACAAGCTAGAGTCCGCCAAGGCAGAAGAGGCCCGGATAGCGATATCGCAGCGCTCTTCCGTGAGATCCTGATAGCCATCGCTTTCAATAATATCCAAGCTGATCTTCGGGTATTGCTGCAAAAACTCGCTCAGTAACCGAACCAGCTCATGACTGCCGACTGGAGTCGAAATCCGTATCAAACCGCTTGGCTCGGAGTTGTCGAGCTGGACCTCGGCATTGGCCAAATAGGCTATCTCCTGTATTTCTCTGCATTTTTGATAATACAGCGTGCCCGCTTCGGTCAGCGACAGGGACCGGGTTGTCCGATGGAGCAACCGTGTATTCAGGTTTGACTCCAGTCTGGACACCACCTGAGAGACCCGCGCCTTGCCAAGGCCGAGAATGTCTGCGGCTTTGGTAAATGATTGCTGCTCGACAACCGCCGCAAACACCATCATATCGTCTAGCGAGATATTCATTACGCCCCACTGTTTAATATAGATAAACAGTAAGTTTACCTTTGCCCTGATTATCAATCAAAGAGTAAACGATATAGTGACAACCAACGGCAATACACGCCCAAGAAGATACTATCAGGAGAAACACCATGTCAGACCGCAAACTACTTATCACAGGCGCATCAGGCAAACTCGGCAAACAAGTGATTGAATACCTTTTGAATGATTTCAATATTCCGGCTAGCCAGCTAATTGCGACATCGCGCGAGGTAGCCAGCCTCGCCGGACTGGCAGAAATGGGGGTCGATGTGCGCAAGGCTGACTTCGCAGATCCAGCATCGTTGGAAGCCGCCTTTACCGGCGCAGACAACATGCTACTGATCAGCATTGATGCAATCGGCCAACGTAGCGAACTTCACCGCAATGCCGTGGTTGCGGCAGAACGTGTCGGCATCAAGCACCTGAGCTACACCTCAATGCCAGCGGCTGACACCTCCCCGGTCGTCTTCGCCTTTGAGCATGAAGCAACAGAAAAAGCGATTGCTGATAGCCAAATCAGCAACTGGACGATACTGCGCAACAACTGGTATTTCGAAAACCTGGCCGAGTTCTTCGCCAGTACCTTGCAAACCCAAGCCTGGCTGACGGCAGCCAAAGAAGGCAAGTCCGCACAACTCAGCCGCCTTGATCTTGCCTACGCCGCTGCCGCTTCGGTTGTGAAGGCACTGGAGGGCAAACAAACGTTCACCCTCAACGGCCCTGAGTCTCTGACCACCGACGAAATGGCGGCAAAGATCAATCAAGCTCTGGGGCTCGATATTCAGGTGATCCACCAGTCTGATGAAGAGCTGGAAGCACAGCTGGCATCGTTTGGCTTGCCAGAAGGTATTGTCGCCATGGTCACAACAATGGACCAGCATGCCCGCGGCGCATTTTCCGATGGTACCAGCCAAGAGTTCGAGATGCTGACAGGCCGCCAGCCACAGAGCTTTTCTCATTGGCTCGAAGCCAACAGGAACATGCTGAGCCAGATTGCGAAGAACGCATAATTCATTGAGTATTCGCCCAGCCCACCGAGACAGAATCAGTGGGCTTTGCCGTTAAGCAGGGACATCGAGACCTAATGTGCACATACCCACACTTTTCATACATTTAACAGCAATAATGCTGATTTTGGCTACACTTTATCCATCATAACAACAAAAGGGGTAGCCCATGGAAAACCCAACCAAACCACCCTATTCCGATCCCAAACAGGCTGCCCATTCATTACTCAAGCTGGTTACCGAGCTGGCAGAGGAAGTCAATCCCGGCAATGTCGATAGCGGTACCATCACCCTTGATAGCCTGCTCGACCAAGATCTCGGCCTCGACAGCCTCGCCCGTGCTGAGCTGATCCAACGCACCGAGCAGCAATTTACCATCACGCTACCGACACAGACACTGGCCGAAATCGAAACACCGCGCGACTTACTCAATGCCATCTTCAATGCCGAGCAACACCCAGCGGCCATCAAGGCCTCGGCGGATAAAATTGAGTTGCCTTCTGCCTCTATCTATCCCGATCACGTTGAAACATTGCAAGAATTGTTGCACTGGCACGTCGAGCAGCATGGCGATCGCCCCCACCTGTATGTGTATCAAGATGCCGACAATGTCGAGTCCATCAGTTACCGGACCCTCTACCAGCAAGCAATAGTCATCGCCGACCGGTTGCAAAGTCTCGGCATCGGTCCCGGAGATACGGTGGCCATCATGCTGCCTACCTGCAATGCCTATTTCTATTGTTTCTACGGCATTTTATTATCGCGGGCTATCCCGGTGCCGATTTACCCACCAGCAAGACCATCGCAAATTGAAGACCACTTGGTCAGACACAGCAAGATACTGCAAAATGCCGAGACCAAATTGCTGATCACCGTTGAACAAGCCAAAGGACTATCGACCCTGCTCAAACTTCATGTGCCGGCATTGGAGCATATTGTCACGACAGAAGAGATCGAATCCCTCAGCGTAGAGCCCTGCTCTTCCGAGCACCAGCCGATAGGCCATGCCCAGCCCGACGAGATAGCCTTCCTACAATATACATCTGGCAGTACCGGCGTGCCCAAAGGGGTAAAACTTACCCATGCCAACTTGCTTGCCAATGTCCGGGCCATGGGCAAAGCCGTCGGCGCCACTTCCGACGATGTCTTTGTCAGTTGGTTACCGGTCTACCACGATATGGGCCTAATAGGGGCCTGGTTTGGTAGTCTTTATCATGCGATCCCACTGGTGATTATGTCGCCGCTTAACTTCCTGACCCAGCCCAAACGCTGGCTGTGGGCGCTTCACCACCACCGGGGCACCTTAACCGCCGCCCCCAACTTTGCCTATGAGTTATGTGTCAACAAAATCACCGATGCCGATCTAGAAGGGCTCGATCTCTCTTCGGTAAGGCATTGCTGGAACGGTGCCGAGCCCATCAGTCCGACAACAATCGATGCTTTCAGCAGCCGCTTTCAACAATATGGTTTCGCCCCGGAAGCCATGAACCCCGTGTATGGGCTGGCAGAATCCTCTGTCGGATTGACCTTCCCCCTAAGTACCCGCAAACCCCGGGTGGAATGGGTCGACCGGCAAACCATGATGAACTCCGGAAAAGCCGTCAATATCGAAACAGATCCCATTGAGCCTGGGCAACAAGACAATATCAACGCGCGGCTCGAACACAGCATTCCCCTGATCGGGCTGGGCCACCCCTTACCCGGCCACCAGATCCGCATCGTCGATAGCCAGGGAAGGGAATTGCCCGAGCGCCAGGAAGGCGAATTGGAATTTAAAGGCCCCTCATCAACATCGGGCTATTATCACTCCCCAGACAAAACCACCGAGCTCTACCACGGCGACTGGCTGAGAACCGGTGATCGCGGCCTGACCATGGAAGGCGAACTGTTCCTCACCGGGCGGGTCAAGGACATCATCATCAAGGCGGGCCGTAACATCTATCCACAGGAGCTTGAATCGGCCGTTAGCCAGCTGAACGGCATTCGCAAAGGCTGCGTCGCCGTCTTTGCCAGCGCTAACCCGCAAACAGGCACTGAACAGTTGGTTGTGCTGGCCGAAACCAAACTTGAGGATGAGCAGGAAAAGCATAAATTACGCGATGAGATACAGAGTCTGTCTTTCAACCTGCTCGGGATCCCCACCGATGTCGTTGCACTCTGCCCCCCGCATACCGTACCCAAAACATCCAGCGGGAAAATCCGCCGTTCGGCATGCAAAACGCTGTTTGAGGAAAGCAAACTCGATGCTCCCCAGCGCGCCGTATGGTGGCAAGCGACCCGCTTATTCTTGTCCAGCGCCAAGCCGGCATTGATACGATTCAGGCGCCTGGCAACAGACTGGGGGTTCGCCTGCTATATGTGGCTAGTCATGGCCCTGTTGGCCCCCCCCGTTTGGATTCTGGTTGCTATTTTGCCTTCAACCTCAGCCTGTTGGTCGGTTGCCCGCTGGGGCTCACGGGCGTTGATCAAGCTTACCGGCACCAAGCTCACCATCTACGGCCTTGAGCATCTCCCCGACGATGACAGGCCGTATCTGGTTATCGCCAACCATGCCAGTTACTTAGATGGCCTAGTACTACTGGCTGCAACCGGCAAAGAACACCAGTTTGTCGCCAAGTCCGAGCTCAAAGACAACTTTTTTGCCCATACTTTCCTCGGCAAATTAGGTACCCATTTTGTTGAACGTTTCGATACCCAACAAAGCATTTCCGATAGCCAGCAGCTAACCAGCTTTGCCGATAGCCCAAGGCCGCTGACGCTTTTTCCCGAGGGCACCTTATATCGCATGGCCGGCCTGCATGATTTCCATCTAGGCGCATTTCAAATCGCTATCGATAAGCAGTTGCCAGTCCAACCCATCACCCTCAAAGGCACCCGATCCATTTTACGGGATCGCTCGCTCTTTCCCCGCAAAGGGAATATTGAGGTGATTATCAGCCCACAGATCCACCCTGAAGGGAATGATTGGCAAGCCACGTTGGCGCTGCGCAATTCGGCCAGGAAAGTCATATTGGAAAACAGTGGGGAGCCTGATTTGGCCAGAGAGACAACGAAATAACCCGAAAGGAGAAAGAGCAGCGGCCATTTTTGGTCGCTCACTGAATGCCACGCCCAGACAGTGCCACAGCCTCAATGCCACCGCGGCAGGTAATGGCGACAGCATATTACACTACCAATTGACAATAAATTCAAACAATTCATACACTTGAAAATAGGGTAACAGATAAAAAGCCCGATAGTGACAGATAGGCGCAAGTTAATTTACGAAACAAGCAAATAGTTCGCAAAATTATTCACTGTTTTTGCCTATTCATGATACCGATCAACAAATCACCAACAATTAAGCCGACAAGCTGGTCACACCAGCACAACGGTGTTATTACAGTGCATGTCTTTTATTTCCACCATGTTGGCACAAATTTTGTGCCACAACTCAAGGGGAAATATAAGTACATAACAGCAAAGCTGACATGAAGTCAGCGGAAGATATAAGGAGTGTTATTGATGTTGTGCCCAGATTGTAAACAACCAATGGTTAAGACAAAGGACAACCAGAATCATTGTGTTGATATTAATTGCCCGCCAACCCGAACCCATTGCCCTGAATGCGACTCAGAAAACACCCAGATCATCAACAAAAGCATCAGCGATGCCGAAGTCTGTTGTAATGACTGCCAGGCAACTTGGGTGATCTCGCGTAGTTAGTCTCTATCTAGTAGAGATGGCAGTGCAAGGCAGATATTTCCATGCTCACTGACGGTGAGCTCAAGATGAAGGTGGCAGCGAACTCCTTCTATGCCGCCCGCTCTGCTTTACCCGGCAAGCTATAAACTCGCCTTTCACTTTGCCACCAAACGGGATTTCCAAGTGCCAGCCAAGCTTGAAGGCACTGGAAATCCCGCGTAAACACATTAACGGACAAAGTCATACCCATAAACACCCACACTATAACTCAAAGGTATTGGAATATATTATTACCACTTGTTATATGAAAAGCAGGTTTCTTGAGGCACAATCAAGGGTATGAAAATATTGTGAAAATAATGAGTGTGCAATGAAACTACAGCAACTGCGTTACCTTAAGGCGGTGATAGACAACAACCTGAATATCTCGGTTGCTGCCAATTCCCTGTTCACTACCCAGCCGGGGGTCAGCAAGCAAATCAGACTGCTAGAGTCTGAGTTGGGGGTTAAAATCTTTGAGCGCAAGGGCAAGTCCATCAGCGCAGTCACCCCCATCGGCAAGCAGATCATCGATGAAGCCATCGACATGCTGGAAAAAGAAAGCCGTATCAAGACGATTGTCCGTGATCACATCAAGCCCGAAGAAGGCTTTTTGAACATCTACACCACCAATACCATTGCACGCTACCTGATCCCTGAAGCGGTAGAGCGCTTCGTCAAACGCTATCCGAAAATCAAATTCCATATCGGTACATCGCAGCTCGACAAATATGGCCATATCCTAAAGCGTGGCCAATCAGACTTCTCGATCCTCGCGCAAAATGTCGAAAGGGAAAAAGACATCATCGTGCTACCGGCCTACAAGTGGAACCTGAGCCTGATCGTGCCCAAAGATCACCCCTTGGCCAAAGACCGTGATATCTCCATCGAGAAGATTGGCGCCTACCCTCTGATTAGCTACGAGCCAGGTTCAACCGGGCGTTCGGCACAGGACAAAGCCTTCAGTGCAAAAGGCATCACCCCGTATTACTTCATGACGGTAATGGATGTCGAGGTTATCAAAAAATACGTCAACCTCGGCTACGGTATCGGTATCATTGCCCAAGTGGCCGCCCAAGACGTGGTGGACGAGAATCTGGTCAGCATCCCGCTCAATGATATTATCCCGGCGTGTGATGCCTGGCTGTGCTACAGTCGTAACCTGTTCTTGCAAAAATACATGTTGGATTTCATCGAGCTGTTCTGCCCACACCTCACCCGCGAGGTGATGGAAGATATCGCCCATTGCTCTGATAATGAGATTCTCAAGATTTCCGAACAATTTGAGTTACCGGAATATTAATATTGCCATTAAGACTATTAATAAATTCATCTTTCGATATACCTAACTATTGAAAGGTGAATTTTTAATATTTATCACTAAACAGTTCCAATAGAGTATTTAAACTTTTCTAATTATCTGTTGCTATTTCACAAAACAATTTAACATCTGTTCTTTATTTAACCACCTTCAATATTTTTTTCCTTATTTCCACCTATTCTATATCTCGTTCAGAAACACAATAAATATGAAATTATGAATCGATATAGAATAGGTCAATGCAGAGTTGTAATGTTTATCACTCGCTTTGTGAACTAAAACATTTTGCTGACCTTAATATCAGGAATATAACTGAAATGAGGGAACGAACATGTCGCTTAGTATGGCTGAACCCAAACCAAAATTATCAATATCATTAACTAATCAAATACTTATTGCAACTGCAGCCGGTATTGCTTTCGGGGCTCTAGTCGGCCCATGGGCCGAGAACATTAAATTCATCGGTGATATCTTTATCCGCTTAATTCAGATGTCGGTTGTCCTGCTGGTGATGACCGCAGTATCGGCTGCAATCGGCAACGTTGACGGCAAAGGTGCAGGGAAGATGAGCCTGCACACATTCAAGTGGATCATTTCGATGACCATCGTCTCTGCCTTTGTCGGGTTATTTCTTGCCCTCACGATAAAACCCGGCGAGGGGATTATCATCGAAGGCGCAGCAGCAGCCGTTGCCACGCCAGATGCTTCCATCAAAGAGACCATATTGGGGTTCTTCTCGACCAATATCGTTGATTCGATGGCGAGCGGTGCGATGATACCCTGCATTGTGTTTGCCGTCATATTCGGACTGGCGATGGGGTCATATTCCCGAACCACCGGCAATAAGGTGATCACTGAGTTTATCGTCAGCTTTAATGCAGTGATCATGAACATCATCAAAATGGTCATGAAACTGGCACCCATTGGTATTTTCTGCCTGCTGGCTAACGTATCTGGGGCCATCGGCTTTAAAGTCATTATCCCGATGCTGAAATTCCTCGGCGCACTGGCAATCGGAGATATCATCCTGCTGCTAATGTATGGTCCTCTCACCGCCATGCTGACCAAAGTGAACCCATTTAAAATGCCACAAAAGTTTGCAAAATTGTCGATTATGTCGATGACCACGACCTCTTCTGCAATTTGCCTGCCGACCAAAATGGAAGATTCAGTGACCAAGTTTGGCGTCAGCCGAAAAGTAGCCGACTTCACCGGCCCTATCACGATGTCAATGAATGCCAACGGTGCGGTGATGTGCTACGTCTTGGCGATTTTCTTCATGAGCCAAGCAACCGGTATTGTGCTTGAGCCCTTCCAGATGGGGATGGCTATCCTGCTGTCTGTGCTGATGTGCATGGGAACCATTGTCGTGCCCGGCGGGATGATTATCGTCTATACCTTCCTTGCCAGCTCAATGGGCCTACCGCTAGAAAGCGTGGCGATCCTTATCGGTATCGACTGGTTCTCAGGGATGTTCAGAACCCTGCTCAACAATGTGGTGGATGTGATGATAGCCATGCTTGTGTCCGACAAACTGGGTGAGTTTGACCGGGAAGTCTACAACGATAAGAAGACAGCCGAGTACGTCCAAGCTTAATGCTTGCTTGCCATTAAAGGCATTTGACACAAAAGCCAGCAGATACATACCTGCTGGCTTCTTTTATTTTTTGCAATTCTGAATACTATCAGCTGGTCCGTATCTATCTTTCAACAAGCTCTCAAGGGAGCCCTCATCATCCCTTCTATCCAATAGCATTTCAGAGTGGTCTTTTCGCTAGCCTTTGCTTCAAGCAACATAACCAACACAGTTTACTGTATGAGAATTGAACTACTTTTCTAATCAATAGGAGATCAGGCCTCAACTGTCAGAAGTCGCTTCTGCTTTTGGGGTTCTCGGTCCTAAAAATATAATTGACAGCTTAATGGACGAGTTTTGATTAGCCTGGAGGAGAAAAAATGATGCATTGGTTGAGCCACGCGATTTAGATAACTTAACAGCGAATAGGCTAAGCTGTTGTTTTCAATTAAAATTAAAAATAAAAAAGAAATAACTATCTATTATGTATACAACGTGTATAGTAGCTGGAGCTCAATTGGCTTGGGCTATTAATGAAATATTTAGTTCAAGATTTTCTCAGTTTACTTTCGATTCAGTTCGTCATATTTATCCTGTGATACCTTTTTCTTCATTCTCGATTTAATAGCTATTTAAATTAATTCAATATATCGAGGTATATATGTCAAATAAGACAACAGGTTCAGTAAAGTGGTTTGACGAAACGAAAGGTTTTGGTTTTATCACTCCAGATAATGGTAGTGCTGATGTTTTTGTTCACTTCAGAGCTATCGCTACAGATGGTTTCAAAACGTTGGCTGAAGGCCAAAAAGTAGCTTTTAATGTAGAGCAGGGTGGCAAAGGCCCACAAGCTGCGAACGTTACTTTAGCTTAATCGATATTCAGGGAGGTTTCGTTTATTGCCTAGTTATAACGAGATCTCTCTACCCAACGTTTAGTAGGTATTAATTTGAAGCGAAGAACCAATAGAAAAATATATTGGTACTATACAGTACGCGAACATAACAATATCAAACGGGAAAAGATCTTCCCCATAATAAATAGTCACCTTTCTTATGGTGAAGCCACTTAGCCTGCCACCATACACTTGATAAATAGATATGTATAAACGCAATATCTTATTCAGTGTAAAGACAAATAGCTTTGATATGAGCTTTTCATTTGGTGAGTCGATCAACGCAGGTGAAATTAAAGATTCACAAGAGTTGAGTTTCGGAACATTTCATATTCACTCAAAAAGGGAAGTAAAACCTTGAAAAAGAAAGTACCTAGTGAAAAGTCGCATAAAGATAATAATAAAAATGACAAGCCAAATAACATTCATCAAGTAAGAAGAAAAATTGAAGACATTCTGTTAGAGCGTGAACAGAAAAAATTATTAGACCTTTAATGGAATATAAAATTATGCGTAAACCAGTAAAAAAAGCCAGCAAAAAGATGCGAAAAAGTGATTTCGAAGAAAAGTTCACAAAAATGGTTGAGGAATACCAGAGAGCAAAAGAAGTTCTTGATTCCTTGGAAGTAGGCACTACCGAGTATGCGAAAAAGAAAAAACAGTGTGATATCCTCTTCGCGAGTGCCGAACGTTTCATCAATGCACAGAAGTAGCTGTAATTGATTTTTGCTAAGCCTAACGCCCCTAAAGTGAGCAACTTCGTTCTAAAATTCTAATGTCTTTATATCGATGATATTCAAATTAGGTTGAAATGATAGTAGGCATTTACATAGTATATCTATATGAATAGCATGTTTCAGAGACGGTTTGACTATAATTGTAAGAGCATTCTCACTAAAGTACGAAGTCATAGTTCATGTAAGAGTAAATATACAGTATTATGCTTTCTTCACAGCAACGTCTAAAACGGTGCAAGATTAATTTTTATTAATTGTGAGTAGTCTAAACCCTTAATTTAGAGTAAAGTGACACTTTATCTTCTAATAAAGTTATAATTATGAGCGACGTTTTTAAGACATTATTAAACTTACGTTCTTTGCGCGCGGTTGCACGTGAAGAGTTTACGCTAGAACAACTTCAAGAAGCCCTTGAGAAGCTGCAAACTGTGGTCGCTGAGCGTAAAGAAGCTGAAGCAGAATCTCGACAAGCAGAGAAAGAAAAAGAAGAAAAACTGAAGGCATACCGCCAAATGCTAATTGCAGATGGTATCGACCCAGAAGAGTTACTGGCAACCCTAGCTGACACGCCAAAAAAATCTAAGCGTACACCTCGCCCAGCTAAGTATAAGTTCACCGTTAATGGTGAAGATCGCACCTGGACAGGCCAAGGTCGCATGCCTGCTCCCCTTAGGGAAGCAATCGAAAATGAAGGAAAATCACTCGATGATTTTCTGATTTAATTGGTGCAAAGCCTCAATTATGAACTGACCCCGTAAAGTTGGACATTTCTTTTAGAGATTTTCAAGGCCTGATTTCAATATTCTATCGGAGTCAGGCCTTTTAGTGTCACTTTAATGCGTTTGGTATTGTAGTAGTCGATATATTCTTTAATTTGCCCTATCGAGTCATTCGCATCTTCAAAGCTTCGATTGTGGTACATCTCTGTTTTTAAGCCTCTCTTCCTCGCCATCCCTGTCTTTGCTATTTGGGCAGAGCCTAACGAATATCCCCAGTTGAAGTTGGTGGTTCAGAGCTGAAAAAAATCCCCAGCGCTTAGCTGGGGATTTTTTAATAGACAGGCCAACGGCCAGGTTTACATATCGATACCGCCTGTTCACTATACCGTGACGAACTCTCCCTGGAACGGATTGATTACCCCAGCCTCAATATCGTAGACAACCTGGCCTCTCAGCAGCGTCTTCGCCACCTGGGCACCAATAGTCCTGCCCTCATAGGCACTGAATTTATTGCGATACTCCAGATCGTCTGCAGTCAATACATAGGATGAATCCGGTTTAATCATGACAATGTCAGCATCTTTACCGACAGCAATGCGTCCTTTCTGCTCCAAACCGAAGAGATCGGCTGGGTTAGTCGCCATCAGCTTGGCGAATTGGGTCAGTGCCATACCGCGCTTTTGTACCGCTTCATCGAACATGATATCGACGCTGTTCTGTAACGAAGAAATACCGCCCCAAGCATCAAAAATCCCGCCTTCTTTGAGATCAGGCGTACAGGGCGAATGGTCAGAGGTAATAAAGTCAATCTCGCCGTTCAGCAGCTTAGCCCACATGCGATCTTGGTTGTCCTTATCACGGATCGGCGGTGAACACTTGGCCTTGGTACCAATTTCTTCAAACTGGTTGTCGTCAATGGCGAAGTAGTGACCGCAAGACTCGCAGGTCACGTCCTGACCGCTGTTACGGGCTTTGGTCACTTCCTCAATCGCTTCTGGGCTGCTCAAGTGGCAAAGGTGGAGCTTACAGCCGGTTTCCTTTGCCAGGTAAAGTGCACGGCGCACCGCCTCGACCTCCGTGAAGACCGGACGGGAGGCGATGTAATCCTTGGCGGTAAGGCGCCCTTCTGCCACTGCTTTTTTGCCCAAACCATCGCAAATCTCGGCATTTTCAGCATGCATCAGCAAAATCTTGCCCAAGCGTGCTAGCTCGGTCATGCCTTCATAAAGCTCGTAGTTGTTTACGTTACAAAAATCCCCGGACTCCGGATCGGGATTGCCGCATGTTGACACAAAACATTTATAGCCAACCACGCCTTCCTCTGCCAGCTCATGCAAGCGATCAATATTATGAGGTACCAAGCCCCCCAGCGAGGCAACATCAACCGTCAGTTTACCCTTTCCGGCTTCGTATTTGATATGCAGTGTTTCACGGTCAATCGTCGCCGGCACTTGGTTCAGAGGCATTTCGACACAGGTGGTAACGCCTCCTTTCGCCGCCGCTTTGGTTGCGGTTTCATACCCCTCCCACTCGCTACGCGGACCTCCTGGGTCGGTAATATGGACATGGCCGTCGACCATACCAGGCGAAACAATCAACCCAGCAGCATCAATATACTCGTTGGCAGTCCCCAAATCCCTGCCTATTGCCGCAATGACACCGTCTTTTATCGCCACATCTGTTTTAATCGCATCATGTTCTAAAATGACGGTACCGTTTTTAATAATTCTATCGTAAGACATGTTTCACTCCATTTTTATTGGTTAAATTTCAATTTTTTAACAAATGTTCATGTATTATCGGAACGAAAGGTAAAGCTCTGGATTGCGTTTCTCATCCAGTTTCATCAAAACAACGTAGAGCACAAAAGCGGCAATAACACCGGTAAACCAAGACACACTATTCAAAGCACTCAACACAGAGATATATTGGCCGCCAAGTGAAAGAATGCAGGCAAATATCGTCGCATAAAAAGCAATGAGGTTGATGCCATTTTTGTAGTAGTTGAAACTGTCTTCAGAAACATAAAGCGAGTCCAATTTAATGTTCTGCTTCATGATAATGAAGTAGTGGCCGAGCATTACCCCAATCACTGGACCAAGAATACCGCCAATCGTATTCAGGAACAGGAAAATACTGTCCTGGTTTTCCATCAGTTTCCACGGGCAAATAATGACGCTGATCACCCCGGCAATAATGACACCTTGGCGGTAGGTGAGACGGGGAAAGACTGCCACGAGCTGATAACCGGCCGGGATGATATTACCTGTGGCATTAGTCGATATCGTGGTCATCAGTACCACTGTACCGGCAAAGATAACTAGGAATAAGCTGTCCCACTTGGCAATGATATCCAACACATTCCACGTATCCGTTTCAAAATGAATGCTGGCACCGGCAAGCACGCATACACTCGACACCGCGAACAGCAAGTAAGCAAGCATCAAACCACCGAGCTGGCCGGTAGCCTGATCGCGGAAACTGCGAGCATTCTGGGTGAAGTCCGAAGCACTAACGGCAGGCGCAGCCCATACGGCAACAATGGCATTAATGACAATCAGAAACTCGAAGAATCCGGCATCCACCTGCTGTACCTTGGCTGGTACATAGGCGAGGATGCTTTCAAAGCCCACCAGGTACACCGCCCAAATTGCCATACCGCCGAAGACTAGGTAGATGCACGGGTTGAGAATGGCGGTGAAGCGGTTAAGGATCGCCCCTCCTCCCAAGCCAATCAGCATATTGATGGCCCAGAACACCAAAAAAGCAATCAGCCCGGGCGCTGAAATCCCCAAGAAGCTCCAATCTCCACCAATAGCCAAAAACTCGGGCCAAATCTTAGCGATGATGATCAACAAAGCGATGGAGCCAGCATAATTTTGTAAGCCGAACCACATAATAGCGGCAATACCACCACGCAAAATACCGGGAAAAAGGGCACCTTTAACACCGTATGAGGCACGAAGTAGCATGGAAAAGGGAACACCATATTTAGACCCCGGGGCACCGTTAAGGATCATCGCCAGTGCGATAACGATGCCGCTTAGCAAAATAGCAGCCATGATCCCTGACGTGCTCAAACCGAGCATAAAGAAACCACCAACCGCAACGTAATTCGGCACGTTGTGTACCGACCCCTGCCAAAGGGTAAAGTAATTCAGTGCTCGCCAGGTTCTTTTATTTGCTTGCTTGGGTAATAAATCATCGTTATATCCCCTAGAGCGATATTCGTCGATAATCTCCTTGGTTATTTCATTCATCGTATTTCCCTCTGTTATTTATATCAAATCTTCATGTTCAAAAACTATACAGCGACGTATTCTGTATGTATCAGAAGAAAGCCACACAAAAGGTAATGTTTTTGTTTTTTTGCTTATTAACAGAGCATTGTTCAATTCTTTTTTATAGTGAAAAGTTATTTCTTAAAAAACAATCCATTAAGTTTATTAAAATTTATTATTTATATTTTCCTACAAATTTCATGGTTTACTAAAACCAACTGTTAATCATGTTTAATAAACCAAAAAAGCCAGCTAACACCGTTAGCTGGCTTATATAACATTTAATTCGATTATGCAGTTTGCACTTCTGGTTTTTTACTCGCCCTGAGGTTAATCAGCACAAAGAATACCGCTCCTGCCACCAGCAAACCTGCTGATAAATAGAACCCAATCGCTTTAGAGCCTGTCAGATCGGATATTAGCCCTGTCAGTGGCGGTGCAATGATTGATGACGACATGCCGGCGAGGTTGAAGACCGCAAGAGCCCTGGCCATTCTCACTTTCGGAGCACGCTCAGTGACGTACGAGATCAAAATTGGATCCAGTGCCATCTTGCCTAGGAAGCCATAGACCAGAAGGCTGATCATCAACGCCGTGGTATTGGGAGACAGCACCGTGAAGGCCAGCATAAGGGCACCCGCGATCTCTAGTGTCACTACCATCTTCACCGCTTTGGCCTTGAACTTGTCGGCCAAGGAGCTGAAGAACAGTGCGCCGGGTACGGCAATCATTGCCACCAGGGCCGATGCCCCACCAATTGCGGCTCCTTCGAATCCACGCTCCGTCTGCAAGTAGCTCGGAAGCCAGGTCACAATCATGTAGTAGCCATAGCAGGTACAGAAGTACAGGAAATAGACCGCAACCAGTTCCGGCTTGAGCAGTGACGTACCTTGTGGCTCTGCAGCTGTTGTCGCGGTATTTGTATCCGCTTTAGCTTCGGTAGCCTGCTTGGCTGCCTGGTTGGGTTTAATCACCAAGGCAAACACAATGACCATGACAAAAATGATCGCGGCTGAAATGTACAGCACGTTATTCCACGCCATGTCCATGTTCTTTACCAGTACACTGGAGCCAACAAGCCCGATCCCCATACCCACGGCCGACCCACTGTTAACGATTGCAGAGGCAAAAGCCCGGCGCTCCTGGGGCACATGCTCGCCCGACAGTGAGTAGGCGGAGCAGAAGAACGTCGCACAACCCAACCCAGACAGCAATGAACCTGCATACACCATGTTAATTGACGCAGCATTGGCGATCACAAGGGTACCTATGGTGAATAGGCTGAAACCGCAGAGCAGTGTCAGTTTCTGCCCCATTTTTTCGACCACTATCGAGGCGGGGATCTGCCCACCGCAGTATGCAGCAAAATAAAAGGTCGCAATAAGGCCTATCTGGGTATCGCTAATATCACCAAGAGCCGATTGAATCTCTGGATAAATGGGCGTCAGGACAGTTCGATAAATCCAAATAGCAACCCAGCCCAAACAGAGAATAACGACAAGCTTTTTCCAGTACTCAACACCGGACTGATTTTTAATTTCCATTTTCATTCCCGTGTATTAGTTGTAGGCCAGCTCATAAAGCACGTTGATAAGTGCTTCAACACCCACGGTAAGATCATCGATATCGGTTTGCTCTGCAGGGTTGTGGCTGATACCCGCAATACTTGGGATAAAGATCATTCCGGTTGGTACGCGAGGTGCAAAAATCTGGGCATCATGTCCCGCGCCACTGTGCATACGCTTGTAGTTGGCCCCTTTGGCTTCTAGGGTAGAATCAATCAGATCAACCAGGGCAGGATCCATTGGGATCGGCTCTTCGTCCATCCAAAGGTCTACGTCGATTTCAATCTCCATCTCCGCGCAGATCTGCTTCATGTCTTCAATGATCTGATCGCTAAAGCCGATGAGCTTTTCCTTGTCGGTATGGCGGCAATCCATGGTGAACAAAATATCGCCAGGAACAACATTGACCGTATTCGGCTTCGGAACCACCTTGCCAAAGGTCAGGACCAGCGGATCCCCTTCTGCTTTGGCTTTATCTATGGACTGGCAGCAGATCTTGCTGAAGGCGTAAACGGTATCTTTACGGTAGCCCATCGGCGTGGTACCGGCATGGTTCGCTTCACCTTTGAGGGTAATGTTGTAGCGACGCTGGCCGGCAATACTGGTCACAACCCCCAGCTGCTTGCCTTCCGTTTCCAGCACCTTGCCCTGCTCGATATGCAGCTCTACAAAGGCCTTGATATCCTTCCTGACCGTCCGCTCAGTGGCAAAGTCGAAGCCGCATTGTTTCATGGCATCGACGAAGTTGACGCCCTTGTTATCGGTCAAGCCTTTAACGGCGTCATTATCCGCAATACCGACGATGTTCTTGCTGCCCCAGAACACATAAGGAAAGCGGCTGCCCTCTTCTTCGGCCAGCGAGACCACTTCCAGGGTACGCTTGGGCGAGCCATGTTTGTCTTTAAGGTATTGCATCGCAATGAACGCGGCCTCGATACCGAACTGGCCGTCGAGATTACCGCCGTTGACCACGGTATCCACATGCGAGCCCGACATAATGACCTGATCGGGATACTCCGTACCCTCAAGGCGACCATAGATATTACCGACGTCATCGGAATAGGCCTGGAAGCCACTTTTTTCAAATAGCTCCAAGAAGGTGTTTTGGGCTGACAGCCACTCTTTGGTGTAAAGCAGGCGCGTCATACCCGCCCCTTCTTCATAGCCAAACTGGGTAATTTTCTTCGAGGTTTCTTCTACCTTACTTTTTAATAGCTCCATCTTTTCATTCCTTATTTTGTTTCAAAATATGTATTAACGACAGGCTGCTGGCAAACAGGCCCTTAATAATTCGCTTTAATAATATTTATTATTTCTGCTTATCCATTAAACGCAGATTTATGATCGTAGGAGTTGATGAATGTGTGCTCTGATATTAAATACTCATAGACATCATCCACAATCTCTATTCCATTTTCTTTTGACTTAGCTTCAATTAAATCGCTATTTTGACCTGGATAAAGCACTTTATTAAAACCCGGTGCTGGTCGAATCTCGCCTAACTCTTTCATGGTTTGGGCAATAGATTCAATAAAGTAATCTCTTGTCGTGAAGAACTCCGGATTAAGCACAATGTGCAATTGACCAAGATTACGCCCTTCGCTTAAGTCCTCATACATCGAGCTGACACTGCGGCCAAACGGCAGTCCCAGCATGACACCGGATAAAATGTCCACCATCATCATCAAGCCATAGCCTTTGGGGCCGGCGATCGGCAACAGAGCCCTAACGGCATGTGGGTCGGAAGTCGGGTTCCCGGCTTCGTCAACGGCCCAAGTATCAGGTATAGTCTGATTTCGGGATCGGGCATCAAGGATCTTGCCCCATGCCTGTACGGTCGTCGCCATATCGAAATTGATGGTCTTGCCCTCTGGGCCCGGCGCAGAAAATGCGATGGGGTTGGTCCCGTAATACACTTCGCTGCCACCAAACGGGACGACCATCGGGTCTGATTGACACATGGAGATCGCCACCAGGCCGCGCTCTGCCGCCAGTTTGGTAAAGTAACCCAGCGCGCCGCTATGGCTCATGCGCTTAACCCCAACCACGGCCACCCCTTTGGCCTGTGCCATCTCAATGGCTTTTTCCATGGACTGCTTTGCCACAACATGGCCTGCCCCATTGTCACCATCAAACACAGCACTGCATGGGCCCGTTTCTTCATAGCTAAATTGGGGGGCCGAGTTAATACCTCCTTTCGAGATACGCTCCGAATAGTACTCAACCCTAACTGCACCATGCGAATGAACGCCGCGCTCATCCGCAAACACCAGGACATCAGCAACAGTATCAGCATGTTCATCAGATAAACCGGCTTGCATAATTTTTGCTTTAATTAACTGATGAAGCTGAACACTTGAAAGATTCATAATTTACTCCATGATAAATTCACTATTTCGCGGGCTAATAGGTTTATGTCATTTATCTATAAATCTATACTAGCTAAAGAAATATTTTGTTTTGTGATCTATAAACACCTCAATTAACTTCATGATATTTTCTTCTTATATTCAAACTATCATTAAAAGGATTTATATAGTGTTTATAATTTTATTTTTTAACATTTAAGAACAGCCACATACCTAATAATGTATCGGCACCGGAATAGTGGCCATGACATAACAGCCGCGAAGCGTAAAAGTTAAAATCTTCTGGGCTTGAATGTATTAGGTCTAACAGGGAAATCGAAAAATAACCATTTCTGGCTTGCTCTAAATATCCAGCACTAACTGACGTTGTCCAATAATCTAAATCTAATGTCGAAGGCAACAGGCTATGGGCCTTTTCCCTGAGGTTGGGGGAACTATAAGCGCAGGCGAGCATGCCAACCAGCATATCATCGTGACTGGGTGTTAAACCCGGCCCGGCACCAATAACTCCCTCCCAGCATGGTGGTTGCCCATCGAACCACCGGTAAACTTGACTCAGTATCGACTCAAAAGGCTTCTTGTCCCCAGCCTTTGCAATAGTCGACAATGAGCCATATAAACCGGTTTCCTTTGTTTGCTTACTCAGATAATCGGTAAGTTGTTCCAGGGAAATTGATGATACATCCCGCGCTTTGAGCCACACGCCATTTTCCCCTTTGCGCAGGTGAAAATGGTTAACAATCATGCCATTGCTTACCAAGCGGATCGTACGTGCGTCCGGTACAAGCTGGCTCAGATGACTGAACATCTGCGGTGAAACGGCCCACCCCGAGGGGCTCATTCCTGCATCGCTGCGATGGAGTGTCAGCACCTTATGATCTTCGGTCAGGAAATTAATCGCCTTGCTGCCACCGCCGGCAAAACGCAACGAGCCTGGCCTCGACGGTGCCGACAGACTGTAGGCTAGCGCTTCATGTACCATCCAATTCTCCCTCTGAAAAATCGAGGCAGCCCATGGGCCGCCCCATGACATTACTCAGCCTGCAGACCCATGTCTTGGGCAAGGGCCTCCAGGGCCTTTTCGAAACAGGCCAGTGGGGCCCGTACCGTTCCGGCGCCAATTTGACCGATGCCCGCTTCCTTGTGGGCAATACCAGTGTTAATGATCGGCGTGATACCGGTTTCGACAACATGGCGGACATCCAGGCCGAGGCATGCGCCTTGGAAATTCCATGACGGGATCTGCAGCAGTGAGTTTTGCTCCACGAAAATCTCGGCCATCTCTTCAGAGAAATCCAGCGCCGCATCCACACCGCCAACACCGACAAATCGTGTTACGCCAGGCGCGGCGACCATCGCAGCCCCGCCGACACCATACGTTTCGGTAATGGCACTGTCGCCAACATCCGTATTCGCCTGCTCTTGGGAATAGCCGGTAAAATACAATCCTTCAGGGGTATTCACTGGCGCAGTAAACCACTGGTCCCCCATGCCGCTGACACGAATACCAAAGTCCTTACCGTTGCGGGTCATCGCAGTCACAATGGTGCCCGCTTTGATAGTGGCCCCGGCGTCCATCGCACACTTACAAAATGCCATCGCCAAGTTGAGGAAAAACTGATCGGTAATGCTCAGGAAATCAAACACTCTTTTCAACACATCCTTGCTGGCATCCACTGCCGCTATGCTCGGCGCTAGCGTACGGAGTAACAATGAAGAGGTCGCAATGTTACGCTGGTGGAATTCATCCCCCATGGTGATCCCCTGTGCCATAATGGCTCCTAGATCAACACCGCCCTCGGTATTTGCCAGCGCATCCTTGAGCACAGGCATCAGCTCTTCACGCATCCAGTGCAGACGCTGCTGGACTTCGTCACCGTAAGCGCCAAAGCGCATTACTTTGCCGATCCCTTCATTCAGGTTGCAGTAGGCAAAGTTACCATCGGCTTTGTTTTCAACCACAATGACCGGCATGTTGGCCGAGGTGATCCCGCCCATTGGCCCTACGGCGTTATGGTGATGACACGGACTGAATTGCACCTCCCCCCCGGCAAGCATCGCCATTGCATCGGTGTCGGATGTCGCCCATCCCTCGTATAGGCAAGCACTGACACAGGCCCCCTGCATCGGCCCGGTCATCTCTTCCCATTTGATCTGCGGGCCGGCATGGAGCAGGTGCTTACCTTCTGCCAACCATGGGATAACTTCGCCGGCAGAGGTAACATCCACCCAAAATGGGCGCGCAGATTTTACTTTTTCCAAAACGGCTGCGTTGGCTTCACTAATTGATGAATACATATCTTTAATTCCCTATTGCATTTGCTTTAATAGACTGGCCAATTTTGCGTTCCCGCCTGCGATGGGGGCCCACTGGTAATGCACGACTGGCGTCGCGGCAGACTGCAAATCGTCGGCAAAACTGCGCAGTCCTACATTCACTACCCTGATCCCATCGAGCAAAGCGGGTCGCTCTTCAACCGCCTTTGTTCCTTGTTGTTCAATCAGAGCCTCTGACAGCAGCACCGCTTCTTCCAAGGTATTCACCACAGCCACACCGGCCTCAACCAAGGTTTCGATTTGCTGCGAGCGCTGCTGCGGATCCGCCTCTGTTCCTGTTACCGTCGCGATGACGTGCAGCGGGCTTTGGCGCTTCGATTTTGCGCTTTCAACTGCCTCCACCAGCGCTGCCGCCGGATCCGCTGTTGCGCCATAGCCGATAACGACATCGAGCAATAGCACCCCAACCTGCTCATCGACTGCGCGTTTTTCAATTTCGAGGGTACGTGTGGTTGGATCAATCATCGGGTGAGGGCGACCGACGGTATAGTGATCATCACCGAGGTCGATAATGAGGTGGCCGCCATCATTGAGCATAACGCCCTGGTCATGGGCATCATCGACAGCCAAGCCAAGTTGCTCCGCGGTAAGCATCGCGGCCTCGGCAGCCAGAGTCCCGCCCGTGTATAGGCCGAGGATTTTCTTCCCAGCCGTTTTATTACAACCAGGCACATACTGGCGGACATTGGCCAGCATCGCGGCAAGCCTGCCGGCTTCGGCAAGGCTGTTGGCAAAAAAGACATTGCCATCACGCGCCTTTTCACGGCGGGTACCGAGGAACAGCGCCACCACCGGCTTGCTCATCGCTTTCATGGCTTGGATGACCGCTTGTTCAACTTCTGGAGCTGGCGGTTTGGAGACAAAAGCGACAACCTCGGTTTCCTGATCGTTATCCATCATCGCAAGCGCACTCAAGGCACTGGCACCACCGACGTCTGCCGATAAATCACGGCCCCCCAAGCCGAGCGCATGGGTAATACCTTGGCCTGCCAGGCAAACCTGGGACGCCAGTTCCTGAATCCCGGTACCGGAAGCCCCGACAATACTGATCGGCCCTTTCGGCAACACGTTGGCAAAAGCCAGCGGCGCCCCCGCAACCATAGCGGTACCGCAGTCAGGCCCCATCACCAACAACCCCTTTGCAGCAGCTTTTCTCTTTAGCGCGACCTCTGACTCAAGCGGGACATTGTCTGAAAACATCATCACATTCAGATCATTGTCCAGAGCCTCATCAGCCAAGTCGGCGGCATAATCACCCGCCACAGAAATTAATGCCAAATTGGCCTCGGGCTGCTTTGCCAATGCCGTTTGCCAGCGGCGGACGACATCCAACCTCTGCCCGCCGGCGGATGCCTGTGCGATGGATGCCAGTGCGCTATCGAGCTGAGCTGCAATCTCATCGGACACATCGCCGCTTTCAGCATTGGGGTGAATCGCCACACAAATATCATTGGGTGTGGCTTCGTCGAACAGTGGATGCCATAGGCCTGTGGACTCCAGCAGAGATTTGTTTGCCGGAGTGCCCATCATGACAGACACCTCCTCAACATTATCACCATTACTCAATTGCCTTGATATCAGCATCAGGCTCACCGAGTCCTGAAAACAACCTTTTTTTAAAAATGCCTGGATCATGTATGGCCACCTTTCTCATCCCAAAATAAATAACGTTGAAAATTTTATTTTTCTTCAGCGTGATTCCCTGTATTTAGCTAGAGGTTAAGGCAGTCATGGAATTAAAATATTGAGCAATATCACACACAATATATTGTTATAATATTTTCAAAAATAGACTGACTATCGTTCAATCATTATTTATGACACTGGATATAAGAACCTCGACTATTAAAATCTTTTATCAAATCAAGCAATCATTTTAAAAAATATTTTTTTACATTTATATTTGTAACGCATATTAAAATATCGACGTAGATCATTTTTTTTAAGTAATATTCTTTTATAAGATGTTGTGAGTCTCATTCATTTTCAAGGACGCACATGCTAGACAGGGAAACAATCCGATCTTTTATGAAAGTAGCTGAATATGCTAATTTCTCCAAAGCGGCAGAAGTACTGCATAAGACACCTGCCGCTATCAGCTATCGAATAAAGGTGTTAGAAGATGCTGTAGATACCCAGCTTTTTATCCGTACCACACGCAGCGTGCACCTTACCGAAGCGGGTGAGCACCTACTTAGCCAATGTCAGAAGTGGCTCGACTGGATGGAAAGCATGCCGGATGAGCTACGCCAGATAGCCGACGGTATTGAGCGAAATATTAATATAGTCATCAATAATTTACTATTCGACCAACATGCCGTCTCCCAGCTCATTCTGGCATTGCATGAGGCCTTTCCGTTTACCCAAATCAATATCTCCAGCGCGGTATACATGGGGGTATGGGATGACTTATTAAACAACGATTACCACTTGGCTATTGGCGTACCAGGGCTCGATACTATCGATAACACGGTAAAGTTAAGCCCTTTGGGTAAAATGAGCTGGACCTTTACACTGACCCCCAAGCACCCGCTTGCAACCCTCAACGCTCCGCTCAAAGAGTCCCAGCTCAGGCACCACCCTGCGATTAACATTGAAGATACCTCCCAACACATCAACAAACGCACGGCCTGGCTGTTGCGGGATCAAAAAGAGATTAAAGTGCCTGACCTGTCGACCAAAGTCGCCTGCCATATCAATGGAGCGGGTATAGGTTTCCTACCCAAAAACCTAGCTAATCCACTGATTAATGAGGGGTTACTGATTGAAAAAGAAGTGCAGTGGAGCCGTGCTCCGTCTCCACTTTCTATTGGCTGGCGCCAGGACTCTACCGGGGAAGTGACCCAGTGGATTATAGAATTATTCAAAAAAAACGATCCTATAATCCAAGGTTTTTTAAAGAATATCGACCAGTTACACCACTAAAGACGCATCGGGGACAACGGTACAAGCCGGTCTTACACAGGTCCCCTTTTCACCTACCAGAATTTGTTCCACATCCTGAAGGGCACCAATGAATGCAATCTGGCCCGTCCGCTCTACGAACTGAATCACCGCCTCAGCCTTTGGCCCCATAGCACCGTCAGGAGCGGCAAAAGGACGCATCTGACTAACCGTCACATCCCGGAGTGCCCGTTGGTTAGGCGTTCCCCAGTCTTGATAAACCGCATCGGCATCCGTCAGGATCATCAGGTAATCCGCACCGATTTGTTCTGCCAGCATTGCGGCCACCGAATCTTTATCAATCACGGCTTCCACACCTTTATAACCCACTTGCTGCTGAACCACTGGCATCCCACCACCGCCGCAGCACACCACGGTTTTTCCTTGGTCCAATAAACTGACAATAGTACTTGCTTCAAGCACTTGTACGGGTTTTGGTGACGCAACGACGCGGCGGATATATTGGCCGTCTGGTTTCATCTGCCAACCATATTGCGCTTCGAGCTCAGCCTTGTCCTGCGGCGAATAGACCGGGCCAATGTACTTTGTCGGCAGGGCGAAAGCGGGATCGGAAGCCGACACTTCAACCCGAGTCAGCAAGCAAGACACCTCGTTCATCCCCTGCTCTGTCAGGGCCTGCACCAGCATATAGCCCAGCATCCCCTGGGTCTGCGCCACCAAGTTATCAAGCGGATAGGCCGGCACTTCACTGTAGGCCGAGTTTTGCAACGCCAGCAACCCCACCTGCGGACCGTTGCCGTGCACTATGGTCACGTCATAATCTTGATCCAACTGCTTGATCAGCTCTGCCGCCTTGTTGATATTCCGTTGCTGATTGGCAGCAGATAAGACTTCACCCCGTTTGAGCATAGCGTTGCCACCCAGGGCAATAACAATTCTCTTCTTGTTCATCACACACCTTTTTTATATTTGATCTTTGTTATGCAAAATAAAAAAATTTATTATTTTGCGTATTTTTAAAATATTAACGACTCGTTTTTATGTCTAGATCAGCAACGGGATTTATCTGTTTATCAAACATTTTTATTTAATGTTGCTGCCAACATAAAATTAAACCTTTAAGTAAAAATTGAGATACTCAGATCACACTTTTATTATTTCAATTAGATAATATTTATTCACCAACACAGCTTCTGGTAATAGGGCCCATAAAACTTCCTTCAGGGCCCGTTTTTTTAGGTGACATATTCGAGGTATAAGATGGGATACTTAAACAACAATACAGGATACATTAATGATCTGCTGGCAACCCGGGCCGTAATTAAAAAAAACAACTTTGCCATTCTTCCACCAGATGGTCTGGTAAAAAATGTCCTGCCGGGGTTTGAAAATTGCGACCTGACTATCCTGTCATCTCCACAACTAGGCGCCAGCTTTGTCGATTATCTGGTTACCCTTCATGACGGCGGTAACAACCGCTGTGGGTTTGGCGGCGAGGAAGTCGAAACTTTCTTCTATGTCATCTCGGGCCAAGTTTGTGTCGAGGCCGATGGCCAACGCCATACCCTCACAACGGGGGGGTATATCTATTGCCCGCCAGGCACACTGCTGTTTATGGAAAATGCCAACCAGGGCGAGGATAGCCAGGCATTCCTCTACAAGCGCAAGTATCAAGCTATCGCCGGCTACCAGCCCCATTTGCTGGTCAACCACCGCGATAACCTAGAGAAGGTCCACTACGAGGGGATGGAGGATGTCATTGTTGAAGATCTGCTGCCGAAAGATCTCGGCTTCGACATGAACTTCCATGTTCTGACCTTTGCACCCGGTGCCTGTCATGGCTATATCGAAACCCATGTCCAGGAGCACGGCGCGTATATCCTGAGCGGTGAAGGTGTCTACAACCTAGACAACAACTGGATCCCGGTTAAGAAGGGGGATTACCTGTTCATGGCAGCATACGTTCCCCAAGCCTGCTACGCTACAGGCCGCGGAGAACCTCTCAGCTACATTTATTCCAAAGACTGCAACCGAGATATTCCATTGTAATTTTCACTAATGCCAATTTAGTCATATCGCCTTTGGAAGCGTCAGTTTAATCTTTCGCTTCCTTTTTTTAATCGGAATTTGATTTTCAAAAGTTTTTATAAAAAAACCAGACTTCCACCTATATCAATGAAATCCTAGCCCCAATCCCGATATCCTCATGCTAAGTGCTGCCATTCCGTGCCCAGGAAATCAAAACATTCAATAGGTCACAGCAGAAAGCCGACAAAATAAGATCAAGGAGCCCACAATCAATGACGATTAACAATGCACTGTTTGAAACCCTCAATCCCCCCCAGCGCCTGCTGATGGGGCCAGGCCCGATCAATGCGTACCCTCGCGTCCATCAGGCTTTGTCAAACCAGCTCATAGGTCAGTATGACCCGGTGATGACCGAGTATATGCGCCAAACCCAGGTACTTTACCGCCAGGTATTTCATACCCAAAACCCGGAAACCCTGCTAATTGACGGTACCGCAAGAGCGGGAATAGAAGCCGTCTTGGTGTCGATTCTTCAGCCTGGCGACAAGGTATTAATCCCTGTCATTGGCCGCTTTGGCCACCTGTTGTGTGAAATTGCCCAGCGCACCGGTGCCGAGATCACCACCATTGATGTGGAATGGGGCAAGGTCTGTGATCCGCAGCAGATCGAGGACGCCATCAAACAGGTCAAGCCGAAGTTGCTGGCGACGGTTCAGGGAGACACATCAACCACAATGAACCAGCCACTGGCCGAAATCGGGGAAATCTGCCAGCGTCACGATGTCCTTTTTTACTGCGACGCCACCGCCTCTGTGGCCGGTAACGAACTGCTGGTCGACGATTGGCACCTTGACGCCGTGTCGGTGGGTCTTCAAAAGTGCTTGGGAGGCCCTTCCGGCAGTGCACCTCTGACGCTCAGTCCAAAATTTGTCGAGCAGATCAATCGTCGCAAGCACATCGAGAAGGGCATCCGCGACCCGCACCATACCGATGGTATCGAAGCGATGATCCAATCGAACTACTTCGACTTGCCAATGATCCTCGACTACTGGGGAGAGGAAAGACTCAACCACCATACCGAAGCAACATCGATGCTGTACGCCGCCCGCGAATGTGCGCGACTGTTTCTTGAGGAAGGGCCGGCAAAAGTCATTGCCCGCCACAAGCAAGCGGGCGATGCCATGGCGGCCGGCCTGCAGGCTATGGGCCTGAGGCTGTTTGGCGACCAAGACTACAAGATGAATAATGTGGTGGGCGTATACATCCCAGATTTGGTCGATGGCGAAAAAGTACGCCAAGAATTGCTGACCCGGTTTGGGATTGAAATCGGGACATCGTTTGGCCCGCTCAAAGGCAGGATATGGCGTATCGGGACAATGGGCTATAACGCCCGCCAAGAGGCTGTCCTCCATACCCTGGCCGCGCTAGAAGCAGTATTGTTTAAACACCGGGCCCAAATACAGCTCGGCACAGCTGTCGCGGCAGCGATGGAGTATTACTGATTATTGGCGGTACACCGGGGCGCTGATCACAAGGTGCCACCCGAGGGTGGCACGCATTGTTTTACTCTTTGATCGTCACTTTCTCGATGATAATGTCATCGAGCGGCACATCTTCATGGCCGAAACGGGTCATGGTCAGCGCTTTACCAATGTTGTTCACCACCATCATGCCGCCTGTGACTTTACCGAACACCGCATAACCCCAGCCTTGGTTGGTGGTAGCAGTGAAATCAAGAAAGTCGTTGTCTTCCAGGTTGATGAAAAACTGCGATGTCGCCGAATGTGGCGCATCGGTACGAGCCATTGCAATCGTGCCCGCTTTGTTTTTCAGGCCGCGGTTGGCTTCGTTGACAATCGGGTCACGGGTCAGCTTTTCCTTCATTCCCGGCTCGTGGCCACCGCCTTGGATCATAAAACCGTCAATCACACGGTGGAAAATCGTTCCTTCGTAAAAGCCGTCTTTGCAGTATTGCAGAAAGTTCTTCGAGCTGACCGGAGCCTTGTCGAAATCCAGTTCGATTTCGATATCACCGAAGTTCGTCGTGAAAATAATCATAAAAATAACTTTGCTAAGTATGAGTGGCTGGCAGTATACAAAGCTTAGCGGATACCGCAAACACCATACCTATTCCCAGGCAGTCAGCATTTTCGCCAGTAACGCATCAAGCTGTTGCTGCTCCTCCTTTGACAACGCTGTAAGCTTGCGTTGATTGTTTCGGTGCAGCTCCTGAATAATTTCATCTATCAACACCCGGCCTGCCACTGTCAACTGCACCAGTTTGCTGCGTTTGTCTTCGGGATTATCCACCCGCTCAACCCACCCCGCCTTGGTTACCCGTGTCAGTACCTTGGTCAGTCCGCCAGAGCTCAGCAGCATCGAACTGTAGAGCTCGGTGGGCGACAGACAGAAAGGCTCGCCCCCTCTGCGAAGGGTTGCCAACACCCCGAAATCGGCACTTTGCAATGCGTATTGCTCAATCACCTGCGCCAAATCTTGCTGCAAATAGTCATGAAGACGGTGGATACGCAAAATCGGCGGGGAATGTTGCTCAAACGATTCGGGCCAATTTTGTTCGATATTTTTCAGAATATTAGCAACAGTTTCTTGCTTTGCCATCGTTCTACTCCTTCCTAACCCTCCAAATATATCTTGCTGGAAAGATAAATACCATATAATATCTTTCCAGAAAGATAAATAAGAGAGCTATATGAACAAACACATTCCTACATCTTTATTGTTATTACTCGCAGCCGTATTTGCCCTTTCCCCTTTCGCGATTGATAGCTACCTGCCTGCGATCCCCACCATTGCGGGGGATCTCGGCGTCAAGACGTCACTGGTCGCCGTGACTGTGAGTATTTATGTCCTCGGTATGGCCGTCGGCCAGTTAATTGGAGGTCCGTTGTCTGACAGGCTTGGCCGCAAACCCACCATGGTGGCTGGCCTGCTGCTGTTTGCTGCCGGAAGTTTCATGATGGCCGGTGTCGAATCACTGGAAATGCTATGGTCATGGCGTATCGTCCAGGCCCTCGGCGGGGGGATCGCCGTGGTCGGTGTACCGGCAACCATCCGCGACAATGCGGTCGGCAAAGAAGCGGCCCGATTGTTTTCGCTCATTGCCCTGATCATGATGCTGGCTCCTTCCATTGCCCCAACGGTGGGGACACTGATTCTACGCACCCAGAGCTGGCACTGGATTTTCTACCTACTTTGCTTCCTGTCGACCCTGATTGCGCTGAACGCGTTAGTGGTTATGCCCAAGGCAAAACCGGCCAAGAAAGGCAAGGCTTCCGGCGGATACCTGTCCGTCATCAAGGAGCGCCGCGCGTTGGGCTACCTACTGGCACAGGCTTTTGGCTATGCGGTATTAATGACGTTTATTACCAATGCCCCCTTGGCGTATATCGATCACTTCGGGGTTTCAGCCGAGCTATTTTCCGGGCTCTTTATCGCCAATGTGATCGGTATTGTGATCATCAACCGTACCAACACCTTTCTGTTGCGTACCTTTGAGCCATCCACCTTGCTGAAAGTATTTCTGAGCCTGCAGCTGATCGGCGGTATCGTCCTTATCACCAGTCACGTGGCGGCACCGGAAAAATTGTGGTACATCGTTCCGGGCTTCGTGATCTCCATCGCCGCCAACGGCGGGATCATGGCCAACTCCAGCGCTTGTTTCATGCGTTATTACGGCCCAAACGCAGGAGTTGCCTCTGCCCTACTCGGCGCGGTGCAATATGGTGTTGGTGCCGGTGTGAGTGCAATGGCGGCGATGCTGGGCGGGACGTCACTGTGGCCGATGATCATCGCGATGGTCGGCTCTACCGTGATTGCCTTAGCCGGGGCAACTGTCGGTGCTCGGCTGGACACGGGAAACAGCGATGAAGATGCCGCCTCGGCGGTGGCCTCTTGACGCTATGACGACAAAAAAGCCAGAGGGATACCTCTGGCAAAACACGAGCTCGACAACATAGCAATAAAAAAGCAGGCAACTGTAACCCTATTCACGGTGTGGAAGGTTAACCATCATCCCCGCCACCTGAAAAGCTGTTGCCGTCAGGTTTTCTGCTCCGCTAGCCAGCGCCTGGGCCAACGAGCACGGCTTGGACAGCACCGAAAAGCATGCGACGATGCCCACTTGCCGCAATGCATCACAGCCATCGCCAAGCGAGCCGGCCAATGCGACGGTGGGGATCCCCATTGACTGGGCTAATTTGGCGACACCGGCCGGGGTCTTGCCACCAAGGGTTTGACCGTCCACTCTTCCTTCACCGGTTATCACCCAGTCGGCCCCCTGAAGCTGGTCTGGCAGTGAAACCGTTTCGGACACTATGGTTATCCCTGGCTTCAACTCCGCCTGCATGAAAGCAAGCAGGGCCGCCCCCATGCCGCCAGCCGCACCGGAGCCCGGCACGTTGACAACCTGACACCCCAGTTTTTCGGCGATACAGCTGGCATAACAGGTCAGGGCACTGTCTAGCTGCTCGACAATCTCGGGGGTGGCTCCCTTCTGCGGACCAAAAATGGCGGAGGCTCCCCGTACGCCGACCAATGGATTATCAACGTCACATGCCGCGACGACGTCCACTTTGGCCAGCCTTGGATCCAATCCCGCCATGTCAATATCTGCGATTCGGGATAACTGGGCACCACCATGACCAATGGGATAGCGGTACTTATCAAGGAACCTGACACCCAGTGCTTGCATCATCCCTACCCCGCCGTCATTGGTTGCGCTGCCCCCAATCGCGACAATCAACCGTTTGGCGCCGGCATCCAGCGCGGCAGAAATCAACTGCCCAGTCCCGAAACTGGTTGTCAGGCGAGGATCCCGCTGCTCATTGCTTAGCAGCTCTATTCCCGATGCCCGTGCCATTTCAATCACTGCGGTTTCACCATCACCCAGCATGCCAAACTCGGCGTCGACCTGCATATCCGGCAACGGCCCCATCACCGATACCGTTTGGCGATGACCTTGGGTGGCATCTACCAGCGCGTCCAGGGTGCCCTCCCCGCCATCCGCCATCGGCACGCAGACTACCTCACAGGCAGGCAGGCGCTGCAGGATGCCTTTTTTTATCGACCGACACACCTCGGCAGCACTTAAGCTCTCTTTGAATGAATCCGGGGCAATGACTATTTTCATCCACCATCTCCTTTGCAAAACACATTAGCCAAAAACCACAGCGGGCACTACCGTGCCCGCCGTGTTGGTTAGCCCCGAATAGAGTGGTTACTCATATGCTCAAGCGCTTTGATCATCGCAGAGTGATCCCAGCCACTGCCGTCAAGTGCCGCACAAGTGTTGAACAACTCTTGTGCCGTTGCGGTATTGGGCAAGTTCAACTGCAATTCACGGGCGCCACTGAGGGCAAGATTGAGATCTTTTTGGTGCAGCTGGATACGGAAGCCCGGCTCAAAGGTGCCTTTCACCATGCGTTCGCCATGCACTTCAAGAATTTTCGAAGAGGCAAAACCACCCATCAATGCTTCACGGATTTTGGCCGGATTGGCACCTGCCTTTGAGGCAAACAATAGCGCTTCACCAACCGCTTCAATATTGAGTGCCACAATGATCTGGTTAGCGACCTTGCAGGTTTGGCCGTCACCATTGCCGCCCACGAGCGTAATGTTCTGCCCCATCACCTCAAACAGCGGCTTAACCTGCTCAAAAATGTCTTCACGGCCACCGGCCATGATCGATAGCGTTCCGGCCTTGGCACCCACCTCGCCCCCGGAAACAGGAGCATCGACATACCAGGCTCCCAGCGCTTCCACTTTCTCGGCAAAACCCTTGGTGGCCATCGGTGAGATAGAGCTCATATCAACCACGACTTTACCCGGGGCCAACCCTTTGGCCACACCAATATCAGAGAACAGGACCTCTTCAACCTGAGGGGTGTCCGGCACCATGGTAATGATCACTTCGGCCGCTTCCGCAACGGCGGCCGGGGTGGGGCAGGCAAACCCTTTTTCGCCCAGCAATTCCGCTGGCGCAGGCTCGAAGTGTTCGGAGAAATACAAGGTATAACCTGCATCCTGCAGATTCTTCGCCATTGGCTTACCCATGATCCCCGTTCCGATAAATCCGATATTTTTCATCCTACTTTCTCCCTTCCTTAAACTAAATTAAATGCTTTAAGCCAACCCAGACCGGCCTGAGTGCCATTTGCCGGTACGTATTCACAACCAACCCAGCCGCTGTAACCAATATTGTCTAGGTGAGCCAGTAAAAATGGGTAGTTAAGCTCACCGGTACCCGGCTCATGGCGCCCCGGATTATCAGCTAACTGGACATGGCCAATCTGCGCCAGGTGAGTTTCCAGTGTCCGCGCAATATCGCCTTCCATAATCTGCATGTGGTAAATGTCATACTGGTAACGGATGTTGTCAGAGCCAACATCTTCCAGCAGCCCGAGCGCCATACGGGTGTTGGAGACAAAGAAACCGGGGATATCGCGGGTATTAATTGCCTCGACGACAAAAGCGATGCCAGCCGCCTCCAACAACCCGTTGGCAAAGCGCAAGTTGTCGACCAGTACCCGGTAGGCCTCGTCATCGGAAACATGGTCTGGTTTGATCCCGACCAGACAGTTGACCTGGCGGCAGCCCAATACCTGAGCGTACTCGATTGCTTTAGTCACCCCCTGACGAAACTCCCCAACCCGCTCAGGATGACAGGCAATGCCCCGCTCCCCGGCGGCCCAGTTGCCGGCGGGTAAATTGAATAGCACCTGCTGCAGGCCGTGGGCTTCTAGCTGGGCGGCAATATCGGCCGCCGGAAAGTCGTACGGGAACAAGTATTCCACGCCACGGAATCCGGCCTCTGAAGCCGCCTTGAAGCGCTCCATAAAGTCGAGTTCGGTAAATAGCATTGAGAGGTTTGCTGCTAGTTTTGGCATATTCGATGCTCCTTCGTGCTGCGGCTGCCTCAGCCGCAACAAAGTTGAAATAAATGATCTGTCACTCAACGGCGGGGTTATAGGTCTATGGTTTCTTCAAATTCCATCACCTTATCGATATCCGGCCCCATCGCGATATTGGTCACACGCTCGGTCAGCACCTCGACAACAACAGGCACCTTGTACTTCTGAACCCACTCTTTCGCCTGCTCCAGCGCCGGGCCGATATCTTGCGGCTCATCAACACGGATGGCTTTACAGCCCAGCCCCTCAACCACGCGCTTGTGATCCACGCCGTACTCTTTCACTTCCGGCGCATTCTGGTTTTCAAACGAAAGCTGAACGCAGTAATCAATATCGAAGGCGCGCTGGGCCTGGCGGATCAGCCCCAAATAGGCGTTGTTGATCAGCACATGGATATACGGCAGATTGAACTGCGCCCCCACCGCCAGCTCCTCGATCAAAAACTGGAAATCGTAATCTCCCGAGATGGCAACAACCGGCTTGGTCGGATCGGCTTTCACAACCCCAAGAGCAGCAGGCATCGTCCAACCAAGCGGACCGGCCTGGCAGGCATTGATCCAGTGTCTCGGCTGGTGAATATGCAAGAACTGGTTCGCTGCGATCTGCGCCAGGCCAATAGTCGACACATAGCGTGTCTCTGGACCAAACGCCTTATTCATTTCGTGGTAAATGCGCTGGGGCTTGACCGGCGTACAGTCAAAGTCTTCACGGCGGAGCATGGTGCGCTTGCGTTCGGCACAACTCGCCACCCACTCAGTACGGTCTTTCAGATCGCCCTTTGCCTTCATCTCCTGCGCAGCTTCGATAAATGCCGAAAGCGCGTCATGGGCATCGGAGGCGATACCCAGATCCGGCGAGAAAACACGCCCAATCTGGGTCGGTTCGATATCGACATGAATGAACTTACGCCCTTCGGTGTAGGTTTTCAGATCGCCCGTATGGCGATTGGCCCAACGGTTGCCGATACCAAACACAAAATCCGACTCAAGGTAGGTGGCGTTGCCGTAGCGATGGTTGGCCTGACACCCCATTCGCCCTGCCATTAGCGGGTGTTCGTCCGACAGTGATCCCCAGCCACGCAGTGTCTGGATCACCGGAACGTTGACCAACTCTGCGAATTCGCGCAGCAAGGCTGAAGCATCAGCATTGATGATCCCGCCACCGGCGACCAAAACAGGTTTTTCCGCCTCGTTCAGCATGGCCAGCGCAGCCTGGGCCTGCGCTTTGGTCGCCGATGTCTTGGCTGGCGCCATTGGTTGATAGAGATCAATATCAAACTCAATTTCGGTCATCTGCACATCAATCGGCAAATCCAGCAGGACAGGGCCAGGACGGCCCGAGCGCATTTCATAGAAGGCCTTCTGGAACGTCCCTGGTACCTGGCCAGCTTCGCGGATCGTCACCGCCATCTTGGTAACCGGCTTGGCTATCGCTTCGATATCAACGGCCTGGAAGTCCTCTTTGTGAAGCTTGGCAACCGGTGCTTGGCCTGTGATACAAAGGATCGGGATCGAGTCTGCAGAGGCCGAGTACAGGCCGGTGATCATATCGGTGCCCGCAGGGCCCGATGTGCCGATACACAGACCGATATTCCCCGGAGCGGTTCGGGTATAACCCTCTGCCATATGTGATGCCCCTTCGACATGCCTTGCCAGCACATGCTCAATACCGCCAATTTTTTTCAGTGCGGCATACATCGGGTTGATGGCAGCCCCGGGAACACCAAATGCCGTATCGACGCCTTCTTTCTTTAAAATTAATACCGCCGCCTCTATTGCTCGCATTTTTGCCATAATATGTATTCTCCTAATCCAGGATGAAATTTTTCCTATTCAAACAGGATGAATTGATTTTTAAATGTTATTAAAAACTAATGGTATAATTAGTCGATAAATGCTTAACAATACAATTATCTTCACCGGCACGGTCAATGGTTAAAAAGTCTGTTTCTTGGTTCTTAGCAAACAGCAAATAATGCCAAACATTGCGGTGATAATTAATTCCTTGATTTCCATTAGTAACAAAGGCGCGTAAAGTCGACTCATCAATATTCTCATCCCCCTTTGCCACTATGACAATAAAGCGCTCACCCTTTAGTGGGAAGAATGCCTGACTGCCTTTAGGGTGTTTTTCCAATAAATCAAATGAGATACCCTTCTCAAACCCAGCGGCTCGCACAATACTGATCAATGGTGACGATTCATCTGATACATCAATGGCTCCAAGCCCATGAAAGCGCTGCCCAGAGCGATTATTGATATAGAAGAAATCGGAGTTATCCGTCTCCAACACATCACCAAAAGGGGCAAATGCCTCTTTGGTGAGAGGCTCTACTATTAGTTCTCGCATAATTAAAGTTACCTGATTTAATTGCCAAATTCATTTAAAGGGTTAACCGTTATTAAACGACTAACAATCATCCCCGGCATATTCCCTTTTCTGACAATTATAAAAACAGACATTCACCTTAAAATACTTGAGCTAGAGCACACTTTTTTTTCTCGCTACTTTTTTCAAACAATACGAAATCATTTAATAAAAATAATTTATTATTCTCATGGTTAAGGCAATTATCAAAATTAAATTAAAATTAATTAGGCTATTAAATAAAAAAGGTGAGCTTTTCAGCTCACCTTTTCTCACAATTATGGCATCTGCGCCATCACATTATCTAAACAGGTTAAACCGTTAGCGCTTTACTCCCCGCAGCTTGCTTTTTTTTATAGCCAAGAGCAATCGTCAAGCTAAACGCAACGGCAAAGGCAATCACCATACCCAACACATAGGATACGACCGAGGTCGGCGCAATGGAGATGATGCCCGGCAGACCTGCCGCCCCCAGCGCTGTGGCTTTTACCTTGAACAAGGTAATGAACGCACTCGCAGTTGCCGCACCGATAATAGCGGCAATAAATGGGTAGCGGTATTTCAGGTTAACACCGAACATCGCCGGCTCAGTAATCCCCAACAAGGCCGTGACACCCGATGGCATCGCGATCCCCTTGGCTTTTTTATCTTTGGTCGTCAGGCCATAAGCCAGACAAGCCGCACCTTGCGCAACGTTGGACATCGCTGCAATTGGGAAGATAAACGTACCGCCAGTCACCGCAATATCTGCCAGAAGCTGGGTCTCAAATGCAATGAAGCTGTGGTGCATACCGGTGATCACAAACGGCGCGTAAACCAACCCAAATAAAGCACCGCCGATAAAGCCTGCGGACTCGTAAAGCCAGTTAAGGCCATCACCCAACAAGAAACCGGCATCACGGGTGATCGGGCCGACAAGCGTGAAGGTGAGAAAACCGGTGATGAAAATGGCCAGCATCGGAGTCAACAAGTTATCCAATACCGATGGGATAAATTTGCGCAGACCATTCTCAACCTTAGCAAGAATGAAAGCCGACACCAATACCGGCAGTACTGAGCCTTGGTAGCCAACTTTTTCGATCTCAAAACCGAAGATGTTCCATACCGGGATATTGCCGCTAACACTGGCACCACCGAAGCCCCAGCCGTTCAACAGGTCTGGGTGAACCATCAACATACCCAGCGCAGCGCCAAGGAAGGGGTTACCGCCAAATTTCTTCGATGCCGAGAATGCCAGTAAAACAGGGAGATAAACAAATGGGGCGTTGGCAAACGTATTGATCATCGATGCCAGATCGGCCATTCCCGGATAGGCTTCAATGAGTGACTGTCCATCAATAAACAGGCCCTGTGCGGTCAGCAGGTTAAAGATCCCCATCAACAGACCACCCGCGACAATGGCCGGGATGATCGGCACGAAAATATCGGACAGGCCCTTCACTGCACGCTGAACAACGTTCTGTTTTTGTGCGCCAGCAGAAGCCACCTCTTTTGTCGACATCTCTGTCTGACCTGTCTCTGCTGTCATCGCCGCATACACTTGGTTAACGATACCAGAACCAAAGATCACCTGGATTTGTCCGGCCACCTGGAATTGGCCTTTTACCCCTTCGATGTCATCGATTGCTTGCAAGTCAGCCTTGCTCTCGTCATGCAAAGCCAAACGCAAGCGCGTCGCACAGTGTGCCGCTGCTGCAATGTTTTCTTTTCCACCAAGCTTTTCAATAAGTTGCTTGGCAATCATCGGAAAGTCCATCTTTCTACCCCCGTCGCGAATGCTCTTCACGCTCAGACATTTAAATTCCACCCTCAGCATGCCTGCTGGTATGGGTACATGTTATTAAAATCATTTCGGCTCCCGGAAAGTCACAAGGTGTGCCATTCGGCTTAGCAGGTGTTGGGACTGCTCACATTGCCAACTCCAATCGAACCAAGTCCAGTTACCTTGAACCTAAGTAGCTCGAGTTGATTTCGGGAACGTTACCGAAACAGTTTTTACGATAGAGTCAGGTGCCGTCAAGCTGTGGTTTAATCAGTGTGAGGGCGATCGATAATTATGGCTATCTCGCACAATCAAATGTGATCAAGATCACCTTAACAGGGTAATCACTAGCACAGTGATTGCAATGCATCCCTAGTTTGCAGGATCATCGAGGGTAACCAAGGAGTTATGTATGGCAAGCCTACACGATGTAGCCCGACTTGCCGGGGTATCGAAATCAACGGTTTCCCGGGTGATCAACGACGAATATGGCGTTAAAGAAGCCACAAAAATCAAAGTAAAACGTGCGATTGAGGAATGCGGCTACGTAGTCAACCAAGTAGCAAAAGATTTAAAATCTAATAAAACCAACCTGATAGGAATTATTGTTCCCCGCGTCGCCTCTAATGCCACCTCGCAAGGTGTCGATGGATTGAGTGAAATCTTCGAACAAGCTGGCAAACAAGTACTGCTGGCTAACAGCCGTCTGGAGGCAGGCAAGGAGCTGCAATACATTGAACTGTTCAACCAGAAACGGGTTGAGGGTATCGTGATGTTTGCTACCCACATCGATGAGCAGCTAGTCACAGCCATCAAGCGATCCAAGGCGCCAGTGGTGCTAATCGGTCAGGACGGCTCCAGTTTCAACATCCCCAGTGTCATCCACGATGACTACCGGGTGGGATATTGTGCTGGCGAGATTTTGAACCAAGCAGGCTGCAAGCATATCGGCTTTCTCGGGGTACAAAGCGATGATATCGCTGTCGACCAGCAACGCTTCGACGGTTTTAGCCGCGCCTTGAGCCATATGGCAGCCGAGCCACCTAAGTTCCATTGCCAAGGGCAATTCTCAATAGCCTCAGGGCGCCAGGAAATGGCAAATATTTTGTCTAAAAATCATAAAGTTGACGGCGTTTTTTGCGCAACCGACCGTATCGCAATCGGTGCGATGCAAGCCATTGCCGCAGCCGGACTAGTGCCCGGTGAAGACATCAAGGTGATCGGTGTCGGTAACGATGAAATGGCCTCTGTCGTAACACCAGGCCTGTCTACTTTTGCCTATGGCTTCGAGCCTGCAGGCAACAATGCCGCCAAAATGCTGCTGGAAATCATTGAGCAAGGCCGCAGCCAGGTGTCCAAACTGGTACTGGGCTTTGACTGGATCCCGCGCGAAAGCGCTTGATAACCAGCCTTCATTCCTTACCCACCGCCAGCACCAAAAAGCGATCCAACGCACAGTTTTCGTCATAAAGGGGAGCAAATACAGCGCTCCTCTTGCACTGATTGCTGCATTTTTTGTATTTTTGGAACGTTCCCGAAATTATCAAACAAACTGGTTAAGGCCTCAACCCCATGACACTGACAGATATCCTTGCTGCCTGCGGCGGCCCCAACAACCTCTTGCGTGCGCTGCGCGTCGAGCAACAGGTGATTCTGGAACTTAAGGATCCTGAGCTTCGCTCCGATCTTGCACGTGTGTTGCCATTCCACAGCAGCCTCAATCAGGTAGCCTGGACGCCGGAAGTGCCTTTATGTCAGGCTGACTGGGAGCAGCTCGGGCGTATTATCGAGCAAAACCAGCGCACTCAACTTGCGGCAGTGTGCGAGATCACCCAGTCACCGCACCGGCCGCTGTGGCATATTGCCCCACCGCAGGGTCTGCTCAACGATCCTAACGGCTTCACCTACCACAATGGCGAATACCACCTTTTCTACCAGCTCTACCCTTTTGGCTGTGTGCACAAAGACAAGTACTGGGCCCATGTCACCAGTTCCGATCTGGTTAATTGGCAAAGCCAGCCGATGGCGCTCTACCCATCGGATTGGTTCGACAGCCATGGGGTGTTCTCTGGCCATGCTGTCAGTACCGACGATGAACTGATGCTGTTCTACACCGGCAATGTCCGGATTGGCGAGCAGCGCCAGCGCATTACCACCCAGTGCCTGGCCACCTCGAGCGATGGTATCAATTTCACCAAACACGGACCGGTGATTGACAGCCTACCGCCTTCAGTCACTCCCCATTGCCGCGATCCGAAACTGGTAAAAAATGGCGATCACTGGCTGATGCTATTGGGAGCCCAGCAAGAAACTGATGAAGGCCAACTGCTTGGCCGCCTGGCAATTTACCGCTCTTTTGATTTACGCCAGTGGGAGTTTGTTTCACTGACTGGTAGCGAGCTCAATGACTTCGGCTACATGTGGGAGTGCCCGGACCTATTCGAAATGGGCGAGCAACTGGTTGCCATTATCTGCCCTCAAGGCATCGAAGCCGATAGTCACTACCATAACGTCCCGCACCATAACGGCTACCTGCAAGCCAGCTTGGATGAGAATGATCGGCTTGAATTATCAGAGTTCTACACGCTGGATCACGGCTTCGACTTTTATGCCCCGCAGTCGACACAGGCACCAGACGGCCGCCGCCTGATGATAGGTTGGATGGGACTGCCAGATGAAATCAACCAGCCAAGTGTTAAAGACAAATGGCTCCACCAGCTCACCTGCCTGCGAGAGCTATCTTGGCAAAACGGTAAGCTGTATCAGCAGCCTGCCCGTGAGTTGCAGCAACTTCGCGGCGAAACACAGAGCTTTAACCTCGAGGCTAACAATGAAAAGTCTTCGTTGGATCTGGGGAGCAAGAGCTTCGAATTGCAAACGATCTTACCGTGGCCGGCATCGGGGCAAACCACCCTGCGGGTGATGGACAACGGCAGCGAGTACTGCGACATCATCCTTGATGCCGACCAACAGCGGATCCGCCTAGATCGCAGCCATGCCCAGCCAACCGACGGTGAAACCATCCGTGAATTGCCTTGGCCACACAGCCAAGCTGTTGAACTGCAGCTTCTGGCTGACAACTCATCGCTAGAGCTCTTTATCAATCAAGGCGAGTTTGCCATGACAGCCCGTGTATTTACCGCTCAAGATGCCACCGCTGTTCGGCTGATTAGCGATGAACCCGTTTCTATTGATGCTAAAGCGTGGTTGTTAAGCTAGAGCGGAATCATTCCCCCCTATACCATGGCTACCTGAAGGGTTTTTCCTGCGTTTCTAGGGTAGCCATGGCCCCTCACCAAACTCACACACCTGCTAAGATCGGCTAACAGATAGAAAAACAACGACTCTGCATCAACTATACTGTTTTCAGTTCCCTTACAGCGAAAGACTTAACCAGTCACTGCAGGTAGACGTTTTGAAAACAGACAACAAAGTCATCGTTGGATGGCGAGAGTGGGTTAGCTTACCTCAACTAGGTATTGAGCGAATCAAGGCCAAGGTCGATACCGGGGCTCGGACATCCTGTTTACATACCTTTGCTATCGAAGAGTTTCGCCACAACAATCAGCAATGGCTGCGCTTTTGGGTACACCCAATCCAAGCAAACACCGATGTTGTTGTTCAGTGCGAGTCCCGCGTGATCGATCAGAGGCTCGTCCGAGATTCCGGCGGGCATGAAACACAACGTTATATCATCCGTACGGAATTGGTTGCTGGTAACTCCTCTTTTCCCATAGAGATGACTCTCACTCCCAGGGACAACATGAGATTTCGCATGTTGATCGGTCGAACGGCTCTTCATTCACGCATGATTGTCGATCCTGGCAAGTCTTTCTTATTATCAAAGGAGTAAGTTGTTGTGAAAATAGGTATTTTATCCCGCAATAAAGATCTTTACTCAACACGTCGCCTTATCGAATCGTGCCAAGAGCGCGGGCATGAATACAAAATCATCGATGTACTTCGCTGCTACATGAACATCAATTCCACTTCGCCTTCGATTCACCTCAAGGGCGATGAGCTTGCAGGCTTTGATGCCATTATTCCTCGCATCGGCGCATCGGTGACTTTTTATGGTTGTGCGGTGTTACGGCAGTTCGAAATGATGGGAGTGTTTCCGGTCAATGAATCCGTCGCCATCACCCGCTCTCGGGATAAATTGCGTTCTCTGCAATTACTTTCCCGTAAAAATATCGGCATGCCGATCACAGGCTTTGCCAGCAAGCCCGGCGATATCAAAGATTTAATTCACATGGTTGGTGGCGCTCCGGTGGTTATAAAACTACTGGAGGGAACCCAGGGCATTGGCGTTGTCCTTGCCGAAACCCAGAAAGCTGCAGAAAGTGTGCTTGAAGCCTTTATGGGGCTGAGAGCCAACATCATGGTTCAGGAATACATCAAAGAGGCCGGAGGGGCCGATATCCGCTGCTTTGTCATTGGCGATAAAGTCATTGCCGCCATGAAGCGCCAGGCTCAACCCGGAGAGTTTCGCTCCAACCTACACCGCGGTGGGGAAGCCTCTCTGGTGCGCATTACCCCCACAGAAAGAAAAACGGCGGTCGATGCAGCCAAAGTCATGGGCCTGAATGTGGCAGGTGTGGATTTGTTGCGCTCCGAGCGCGGGCCGTTGGTGATGGAGGTGAATTCGTCCCCCGGGCTGGAGGGTATAGAGCTGGCAACCGGTAAGGATGTTGCCGGTATGATCATTGACTACATTGAAAAAAATGCCAAACCCCAGCGGACCCGTACCCGTGGCAAAGGCTAGCCGGAATCAGGCTTTTCAATGCGGCGAGACTCTGGTGCCTCCAGGCAAGAGGGTGAGTGTCGACCTAGAGGTTGCCAGACTATATACCCATGCCAACCTATCTGTCACATTAGAAGTCGTCAATGGCCGTCTCGCCGGGCCGGTACTATTGGTTGATGCTGCTATTCATGGTGATGAATTAAATGGTGTCGAAATTGTGCGTCAGCTTCTGACAAAAATCGACCCCATGAAACTGAAAGGGACCTTAATCGCTGTCCCCGTGGTCAATGTGTTCGGTTTCATCCATAAATCAAGATACTTACCGGACCGGCGGGATCTCAATCGCTGTTTTCCCGGCTCAGCTCGCGGATCTATCGCTGGGCGAATCGCCCATTATTTTTTTACCAATATCGTCATGCAGTGCACCCATGTGATCGACCTCCATACAGCGGCGATCCACCGGACAAACCTCCCGCAAATACGCGCCAACCTCAGTCATCCTATTTCAGCCGAGATGGCGATGGCCTTTGGTACACCGGTAGTGATTGACGCCTCGTTACGTGATGGGTCATTGCGCGCTGAAGCGGAAAAAGCAGGCATTTCTGTTATCACTTATGAAGCAGGAGAAGCATTGCGTTTCGAACCCTTTGCCATCACCGCTGGAATTAGAGGCATTCAAAGGGTCATGCGCCACCTCGGTATGACGGCGCAAGGTAAACTAACACGAGCAAAACCGCCTGTCGTCGCCAGGGCGACCCGATGGATACGAGCTGACTTTGACGGTATTCTCCGCTCGCACGTTACTTTAGGCCAGAGGGTCGAAAAAGATCAAACCCTGGCCATCATTAGCGATCCACTCGGCAGTGACGAGGTAGCCATTAAAGCCCTGCAAGGGGGGATCATCATCGGCCAACAAAGTCTTCCTTTGGTCAACGAAGGAGATGCCATTTATCACCTGGCTTATTTTGAGGAGCCTGACAGTTTCGTCGAGGAAAAGGTTGAGTCGTATTTAGATGATGTCTTGGATGATATGGATAACGAGATCAAATCCGGGATTGGTAAGGCATAGCTTATCGCCCGTCACTTTTCCCAACCATCAGGTTAGCCTGACGCACGCTCCAGCCTAAGTGCTTTACTCCCGGCGACCATAGGTAGTATTAACCAAACAAGGATCTTGCATTAGCGAGATCCTTGCGGGTTTCCAACCGTCCTTTGCTTTGGCAGCTTGGCCTACACAGGCTTTACACTGCTAAGTATTCAGCCAACTGCTTGGCCGTCGGCAGCGCCGTCATGGCGCCTTTGGCAGTGGTTGCAAGCGCACCACAGGCATTGGCTTGCTTGATAATGCCCAGCAACTGGGATTCATCCTGCCAGTTATCAACGCTCACCAAGCCCGCCAGCAAACCGCCGACGAAGGCATCACCGGCACCGGTGGTGTCAACGGGGTTGACAGGTTTCCCGGTAACCAGTTGCTGTTTACCCCCCTGCACCACCAACGCCCCTTTCTTACCTTGCGTCACGATAACCAACGGCAATTGATATTGCTGCTTAAGGTAAGCCAGCGCTGCTTGCAAATCCGTCTGTTCTGTCAGGAACAATAGCTCATCATCAGAAAACTTCACCACATCAGAGAGTGCGACCGCTTGCATCACAACAGGTTTGAGCTCAGAAGGTTGGGCCCAGACTTCTTCACGAAGGTTAGGGTCAAAGGACACATAACCGCCCGCGGCTTTAATTGCTTTCATCGCAGCTAAAGTAGTGCCACGGGAAGGCTCATTAGCCAAGGCTATCGAACAAACGTGGAGCCACTCACCCCGAGCGAAAGCAGGTACATCGTCTTTTGATGTGAATTGATCGGCACTTGGCTTCACCATGAAGGTAAAGCTGCGCTCGCCCTCATCGTCCAGGTCAACAATGACAGTCGAAGTACGGTGCTCTTCATCCAGCTTCATCAGTTCGGTGCCGACGCCTTCGTCAGAAAGCACCTGCTTCATAAAACGGCCCAGCGGATCTTGGCCGACACGGCCGAAAAATGCAGTCTCTCCCCCAAGGCGAGCAATACCCACGGCAACATTTGCCGGTGCGCCGCCAGGACATTTTAGGTATGTCCCCTCGCCTTCGGGGATCAGATCAACCACTGCATCACCTGTGACCCATACTTTTGCCATTCACTTGTCTCCACAACATTTAACTGAGTTAATTATTGCTAAACCGATTTAGCTAAACAACCAAAAAAAGCCTCGGTTCAAAAAAATGTGATCGAACTTAAACTTCTAACCTATCTGCTGGTACTCAGTATGAGTGAATTTCTGGAATCGTTACTCCGAGAAGGGTTTCACGTGTTTGCTGCCAATAATGCAGATAGTCAGCATCTCGAGTGAGCGGTTGCCACCCCAACCCATCCAACAACGAGCTTAAGTGGCATCGAGTCACGCTTTCCAACGAGTCATGACCAATAAGAGACATGCCGAACACCATTGCACGCACCGCGTAAGCGATAGATTCTGCGGTTTTATCCATGGGCAGATCACCGCACTGCTGGGCGGCACAGATTGTTTCAACCAGCAGGTCATTAACTTGCTCTTCCACTTCCGCGTATAGCTCCTGCATGGTGCTGGAGAGTTTAGTGCTGACCAGAGGGTCATTTAGCGACAGGACACAGTAATGTAGCCTCGGATATTTTTCCTGGATAAGCACATACACCAAGGCGCAGCTCAGTATTCTTTCGCGAGTTGAACACTCGCCTTCCAGAACCTGTTGCATCATCGCCTTTTGCAGCTTCAGCGTTTTGACACTCAATGCTGAGATAATGTCTTCTTTGCAACCGAAATGACCATACACAGTCCCTTTCGAGTATTCTGATATGTTTGCCACCTTTTCCATTGTCAGCGCCTGAATACCTTCCTTGAGCAAGATCTCATAGGCAATATCCAAAAATAATGATTCGCGCTGCCGCCTTTCCCTTTCTTTCCTCGTTAATTTACTCATTCCCTTCCATAACTCTGCGTAAAACAATTGCCAAGATAAAGAGATCCAAGCTGCACCTTGTTCCTTCAAAGGTGCAGCTTGTTTCATCATACGGTTAGTGGATCTTTTACCGTAACGACGTTATCTGATGGAATCAACCAAGGAGCCAGCAGAGTAATTACGTAAATCGACATGATGCCACTGATAAACAAAGATAAGCCAACCAAAGTTCCCAAATCAACGATAGGTTTAAATTCTGAGAACAGCAGGGCAATAAAGCCGATACTGAACACAAAAACATTGGCAATTATCGAACGGCCCGACTGTGATAGCGCCTGTAATAACGCATCATCAATGGATAGTCCCTGTTCTACACCATGCTTGGTTCTAAGCAAATAATGAACGGAGTAATCAACAATACCTAGAATTAAGAAAGAAATAATCGCAGTTCCAATATTCAACTCAATACCAAAGAAAGCCATGGTTGCATAATAGATCACTACTGTTGCCGCCAGAGGCAGGGTACCGACTAACCCCATCTTCCAAGACTTCAACCACAGACTCATGGTGAGTACGACGGTTAAGAAAGCCAAGCCAATACTGAGTACCTGACCGGAGATCAGTTCATCAAGTACTGCCGTCCAAATAATCGGAGCGCCCGCCAGCTTATAGCTGATACCAGCCGGCGTATTGTCTTCCAGCCAAGGGATAAGTACATCGAGAAAAGCTTGGAACTCACTGGCAACCGTGGTGTTCATGGTATAGAGCATCACCGTTTTGGAGAAATCCTCATTGAGAACATTAGTCAGGTCGCTGCCACCGCCGTTCTCGTACATCAGGATTGACTGGCGAATAATATCTTGGCCAGAGATGGCTACTTCCTCAACCAAACCGGTTTCTTCATCGGTATCGGTGAATGTTTCCTCTCGATATGGCAGGCGGTCGTACTCTGGGGCCATGTCGTTGAGCACCAGGTTCATCCGCCTAACATACCTGGCAGCAGAGTAACTAAACGTAATATTTGCCTGCTGGTGGATGAACTTTTCCAGTTTGTCGACAAACATGATAGTGTCATAATCAAGGGCGGCACCGGGTTCACCCGCATCGATTTCGATCCAGCCCGGGCTGGTTCCCGCGACATTGCCATTGATAAAGTCATCCGCGATACGAAACTCGTTGTCCGGAGCAAAATAGCCACTCCCCATATCGTCCACACTGACCTGCAGTGCCATTGCCACTAATCCCGCCAGTACCACTGAAGTCAGCACCATAAAACGCGCACGATAGGCAATAACCGGTTTAAAAATGCTGATCAGACAACGACTGATAAGGTATGAATCACCGGGTTTGTTATCCTGTTTTTTGGCTTGGTTCTTCGGCTTCAGCAACGAGAGCCATGCCGGGATCAGCAACAACGAAATAACCATCGCCACAAACATTCCGAACGACATACTCAGGCCGAAATTTTGCAGGTTACTGATGCTGGTAGTGGTTGATATGATGAACGTCAGGCAGGTTGTGATTGTCGTCAGAACAACCGGCGCTGTCATCAACCGTATGGTGACAACAACCGCCTGCTTGTTTGATTGCTCCTGGCGGCGCTGATGGTAATACTCAGCCATGACATGGATTGCATCGGAAGAGCAAATCGTAATTAAGAACACCGGTAACACACTGGTTATCAAGTCAACGGGAATACCGACCATCGCCATCGCGCCCATGGTCCATATTGTGCACATCACAACATTCACCAATGGGATGGCAACGCCAAGCCCCGACCGAAAAAAAGCAATCAAAATCAGCGCTATGAGCACCATCACCGCAGGCAGCAGCGTCCCCAAGTCGCGGTCCATAATTTTCTTTTGCTCAGCAAAGAAAACAGGAACACCCCCAATATAGACTTCATCTTTCAGTTGAGGGTTCGCGGCTTGGTATTCATCAACCAGAAGGCGGATGGCATCGTATGCCCTCAGCTGTCCCTCGGCATCATCCTGGAGCACGCTAACTTCAATAACCACCAGTCCAACGTGACCCAGTTTATCCACCACTCCCATTTCCATCAGCTCATTTTTCATGATCGCTTTTTGAATATCAGCCGAATTGCTGTCATTGTGGTTTAGCGTGATACTCGCGCGGAGTGTTCCATCAGGCTCAAGGAATACATTCTCAGTAGCTGCCATTCCAGCCATTTCTCGGACAGGATCAAGACGTTCAGCCAACACCCGGAGGTATTTCGCATCAGCCGCTGACAATGACTGGCCATGGCCGTCGGCGACGAACTGCCTGACGGGCGCGGCATCATCCTGACCAAGTTCTCCGGCCAGAACACCCGCCACTAAAGCTGCTAGCTCTGCATGTTGTGGATATTGTTTTTTGAGCAACGCCAACCTATCAATATCCGATTGATCAGCCAACATTATCTTTCGAGCCGATTGGGTCAGGCTAAAGATGGCATTCAAGCTTTCCTGGTTGAAAATAGTGTCATGGTTATAAAGCGCAATTAAAATAGAGTCATAGGTTCCCGTAAACTCTTCCCGCATTTCCAGCAAACTGCTTCTCGCCGGATGGCTCTCTGGCAATAAGTAAGGATTACTGTCTTCCGTCAGATAGCTAATCTGATAGGTAAAAAAACCAGTAATCAAAACTAACAACAAGATTATTGATTTTGCATACTTGGACACAAAATTGATATATGAATTCATGACTTAACCTTCATCTCCCTGAATAAGCTCTTTAATCGAAGATATTTTCAGTCCATTTTTCAAAGCCCGCTTACTGAACTTGTTATTATCCAAACCGACGTTATATTCTAAATTATTAAAAATCATCTCTGATGATGTATCATTGACTAAGTTTATTGTTCTCGCGTTAGTGATTGTCCAGATCCCCTGAACAGCCTCGACTTCAATGGCCTCTTGCCGTTTGAATAGCACTTCCTTGGCATCGAAATAATCACTACGTACAAAAATCTCCCTCTCTTTGTCGACCCACCGCTTCACCTTGTGATAGCCGGTTTTGTTAATCACCTCCTGTGAGGAGGGAATTTGCTCGATAACCCAAGTCTCTCTGCCATCGATAATTTCTTCCCCAACAACAGTCGATTGATAGTCACCGATCCGAATTTTATCCAGATCATAGTATGAGAAGGTACTGCCCATAAATGACCCTCGCTTATCGTTAGAGCCTATCCGGCGGATCTTGCGAAAAGCTGGTAAATACAGCCATTGGTCATCCGCGCTGCCCGTCTGCTCTGGATAGGTATACATCAGAAAGCTTACCCCGCGGACATCGACTGAGTCATAGAAGTAAATATATGTCATTTCCTTATCGTCACTATCTTTCTGCAACATATACATATTTCTGGCTCTGACATTACCATCTGAATTAATTAAATTCAGTTCAACATCTGATATATATGAATGACCATCATCACGGTCACGAACAGAAGTTAATATACTGTCAGCATCAGGATTTGCATGAGACAGGAATGAACTAAACAATAGCGCTGCAACAATTCCCTTTTTCATTTTTCCACCTTACAAATAATACGTAGTCGACACCCAGATCCTGTCGTTGTTTTTATACTGGCCAAAGAAGTTGTTTTCATTGCCATTCAACAGGTCAACATTCAATTGCAACTTCCAAGCACTAGTGGGGATATAGGCCAGTTTCACTTGATACAATCCACCGCCTCCGTTGGCATCGGCATAACTTGCGGCAACTCTGGCCGTTAATTTGCTGGCCATCAAGCTGCCCTCCGCAGACAGTGTATATATCGCATCAGACTCAGGGACTGCCAGTTCATCGGACCAGCCACTGATATACCGGTCTGATATTTGGCCGGTGATCAGCCAATCGCGGTAAAGGTAATCAATACCGAGCAATCCTTGCGTCGTATTATGCTTCTCCCTGGCAAAAGACGCCGTGCCATAACTTTGCTGGTAAAACCACGCTAACTCTGTACGCATAACAAAGTCGCCTAGCGAAAATGACAGGCTATTGCCCAGCATTCGTTGGTCATGGTACTTGCCTACCACCTGTTGCCGCTCGGCAATAAAAACCGGATCGTCCTGATATCCCGCAAAAGCATAAAAGCTCGTATCGGCATCAAACAGGATAGTAGAGAGACGGAAGCCAAACTCACTGCCGTGAGGCTCGTCAAGCGGCACCCCGTCCAAAGCCGGCATGGCAAACTCGCTACCACTGGCGACGAACTGATTAGGTTCGAAATCAAATAACCAGAGCAACTCTACGTCCCAGTCGCCAAGGGTGGACTCAGTCCGCAACATAGGCTGGGCAATCCGGTAGTCATCAATATCAAACAACACAAAGTCTTTGAGATCTAACGGATTGACAACATCCGTGACCCTGAGATCATCGGCTTCCCCCCAAACAACTTTTTGGAACCCCAAATATATGAACCAATCTGCCCAACTCCACGACAAAAAAGCTTCATCGAGCCACAGTCGGGTTGCATATTCATCCCTCGCCTTGCGGCTATACTGATTAGTCCAATCAAATACCGCGTCGTATTGCATTTCGCCATCAAAGTTAAATGTCAGAGTTTCTCCGAAATATTCGAACTTCAATCCCGCGGCATTGACTTGAGAAGTCAGCGTTTCACTGCCATGCAAACGTGAAGATGCTGCAACGGATAACCTAGGTTCAAGGTACCAATCATTGGCTTGCACTTGGGGCACCGTTATTGCCCCAATGAGCAGACCGGACAAAGCCGCTATACGCCACATCCGAAACCTCCATCAATTACAATCCCTTGCGCGGTAATCATCGCGGCAGACGATGAGGTCAAAAAAGCAATGGTATCGGCCACATCGCTATCTTTGACTAACTGTTTGAGGGGGATCCTTTTCTTTATTTGACGGATCATACGATCGACCGTGATCCCTAACGCATCCGCTTGGGGGGCAAGTTCACGACGCAACATCGGCGTGTCCACCCAACAGGGCATCACGGCATTAACCGTGATTTTTCTCGGAGCCCAATCCAGTGCCAGGCTCTTAACCAGCCCCAATAAGCCATGCTTAGAGACGCAATAGGCAGAGTTGGAGACTTTTCCCGCCTTGCCAAGCACCGAAGATAAAATCACCACCCGGCCGTGAATATTAATATGGGGCTCTAAAGCCGCCAGAAAGCGCTGGGTCGAATGGAGGTTCACATCCAGCACCCTATCCCACACAGACTGTTGGTCAATCTGATTTTCATTACTCAAGGCATGGCTGATGATGATCTTATCGACGCCATCTCCCCGGCAGCAGAAACCTGATACCGCAGCCTGCATTGCATTAATATCAGTGAGATCAATGCAACAGAAAGTAATGCGCTCCTTCTCATCAGCAGTAAGCGATTGCTTTATACAATCCAGCCCTGCTTCATCAATATCAATCGCCACAATATGGCGCTTGGCCTGGGTCAGCTCCGTTTTTACCACGGCGGCTCCAATCCCGCTGGCCGCCCCTGTAATGACAACTATCCCTTTCATCGTTCTTCCTTACCTAGCCCAATACAAGACCGCCATCAACGGTCAGCACCTGCCCTGTGATGTAATGGTTTTCGGGGCGGGCCAAAAACAGAACAGCCTCAGCAATATCACTCGGTTCACCAAATTTCCTAGCCAATAAACGTTGCTTCAATTGCTTTTCAAAGTTATCCAACAGCTCCCCTGTCATTTCAGTTTTGATAACCCCTGGCGCGACGGCATTGACCCGAATGCCCTTCTTCCCCACTTCTACTGCCAAAGCCCGTGTAAGGGCTTCGACCGCCCCTTTTGAGGCGGCATAGTTTGTTTGCCCCTTATTCGCCCTAACTGCAGAAACTGATGATAAATTAACGATGCTCCCGCTTCTTGCGGGCAGCATCAGTTTGACCGCCTCACGGCAAAACAGCATAGTACCAACGACATTGGTCGCTAAAACCGCTTCCATGTCGGTCTTTTCCATACTGACCAAAAGGCCATCGCGGGTTTGGCCAGCATTGTTGACCAACACGTCAAGCCGTCCGTACTGCTGCTCTAGCCTTCCAAAGAACGTGGTTACGGCCGCCTCATCACTGACATCCAACTGGTGGGAAAGAACCCGGGCACCGGCCCTTTCAATATCGGCCATCAGCGTGACCGCCTCTGCTTGGTTGCTGCGATAGCAAAAAGCAAGGTCATAACCCTTTTGGGCAAATGCCAACGCAATACTGCGTCCAATTCCCCGCGTCGCGCCAGTAACCAAAGCTACCGGTCTTGAAGTACTTTCGTTCCGTTCCATTACATCGACTCCGATACCTTAACTTTGCCTAACTTCATACCGTGCTCACGCGCTCGTTGGGCTATCCACTTCACCTGTCCTTTGGTTAGGTTGCCGTAGGAGTAATGAGTTGGATATTGCTCCATGCCAAGCACTACGGTTTCTGCCATGCAGGCATAAACCTGACCTTCGCCAAGATAGGCCCTTACTCTGGGATCCAGGCTTTCATTATGCGGGGTTTGTACAATCCCTCCCCGGATACACCGGATATCAGGCCGAGCCCCCAATACGCTGTCCGAAAGGTTATGTGGGACTGCAATATCACAAACAATCGCGCTTTGCTGGATCATGCCGATATCAATAAATGCATCAGACGCATTTGAAGCACAGATAACAGTATCCGCCTGGCTAATTGCAGCGACATCCGTTGAAATCAATACCGGACCAACGGATAAATATTGCTGGCACCAATCAAATATTGCCTCTCCTGCAGTCTTATCCGGCATTTGGCTAAGCCAGTTGGCTATGAGTTCTTGGTGGTTCTGCAAGACCGAGGCGATACCAGAGGCAGGCTGACGTGGATCTTGCAAGCTTTCCCATTCGGCTTGGTAGACCTGATATGCAACCTTCTGTAGTCGCTTCACAGAACCCTGCCGGCCACTCCCCACCAGAATGAGTTGCTGACAGTGCTCTGCAACGAGCAAACTGTATACCGAACCGATGTTGCCAGCCGCACCAATGACGGCAGCAGAGACTATAGGGTGGCCTCTGTCTTGCGCAGCATTCACTAGCGCTTCGTGAGCCATCGCTATGGTCAGTGCATTTCCGGTGGTCAGGGAAATACCAGCAGTCTGTGCCGCCTTCCCGTTATTCATCACAATCGAGGTGAACATCCCGAGCCCGGCGTGCTTACAACCATCGGCTTTCGCTGCGGCCAGCCTTTCATCAATCGCAGCCCGAAGTGGCTCCAGTTGATTATTTTCAAGCTGCTCACTAATTTGCTGTGAGGTAGAATTGATGGGGTATAAAATAAAGTCTACCGTCTGCCCTTGGCTGGACTGCATCCTGACGGGAGCAAATGGGGCAACCCGCTTATCAAAGGCAAAGCGCCTGACTAAATCATCACACTGGGCATCTGTCCAATGTTGCAAGGAGGCATCCACTTGGCGCAGCCAGTCACTGGAAATCAAATGGTTAACAAAGGCCACCTTACTATCTGCTGGCTGTGAGTACTGCTGTTCTATCCCCAAAGAGGCGTACCATGGCCGGAAATCTTTTGGCTCTTTAGTCGGGTGGGGCTCATCATGAACCAGGAAATGCATCAAATACCCGGTGTCTTGGTACCTCAGAGCCAAGCACATCCGCTCGAGGGCATAGATGAGTTCGTCTATTTGTTGTTGGGTCAACAAAATAGTCGGCTCTATCCGGAGCACATTTCCTGCACTGGCTGGCGGAGCAACCCTGATCCCGTGCTCATTGAGCAAATGCCCGGTTAGCAAGTAGCCCAAGGCCCCTTGGTAGGCTGATGTCCGGATCAAATGTGCTGGCGCATGATCCTGATCCTGAAACTCAACACCTAAAAGCAGCCCCTTGCCACGAATATCCTTAATCACATCAGGGTAGGTCTGATGCAGCTCCTTCAATGCCACAAGCAGGGCCTCCCCCAGCTCCCGGACCGTGGATAGCGCCCGTCCGTCATCTTCCGCCAAGCGGTCGAGGTATGCAGCAGCCAACTGGCAAGACATTTCGTCTTCGGCAAAAGTCGAGCTTTGTAAAATATCAAAACCTTCCGCATATTGGCCCGAGCGAATAGCCACCACCCCTAGCTTAGATAGGCCCGCGCCCAAAGCTTTTGACAGCACAACATAGTCAGGCTTTAAGCCAATTTGGCTACCGGCAAGAAATGAGCCGCAACGGCCACTACCGGACTGCACTTCATCAGCAATGAGTGGGCACCCAAGCATATCTCTGACCCGGTGTAATACTTTTGCATCAGCTTCGGTTAAAGCATATACGCCCCCTTCCCCTTGGACAGGTTCAACCAATAACGCGGCAACACTAGGAATAGCAACCTCTTCAAGTACGAGCCCTTTTTTGGTTTTCTTGGGGAGCAACAATGAGGGCCGATCCAACCAGGTCGTATCTCCATGGCATAACCTTTCAAGCTGGGCAATAGACACAAATTCAGTCCGTAAACCCAAACGGCGGAATGGCTGGCGGTACATGATACCGTGCGTAAGCTGGATAGATGTAGTGAGCTTGCCATGGAAGGCATGCTCCAGTGCTATAAAAACAGGTGGCTGCTGTAATACACTGGCATTGTGCTTGCTGACATAGGCTATCGCTTGATCACTGGACGCATTCGTAAGCTCAGGATGCAACATTGCCTGGGCCTCAGACAGCGCCAAGGACAACGTGGTATTTTCCGCAAAGGCCAGACCTAATTGCTCCAAGGCGCGCTCGGACTGCTTCGATAAAAGCTCAAGCTTTTGACCCCGGCTCATTTCGCTGTGCTTTATCGCTACCTCAACACTTTCCGCTCCGGTCGAAGTAAAGGCACAACGAAATGGTTCCGGCCAGCCTGTTTCTTTTCTCAGCAAAGGCTGTAACTTTTCAGCTAAGGCACCGGCACCATTGCGAATGGAAAACTGGTGGTGAAAAGGCGTATTGGCTTGTAACAAATCTACAGCCTGCTGTCTGAATGCCGGGTCGTTATGGCCAAACAACACAGCGCCATAACCGCCTAAGAGATCGAGTACCTGCTTTTCGGCACCGAGGCCATTTGAATAATATAAATATTGCCCTTCGGCACGGTGATAAACTTTATCTAGCCCGATACTGGTAAGGGCTGCCGATAAAGAGGGTTTACAGTATTGCAAATAGTGATTCATTCGGTATCCCTTCTCAGTATTGCTCGTGCTGTCCGTTTGCTGCCATAATCCGCTTCTACTGACCATTGCCCCTGATACTGTTCAGAGAGCACATGCTGCAAGCTTTGTGTCATAGCCATGACAATGCCGCCCCATTCCAATCCTTTCCGTTCGCCAAACATTGCACCATCAAACCGAGGGGCGTTTTCCTGCGAATTCGAGCTAAAGCTATTTATCCATGCCTGTACATTGGCACCACGCCGTTTAGCATGCGATCTGGACTCAAGAATGAGGACCGCCGCACCAGTGTGCTCCGTATTGGTGGGCAAGGGCCTTTGCTCAGCAACCGCGGTATAGCAATCTTCATCACAGCCCGACATAACAACCATTGCCACTTCCGCATATCCAGCGCGCAGCTGAAAACAAGCCTCATCCAAAGCTGCTACCGAGCCGGCTTGATCACGAATAAAGGCCACACCATCATTTCTCAGCCGCCATATTTGACTGATGATGCCAATCAGGTTATTGCTCAGGGCTTTGGTAATTAGAAATGGATTGACTTGACGGGACCGCCATAATGTCGCAAGCAACGACGGCTCAACTTGGCGATCCCATCCTTTCAATGCATCAACGAAATCGTCAAAATCAGGGTGCTGGTATCCACTTTGTGCGGTATACAGGGCCACTTTGTCGCGTAACGTTTCTTCATCCAGCCCGCAGCTTTCAACTGCCTGATGACAAGCCGCGACAGCTGTGGGAATAGATCGGGTCGAGAACCGCCTTAATTTTCTGGGGATCAGTTCCGGAGCGGATTGGCTTTGCGCATCAGGATTTGAAGGCGACTGTGGCAAAACCAAACCAAAACCGGTAATTGCTATTGCAGATTTATTCATTGTACTTACCAAATACCAAGCTAGAATTTATGCCACCAAAACCAAATGAATTGGACAGGCAATGAGTTAGGCTGTATGGCCTTGCGATATCCGGAACATAGTCAAGGTCACAAAGGGGATCTGAGTTCTGTAGGTTGATTGTCGGAGGAACAAGACCATGGTGTATCGCCAGGACAGTGGCAATTGCCTCTGGAGCGGCCGCAGCCGATATCCAATGACCAATCATGGACTTAGTTGCTGAAACCAATGGTAATTGAGAGCCGTTTTCCCCTTTCGAGCTTACACTGCCGTAACCAAAAATCGTTTTGATTGCTGCAGTTTCTATCTTGTCATTTAGCGGGGTCGATGTACCGTGGGCATTAATGTAGTCAATCGCATCAGGCTTGATTCCCGCATCAGCCAAGGCGCTTACCATCGCGGCTTGTGCCCCTCTCCCATCGGGCCGAGGTGCGGTGACTTTGTAGGCATCCATTGAGCTTCCATAGCCCTGCACCTCTGCATATATTCTTGCACCACGGGCCCTGGCAGAAGACTCACTCTCTAACACCAAATAAGCACCTCCTTCTCCAGCCACGAGCCCGCCACGCTCTGCATCAAAAGGACAACAGAGTTTATTTTTTCGGTGGTTGGCTGTTGCTGTTGCCCCTAGCAAAAACAATCCAGACATCGTCCGTGCATTCAACACCGAGTCAGCCCCTCCAGCCAGCGCCTGTTGAAGCTCCCCCCGCCGAATTGCTTGGAAAGCAGCACCTATTGACTGTGCGGCACCAGCACAAGCACCGTTAATATTCACTACGGGCCCTGTCGCACCACTTTGGTGGGCAATTTGGACACTGATGTTGTCATTGCCACTTTGAAGAGCAGAAAACTGATTGGCACCTGCAGCCATCGTCTGTTTCGAAAAAGCATGAATGCCATTTCGGTTAACTTGGCTAAGCTCAGCATCATTAATTTCGGGTACACCGCTACAGCTGAATACACCGATACCTTCGCCGCACCGAATATCAGCATCAGAAAGAGCTTGCTGCGCAGCCAAAGCCCCGAACAACACACGCCTTTCTACAGGCTTGGTATCGACCGGCCAATTCGGGAAAGCCTGCAGTAAATCGCAAACATCAACAGTTGAGGCATATTGAACGGGAAATTCTGTACCTTCTACTTCTGACCACTGCTTGATCCCATTCTTGCCGTGGGAAATAGCCTGCCAAAAATCGGCTAGCTGGTGGCCATAGCAGCTGATCACGCCCATCCCCGTAATCACTACTTTTTGATTAACCATGCTGGGCTCCTTTTCCATCACCAACCAGCGCGTTAGCAGTTGATGTTCCCCCAATCAGTAGAAACACCTGTTGTCCCTGCAAGCCATAACAGGCTACCAGCACATGTTGACAATTAAGCGGCACACAGTCTGGAGCGTTGAGTACTGGTGCATCCACCAATTCAAGGTCCAGGTTTGACTGGGCTTGGTTGCTACTCAACATCTCATGCCGCTTGAGAATTTCTAACGCTAAGTTAACCCCAATCGCAGCTCCAGCAGGGCCTGTGGTTCCTATCACGGTATCAAGTAACAACTGGTGAGCACCGGGGAAGAAACGGCTCAACGGCGCGACCATCTTTTGTGCTTGCTCTGGCAGCCCGACATGAATAATCTGCATCGGTTTTTCAGCTGATGTGCCGTCACGGCTTTGCGCCAATTGAAGCGCAATCTGATCAAGCAAATAATCGCTGGGCTGGAAGTTAGCACTGAATCCCCGGTGGACACTTAACAAAACCCCTTCAGCTGATTGTGGAGACTGACTAAGCAATACCGTGGCTACAGCTTCGGCAGGGCACCAGGCTTGAGCGCTAACGCCAGACAAATCCGATTGATAGGCCAAGAAGTACCAAGGGGTGATTTTCTGGCTCCCGCCTGAAACCAAAGCAACATCACACCGGTTTTCCGTCAGGTTAAAATACGCCTCGGCAAACGCATTACCTCCGGCATCGGCGTGGGGTGAATAGACACCATTCGCCCCCGTTATTTGCAACCGCTCGGCAATATGGCTTGCCGTCGTCGAATTTAGTAGGGTCAAGCCAGACAAGGGTTTTATTTGGGATAGCCCCTCTCGAGCAAGCTGATTGTAATCGCCACGGAATGAAATTTGCGCCCCATCATCGTCACAATCAACAGTGCCCAAGCCAAGAAATAACCCCGCTCTTTCCCCCCCAGATTGTTCGCCAAAATGCATGCGCCAACTGTTAACGCTGTTCTCTATCACCCAGCGAGACTGTTTTTCCGAAGTCTTACGAACAATGCGCGACACTTCTATTTTTTTTAGATCGGTATCTCTCAAATAGGCAGCCTGATCCGCAAGTCCTAGGCTGGTATTATTATCAAGGGCCGTAACGGGAAAAGAAGCTTGTGAGAAAAACACGTCCCACCCCATACTTCCTGGTAGCTGTTGCTGCCCTTGTTTTAAATACGCTGGCATATTAGGGGCACTCCTTGGAAAAAATTAAGCAACAATTTTCCCCACCAAACCCAAAGGAGTTGCTGAGAACGTGGTCGATGGCCTGAGAAGCACCCCACTTGACAATATTAAGCCGTGGCTCATCCGGCTTTGGCTCAATGAAATTAAGTGTTGGTAATACCTGTTGCTTTTCAATGGACATTACCGACAGCACCGCCTCAATCGCTCCACTGGCGGCCAACGAATGCCCTAACGCAGATTTTGTCGACGTTACTGACGTCGTCTTAGAAAACAAACTAGCTATCGCCCGAGACTCGGCTTGGTCATTACTCACTGTTGATGTTCCGTGTGCATTTATATGGCTGATGGCATCAGGTGATAACCGTGCATCTTGCAGCGCCTTTTCAATGCATTCACGATATAAGCTGCCATCCGGGTTGGTTGCCGTTAGTTTGTAGGACTCAATTTGCCTCGAAGCGCCACTAATATAAGCCAACACTTTTTTCCCTCGGCGTTTGGCAAATTCTGCATTTTCCAGTATCAAAAATGCAGCCGCATCAGCTAATACGCACCCCGCGCGATCCTTATCAAATGGTCGCGATGTTTGCGCAGGAGTAGTAAATGTTTGACTGCAAGTCGCACCCAGCTTAGTAAATAGCAATTGCATAATCGGTTGTGTACCAAATTCAGAAGCACCACAAATAGCAACGTCTAATTGTCCTTGTTGAATACGGCGGAAACCTGACATGATTGCGGCTGCGCCAGCTGCACAAGCATCGCCGAAGACTAAACTTGGACCTCTTATAGACAAACGAGATGCGATATAGTCTGATACTAAGTCTGGCTTTAAATATTTTAGTCGCTGCAATACCTTTGATTTATCATCATCTGCTATATTACCCCCTCTGTAGTAATCCCATAGAACATTCAAATCTTTATTATTTGGGAATATTTTATTTATGCCTAAAAAAAGGCCTGCATTATTTAGCATTTCTTTTCTTAGCCCAGCAAAATGAACAGCCTGTACGACCGCATCAAAAGCCACATAGGTTCCTTCATAGTTATTATCATCACACTTTATATGTTTATCTCTTAGTTTAGAAATAACTGATGAAGAAATAGGTGAACTCACGATATTATCAATACCTAAATCAAGGAGTCTTGCATCCTTTTTTATGGTCGACTCCCCATTGAAAAGTGCGGAGAATTGATCTTCAGCACTAAGGTGTTCACCCGTTACAAGCCCTATCCCTGTTACAGCAACAGTTTCCATGACACCCCATCAGACCTAATTAGGCAACAGCTTTCAATTGTTCACAAAAAGTCGATACATAGTGATGGATAACATCTTCACCAGGTAAGCCACTTTCTTTAATAGCAAAACAGACATTTGCCCAGTTAGAGACTGATGTTGAAAGATAGACTTCTGTCAGGCTTACTCCTTCTGTTACGTTTTCAGCAGAATATTTAAAAGGGCTCAGTTGCAACAATTCTGCGCCTTTTGCTGTCAAGCGTTCATTTACGACAAAAACACTGTCTTCATCCGCAACTTCCAATGCATGAGCTATAACGCTTTTCTGTGGCATTTGAATCTTGAAAGTTTTCCCTAAGGAAAAAGAAAGATCAACGATATCTAGGGAATCGGCACCTAAATCATCCACAAGCGCATCATCCAAACCAACTTCATCATTCTCTAACTCTAATACTTCAGCAATAATTTCAATAACTTTATCTTTAAAAACGCTATCCATTTCAATCCCCTTTTTAAATATGAGTTACTTTTTGACCAAGCGTCAAAACGATTGAGAAATTACAGCAACAGATAATTAAAAACAATCAAAACAATAGTCAGAAAATATCATTTATTTGTTTTCTCCGGCGCTATTACCATAAAATACTAACTTACAATCATCTCAAATACTTTATTGTGTGACATGTGCTGGAGAAAACAGATATTTATAAAAAAAGTCTCGCTATTTTCATAGCGAGACTTTTTATTTATAACTTAGCTATAAAGGAATAATAAAATAAAAACTATTCTATTTGCTCATAGGTACTTTGCATTTCCTCTGGCGCGATGCCGTAGCCACCGTCGGTTAAATAACCATCCCTATACACTTTCATGCCAGCATCGTTCCAATCGACAGCGATAACCGCTGTTTCACCATCAAGACTACCCAACAGGCTCAAAACCTCTTCCGTGATGGGGATGGCCTTAATACTCTTTGCACGTTTAAACGGCATGAAAGTATCGAACAGGGGTAATTCGCCATAGGTGTCCAACCATGTTGCTTTTGGTACTAACCACTCGTTGTAAACGGCACCAACCACAGGGGAAGGGTTACGGGCAATAACCACCTCTTGCGTTACCGTGTTTTCAGTCTCGAGAACAGGCTTGCCATCAACAGCCACATAGGTAGGAAATGCCTTACCCAACTCCAGCTTGTGAGGAAGTCGCCCCAAGGTAACCGCTTTCTTGCGATACTCCGTCGCCTCTTCGAACTTCACCATAATTTCTGGTACCGCCTGGAAAGAAACAGGCATAGGTGGCGTCGACGAAAAAGCAGGCCAGGAGGACAATAATGCAAACGCGCAGGCAACAAGAGAAAGCTTTCTCATTTTTAATCTCAACAATAATCTGAACAGGGCTATATTAATGCTTCAATGGCCTTATTGTCATGCCTTAACAACATAATCTTCACAACCGCCCTTAAACCATGACTTCCATCAAACAAGAATATACACACCATTGCATTGGTCACCCATTCATTAGATGATAAGCAAACCTACCCATATCCTTAAGGAATACGGAGGTAGCTATGGACAATCATGCCTCTTGGCTTAAGTGGCTCATGCATACCATGACACTGGCACCTCTGGCCCATCTCGCCATCGGCTTGCCAGTCTACTTTATCTTGTTCTCCGGTTCGGTGGTGTACACCGTCGGCCTGTGCTTATTCACTGCGGCCAGCATTCTGCCGTTTGATTTCATCCACTCGCTTGCCCTGACTTACGCCGTATCAGGCAAATTACTGGTTGGTTTTACCCTCTACCATGGCTGGCCGGTGCCGCTGGTCAGCTTGATCCCAGCCTTATACCTAATTGCATTGCTCATTTTGCGCTATAAACTCAGGGACACCAATTTCAGGCAATGGGCAGCCTACCTGCTAGAAAACGTCTGGCGTTCCATTCTGCTTTCGTTACTCATGATGCTTATTGGTATTGCCGTCGGACTCAGCATCCATCTTTGCGCATCCTTATCCGGGCTTTTGGCAGCCGCGTATCTGTTTTACCGAGTTTGCCATTTTTATGTCCCGCTTTGGAGCAAGCTGTTAAGAAGCCGCCTAAATCAAGCCCCCCACCATCATGACTCATAGGGCACCTAAACCAGAGCAATCAGGATAAGCAAACCAATCAGACTTAGCCGCGCTTTCTTAAGCTATGCTTTTTAAAAGCAAATAATTAGGGAGCGCGCAATGACTTCAACCCCCAATCAAATAATGACCCGCCTTGCCTATCTGGGGTTAGTCCCATTTGCACTTAGCCTAATCTGTATCTGGGCGGACAAGACCCTATTCGGACTCAGTGCTCATAAAGTATTTATCGCCTACAGCGCAATTATCCTCAGCTTTCTGTCAGGTATTCTGTGGGGAAATGCAATCGACCACATGAAAACCAGCCTCAGCCGCAACGCCCTGCTGCTCAGTAACCTCTTCGCCCTGATTGCCTGGGGGGTGTTGCTGCATTCACCGGACAGTTATACCTGGTCGGTACTGGTGCTGCAATTTGGCTTCGTTGCCATCTGGTTTGCCGAGAAAAAAATCCGCGAAGTCGAAAAAGAAAACAGCCCTGCCGATTACCAGCCCATGCGCAACAAACTCACCGGCATTGTCGCCTTCTTTCATCTTGTCGCTTTGGCAAGCTAAGCCGTTCAGTCGAAAAAAAAAGAGGAAGCCAAGGCTTCCTCTTACACAAGTCAATCGATCTGGCACCGTGCCTCGGGCAAATAAATAGTAAACCTTGCCCCGCCGCTATCACTTTCGCCAATCAGCAATTCCCCTTTATGCAAAGATACAACCTGAGCAACAATCGCCAGCCCCAAGCCATGACCGCCGGACTGCCGGTCTCGGGAAGTACCAACCCGGTAAAAGGGCTTGAGCACATTTTCTCTCTCTTTGGGCGGAATACCGCAGCCGTCGTCGTCGACCTGAATCGTCAAAGCTCCCTGCTGGCAAAACGCTCTAACAACAATGCATTGCTCGGCATAACGAAAAGCATTACGGATAATGTTAGAGACTGCCCGCTCTAAATGATGCGCATCAACATCAAAGTCACAGTGCTCCGGGCAGTCCAAAACCAGTTGCTTCGAGGTGTCCTTCTGGCAATGAACGATGGTGCGCTGCAATACTTCAGCGACATCCTGCTGTTGCAACTGCAATGTGACGCCAGAGCGCTCCATTTTGGCAAAGTACAACAACTCTTCGATTAACGCTTCCAACTCATCGACATCCTCATAAATACCGCCTAGGTGCTTTTTCTGATCGGCGTCTAGCGCCGACTCTTCGAGCAAGTCGAGTTGGCACTGCATTCGGAAAAGCGGCGTCCTGAGTTCATGGGCAATGGCGTTGGTCAGGTGTTTGTGGCTCTGGATCAGATCAGAGATCTTGTCTGCCATCTGGTTAAAACGGGCATTGAGCCGGCCAACCCGATCGCCGGCTTTTTCCGACGCTCGCACCGTAAACTCACCATTGGAAAAGGCCGTTGTGGCATTTTCCAGCTTACGGAACCGGTTAGATAACAACTTCAGCATTATTGCGCTGTAGAGGGCGAACGTGACGAAAAAAGAGACCCAAAGTAATTTGAACTCCAAATCAAGCATCAGCCAAAGATCTTGCTCAGCATCTGGCTGGAGGAAATAGACCCACTTCTGGTCACCATACACCACCCAGTATTGGTTTTCGCCCTCGAACAAGGCACCGCGACGACTCAGTTTCTCGTGCTGGGCTGGGCTCAGCCCAATTTCATCCCAGCTAAACCGCTGATAGGTCAAATGGCTGCGCTCGGCATAGCCTGCCAGCAGCGTATCTGCTTTCTCTTGGCCCCGCTGCGCGGCCACATCATCCAATATCTGCATCACGCTGGAAACGTAGCTGATCTCCAGCTCTGCCTCGTAATCAGTTGTCAGCTCCTGGGTCACAAAGGAGAAAGCCAATATGCATAAGAAGAAGAGCCCGGACAAACCAACAAAAAACTCTAAGTAGAGACGCTTCATCGCAACGCCTTACCAGCGGTCTGGTACAAACAAATAGCCTTTTCCGCGCACTGTAATAATCTTCCTTGGCAAAGAAGGGTTGTCCCCCAACTTCTTGCGCAGGGTAACAATCTTGTTGTCGATGGTACGATCCAATCCATCATATTTGATGCCACGAGTCTCCATCACCAAGAATTCCCGCGTGAGTACCTCGTCCGGATGACAAGCCAGCAACCACAATAAATTGAACTCACTGTCCGTCAGGCTTACGGCCTCGCCGTCCATTTCACAGCTGCGGCTGCGGTGGTTGATATTCAATGTACCGTATCGGTACTCCAGCCCATCAGACGGCGCAGCGGCACTTTCATCCTCACTCTCCGGATTGGCGCTATTAAGCTCACGGCGAAGCAGCATTCTGATCCTTGCCAGCAAAACGCGGGGCTTGATCGGTTTATTGACGAAATCATCACCACCCACTTCCAAACCAGCCACATGATCAATGTCATCGTCGCTGGCGGTCAGGATCATGATCTTACTCTTAACTTTGCCACGGATCTTGCGGCAAATACTCAGCCCATCCATGCCCGGCAGCATCAAGTCCAGTACTACTAAATCTGGTTGATGACTAATGATCACGTCTGGTGCTTCTAGCCCATCATGTACGGTGATCACTTCAAACTGCTGTTGCCGAAGGTAATTTGCCAATAGCTCACACAGCTTCTCATCATCTTCGACTAACACAATCTTTAACATGTAACCAACCTACACCAAATAAAACAACGTTCAAAAACGGAGGATACACAATTTTCAAACCTATTTCGATAGGAGATAGGATCAAAAGCTAACATGCATGTAAGCTAAGATTGCCATCGTACAAATACAGAAAAGCCAACTGTCAGATAAGACTTATATCATTGGATGATGTGCGGTAATTTCGTGAGCGTTAGATACAAAAAAGCCCTTGTCTTTCGACAAGAGCTTCAGTGTAGTGGCGGAGCGGACGGGACTCGAACCCGCGACCCCCGGCGTGACAGGCCGGTATTCTAACCAACTGAACTACCGCTCCAATTCTGTGTGAAACTCGACTTAAAACCTAGTTTCTAGAATATGGTGGAGACGTTCTGGGTATGGAGAATTTGAACCCTGTTTACCCAGAAGGTCAAATAACCAGTATTGCTACTGACTATTAGAATGTGGCGGAGAGATAGGGATTTGAACCCTAGATACGCTATTAACGTATGCCGGTTTTCAAGACCGGTGCTTTCAACCACTCAGCCATCTCTCCGTAAGTGCGGCGTATATTATAAAGCTTTGAGGATAAAGTAAATACCCCAACAGCCCAACCGCTTTAAATTACACCAATATCCGTGTATTTTTGGGGAATTTTAAGCGGTCAAGACAAAATCAAACTCACCGATTTGAACATCTCGCTGCTTTACCACCTTAAACTGCAGATGTTGCCGCTCCCGGCCCCCCCACCACTCATTACCGGTTTGCCCCTCAAGGTAAAGCTGAGTGGTAAGCAATTCATCAACCCCACGCCATAATTTGACATGAATGTGTGGTGGACGGCGATTATAAGGTACGGGACGGATCGTTCGAAAACGATACTCGCCATTGTTTTTGGTCACGGCAGCACCGCAGCCCGCAAAATGACGATCAAAGGCTTGGTGATTAGGCTGTTGCGGATGATCATAGATACCTTCGCCATCACACTGCCAAATCTCGACCCTGATACCAGGCAGTGGGTGCCCTCGCTCATCCACCACCCGCCCTGATAACTCAATGGGCTCACCAGCGAGGCCTTGCTCGTGCAAAATCAAATTCGCTCTCAGTGGGATCGGCTTTACTGGATAAAACGGCCCTTCTGCCTGCGACGGGGTCACATGAAAAGGCTTCTTTGCCCAACTTGGTGCTACAAGCAGCATCGACCACAATGCCAAAAAGTGCCTTCTCTTCATTACTTATCTCCTCTCCCTAATTAACTTACAGTGTGGCAGCCAATCAGGAATTTGCGCGCACCGACCCTGTCTATTCTGGTCGTGATGTGCCAAGATCATAAAAAACAATTAGGAGATAAAATGCGCCTTTGCGAAGCAAAAATTGTCATTCCGGCCCATATGCTACCCGGGGGCGTTGCCCCTGTAGCCCGTGAATTTGGTTTTGAACATGTTGAAAAACAGCGTATCGAAAGTAACAACACCATTGCCTTGACCCAATTTGGCTTTCACACCCCCTCAGCCCTAGCCAATGAGCCAAATACAGATAAAATTTTCGATAAAGCAACAGAGCACTTTCTTTGGTATCTAGCCAAAGGGACCCCCTACCAAATTACCATGCGATTTACCAACGGTAGCGAAAGAACAACAAGTTACGTATACCAAGACAACAAACTCACAGCACAGGCCTCCTCTCTGGCGGTGTTATTAGCCAATAGCCAATAGCCAATAGCCAATAGCCAATAAGCATACAGCATCATATTTTCGCTTAATTATGAAGCACATCCCATACACGCATAATCGACTCTGGTTATAATTCAAACACGTGTTTAAAAGGATGTTTACTATGTTGCTCTACAAAACAGTGGTTGGAATCAATAAACAACTCAACAAACTCATTACGATTCCATTCCCCCAGCTAGAAATGGGTACTGACAGTGTTGCCAATGCAGGTGCTTTGATGGCAGAGAAAGGAGCACAAAAAGTACTTATTGTTACCGATACGATGATCCACTCACTGGGACTGACAACCTCGCTGTGCGATTCCCTGCAGGCCCAACGCATCGAGTATGTTATCTATGATGAAGTGAAACCCAACCCAACAATTGCCAATGTGGCAGTAGGGGTGGACCTGTTCCGGGAGCATAGCTGCAATGCCATTATTGCCATCGGTGGCGGCTCACCAATAGATTGTGCCAAGGCGATTGGCGCCAAAGTGGTAAGGGATAAACCCGTCCGCAGGCTTGCAGGCAAGTTAAAGATCAGGAAAAGGCTTCCCCCATTTATGGCGATTCCTACAACAGCAGGAACCGGATCAGAAGCCACCGTCGCTGCCGTCGTTTCTGATCCCAGCGCACGTGAGAAGTTTACGATTGTCGATCCTGCCATCCTACCTGATGTGGCACTCATTGATCCCAAACTTATGGTTGGCTTGCCCAAGCCAATTACTGCCGCAACCGGAATGGATGCGTTGACCCATGCCATCGAGGCATTCATCGGCACATACCACACTCCCCTCACTGATAGATACGCCACCGAAGCCACAGAGCAAATTTTCATCCACCTGCCTGTCGCATTCCACGATGGAACTAACCTCGAAGCCAGGGAACAAATGGCCATCGCCTCCTATAAAGCCGGTTGCGCCTTTACCCGCGCCTACGTTGGCTATGTTCATGCTTTCGCCCATCAGCTAGGCGGCATGTATAACATTCCCCACGGTCTCGCCAATGCCGTATTACTACCGAATGTATTGACACTCTTGAAACCTTACTGTGAGCATCGGTTAGCACTGCTGGCTGAGGCTGTCGAGCTAAGCACGGCACAAGAGTTTATCGACGCGATAAGTAGCCTCAACGCCGAACTCGGAATTCCAACCTCTTTTCCAGAGCTGAAGGAAGAAGAGATCCCGCTAATCACTAAGCGGGCTCTAGCCGAAGCCCATGGCACTTACCCAGTACCTGGCTACCTCACCCAACAGCAGGGCGAGTCGCTACTAAAACAGTTTCTTGAAATATCAGCATAGAGAACCGCTGATAATAAAAGGCGCTGCAGGTTCCTGCGGGGCTTTTTTATCTAGGCCAATCGACCGCGCTTACGTTTCAACCTGGGACGCCAATTTCAACACATAATCGAGTAGGAGGAGGCCTCACGGCCTCCGTCCTCTCACACCACCGTACAAGCGTGGGTCGCATACGGCGGTTCCGAATATATTTTCAGTGACTCATACCCATCTCTCAATGAGTACATGCCCATCTCCTTGAACCGTTTCGTTGGCATGGCCTGATTGAGCTGCGGCGATAAAGCCAGATGCCACCATCCTTTCTCTGACATCGCTAGCTTCCAAGCATTGCGCTCGTTTACGCCTTCTTGGCGTAACCATGTCGCTATGCTGTGTCTGCGTTTTCGCTGCTTGAGTCGGTAGCACCGTAAGCGCCGTCTTATCCATTCATCCAAGCGCTGCATCGCGCTTTTCCGCATGGCGAGCTTGAAGTAGTGTTGCCAACCTCTTAGATATTGAGTTAGTTCGACTATTACTGTCTTCAACTCTCGTCCTCGATTCCGCTTCGTTATTTGACGCACTCGCTTCTTCATGTGAGTTTGTGCTGTCTTCGAGATATGGATACTCCCATCTCGTTGGAAGCGATGGCCTAAGTAAGTCCGCTCTGTCACTCTTGTTGCCGCACTCTTCTCCCGGTTGACCGTGAGTTTCAGTTTCTGCTCCAAGAACTCCGTTATCGAGGCTTTTACTCGATTTGCGGCTTCCTCACTGTGTACGTAGATTTGGCAGTCGTCTGCATATCGGCAGAACTTATGCCCTCTTCGTTCAAGCTCTTTATCCAACTCATCTAATACGATATTTGATAGCAGCGGAGATAATGGGCCACCCTGTGGTGTCCCTCGTTGCCTCTGCTCGACTAACCCGTTTCGCATTATGCCTGCCTGTAGGTATGACCTGATCAGCTTCAGTACCCGTTTATCTGTGATATCTTTCGATAGCCTGTGCATCAGCCTATCGTGGTTCACGGTATCGAAGTATTTCGCTAGGTCAACATCGACTACATAACCCCGCCCCTCCCTGATGTAGTGGCTTGCTGCCGCCAGAGCATGGTGGGCACTACGGTTGGGCCTGAACCCGTAACTGCTGTTGGAGAACTTAGGTTCGTAGATATCTGTCAGGACTGATGTGATGGCCTGTTGGACAATCCTATCAAGTACCGTTGGGATACCTAGCTGCCTCACTCCCCCACTAGGTTTAGGGATTTCTACACCCAAGACGGGTTGGGGTTGATAGCTACCGTCCAGAAGGCTCTGGCGGAGCGCTTGCCCATTGGAAGACTGCCGAAGCACCGAGATAGTGGCTGCTATGTCGAGTTTATCAACCCCAGCACATCCCTTGTTCTTCTTTACTCTTCTCAGGGCTTGGTTCAGATTCGTTGATGAACAGATCTGCTCCATCAACTGAGTTGAGGTCACCAAGACTCGTCCTCCTGTCTACGCCAAACATGCTTGTCATTCTTCGTAGCCATGAGCGTCACTTGCGGTGTTGCCCATTGGTACGTAGAGATATTGTTCATCTTGCTATGACTCCACATGATTGAGTGTCTAGTGACTGCTTCTTGATATATTCAGTTCCGGCCTTCCCTTGGGTTGTACTTCCCCAAGGTACTATGCCTTCTGCTGACTTCTTATTAACCGTCACGCAGCATCACTGCTGCACTAGTCTCGTCCGAGACAGCTAATAAGATCTCCCGAGGTAAGACGTTGTTCTTTCACTTGGTTGTGCCTGATTTACCCGTACACACTTCCCGTCGAGGCATTGGGCTATTCTATATATGGCTAGGTTACCCAAGTTGTACTGGCCTACTATCAGATTTCTGTTCGTCACAACCAAGTTTTGCCGTTTGCTTCCTTCAGATCCCACCTCACGGTGGACACCCTTGCATAGGCTAACGGTTCTCGCTCGACTGAGCCCGTAGAGGACTTTCACCTCCTAGAACAACGCCATGCTCGGCGCACCAAAAAAGCCTCGTCATTTCTGACGAGGCTTCACTGTAGTGGCGGAACGGCCGGGCTGGCGCTCCAGCGGGACTCATCAGTTCGCAGAACTGACGCTAAATTCAACACATACAAAAAAGCCCTCGTCTTTCGTCGGGGACGCCTAGTTAAGGGCTTCAGTGTAGTGGCGGAGCGGATGGACTCGATGGTCCGGCACCCCGGCCCGCAGACAAAAGTGCGTAGCACTTTCGGGAGCGGTAAATACAAAAAAGCCCTCGTCTTTCGACAAGGGCTTCAGTGTAGTGGCGGAGCGGACGGGACTCGAACCCGCGACCCCCGGCGTGACAGGCCGGTATTCTAACCAACTGAACTACCGCTCCAATTCTTTGCCAAGCTCGGTAACTAACCCAACTTGTAGAATGTGGCGGAGAGATAGGGATTTGAACCCTAGATACGCTATTAACGTATGCCGGTTTTCAAGACCGGTGCTTTCAACCACTCAGCCATCTCTCCGTAAGTGCGGCGTATAATATAAAGCTTATTGGTTTGTGTAAACCCCCAAACCGCCCGTTTGGTCACACATTATACAAACAGCCTCAAACTTTACGAAAACCGACAAAAAACCCTCAAAAATAAAGAATCACTCTGATTTTAGCGAGATTCCTGTCCCCCAAAAAGCTTGTTTAGGGAGACGATTTTGTTTCACTAACTGTCGTAGAGACTCAGGAAATAAGTTCCAGTACTCAATGTCTTTGCAAGGCACCCAGAAAAACTCGAGATATGCTTCATTGGAAGCTATAGGATTTCTATGCGATAAACCCGTTTCAACTTCAAACAGCAAGTTGATTTCAGCCTGTGGTTGACCATTGAGAAACCACTCATTTTCAGCAGCCCCGATAAATGCGCCGACGTTGGCATTTATCGATGCTTCCTCAAACAGTTCACGCGCCAATGCCACCGGTGCCGATTCGCCAAACTCTATATGCCCTCCGGGCAAGAAAGTCATGTTATCGCCAATCGCCCTGACTAAAAGGATATGACCGCCATCACGGATCAAGCCTCGCGCTACATAATGAAAAGCCACTCTATTTTCCTGTTTATCATTTCTGTTCCCATGTTACCCCAGCAGACTAACAGTCAGAAGCCCTTACTGTGTTCGCGGCAGGGTTATCAACACTCAGTAACCGTTATTTGCTTCAGAGAGGCTATAGTTATTGCTAACCTCTTTTCAACTCAACAAACATAAGATTGATAACAATGAAAATTTTCAGCAATTTCGAAAGTGGTAACATCCATATCGTCAGTGCCGATTTGCCAGACAACATCCAGCTGACTATCCCTGCCGATAACCAGTCAGACATCGCACAATGGTTCCATTTCCGCCTGGAAAGCAAGCCGCAGCAACAACACCAGTTCTCAATATTAAACTTGGCCAAATCCGCTTACCCAGAAGGTTGGCAGGACTATGACGTTGTCGCCTCATACGATCGAGAAGAGTGGTTCCGTATTCCTGCAGAGTTTGACGGCGATACCCTAAGCTTCAAGGTGATCCCAGAATACGGTTCGATGTATTTTGCCTACTTCGCCCCATACAGCTACGACCGCCATCAAGATTTACTGCATCAAGCGCAAAGCCAATTCAGCTGCAAGCTGGAAACCCTGGGAGCTACCCTGGATGGCAACGACATGAGCTTGCTGACCATTGGTGAGCCATCAGACAAGAAAAAAAACATCTGGATCATCGGCCGCCAGCACCCAGGCGAAACCATGGCCGAGTGGTTCATTGAAGGCCTGTTACAGCGCCTGCTTGATGATACCGACACCGTCGCCAAGGCTCTGCTCGACAAAGCGGTGTTCCATATCGTGCCCAACATGAACCCGGATGGCAGCATCCGAGGCCACCTGCGCACCAATGCCATTGGGGTCAACCTAAACCGTGAGTGGCAAACGCCATCCATGGAAAAAAGCCCGGAAGTCTTTCTAGTTCGTGAGTGTATGCTATCTACGGGTGTCGACATGTTCCTCGATATCCATGGCGACGAGGCCATCCCTTATAACTTCGTCGCAGGCAGCGAAGGGATCCCATCCTACAATGAGCACCACGCAGCCTTAGAAAATGCCTTCAAGGCAGCCCTATTGACCATTACGCCCGAATTTCAGGTTGCCCACGGTTACGACAAAGACGAACCGGGCAAAGCCAACCTGACAATTGGCTCCAACTGGGTTGCCGAGCAGTTCAAGTGCCTGTCTTACACTATCGAAATGCCATTTAAAGATCACATCAGCCATCCCGATGAGTTTTATGGCTGGTCGCCTGAGCGCAGTGTTGCTTTTGGCCAGGATGTGCTGGCTGCGGTGTGGGCTGTGATCGATCAAATCTAAAGGGCCTGTAAGAGACAAAGTGTCGAGTCGTCATCGCTCACCGATAGCAACCGTGAACACACTCGCTGTTACCATCAGATTAAGGCAAGCGGTCAATTTGGTGAACTCCGCCAATCAGAGGATCCAGATCAACAAGATTTCGTTTTGCAGCGTCACCTGCAGTTTTGTTAACACAGTCGTCACACTCCTACGGTTAAATTCCAACCATCTTATCAGGGAGTAAAAAGATATGTTTTTTCAGACACATAAATCATGCACTGCACTATTGGTAGGCGCCGCTCTTATCACAGGATGTAACTCCAGCGGCGACAGCGACGCGAAAGAGGGCACGGTTCCCCCAGTTAAAAATGTCATTCTGATGATCACCGACGGAGCCAGTGATGGAGCGTGGGATATTTCGACTTATTGGACCCATGGCGAGAAGCTAAACGATGTCGCGCCTTATGTTGATATCGATACGCGCTTGGCAATGACCACCTTCCCGCTCAATACCAGTAGCAATCCGACAGATTGTGCGGAGCAGGAAACGGCAGAAGCCGGCTATGAGGCAGACAAAGTCTGGGACGATACCATTGTTGATGAAGTTGCAGGTAACTACACCCGGCCTTTTGCGGGTTACAGCTACATCAACAAAAACGCGACGGATTCCGCAGCCGCTTGCACGGCGCTGGCAACAGGCCGAAAAACCTATAACAGCGCGATCAGTGTTGATTATTGTGGCCAACCACTTGAAACCATCGCTCAAGTAGCACGTCGTAGCGGCCGCTCATCAGGTATCGTAACATCCGTCCAATTCAACCATGCCACACCCGCAGTCTTTGGTGCCCAACACACCAGTCGCAATGATTACGCCATCTTAGGTAACAAGATGCTAACCGGCGGTATGGCTGACTTGATCATGGGGGCGGGCCACCCTGAATTTGACAAAAACGGCATACCGCACACGACTCATAATCACAGATACCTCAGCGAAAACGACTGGCGGATGCTCAAAGAAGGAGCGATGTTTGCCGAAGGCGCTTCCCTGCCTTGGACACTAATCGAAAGCAAAGAGGCATTTGAGCGCCTGGCGAACAACACGGCCGATGCCAACACAATGGAGGGACCGCTGTTTGGATTGGTCCAAAACGACTCGACCCTGCAACAAAACCGCTCAAACTGTACCACCGAACAAAAACAAACAGCGTACGGCTGCCCATTTCTGACCAATCAACCTAGCCTGAAAACAATGACTCAAGGAGCTCTTAATTATCTCAACCAAAATGAAAATGGCTTCTTCTTAATGGTTGAAGGAGGAGCTGTAGACTGGGCAGCACACGCCAATGACACCGCACGGATCATCGAAGAGCAAGTTGATTTCAATAACTCGGTACAGGCCGTCGCTGACTGGGTCGAAAAAGAAAGTAGCTGGGAAGAGACCCTACTTATCGTAACGACCGACCACGGCAACTCTTATGTACTGGGGGGTAGCTCAGACCAAAATGCCTATGCCCCGGTAGAAAACCCGGGCAAGCACGTAATGCCGACCGTGAAATACTACAGCGGCGACCACACCAATGAGCTGGTTCGTGTCTACCTCAAAGGTGCCGGCACTGAGTTGATCAATAAATATGTAAACGGCAACGACCCGCAATATGCCGATAAGTACAACAACACTGGCGCTAATGGTGATTATATTGATAACACTAACGTGTTTGATCTAATGAAAGAGCTCATTAGCCAGTAATCGTAAAAAACAAGGCCCACTGGTTGCAATGTCAGTGGGCCTGAACAATTATGCTTCTTGCTCAACCATCGCCTCAAGGCGGGTTCGCATCAGCTCGTTGAACACCTTACGGGCTTCCTGCGCTTCTTCCGAGGCCACCAGCTTGTTCTCTTTTGCTGTCATGGCATCATCCATCAACTGCTGGAGCTGATCCAAGCGCTCTTGCGGTGCATCACTAAAGTCCATCCCGGACTCACCGTTGGCCACCGCTTCAGCGCGAATTTTCTTCTTCAGCTTCCACACTTTATACAGTGCTTCTCGCTCAGCTTCTGCCGCCGCCATGGCGATTTCTTTGAGCTCCTCGAATTTCGACAGTGCCATCCCCTCTTTCGACCATGGGTCGACATCTGGCAGCTCCTCAATGTTGATCACCGGATCCTCGTAGCCTTCCTGGTGGGTCAAATCGAGCGTTGCCGCCTTCACTGCCGACATCATCAACATCACGGCAATAACAAGTAATGGCAAACCGCCTACGATAGCTGCCGTTTGCAATGTCGACAGACCGCCCATAAACAACAATACAGATGGCATGAATGACAGGGCAAACGCCCAGAACAAGCGGTTCCAGCGCATCGGATCTTCAGTCACGTTGTTCTGTACAACGGATGCCAAGATATAAGAGATCGAGTCAAACGTTGTGGCTGTGAATATCAAACAAAGCAGGGTAAAGGCTGCAATGACCAAGGTGCTAAACGGCAACTGCTCAAGAATAGAGAAGATTGCTTTGGTCGCACCTTCTGAATTCAGAATGCCAACCACATCCAGCGCCCCGGAAAGCTGAAGCGACAGGCCATAGTTACCCAAGATCATGAAAAACAGGAAACAGCCCATTGAACCGAAGAAAATCGACCCGGTGACCATTTGCTTAATCGTACGGCCACGGGAGATCCTCGCCACAAACAAGCCCATGCTCGGGGCAAACACTAGCCACCATGCCCAGTAGAAAATTGTCCAATCCTGTGGGAAATGGGTATTTTCAAATGTACCATAGCCACCGAATGGCTCCGCCCATGTCGCCATGACAAAGAAATTCGACAACATACGGCCCAATGAATCCAAGCCAGTTTCCAGCATGAAAATCGTCGGCCCGGCCACTAAAATGAAGGCCAACAGCCCCAAAGCACCCCAGAAGTTGATATTACTCAGTAACTTAATGCCCTTCTCCATACCGGCATAGGCTGAGTAAGCAAAGATCGCGGTACAGAGCATCAATACGATAATTTGAGTAACGGTATCTTTCGGTACGCCAAACAGGTAGTTGGCCCCTTCGGTGATCAACGGGGCAGCTAGGCCCAGTGTCGTGGCGCCGCCACCGAGCAAGCCAAAGATAAACAGCACATCGATAACTTTACCCAGCCAGCCATAGCTGCGGGCTTCGCCGATCACCGGCATCAAGGCTGCCGATACCTTCAGCACAGGCTGCTTGCGGACATAGAAGAAATAGGCAATCGGCAGCGCTGGCACCAAATAGATAGACCATGCAATCGGCCCCCAGTGGAACAAGCCATAGGTTGCCGCCCAGCGAACCGCCTCTTCACTGCCAGGTTCTAACTGGAACGGGGGGGCCTGATAGTAATACGCCCACTCTATCGTCCCCCAGTAAAGAATACTGGCGCCGATCCCGCCACAGAACAGCATGGCCGCCCACGATGCCGTCGTGAACTCCGGCTGCTCATCGGGGTCCCCGAGCTTGATTTGTCCGATATCGGAAAAAACGATATAGATCATAAAGAAAAATGCACCGACACCAAGTGCCAGATACAGAAAACCGAGCTTATCGGTCATAAAAGTTTTGGCAATTGCAATCCATTCCGCCCCTTGCGCCGGAAACAGCAGCAAAGGTACCACAACCGAGATCAACATCCCCAACGCCCCGAAGAACGTTGGTTTATCAATCAACTCAAAGTGTTTGCGAGAAAACACGTTAGCTCCTTAAAGTTAAAACCCAGCAATGGGTAAATTGGATAATCCGAGGAAAGGGCCAACGCTTCAAACCAAGATTCTAATGGTAGAGATGAAAAAAGCTGATTATTAGCTGACATAATTATTCAGCCGTATATAATGTTAGACTTATTGCCCAAATCCAGTAGGATTAACGGTGATAAACCCTAAATCAGTAGAGGCGCGCTGCCTAAGAGTAACCGAGCAGAGGGTGATACCTGTGAAGCCGGAGAAAGGAGTCAGCGCCGAAGTGACTGCAGCTATCAACTCAGTCGCTGGGTCTGTGTCGAATAGGCACAGAACTGCCATAGTATTTACCTATGGAGCGCTACCTGAAGGGGTAACGAGTCTTCTTTTTCTGCGTCTTAGTTACACTTCCTTTTGGTAGATCTCCACCTGAAACTTATAGGTGTGATGAGATCATGAACCTTGTCGATTTCTCGGACTCGCTAATGTCCGTTGTCCCTGCCATGCTGGCTGTTATCCTTGCGGTCACCACCAGGCGGGTTTTGCTCTCCCTCGGAGCGGGTATCTTTGCCGGTGCAATGATGCTAAATCAATATTCTCCGCTGGAGTCAATGCAGTACCTGGTTGGAAAAGTGCTGGCCATTGTGTGGGTCGACGGCGCGATGAACAGCGATAACGTCAATATGATCATCTTCATGCTGCTGCTTGGCGCACTGATCAGTCTGATGAGTGTTTCCGGTGCAACGCAGGCCTTTGCCGACTGGGCAGCGGTGCGTTGTAAGGATCGCCGCAGTGCCAAATCTCTCACCGGCCTGATGGTCTTCATCTTCTTTATCGACGACTTCTTCCACAGCCTGTCAGTAGGTGCTATCTGCCGTCCGGTTACCGACCGCTTCAATATCTCACGCGCGAAATTGGCCTACCTGCTGGACTCCACTGCAGCTCCGGTTTGTGTACTGATGCCTATCTCATCATGGGGCGCCTACATCATCGCCCTCGTTGGCGGCATCATGGTGGCGCATGGCGTGACCGATCAGAGCCCAATATCGGCATTTGTTGAGATGATGCCGATGAATCTCTACGCCGTGTTCACGCTGGTGATGGTGCTGTGTGTGATCGCATTCCAGCTCGATATCGGCCCAATGCGCAAGCATGAGAAGTGGGCGCTTGAAGGCAAGCTATGGGATGAATCGAAAGGCAAACCAGCGGGTCTGGACGTTGAAGCGCCGGAGTCGGCCAAGGGCGGTATGATCGATATGGTATTGCCTATCCTGACCCTGACGATGGCTACCGTCTTTTTCATGGTACAGTCAGGTGCCGATGTACTGGCTGCCAATGGCGAAGCCTTCAGCGTGATTGGCTCGTTTGAGAACACCGATGTCGGCTCATCGCTAGTATACGGTGCGATCTGCAGCTTGGTGGTGTCTATCGCTCTTGCCCTGCGTCTGAAGCTAGATGCAGGCAGCTGGATGAAAGCAGCCCCGCAAGGCATTTCAGCCATGATGCCTGCGATTATCATCCTGTTCTTTGCTTGGACGATTGGTGCGGTTGTACGCGATATGCAAACCGGCATCTACCTAGCTTCAATGTCTAACGGCAACCTGCCGGTTGAGCTACTGCCTGCCGTTGTCTTCCTGCTATCTTGTGCCATGGCCTTTGCGACCGGCACCAGTTGGGGCACGTTCGGCATCATGCTACCGCTAGCCGGTGACATTGCGGCTGCCAGCGACATCGCACTACTGCTTCCAATGCTATCGGCGGTACTGGCCGGTGCGGTATTTGGCGATCACAGCTCACCAATTTCCAGCACCAGTATTCTGTCGGCAACCGGTGCCGGCTGCCACCATATGGACCATGTTATGACCCAGCTACCATACGCCTGTTCGGTTGCTTTCGGTGCCCTACTGGGTTACCTCGCCATTGGCTACACCCACTCGGCATGGGCGGGTGTGGCAGTGAGCGGCCTGTGGTTCTTGGCATTCTGCGCCTTTGCCGTACGCAAGAGCAAACCTATTATGGCTGCCGAACCTATAACGAGCTAAAGCACACCGACAGTCCCACCTCAGAGCAAGGCCATGGCCTTGCTCTTTTTTTATATGATATTGCTGAATGACTAAGCTTGTTCGCCAAAAGAGAGTCGTAACAACATCCCCCCTGCCACATCGGTGCCCGATCCACAGGTCAAAAAAGAGCCATCACGCTCTGCCATGAAGGAAAAGTTATGCACAATGTCAAATTTATTGGGCATACAATTTCCCCCTCTATAACAAATCATTACAATAAGCCACCGCGCACTATACGCATGATTTAATATCAAGCAATCTGCGACTTAAAAATTTATTTTTATACAATCACTTACGAGCATGCAATTGCTCGATCTTTCTTTGACGACTTTCCACAGTAAAGCTTAATCGGAACAACACCATGAGAATCGGAATATTATATGGGGGTGAGTCTAGCGAACGCGAAGTCTCATTAAAGTCTGGCAATTGCATTGCCGATGCCGTTGAGTCATTGGGCCATGAGGCTATCAAGATCGATCCTCGACACATAGACATCACCTTGCAGGGCTTCTTCAACCTCGACAAGGTTTTCATTGCCCTTCACGGCGGGATGGGAGAAAGCGGACATATCCAAGCGTTACTGGATCTACTCAAGATTCCCTATACCGGCAGTGGCCTATTGGCTTCGTCTATCTCCCTCAACAAACTAAAGACCAAAGAAGTTTGGCGCTCTAATGGCCTCCCGACGGCAGACTGGATCAAGGTCAGCAAACACACGCCAACCGATACCATCAAAACGACACTGGCCGACCTTGCCTACCCGGTAGTTGTCAAACCACTGAACCAAGGCTGCAGTATCGGCGTGTCTAAAGCTTCCTCTCCGGAAGAACTGTTCAATGCCCTGGTTGATGCCTTTGAATACGACGATGACATCCTCGTCGAACAGTTCATCACCGGCCGTGAATACACCTGCGCCATCCTTGATGGCAAGCCCCTGCCGGTTGTGCAAATCAAATCAGATAGTTTCTTTGACTGGAATGCCAAATTCGGTGATCAAAGTGCAACCTACCACTGCCCATCAGACTTAACGGCAGAACAAGAAAAAGCCATGCAGGAAGCTGCGCTTACAGCCTACAAAACCCTAGGCTGTCGAGGGTGGGGACGAGTTGATACATTCCTCGATAACGAAGGAAAGATCTGGCTAATCGAAATGAATACGGTGCCGGGAATGACCACCCGCAGTGTCTTCCCGATGGCAGCCAAAGAAGCCGGCATGAGCTTCGAAGACACCATCGCTGCGTTGCTCGAAAGTGCAACCTTTGATGTTGTGAAATAATATACAAAAAAGCCGGTAAGAGCAGAGTGGGCCTTACCGGCAAACTGTCAGAGTTTTCCCCTCAGACAACAGAACACATCTAACCTAAACGGCGTTAAACCCGTTCAGTTTTAAGCTAGATCTTCGCCATTGCTCGCAATGACTTTCTTATACCAGTAGAAGGATTTCTTGGGGGTCCGATCCAAACTACCGTTGCCTTCGTTATCGCGATCAACATAGATAAAGCCATAACGCTTGCTCATTTCACCCGTCGACGCCGCCACTAGGTCAATACAGCCCCATGGCGTATAACCCATCAAAGGTACACCGTCGGCAATTGCATCCTTCATCGCTTCAACATGAGAGCGCAGGTAATCGATACGGTAATCATCATTGATCTCACCGCTCTCATCGATGGTGTCTTTGGCGCCCAAACCATTTTCAACCAAGAACAATGGCTTTTGGTAACGGTCATACAGCGAATTCATAGTGATACGTAGGCCTAGCGGGTCAATAACCCATCCCCAGTCACTGGCTTCCAAATGCGGGTTTTTAATCGACTTCACCACATTCGCCGCACTGGTGTTGCCCTCATTCATATCAGCAGACGCACAGCGAGAGGCGTAGTAGCTAAATGAGATGAAGTCGACGGTATTTTTCAAAATCTCGAAGTCTTCTTCGTGGATATCCAGCTTCACGCCTTTCTCATCAAACACCTTTTGGGCGTATGACGGGTAGTAGCCGCGTGACTGGACATCAATGAAGAACAGGTTTTCGCGATCTTTTTGCATGGCCGTGAAGACATCTTCTGGCTTGCATGAATACGGATAGAACTGACCACCAGCGAGCATACAACCGACCTGGTTTTCCGGGTTGATCTCATGGGCAATTTTGGTTACCAATGCGCTGGCAACCAATTCATGGTGAGCCGCTTGGTATTTAACCTGGTCATGGTTCTCGCTTTCCTGGAAAGCGATACCGGCACCAGAGAATGGGCTAGCCAACAAGATATTGATTTCGTTGAACGTCAGCCAGTATTTCACTAGGCCATCAAATGCCTCGAAACAGGTACGGGCATAGCGCTCAAAAAACGTGATCATCTTGCGGTTGCGCCAAGAGCCATACTCGTTGACAAGGTGCATAGGTACATCGAAATGGCAAAGGGTTACCAGTGGCTCGATGCCGTATTTCTTGCACTCCTCGAATACCGAGCGGTAGAAATCGATACCCGCTTGGTTCGGGATTTCTTCATCACCATTTGGAAAAATACGTGCCCAGGCAATCGACATGCGGAACACTTTGAAACCCATCTCGGCCAGCATCGCAATGTCTTCTTTGTAACGGTGGTAGAAATCAATGGCCTGATGACTCGGGTAGAATTCGTCCGCGTCCAATTCCACTTTATCAACTTGGCCCAGCTTAACCGGCATCCGGTTTTCACCGTAAGGGATCATATCGACGGTGGTTAGCCCCTTGCCGCCTTCACGGTAAGCACCTTCAGATTGGTTTGCCGCAATCGCGCCGCCCCATAGAAACCCTTCCGGGAATTTAATATCAGACATGGTTTGCCTCTTGTTATTTCGCTAATTACCGCACGTTACCGCGAATTGTTACAAAGCCACCTCATTTAGAGGTGGCTCGTTTTACTCGTTATGAAAGACTAGGCTGTTGCAGGTTTTACTGGCACTGGTGCTTCACCTTCTTCAGCATTTTCTTGCGCTGACTCTTTTGCTGCCGTCGGGTTTGCTTCATCTTCGTCGTTAGGGATATCTTCAAAGCCTAGGACAAGCGTCAGTACGAAAGACAGAACCACTGATAGCGCCATCAGACCCAGTACCCATACCAAGCTCATCGGGTCGTTAACGTCGATAAACTGGACACTGGTGAACAGGCTAGGTGCTGCCATTGAGTGACTTGCAATTCCCGCCATACCCGCAAGGCCACCAACGATAAAGCCAGTGATAAGCGTCGCGATAAGAGGGCGTTTCAGGCGAACCAATACACCGTATAGTGCCGGCTCAGAGATACCAGCCATCAGTGCAGAGGCACCCGCTGCCATCGAAGTTTGCTTAAGTGCGATGTTCTTGGTTTTCCATGCAACAGCCAGACACGCACCACCCATACCGATGTTCGCGCCGATTTCCGATGGCATTACCATGCCTTCTGTACCTGTTTCAGCAATGGTCTGGATGATTGTTGGTGTAAATACCCGGTGCATACCGGTAAGTACCAATAGCGGCCATAGTGCCCCCATGATAGCAACAGCCAGTGGACCCAATGCACCGTGGATTGTGTATACCAACGTCGAAATTGCAGTACCGATCCAGATACCCATAGGACCAACAAGCAGGATACCGATTGGCGCAGCAATCAATACAATCAGCATTGGTTTCAGGAAGTTCTTCGTCACAGGTGGCGTGATGCTGTCTACCCAACGCTCAATGTACGACTGGATCCAGGTCATAATAAGGACTGGAATAACCGTGTAGGTATAACGAACAGACGTCACAGGAATACCGAACAGCTCAACTGCACGACCATCTGCCGCCTGAGCCATCAAGTCAATAAAGTTAGGGTGAACCAACACACCGGCAATACCAATTGCCAGCGACATATTGGTTTTGAATTTGATCGATGCAGATGCCGCAACCATGATAGGCAGGAAGAAGAAGGCGCCGTCACCAATCGTATTTAGCAAAATGATTGTCGAGTCATCGGCTTCGTAGATGTTGAACATCAGTAGCAACATGGCAGCCAGTTTTACCATCGAGCCACCGATAATCGCAGGGATCAATGGTGACATAGTGCCAACTAGCGCATCCAGCATTTTGGCACCGATTACTTTCGGCGTCAGCTTAACCTTAGGTGCCGGTGTATCTTCAGAAGGCGCGCCATCGAAGTTGCACAGCTTCATCACTTCTTTGTAGGCAGCAGCCACATTGTTACCAATGATCACCTGACACTTGTCACCATTGTGCACGACACCTATTACACCCTTCACGCCTTTTAGGGCTGCGGCATCAATCTTTGCTTCGTCTTTCAATACGAAACGTAGACGGGTCATACAATGGGTAAGGGCAACAACGTTATTGGCCCCCCCCAATTTTTCAACGACCGAGCGGGCTACCGCGCTGAATTCTTTCGACATCTTCTCAACTCCTGCGTGTACGGAGAATAGTTGGCTAGCGTAATTTGCGGCCTATTCCCCAATAAAATGCGTTAAATGTCACCCGATAAAATGTAAATTCTGGTGACCATCAATTTGTTATTTTGCTTACTGGTTGATTTCACTCACCAGTTGACCAATGGCTTGCCAATCGCCTTGGTCAATTAAGTTGTTCGGAACCATCCAGGTGCCGCCACAAGCAATCACTTTCTCCAGAGCTAGGTAGTCCGCCACATTGGCAGGGCTAACACCGCCCGTCGGCATAAACTCAACCGGATAAACCGCCGATAGCGCTTTTAGCATGCCAATGCCACCTGAAGGCTCCGCTGGGAAAAACTTCAGTGTTTTCAGGCCAAGCGACATCGCCTGTTCCACCAGACTCGGGTTGTTGACACCCGGAATGACTGCCACATTCTTCTGTTGGCAGTACGCCACCGTAGTCGGGTTCAACCCCGGGCTCACAATAAAGTCCGCCCCTGCATCAATCGCCTGATCGACCTGCTCGGTCGTCAACACGGTACCGGCCCCAATCAGCATTTCTGGGTAAGCTTCACGCATCAGGCGAATCGACTCAGCAGCGGCCTCGGTGCGGAAGGTAATTTCGGCACACGGCAAACCGTTCTCTACCAAGACCTTGGCCAGTGGTTTTGCCTGGTCGGCATCTTTGATAGCAATGACTGGCACGACCTTCATCGCACTTAGCTTGCTTTCAATCGTCTGTTCCATTTCTCTCCCCTTTCCATGGCACAGCCGTTCTCTAATAGCGGAACAAATTTGTTGCTGTGCTGAACATGGTGTTTTGATGAATTCTTGATTCAGTGGTTCACAACCACCCAAGTTACGGGTAACATGTTACCAATAACATTGGTAAAATAAACCCGATTTTGAAGATCATCTGAAAAATGAGATCCAGATCAGAAAAAGATTCAAGGAGCTTATATGGTGGGGAAAAGCATCATAGTGATGGGAGTGTCTGCATCAGGGAAAAGTACTATCGGCTATGAACTTGCCCAGCGCATTGGGGGTAAGTTTATTGATGGTGATGACCTGCACCCGAAAGCCAACATCCTGAAAATGGCCCAAGGGGAACCACTAAACGACCAAGACCGTGAGCCTTGGCTTGAGCGGATCCGCGATGCCGCATTCAGTATTGAAAGCAAGAATGAAACCGGCGTTATTGTCTGTTCGGCACTGAAAAAATGTTACCGGGAACAAATACGTGAAGGAAATCACAATTTAGCCTTTTTGTATCTGGCTGGGTCTCAAGAAGTGATCAGGGAGCGTATCCGTCTCCGCCAGGGGCACTTCATGAAAGAAAACATGATCGCCAGCCAGTTTGCCGTGCTTGAAACGCCTGTTGATGAAACAGACGTTATCACCGTGGACATTGACCAGAGCATTGCAGCCATTTTGGACAGCGCTGTCGCAGCACTGACCGAGCAAGCTGACACAAAACAAGCTAAGACAGAACAATCAATGCCAGCTACCACCCAGGAGATCATCGCATGATCCACCCAACCATTACCCTGATCACCGAACGTATCAAAGCCCGCAGCCAAGCACATCGCTCGAGTTTTGAAGCCAAGATCACACAACAGGCAGAGCAAGGAAAGGGGCGTACTAGCCTATCTTGTGGCAACCTTGCCCACGCGGTAGCCGCTTCCTGCCAACAGGACAAGCAGCAGATCCTCGATTTCACCCGTGCCAACCTTGCCATTGTCTCGTCATACAATGACATGCTAAGTGCCCACCAGCTTTACAAAAACTACCCGGATCAAATCAAGTCGGCGCTGCAATCGCTTGGCCATACCGCACAAATCGCCGGCTGTGTACCCGCCATGTGTGACGGGGTAACTCAAGGTCAGCCGGGTATGGATATGTCGCTGTTCTCCCGTGATTTAATTGCCCAGGCGACGGCCTTCTCGCTGAGCCACAATGTATTCGATGCCACACTGCTACTGGGCATTTGCGATAAAATTGCCCCGGGGCAGTTGATGGGGGCGCTTAGCTACGCTCACTTGCCAACTGCCTTCATTCCGGCAGGCCCAATGCCAACGGGCATTACCAACGATAAAAAAGTCGCTGTTCGCCAACAGTATGTCGCCGGTGAAGTAGGCAAAGACGCCCTGCTAGAGATGGAGTGCCAAGCCTACCATTCCGGTGGCACCTGTACGTTCTACGGCACAGCCAACACCAACCAGTTGGTCTTCGAAGCCATGGGCTTGATGCTGCCGGGCTCGGCTTTCGTGGCACCCAACACTGACTTGCGCTCAGCCTTGACCGAGCACGCCAGCCTAGCACTGGCATCCATGACAGCGGACTCACCTAACTACCGCCCTCTTATTGACGTATTCACTGCCGAGAACTTGGTCAATGGCGTAGTGGCCTTGCTGGCCTCGGGGGGAAGCACCAACCACACTATCCATATGCTGGCAATCGCCCGCGCTGGCGGACTTGTCCTTACCTGGGATGATATCAGCGAGCTATCTGATATCGTGCCGCTATTAGCCAAGATGTACCCGAACGGCCCAGCAGATATCAATGCCTTCGAGCAAGCGGGCGGTGTGCCAGCTCTGATGAAAACCCTGCATGAGCGTGGCCTACTTAACTCAGACGTGAAAACGGTATTTGGTGAGTTTGCCGACCAGCTTACCCAGCCAGCTATCACTGATAGCAAGCTGGTATGGCAACCTGTTGGCGAGAGCCGCAACGCAGAAGTGATCGCAGCCAACGGCAAGGCATTCAGCCAAACTGGCGGCACCAAAGTACTCAAAGGCAATCTGGGCCAGGCCGTTATCAAGGTCTCTGCGGTCAAACAGGAACACCAGTTCATTGAAGCGCCAGCGAAGGTTTTCCACTGCCAGCATGACGTAGAAGCGGCCTACCAGGCCGGTGAGTTCACCGGAGACTGTGTCATCGTTGTCAGTCACAATGGCCCTGCAGCCAATGGTATGCCGGAACTCCACAAGTTGATGCCAATCCTTGGCAATATCCAAAAAGCCGGCCACCAGGTCGCTTTGGTGACCGACGGTCGCTTGTCTGGCGCATCAGGCAAGATCCCGGCGGCTATCCATGTGTCACCGGAAGCGCTGCGCGGCGGTGCCATCGGCATGATCAACGATGGCGATATCGTGAAGCTTGACTGCAGCACCGGGCTATTGGAAGTCGCGGTTGATTTTGACCAACGCCAGCCGGTTCAACTCGATACCGAAGCCAGCCAAATTACTTGGGGAAGGGATATCTTCAAGGTGATGCGGGAAAATGTCGGCGCTGCCGACGAAGGGGCGAGTTTCTTGTTCTAAGGCAACAACATCGCTAGGTAATAAGCCACCTACTTCAATAGGTGGCTCTTAGCTGAAATTATGAATTACATAATTATTAAAACTGTATAATGCTGAAACTATAGACATAGAGAAAAGCAGAAGTATTGCTAGAAAAGAAAAATTACTCATTATTTTCAATTTCATTGAAGTCAAAATTTTTTCTTTGCATATAGTCAATATAAAGAATATCGCTACTAGAAAAACAGACTCACTTCTAACAAAAATATCGGCAAATAATGACCCCATTAACAAGTTGCTGGTATCAAATGCACCTTTATCAATATCCTCAAAATGTTCACGGGACATCATGACAAAAGCCAAACCTCCAAGAACAAAAAACTGACAAAACAAAAGTAAGTTATTTATATAATTAGATATTTTTAGATACATATCAACAAACCTTAAAGCCTTTGATTAGTCATGTTTGCTATTAAGTGGTTGGACTCTAACTTTACCTCTTATCTTTGTTGACGATAACTGGTAAGCATCCAATTTAATATTGAATTTATCAAATATCGTTTCAGAGTTACCAATATCATTAATTATTTTTAAGCAAACATCACCCTTACTAGAACCAAAAGATGTCCCTTTTATTTCAACGTCAACCAATTTTCCAATAAAATTTTCATACTTTAACTTATTGAGTGAAGATTCTTTTTTTTACTGTCATCCATTCCGTTTGTGCATACCCAAATATCAAAGTACTTGACTCACCTCCAATCGAGAGGCTATCAATAATTCCATATTTTCGGGCTGCTGCACCTCCCTTATTTGGTTTTGTCTCAATATAACATCCTGAAATTAAGTTAACACCAACAGGCATTTTAGGTAGCCCTGCACCAATTCCACTAATTGTAATTCTAACTTCCATAAATGCTTTGCATCCAATACTCAAGTAATAAATTAACCTTACCTATTAATTGAATGTACACAAAATAAAATTATAAACTCATGGAGGTATCGCACATTTATAATGAAAGACATGACTAACTCTATAAGTTAGTCCTAAAACTATTAAGATAATAGGTTAAATGTAAATGATAGAATCGTAATTTAAAGGTCAATTAAACCTGGAAACATAATATTTCCAGATTTAATTATATGGCTTTTATTGATTACTTAATTCTCTACAAGCTTTCTCCGCGGCTGATGGTAAAGCCCATATCAAAGATATTCCGCTCGCTGCGCTTGCCATCAAGCGCCTGGAGCAATAGCTCCGCACTCTTCTCGCCAATTTGGTAACGTGGGGTGTAAATACTGGTCAGACGCGGGGTGATAGCCTGGCCGATATCCAAAGCGTTGTAACCAACGACACTGATCCGCTGGGGTACTTCAATACCTCGCTCATTACAGGCCAGGATAGTACCAATGGCGATATCATCATTGGTACAGAACACGCCGTCTAGCTCCGGGCACTCTGCCAAGGCACGGCTTAGCAGCTCTCCACCAAGAGTGAAGCTGGAATGTTCATGGGTCAGGATGTGGTATTTCGGCAAACCGGCTTCTTCCATCGCTTTGTCATAGCCTTGCATACGCAGTTTGGTTCGGGTATCCAAGCGGGCACCAAAGTAGGCTATATGGCGCTTGCCCTTATCAAGCATGGCTTTCACTGCCGTATAGGATGCGTGGATATGATCCAACCCCACCACCATATCGACAGGGTGGCTCGGTAACTCCATCGCTTCCACCACTGGCACCCCGGCAGTTTTGATCATCTGCAGCGTGCGCTCGGTGTGCGAGGTAGCGGTCAGGATCAGGCCATCGACCTGATAAGAAAGCAGGGAGGCAATTTTACGCTCTTCAATTTCTTCATCGTAACTGAAGTGGGCAATCAGGATCTCGTAACCGTTGGCGTTAGTCACCGCTTCAATACCCTGTGCGAAGCTGGCAAATACCTGGTTCGACAATGAAGGCAGCAGCACCCCTATCGCCTTGCTGGAAGACTTCGACAGCATGGCTGGCGCGCGGTTTTGGATATAACCCAGCTCTTCTACCACCTCGGCGATCTTATCCCTTGTCTTGGCCGACACAGATTCAGGATTGCGCATATAGCGACTCACGGTCATTTTGGTGATGCCGACACGGTCAGCAATATCTTGCAGAGTAGGACGCGCTTTTCGTTGTTCTTGTGTCATAACAATAGGATAAGTTACAGCTAGATTTGAAATGTTACAGTAACATATCACTTTGACCTGTACTAAGGCAATGCTCTTGCTTAGTTCAATAAGCAAAGTAACTATGGAGAGAGTAAGTAAGGGCTCATGACTGTCTCAATAACCATTGAGCTTAAATGGATATTGCTACATATTTATACCCAGCATGCATAGCATAAAATGCATGTTACATTTTCAAAAATCACTTTCTCCAGCCTCTTCATATAGTTATATAAAACTTTAAACCACTAATTTTAAAGGGTTATTTACACCTGACATAATGATTTACTGAGTTCATTGGTATTTGATTGAACGACACAGATGGTTACAGGAATAGTTTATATATTGTGAGAATATTTTAATTGCCAAGCAATAAAATACATCATAATAAATAGGAGATTCACCATGTCAGACTTCAAGCTTACCCATAAGAGCGCTACCAAAGTCTCTGAGCGTATTGCATTACTCATTACGCAATTTCTAAAGTTCTCCCTTAATCTCTTCTATGGAAAGAAATATGCCAAGCGTGCCGTTATCCTTGAAACCATCGCTGCGGTACCGGGCATGGTCGCCGGTATGTTCAACCACCTGAAATCATTACGCCGGATGCGGGATGATGCAGGTTGGATCAAAGAACTGCTTGATGAAGCGCAGAACGAGCGAATGCACCTGATGATCTTCCTTGATATTGCCAAACCAAGCTGGGTAGAGAGACTGCTGGTATTGCTTGGGCAAGGTGTATTTCTTGTGGTGTACAGCTTTATCTATTTGCTGTCATCACGGATTGCCCATCGCGTGGTCGGCTACTTCGAGGAAGAAGCCTGTAAAAGCTACACTGAGTACCTCGAAAAAATTGATGCCGGAGAAGTTGAAAACACGCCGGCACCGGACATTGCGATTGAATACTACCAGCTCCCGGCCAATGCCAAGCTAAGGGATGTCGTCTTGCGTATCCGAGAAGACGAAGCCGGTCACCGAGACAGGAACCACGGCTTTGCCGATGCTTATGAGAGCAAGTCGCTTCCGGCTCACCAGAACTAATTTCCCGCTCTAAACGAAAGGTGGTCAATCGCTCAAATGACCACCTTTTTCAAATCTACCCGCAACGCTTCAAAGATCAGAAAAAATAAAAAAACCGCTCAAGCCATTGCTTTCGTTGATAACCAATAGCAGTGGTTGAAGCGGCGAACAACTGTCTCAATAAAACGCGAAAATAGTGAAAGTACTCATAGCCACCCATACAGAATGGCCTTAGTGCAAAAAGCGGGAGAAGTATGTGCTTAGAAGATTAAACAATTAAGTCATCGATATTGCATTTTAAAGAAAAGAGGCCACCCAAGGGTGGCCAATAGAAAGGAACCTAACGTTATGAGTCTTCGTTGTGTACCTATAGCCAGGCACTGGTTCTTAGCCTCTTTATCATCGCAGCATAGAATGACTGTTTCGGGATGCTTTGATGTCGTTTTTACTACCTTAGGAGCACCTACAAGTACAAGGCTGGCGCTCTCAAGTGGGCTAACAGATTAATACCCCTTCCATGGCACCAGTTTCTTCTCTAACCAGCGCATAAATAGATCAAAAGAGTAAGCTATCAAGCCTATTATGATGATCCCGGCAATGACGACATCAGTTACCAGAAATTCCGCCGCATTGAGCACCATATACCCGATCCCCGCTTGAGCCGCGACCATCTCACTCGCTACAAGGGTCGTCCAACCGAAACCGATCCCAATCCGTAAGCCGGTCAAAATCTCCGGCATCGCACTCTTTATAATCACATGGTAAAGCACCTGAAATTTGCTGGCCCCCATCGAGTATGCCGCTTGAATTTGCTCGCTTTTGGCCGATGACACTCCAGCCCTGGCACTTAGCGCAATCGGCGCAAACATCGCCAGGAAGATAAGGGTAATTTTGCTGGTTTCATCAATTCCCAACCAGATAATCACCAACGGCAAATAGGCAAGCGGAGGTAACGGGCGATAGAACTCGATTAATGGATCCAGCACTCCTCTCACCCACACATTGGTACCAATCAAAATCCCTAATGGGATGGCCGTTATCGCTGCCAAGGCAAACGCGCCAAACACGCGGGTCAAACTAGCGAGCAGGTGCTCGCCCAGCGACACGCCGGAGAACCCATTTACCACCAGATCACCCAGCCGCTCTACCACCGAGATAGGAGAAGGCAGAAACAACGGTTTAATCCATCCCGCTTCGGTGACCAATGCCCACAGGCAGATAAAACCAATGACAGAAATCACTGAGACAAGCCTCGCGTCCCCCTGCCCCGGCTCACCATAATAATTCGGTGCCTTCTCAGTACGTTTCTTTAGCGCGAGAATAAGCCTTGGGGCTAACGGTAGTTCGCCGTCTTGTCCGACGGTATCTCTGTAGTGTGGCTGTGGTGCTGTTTTTTTGGCAGGCACAACCTCATGCAACATTTCTTGGGCATCACCAGTGACTTTTACTGGGCTCAATACGTTATGGTCAGCATCGATTTGCTCAACGGTATTGTTCATGCTGCAACCTCCGGCTTTTCATCTTGGTGAATGATCGACAGGATTTTTTCCCGCATCTCAATAAAGTCCGGCATCGATTTGACGGCCCGCGCGTCTCGGCACGCCAAAAAGCGGCGGTTGAAATCCAGCTCAAAGCTATGGGTGATCCTTCCGGGACGGGGGGACATGACGATCAGCCTCGAGGCCATAAACAATGCTTCCTCCACACTGTGGGTAATGAAGAACATCATTTTGTTGGTCGCCTGCCAGGCATCAAGCAGCAGCTCCTGCAAGGTTTCACGGGTCAAAGCATCCAACGCCCCCAAAGGCTCATCAAGCAGCAGGATACTGGGATCGTTTGTCAGCGCCCTAGCGATGCCCACCCGCTGCTGCATGCCGCCGGAGAGCTGGTAAACCTTATGCTGGTGGAAATCCTCTAAGCCAACCAATTTGAGGTATTTCGCTGCCCGCTCCAGTCGCTCCTGTTCGGGAACCCCTTGCAGTTTCAAACCAAAAGCGGTGTTTTCAATAACATTTAGCCAGGGGAAAAGCGCATGCTTTTGGAATACCACTCCTCGTTCAGCACCAGGGCCAACAATTTGGTCACCGATATCCCGTCCCATTGTGACCCGTGGTAACCCCTCGACCTCAGAATTACCCAGTGTGAGGTAGCCTGCTGATGGCTGGATGAAACCGGCCATCAAGTTCAGCAATGTCGTTTTACCGCAACCTGAGGCTCCCAATGCAACCACCAAGTCACCCTGCTCGATTTTCAAATTCACACCTGATAACGCGGTCACGGGCTCTCCCCCGTTACGATCATCGTAAACCACAGACACATCATGAATTTCCAGCACTTTATCCTTGTCCATACTTTCCCTCCTTGTTGCCAAGTGGCCGGTTACAGCTCTATTTGCGCGGCATAGCTCGGATTGACGAAAACACTGTAGTCAGGCTGCAAACCAGAGATTTTTTTCTCCTGCAACAGGAACTGAGAGGTCGCCTCCAGCGCTTTTACTGCTCCGCCCTGGGCTTCACAGCCTAACCACTGGCATGACAACTGATCGTCAACAGTTGGGAATTCATAGAGGCTCATAGCCTCGGGGACATTGCTTGCTTTCCCACCGGTAAGCTTTGCTACCGAGACAGCGATTGGGTGGTCAGCCGAAAAGCCTTCTTTGTTTGAACGGTATTCTTCGTCCGTCTTGGCGAGAACGGTTAGGAACTCTGTGACAAAGCCGCTATGGCTTTGGGTAAAGGACTTACTGGCGATCAGCCCGTCAAAGGTCGGCTTGCCCCACGCACTCAGCTGCTTGGAAGTGATCAACACCTCGCCATCTTGCTTAATGGTGCCAAGCGCAGGATCCCAGATAAATGCACCATCAATATCACCCCGCTGCCAGGCGGCTACTATCGCACCGGGCTGCATGTTGACCAGCTTGACATCCTTCTCAGTTAAACCAAATTGCTCCAGCGCGAACAGCATGTGGAAGTGTGTCGTTGAAACAAAAGGAACGCCGAGCGTTTTGCCTTTAAGATCGGAAGGTGAAGAGATACCACTGCCCTTGCGAACGACCAGAGCCTCGGCATCGGCGATGTTTTCCATCACCCATACCAACTCCATATCAATACCGTTACTGGCAGCACTGGCGATGGGACTCGAGCCAGCAACGGTCATATCGACCGCCCCCGAAGCCATTGCCGTTATTGCTCTGGCCCCCGAGTCAAACTTGCGCCACTTGATTGAATAGCCGGTAGCGTCTTCAAACAACTTCTGGTCAATGGCATATTTCATCGGGTTAAACATCCCCTGATAGCCGATAGTTACCTCTTTCGCTGCCATTGCTGGGCTCGATAGCGTTGCTGCCATAACGCCCACCAAAGCTAATTCTTTCATCCCGAAAAATGTCGTGTTACGAGTCATAGTCACTTCCTTTTGTCGATGGATTAGTGATAACACTACGAATCTCGCCTGCCTTTCGGTAGTGCCAGTTCAGAGGTTTATTGGGCCAGATCTGCACCATGGCCATGCTCATAAAGCGTGCAACTCAAAACCCTGAAAAATTCACCATTTACAGGGTGGTATATTGGCTGGATGCGATAAATACGATCAAAAAAGGCTGCCGAAGCAGCCTTATACCTTTTGATGAGATTTATAGGGCCAATTCTGTGAATGCTCTGTCTAGGGCCAATATAATGCTATCGGCTTCATCACGAGTAAGAGTCAGCATCGGGCTCAAACACAGGGTATTGTTATAGAGACGGAATGAGCGGTTCGTCCTGCCGATCAATACCCCGTGCTTGGCACACAGAACGACCACCTGCATAACAACGTTCTCATTTACCGGCTGTTTGGTAACAGGGTCTTCAACCAACTCTAAGCCGAGGAACAAACCCTTACCCCTGACATCACCAATCAGCGGGAAACGAGCCTTGAGCACTTCCAGCTGGGCACGCAGATACTCGCCCATATGGGCGGCATTCTCGACCAGGTTTTCCTGCTCAATGATATTCAAATTTTCCAATGCCGCCGCTGGGCCGGCAGTGCAGCCGCCATAAGTGCTGATATCACGGAAGAAACTCTCGCGCTCGAGCGGCTCTTCGGCAAAGAAATTGAATACCTCTTCAGTCACCACGGTGCAGGATATGGCGGCATAGGCAGAGGCAACCCCCTTTGCCATAGTGACAATATCAGGCTTGATCCCGTAGTGCTGGTAGCCAAACCAAGCGCCTGTTCGGCCTAACCCGCACACCACTTCATCGACATGAAGCAGGATATCGTATTTGCGGCAGATTGCTTCTACAGCAGGCAAATACCCCTCTGGCGGTGTGATCACCCCGCCCCCCGCAGTGATCGGCTCTATCACGACGGCACCCACGGTGTCGGGCCCTTCTTGCAATATCACGTCCTCAAATGCCTTGGCGGCCAACTCACCGTAATTTTCCACATCACCAAACTGACTGCGGTATTCGCAGCAATGGGGGAACTCGACAAACCCCGGAGTAAACGGCCCATACTGGCTTCGACGCTCTTCCTGGCCCGTGGAACTGAGACAGGTAATCGTTGTGCCGTGGTAATCCCGCTCACGGTAAAGGATCTTATGCTTTTTGCCCCCGTATTTTTTTGCTGCTATCTGGCGGACAATTTTATACGCCTTCTCATTAGCTTCCGAACCAGAGTTTGAGAAATACACCTTTCCCATACCTGGCATCAATTCCAGCAGTTTAGCTGCAAATTGCGCCGCAACAGGAGTCGCCGCCGTACCAGCAAAGTAGTTGAGGTTAACCAATTGTTCCTTGATAGCCTCTGCGATGCTCTCGCGCCCATACCCAACATTGACGCACCATACTCCCCCTGATGAGGCATCCAAATACTGATTGCCGTGAATATCCCAGACATAGCTTCCCTCACCACGCACCATCATTGGAACTGTTTGTGTCGCGTGCTGAGTCATATGGTGCCAAACGGTGTCTTTGTCCATCGCCAATAAGTCACTGGCAGTATATTGCTGGCTGTGCAAATGCATATCGATCACTCCCTATTTTTACATACCCCCAAATTAGGCAAGCTTGCTCCTGCGCCATAGCGCCAGTTTGAAATTTTTGTAGGGGCAACAAAGACAGCATAAATGCACCTTTGGCACATATCGTGCTGAAAACAGGGGAGATGTTTTGATATCAAGGATGATGCAATGAAAAGTGAGCACTTAATCCACATTCAATTTTCACCCGAGCGTAGCCTCCAGGAACAAATTCGTGAACACCTACTGGAAAAAATCAATGATGGCTTTTTCAGTGACAAAGCCCTTCCCTCTTGCCGCAAACTAGCAACAATGCTGAGGGTGTCACGCAACACGGTAGTACTGGTTTATGATCGGTTGGTTGATGAGGGTTACCTATTATCCCACCAGCGAAGCGGGTATTTTGTTAATCCGGCCAGCTCATCTCTTCCACCTCTATCTCCTTCTTCGCTGCCCAGTAACGGAGCGCGCCCTGCACAGTTTTGGTACAACCGGATAAAGCCAGAACTCAGTCAACAACGCAATATCGAAAAGCCCAGCGATTGGCAGCAATACCCTTACCCTTTCATTTTCGGCCAACCAGACCATTCGCTATTCCCTCTCAACCATTGGCGCGAGTGTGGCCGACTGGCCCAACGTGCCAGCGTGATCAAAGACTGGATTTCCGACTCAATAGACAGTGACGATCCCGCCCTGGTGAAACAGATCCAAAGCAATGTCCTGAGCAAACGGGGGATCCATGCTAGGCCCGAGCAGATCCTTATCACGATAGGAACCCAAAACTCCCTATACCTGCTGGCAAGCCTCCTCTCCAATGGCACCACAACCATCGGCGTGGAAGATCCCGGTTACCCGGATGCACGTAATATTTTTGCCAGTCACGGGGCCGCTATCCAACCTCTGCCCATCGACCAGCAGGGGTTGACTCTCAACCCCAGCCTATATCGCTGTGACTATGTTTATACGACGCCCAGCCATCAGGTGCCAACCAATGTCACCATGTCCATGGCTAGGCGCAAAGCGCTGTTGGAGGCCGCGGAAAGCCATGATTTGGTGATTATCGAGGACGATTATGACAGTGAAGTCAACCTTATCGCCGAGCCACTTCCCTCCCTGAAAAGCCTCGATGACAGTGGCAGGGTCATTTACGTTGGTAGCCTGTCCAAATCCCTGTCACCCGGTTTGAGGGTTGGCTTTATGGTCGCCGATGAGGCTTTGATCACTGCAGCCAGACAGCTCAGACGCCTGATGTACCGGCATCCTCCCTCCAATAACCAGCGTACCTGCGCACTGTTTATATCGATGGGCTATTACGATACTTACCTGCGCAAACTACGCAGCCATTACAGCGAAAAATGGCAAATCATGCGCCAAAGCATAGAAGCTTACCTGCCACAATGTATAACCAACCAGACGCTCGGAGGGAGTGCTTTCTGGCTAAAGCTCCCCGACGGGGTCTGTGCCCAATCACTCCAGTACCAAGCCAGACAGGCCGGGGTTTTGATTGAAGATGGGGATGTCCATTTTTTAACGCCACATAACCAAAGCCAGGGCTTCATCCGCCTGGGTTTCTTTGCCATCCCGGAAAATAAAATTGAACCTGGGATCCGCAAACTTGCGGAAATTATTGCGCAACTGTCCCCACAAAAATCATGAACTGGCTCTAATCAACCACACTGCTAATTCTTAATCTGAAGCTATGAATGATTGGCAACAGACAAGGATGGCAGTGTGTTTATCTCAGTTAGCATACCTTTAGTGCTCTTTATTGCTGCTTTTATCCGCGGCTATACCGGTTTTGGCTTTTCCGCCATCGCGATTTTGGTGCTTACGCTGTATTACCCAGTCGCAGAAACTGTTCCGGCGGTGTTGCTGATGGATTTGTTGATCAGCTTACCCTTGGTGGCTAAAAGCTGGGACAACACCGATTTTCATGCCCTTCGCCGAATTTTACTGGCGACGATGGCGGGAATACCTGTCGGCCTCGCGTTACTTCATTGGCTGCCAGAACCTAGTTTGCAGCTGTTGGTGCCAGCCACCATTCTCGCAATGGCGCTATTGCCCAAGCTGAACCTTACGCTGGCACAAAAGGCCATTGCCTCACCGGTTTTGTGCGGCGTAATGTCAGGCTGGACAACCAGCGCTGTCTCGTCTGGTGGCGCGCCGGTTGTGATTCACTTGCGCTACAGCGGCCTATCAGCAGGTAAGCAACGAGATACATTGATTTGTTATTTCTTTCTCACGACCTGTATGGCTGTCGGTTTGGGGTATGGGCTAAATAAATCCTTTTCCCTGATACCCGATGCCCCGGTCGCCTTACTGGCCATTTCGCTGATTGGCGTCTTGATTGGCCAACACTTATTTATTCGCAGGCATATTGCCGCCATCCAGCATGGCGCCTATTACCTGCTGATTTCACTCTCGGGCTGGATGCTATTACACGCAGCATGCCAACCTTGGCTTTTAGGTTAAAAGGAGATTAGCCATGGCTCGACCAACCGTCTTTATCACAGGGGCAACCTCAGGTTTTGGGCTTGCTACCGCCCGCTATTTTGCCCAGGAAGGTTACGCGTTAATCATTACCGGGCGCCGGGAAGAGCGCCTCAGAAAACTGGCAGATGAACTCTCTCAATTGGCCCCTGTGCATTTTGCGGCTATGGATGTTCGACATATCGAGCAAGTCCAGCAGACCATCAGCGAACTTCCCTTGCCATTCAAAAACATCGAGGTTTTAGTCAACAACGCCGGCCTAGCCTTAGGGGCATCATCAGCCGATCAAGCCAAACTCAGTGACTGGCATACCATGATTGAAACCAATGTAACCGGCCTTGTTAATGTCACCCATGCCTTGCTGCCAATTCTCAAGCAGCAACCCAAAGCAAGCATCATTAACCTTGCCAGCATTGCGGCCAATTGGGCGTACCCCGGCAGCCATGTTTACGGTGCCAGCAAGGCTTTCGTCGCCCAGTTCAGCCGTAATCTACGCAGTGATTTTGCTGGAACCGGAATTCGGGTTACCAGCTTGGAGCCAGGACTGTCCGAAAGCGAGTTCAGCCTAGTCCGGTTCAACGGCGACCAAGCCAAGTACAACGCCATCTATGAGCAAACCAACCCGCTGCAACCCGAAGACATTGCGGAGATCATTGGCTGGATCGCCCAGCAGCCCGCCCACATCAACATCAATAGCCTTGAAGTCATGCCTACATCGCAAGCCTGGGACAACTTCAAGGTCATCAAACAAAATACAAACAATATTATTGCTTAAAAGGAGTTAACCATGAAAATTGGCGTACCTAAGGAAATCAAAGTCCATGAATACCGTGTCGGCATGACCCCGGCCAGCGTCCGTGAGGTCTGTGCCCAGGGCCATACGGTTTTCGTTGAAAGCACTGCCGGCATGGGCATTGGCTGCTGCGATGAAGAATACAAAAAAGCAGGGGCAGTGATTCTGCCCGATGCCGACGCAGTATTCGAAGCTGCCGAGATGATCGTCAAGGTCAAGGAGCCCTTGGCTGTAGAGCGCGCCCGCCTTCGCCCAGGGCAACTTCTCTTTACCTACCTGCACCTTGCCCCGGATATGGCGCAAACAGAAGACCTGCTTGCCAGTGACGCGGTCTGCATTGCTTATGAGACCGTAACAGGCCCGAACAACAGCCTACCTTTGCTGGCACCAATGTCAGAAGTGGCGGGCCGAATGTCCATCCAGGCTGGTGCCGCCTGCTTGGAGAAATCACAGGGTGGGATCGGTCTGCTGCTAGGCGGTGTTGCCGGTGTTGCCCCAGCTAAAGTGACTATTATTGGTGGCGGCGTGGTTGGATCCAATGCCGCTCAAATGGCGGTTGGCCTCGGCGCTGAAACGACCATTTTGGACAACAACATTGATACCCTGCGTAAACTCAACGTTCAATTTGGCTCAAGCGTGAAAACCGTCTACTCGAACCAGCAGAACCTTGAAGATGCGGTAGTTGGCGCGGATTTAGTCATTGGTGGGGTGCTGATACCTGGCGCCGCAGCGCCTAAGTTGGTCACTGAAGCTATGGTGCAAGCAATGCGCCCAGGCTCGGCCTTGGTTGACGTGGCAATTGATCAGGGGGGCTGTTTTGCCACCTCAAGGGTCACCACCCATGATGAACCCACTTACATTGTTGATGATGTGGTGCATTACTGCGTCGGTAATATGCCAGGAGCTCTCGCCCGTACCTCGGCCTTTGCCCTCAACAATGCGACCCTACCCTATATTCTCCGCCTGGCAAACCTTGGCTACAAGCGCGCCCTGCAGGCCGATCAGCACCTCAAGAATGGCTTGAATGTCATCCACGGCAAGGTGACCAATGAAAGTGTTGCCAATAGCCTGGACTTATCTTTTATCTCCCAAGATAAAGCATTGGCTGTCGCATAAATTAAAAAGGCCGGTAGCGAGTTACGCAACGCTACCGGCCTATTCCCTTTTCTCATACCCCTCCACTTTTATTCGTTTGCCCATGAAAGTGAATTGGCTCAACAATCAACACATCTGTTGATATGCAAGGAATCTAACAATGAGCCATGTTTTCCACCGCCACTGCCATACCCCGCTTCCCACAGTAGTTAGCGGGCATGGGATATACCTGTCCGACAGCGACGGAAAGCTATACCTCGATGGCTGCGGCGGTGCCGCCGTCTCTAATTTGGGCCATAACCACCAGCGGGTAAAAGCCGCAATCGCCCAACAACTTGGGGCTATTCCCTACGCCCATTCCGGTTTTTTCACCAGCAATAGCAGTGAGCAACTCGCCAAACGACTGGCAGAACTCGCACCCGATGCTTTGAAACACACTTACTTTGTCAGCGGCGGCTCCGAAGCGGTAGAAGCGGCGCTGAAAATGGCGCGGCAATACTTTGTCGAGAAGGGAAAGCCGCAGAAAAGCCAGTTCATCGCCCGGCGCCAGAGCTATCACGGCAATACCCTCGGTGCACTTTCGGTCGGCGGCAACGAATGGCGGCGCGAACCTTTCAGGCCGATACTCTCGGCAGCCCACCATATCGCCCCTTGCTATGCCTACCGTGATCAGCAGCCGGGAGAATCAGAGCTGGCCTACAGCATGAGGGTAGCGAATGAGCTAGAGCAAAAGATCCTTGAGCTGGGAGCCGACAACGTAATGGCATTCATTGCCGAGCCCGTGGTCGGTGCAACCGCTGGGGCCCTGCCTGCTACTGAAGGCTATTTCAAGCGGATCAGGGAGATTTGCGACACCTATGATGTATTACTGATCCTTGATGAAGTGATGTGCGGTATCGGTCGGACCGGCACCTTTTTCGCCTTTGAGCAGGAAGTTATCGTGCCTGATATTGTCACTGTCGCCAAAGGGCTTGGCGCAGGCTACCAGCCTATCGGTGCAACTATTGTCCATGACGATATCTACCAGGCGATCGCCTCAGGATCTGGCTTCTTCCAACATGGTCACACTTTTATGGGTCACCCGATGGCGTGTGCAGCGGCCCTGGCAACTATCGATACCATTATCGAAGACAGCCTACTCGACAAGGTCAGGCTGCGTGGTAAGCAACTTTTGTCAAAGCTCAACGACACACTTGGGCCACTGCCCTATGTCGGCGATATCCGTGGGAAGGGCTTGTTTATTGGTATTGAGTTAGTCGCAAACAAACAGTCGAAAGCCCCCCTTCCCAGCTGTTCGCAGGCCCACGAAGCCATTAAAACAGTCGCCATGAACAACGGGCTGATGTGCTACCCCATGGCTGGGACAATCGACGGTAAAGCCGGCCACCATATTTTGTTGGCACCGCCTTTCATTATTGAAGAACACCAGCTTGATGAGCTGGTCAGCAAATTACACGCCTCACTGCTCCAGGCTTCGGCACAATGGATGTAGGGGTTTAGGGGTTTAGCGGCTATGGGCTGTGGTAAAGCAATCACATAAAAGGAGAAAACAAATGCAGCAAACACCGTCAGTCGTTCAATCGGCCATTATTGTGGCTCCCAACGGGGCAAGGAAAACCAAAACCGATCACCCTGCCCTACCAATGAAGCAGCAGGAAATCATTGATGAGGTTATCGCCTGCCGCGACGCGGGGGCGGCCATGGTGCACCTCCATGCCAGGGATAAAAGCGGCAAACACTCCTTGGAGATCGAAGATAACCTCCACCTATACCATGGCCTCAAAGCACGGGTTGGTGAGAGTATTATTGTCCAGCTGACCACCGAAGCCATCGGGCAATATTCCCCCGCCCAACAAATGGCCTTGATCAATGAGGTCAGGCCGGAAGCGGCTTCTTTGGCTCTGAGCGAGTTGCTCGCCGACGGTTACGGCCCAGATACAGCACTGCTAGATAAGGCGAGCGCCTTTTTTCACCATGTTGCTGAACAGGGGATCATCGCCCAGTACATTCTCTACAGCCCGCGAGATCTCGAGCGTTATTTTACCCTGCTGGATCAAGGGCTGCTGCCAACAAGCAACCACCACTTACTGCTGGTGCTCGGTCGCTACGACAAACACCAAACCGCCTCGCCGCAAGATCTGCCACCTTTTTTACAGGAGCGTCTGTTCAGCCATGGCAAGCGCTGGGCTGTCTGCGCGTTCGGAAAATATGAACACCTTTGCCTGACAGCGTCTATGATTATGGGTGGAGATATTCGAGTTGGCTTTGAAAATAATCATGTTAATCATCTAGGTACATTAGCCTCAAGCAACGCACAACAAGTGGCTAACCTTGCCGAAACCGCCAAGCAACTTGGTCTGGCGCCCCTTGACGCTTACTATTTTCGCCAGCTCCTCACTGCCTAGCCAGAAGCAGTAAACATTGGCTTTGCTTTTTGTGTAACACTCATCATAAAGGGAATTTTATGGGATCTATCAACAAGCTTCTTGCCTACACCAGTGCCGCCGTTCTACTGGGTACCTCGACACTATCTTTTGCCGAAAGCCGTTTTGTCACCATAGGTACCGGAGGCGTGACAGGAGTATATTACCCAACGGGTGGGGCAATCTGCCGCTTGGTCAATAAAGACAGAAAAGATCACAATATCCGCTGCTCGGTCGAAAGTACCGGTGGTTCTATCTACAACATCAATACTATCCGTGCTGGCGAGCTTGATTTAGGTATCGCCCAGTCTGACTGGCAATACCACGCCTACAACGGCACCAGCAAATTTGCCGATAACGGGGCATACAAAAATCTGCGAGCTGTGTTCTCCATCCACCCAGAGCCGTTTACCATTGTTGCCCGTGCTGACTCGGGGATCAAAACCTTCGAAGATCTCAAGGGCAAGCGCGTCAATATCGGCAACCCAGGTTCTGGCCAGCGCGGCACCATGGAAGTGCTGATGGACAGGTACGGCTGGACAATGAAAGACTTCAAACTGGCCTCTGAGCTAAAAGCCTCCGAACAATCCAAAGCACTGTGTGACAACAAAATTGATGCCATGATTTATACCGTTGGCCACCCTAGCGGCGCCATCAAAGAAGCCACCACATCTTGCGATAGCAAAATCATTACCGTTGCCGGCGACAAGGTTAACAAGCTAATCGAGGACAACAGCTTCTACCGTGTGGCGACAGTGCCAGGCGGTATGTACAAGGGGAATGCGATTGATGTCACTACCTTTGGAGTCGGTGCCACCTTTGTTTCTTCAACGTCAGTGCCGGACGATGTGGTGTACAGCATCGTCAAATCGGTATTCGAAAACTTCGATGACTTCAAGAGACTTCACCCTGCCTTTGCTCACTTGAAAAAAGAAGAGATGATCAGAGACGGCCTTTCTGCCCCGCTACATCCGGGTGCAGCAAAATACTACAAAGAAGTTGGCTTGATGTAATTTGATTATCAGCATGTCATGCTTGAACCAAAAAAGAGCGCATATGCGCTCTTTTTTATGGCTTAAACCTATCCAAGCGGAGACTCATCAAAGACTCATAATCTTCTTGAACTCTTCTTCGCTGTATTTTTTCTCGGTGCTCTTGGTTAGATCCGTCATCATCTTGTAGCGGATCTCTGTTGCCATGCTCAAGGTACGCTGCAGCTGGCCGTAAGAGAAATCAGACGCCATTTCTACCGCTGTCGCCTTGTCCTGGTTGTACATATCTTTGAGCAGCATATCCATGTTGCTGACTTGCTTGTACAACTTGCTCTCTTCCTTATCCCAAGTTGCTTTCAACATTGGCAGGTACTTATCCGGATTGGCGGTTGCCAATGCCGTCAGGCTGCGGAACTGCCAGTAAGCCGAGTCATCACTGTAGGTATCAGTCCCGACCGTATAAGGCACTGGGTACTCTTGCAGACTGGTATAGAGCGGAACCAACACCGACTCAGACAGCACACCGTAACTCTGCCAGATGATCCCCTGGAACTCTTCAGGCATGTCCGGGCGAAGCTGAATAATATGCGATTCAAGCTGGCGCTCTACCCGAATAGGCCGCTCACCCTTCTCTGCCAGCTCGGTGCCTTCATAGGTCGAGCTCAGTACGCTGGCCACATCCTTGACCGAGATTTTGTCATCGGGCCTCATGAACAGCGGGTACTGCTGCTCACGGGTGTCCTGTACCTGCGAAGGTGTCAGCATCGCCTGCCCCAACCACTCGCGGTCAACATTATAGGTATCACCAATGACCCCAAAGGCCTTGGCAAAATTGAATGAACGAGCATCGGGTTTATCCAGCAATTTATGCTGTTTAACAAACTGCAGCAGCCCTTTGGAGTGCATTACATCCGGTGCATCCAGGTCGACACCGTGGATCCGCAAGCCATTGGCAATCATCGCATAGCTGTCATCCGGCACTTTCACCGCAATCCAGTGATGCCCCGAGCCGATTTCGAACAGCCATGCTTCATTAATATCGGCAATGTACAGGCTGTTACCTTCGCCAGCGCCGTACTCTTCAATGTAGTGGCCAAGCAGCTCGACGCCTTGTTTGGCGGTTTTCACCTGCGGCAGGATCAGGGTCGGGATCACCGCTTCGATGATCCCCGGCTTCACCAAAGGATCGGCCTTGGCGGCTTTTTCGTTAACCTCGGCACTGGTGGTCGCAGAAACTGCAACATTGTACTGGTTGATACCGCGCTCTTCGTAATACTTGCCGTCTTTGTCGACCGTTAGCGCATCCCAATCCGGTATTGCCGAGTAGGCATAAAACTGGGTAGGCATAGGCACAACCAACCCATTGCCCAAGGTCCAATCGCCCTGTTCGTTGATTTGCTGCGGGCGGTAGGCGAGGTATTTATTCCAGTTATTAATACCAAAGTCTTCGTTGCGGGCAATCATGATACTGCCATCGACCGATGCGCCTTTACCGACAATCAATCCCGTACAGGCATTGGCACTCATACTCAGTGCAGACAGCACAGCCGCACTCAACAGCGTAACAGACAATTTCGTCATCGTATCTCTCCTATGGTGTTAACACCTATTGAGGAAGTGAAATATTATTCATTTATTCTTTTTATTTCGATTAAATTAGCACAATGATCGACTAACAAATCAAAAAGCAGTGTAAACACAAACAGGGAGAATGTTTGCTGATAAGATCACGAATAAGGATTTACGAGAAAATTAATGCTAGGAAGCATGACCTTGGCTGCTGGCCATCATTTCAGTGAGCCACTGGGTAAATACACACACCTTGCGGGCATGGCGTTTATAGTGAGGCACAATAATGTAATAGCCATAATGACTGGCCATCATTGATTTGAGTGGGTTGAATAGCTCAGATGTGTTGATGATTAAGTCATCGACCATAAAATCAGGTAACAATGCCAGCCCCTGCTGGTTTTTCACCGCTTCCAGCGACATATAGAAATGCTCGAACCCAACCCCATAAAATTCCATCGGGTAGGCAATCTTGTGGTGGATTCTGAACTGCTCCCACAACTGCGGCCGGGTAACCTGGGGCAGGAATACATGCTTTGCCAGATCATCAATTTCCCTAATTGGCTGCTGACGCAATAACGCTGCCGAAGCCACCAGCCTTAGGTTTTCTCTGCACAACAAGGTGGCATTGTCGTAGTGCTTGGCCAACGGCAGGCAACGAATAACAATGTCATTATCACCGCTGATATCATGCACAAGCCCGTCCCCCGTTTTGAGCTGCACCTGAAGGTGGGGAAAAGCTCGGACAAAGCCGTTTATCCGCGGAATCAGCCAAAGGCTAGCAAATGAAGGGGACACATTGACCGTCAGCACCTCCTCAACCTGATCGAGCTGGCGCAAACCCGCCGTGGCGTTTTGCAGCGCTTCCAAGGCTTCGACGATTTGCGGTAAATAGCGCAGCCCTATGCGGGTGAGCCGAATTCCATTGAGGTGCCGCTCGAACAAAGGCTGCCCCAGCTGTTGTTCCAGCAGGGAAATCTGTTTACTCACAGCCCCTTGGGTGAGCGAGAGCTCCCTGGCGGCTTTGGAAAAGCTCAAATGATTCGCCACAGCGATGAAAGTTCTAAGCGCCCTTATCGAAGGGAGCTCTTTCATATTTAACACAGCCGCACCTTACCCCGTTGACAATTGAAATCTAATTTATGCTTTACCTCATCGAGGTTCAATAATAATCAAGCACATCCGCGATACGAAATTGAGCCAGCGAAGTGCTTTGCAGAAAAAAGGAGCCCAAAAGGCTCCTCTCTTGTCGTTACTCAAATAACAAGTGGGCTTTCTCCAACGCATCGATATCATCACTGCAGATCAGCTCTCTCAAGGCGTCGAACTTGCTCTCGGGCCATTCGTAGATGTTCAGGGCCAGCAAACGCGCGATGGTCGCTGGCTCAAACCGTTTACGGATAGTTTTCGCAGGACTGCCGCCGACAATAGTATAGGGCTCGACATCTTTGGTGATCACGCTATTGGCAGCGACAATCGCCCCTTCGCCAATGGTAACGCCAGGCATGATCATCGCGCGCATGCCAATCCAGCAACCATCCCCAAGGTGGGTGTCCCCTTTTGATTGGTAGGCTTCGTCAATCTTGTCCATGAACGGGTAAAGCGAAAACCAATCGGCACGGTGGGTATGGTTACCCCCCATCAGTATCACCGCTTCGGCACCGATACAGACATAGTCGCCAATATAGAGTTTGTCGATTTCCCAGCGAGGTTCACGGTGACAGGTTTGCTCATCGCCGTGGAGGTAACGCACCACAGAACGCTCGAACCCATTATCGTAAGCATCGCTGTAATAGCTATGGCTGCCTTTGATGATAATGTTTTTGTTTTTGACGGTTTCATGGAGCATTTCCATTTTCGTCCAGTGCTTGTTGCCCATCATTGCTCAGTTCTCTTTGAAACAGGAAAAACAGTAACCGATGAAAAGCAGTTCGAGAGCCACAGCCAAATGTTCGCACCGGCCGTGATGGCAGCAAACAGAAATGTATCAGTGGGGTGGCCTCGCTTTTTTCGTCGGCAGTAATAATTGAAGTTATTTACTGCCTGCACTAGGCGATATGGGGCTGCTTGAGATATGCAATTTTAGCAACGAAGACGCATGAGCGCTTGCGGGTAAGCTTAGTCATTTTGTGCACCTCCGTTATTTATTGGTGTTGAATTTAAACGATAGCGGCTATCTTAGCGATAGACCGCTCTCGGTCAACCCCATGGTGATCAGTGTTCAGGAAAACTAACGTTACCTATATGGAGCATTGTTTAATCAAACAGCTCGATCACCAGCTTATTATTCCTGATCACCAAGTTGGGCTCGGCCGATTTGATCAATGCTTCCTGCACCTTGGAACTATCCAGCTTATACACCGGCTGCTTCGATAGCGCATAGCCAATCATGGAAACCGCTGGCTTCAATAGCTTTTTCACCTCGGGCGGCAGTTGCTGGCTGCTCTCATCAAAGCGTTCCAAGCGCAGGGATTTCAAATACACTTCCCCGCTCTCTTTGTCATATTCAGGGACAGCACTGAACTCGACATCCAGATCCAATCCCATGCTCTGCATACTGAGCATCTGGACCTGCGCATTGGTACTGGCAAACACAGAGACTCGGTCGGCATCGGCCCGGCCTATTTTTACTTCGAGATCCTCAACCGCAACCTGGGCATACATGACATTTTCAACCCCAACCGATTGCTCCAGGCTGACCGAGTCTTGCAGGTAGTTTGTCATATCTTGCTCTGAAATGCTGTAACTGGCACAGCCCCCAAGCACCGCAGCAGCAAATGCCACAGTCAGTATTTTGGCTTTTGTTCTTATCATCTTTCACTACTCTTCACTGTCTACCTTTCTATTGTTAGCACACCAACAGAAAAGTATTGCAGACCTATCTACATCACCATGTGACCTAGTTACAGGTTCTTTGTTTGGCTGCCATCAATACACTATTTCTGGCCGCATCAAGTCATGGTGGTGTCAGTATTCCATGACGCCCGGCAAGATCAAAAAAGCCAGCAGTCTTTTGCTGGCTTTACACTCAAAAGGAATAAAACGCGACCCAGTTACATTTGAGCGAGCTGCGTCTTCCTTTCCTTGTTTACCACGCAGAAGTTACCGCGCTTGGTGCGGCACTTGGAACAGCGCTCACACTCGACAGGCGCTCTGTCCCCGTCTTTCCATCGCTTGATCAAGCGTGGTTCGGAAAGCAAAGGGCGTGACAGTGCGAAATATTGAATATTGGTGTTCTGTGCAATCTGTTCAATCGCCGCAATATCCGTTAGGCCGCCGACAGTAATAACCGGCACACTGACTTCCTGGCTGATCGCATGACCGTATTCATGGAAATACCCTTCTTCCTGGATGGTATACCCATCGAAAGACTGGCCAATCATGGTGTTTGCCTTGCCGTGGATATTGCCCGAAATGATAATGGCATCAACGCCGACTTCCTCGAGTTTTCGGCAAACGGTGCGAGTATCATCGAAGGTCAAACCGCCTTCAAAAAACTCGGTCGCCGTCAGTTTCACTAGGATTGGGAAATCGTCACCGACTAACTTCCTGGTCTCAGCGTAGATCTCCATCAAAAAGCGCATGCGGTTTGCCAAGCTGCCGCCGTACTCGTCTTCACGGCGGTTGTAGTAAGGGCTGAGGAACTGGTTGATCAGGTAAGTATGGGCGGCGTGGATTTCAACCCCGTCAAACCCTGACTTTTGCGCCCGCAGGCTGGCTTCGGCAAACGCCCTGACGATGTAATCAATGTCTTCTTTGGTCATTGCCTTGCCCAGTGTTTGGGTGCCTTTTTCCGGCACTTCACTTGGCGCAAAGATCACCCGCTCGCCGAGGTTAAAAGTGGTCTTGGTGCCGCCGTAGGCCAGCTGCATGACGATTTTAGAGTCATTGCGATGGACCAGTTCGGTCAGCGTTTTGTATTCATCGATAAAGGAATCGTTGTAGATCCCCATCATGCCTGCATTGGGCTTTTCTTCTGCGACAATGTTGGCATACCCCGTTACAATCAGGCCGACTTCACCTTGCGCAAGCTCTTCATAGATAGCGTAAAGCTTATCCGTCATATGGCCATCTTCTGTCGCCATATTTTCCCACGTCGCGCTGCGCATAAAGCGGTTCTTCAATACCATGCTGCCAATGCGGGTTTCAGTAAACAAAGTGCTCAAGTCCAATCCTCTTAAAGTGGTACGTACTAGCTATCAACACCAGAATGGGCAAGGTGATGAGGGGAGCAGATACTACAGAGGATCCTGCTGGTAGAACTTAATCTAGATTAAGGTAAACCCAAGTTATGGCACTTTACGCCGAGCCGCGGATGATCAGCTCGGGGGCCAACACCACTTTCTCTATCGCCAATTCGCTGGCTTTCATTTTCTGCACCAAACGCTTGCCGGCTTGATCGCCGATATCATTGGCCGTCGAAGACATGAAAGTCAGCGGAGGGTGGGTAAGTTCTGCCTCGGCCACATCATCAAAACCAATCAGGGCAACTTGCTGGCCGATATAATTATCACGCCCGACAGTGCGGTTGGCACGCTCGACACCGTAAACCGCCCCCAGGGCCGTCGCCGGGCGATGGCACAAAATAGCGGTGATCTTCGGATGTTGGGTCAGCAGTTCTTGAACGGTACTAGCCGCCGCCTTCTGGCTGCCCTCGCATTCGACAATCCACTCGCTTTTAAACGGCAACCCATATTGGATAAGAGTGGTGCAATAGCCCCCAATGCGCTCGGCGCGGGTCAGTGAGTCCCCTTGCCCACCGACATAGGCAATGTGCCTGTGCCCCTGCTCCACGAGGTGCTGGGTGGCTCGCTTGGCCGCCAAGGTATTATCGGGTACCACATAATCAATATCATCGTTCACCGTCGCCCTGGCTACGCAAACCGCAGGGACTTCGGCCTGCGCCAGCATATCAATCACCCGCTGGCTCGCTCCTCGCAGCGGGCTAAATGCCACCCCGGCAACCCCCTGCTGGATCATCGATTGCACACATTTCTCAAGCCGCTCTGGTGAATCGCCGCATTGGGCGAGAAATAGCATAAAGCCATGTTTTTCGAGGATCTGGCTAAATCCAGCGGTGATCTCGGTATAGAAGGGATCGGTAATATCTTTCAGTACCAAACCGACCAGGTTGGACTGGTTAGAGCGCAGGTTTGCGGCCGCTTTGTTGCGTACATAGCCCAAGGCCTTGATGGCCTCATTGACCTTGTTAATCGTGGCCTCGGAGATCCGTCCTTTGTTGCCAAGGACAAGAGACACGGTCGATACCGACACTCCCGCATACTCAGCAACATCTGTAATTTTTACTTTTCTTTGGCTCATTGGCAGTACGTATCCATTTGCGAGAGCCCAAGCATATTACATGCAAGTAAAACGTTCTATCGAGCTTTTCACACTTTTATCTCGATCACAGTTTAAATCACCCGCAGAAAGCGGTGTGGATTTCGTGATCAAACCAGCGAAATCAACTGATAAAACGTTTTATCCTATTTGCGTTAATACATTCAGCACGTTGATGCACAGGCGAAAGCGTCTCTGCACCAGCGTTTTTTTACAAAAGTTTGATAAAACGTTTTATCAACTCTACCTACAACAAGAATAAGGTTAGGGGTTACCCACTATGTCCAACACATCAAAGAAAACAACCTTATGGGAGTTTTTCCAAAGCCTCGGGAAAACCTTCATGCTGCCGGTCGCCTTGCTGGCATTCTCCGGTATTTTGCTCGGTGTCGGCAGCTCGCTTTCGAGCAGCGCGGTAAAAGAGAGCATCCCGTTTCTGGATTTCATGCCACTGCAGCTACTGTTCATGTGGATGACCAAGATCGGCCTGGTCGCCTTTATCTACCTGCCAATCATGTTCGCAGTTGCCATCCCGCTTGGCTTGGCGCGTGAAGAGAAAGGGGTGGCGGCTTTCGCCGGTTTCGTTGGTTACGCGGCACTGAACCTCTCCATCAACTTCTACCTCACCGTTGCCGGCGTGCTGGGCAATGCCGAGCAGGAAGCGGCCTACGGCGTGAAATCGATCATCGGTATCGACTCTATCGACACCGGTATCTTGGGTGCGGTGATTGTCGGTATTATCGTGGCGAAACTGCATGCCCGCTTCTACACCTACAAGATGCCGGATGCCCTGGCCTTCTTCGGCGGCGCCCGCTTTGTCCCTATCATCACCACGGGTGTGGTTGCCTGTGTGGTCGGTGGTATCACCGAGCCGCTTGAATTCCTATTCCTGTTCGTGGCACCGGCTCTGTACCTGATCCACGCAGTGCTAACCGGTCTAGGTTTCATGGTCATGGGTCTGCTGGACGTGACTATCGGTAATACCGACGGTAACATCATCGACTTCTTCATCTTCGGTATCCTCCAGGGCACGGCAACAAAATGGTACTTGGTGCCCGTTGTAGCCGGGATCTGGTTTGCGGTTTACTACTCGGTGTTTCGTTTTGCCATCACCCGCTTCAACCTGAAAACACCAGGTCGCGAAGTCGAAAGTGCCGAGCAGATTGCCTCTGCAGTGACCGGTGAGAAAACCACAGGCTACAAGGGGGATATCATCCTCAATGCCCTGGGCGGTGCCGATAACATCGAATCACTGGATAACTGCATCACCCGCCTGCGCTTGTCGGTGAAAGATATGGCGCTGGTTAATGATGCCGTGCTCAAAGCCAATGGCGCATTGGGTGTTGTCAAACTTGATGCCCACAACCTTCAGGTAGTGATTGGCCCTCAAGTTCACTTGGTGAAAAACGAAATCCAGAGCCTGATGCCGGCTTAATCACCCGCCACAACTATCTAGTGGCACAAATTGTACCTGCGGGGAGCCCACTCCCCGCACGGTATAAGACTGCGCTTTACCTTCTAGAGTGCAGTCTTATCCGTTGTTTTGCGAGGCACCCATGTTTGATTTTTCCACTCCCGTTAACCGCTACGGCACATACTGCACCCAGTGGGACTATGTCCAAGACCGTTTTGGTGCAGCCGATTTACTGCCCTTTACCATCTCCGACATGGATTTCGAAACAGCCCCCTGTATCCAGCGCGCCTTGCAGCAACGTCTGGCCCATGGCGTATTGGGGTACAGCCGCTGGAACCACGATGACTTCAAGCAGGCTATTGCCGGCTGGTTTGCCAAACGCTACCAGGCTGAGCTTGATCCTCAATCGCTCGTCTACGGCCCTTCGGTGATCTACATTATTGCCCAGCTTATTACCCTGTGGAGCCAGCCTGGTGAGGGGGTGTTGGTCCATACCCCGGCCTACGATGCGTTTGGCAACATGCTCAAGGCCAACCAGCGGAAATTGCTGGCTAGCCCGCTACTCAAAACCGAGCAAGGGTACGAGATAGACTGGCCGCAGTTCGAGCAGCAAGCGGCGCGTGAAGAATGCAAAATCCTGCTGCTTTGCAGCCCGCACAACCCAACGGGAAGAGTCTGGCGCCGTGACGAGCTGGAACGAATGGCCAAGCTCTGCCAACGCCACGGTGTCAAAGTCATTTCCGATGACATCCACATGGATATGGCCTACGCCGGCTACTTACCATGGTCTGGCGTTGCCACTGGCAACGATTGGGCGCTGGTAAGCTCGGGCTCGAAGTCATTCAATATTCCGGCACTAAACGGTGCCTATGCCTTTATCCCGGAGTCGCAATCGCGTGAACAGTACCTGCAGCTACTCAAGGCCGCACACGGCCTGTCCTCCCCTTCGATCTTGGGCGTTATCGCCCATATTGCCGCTTACCAGCAAGGCGGTGAATGGCTCGATGCTCTCAGGGATTACCTGCAGCAGAACTTGAAAACGGTAGCAGAGCGGCTCAACCACGCTTACCCCGCCATCAACTACCGCGTGCCGGAAGGGACCTACTTGGCCTGGATCGATCTCAACCCACTGAACATCGATATGGATGCCCTGCAACGGATCCTTATCCACGACCACAAGGTCGCCATCATGCGCGGTGATACCTATGGTGAAGAAGGCAAGGGCTATATTCGCTTGAATGTCGGCTGCCCGCGAAGCAAGGTGGAGGCAGGCCTAGATGCACTGATCGCCGCCATCAGGCAACTCCAAGACTAGCCAGTAAAGATAGCGATGCCAGATACAACGGCGTCGCTATCTGACAATTTGCATTCAGTAACACTATGGTGATAGTGACTAACTATTCATTTTGATAACCTAATCACTAACAGTAAGCGATTGAGGTTACATGGAATGGTTCTCTCCCTGCTATGCATTGTTTTTGGTCTGCTGACCCTATTGGCGCTCAAAGAAAGTGGGCAGTACCGCCAACTGTATGCCGCCTGCGCTATTATCACCTTTCTCGTTACCGGCTTTTTTCTGTTCGAACACCTGCAAGATGAAAAGCGCCTCAGGGCCCTTCCCCCTTCTCCGCCCCAGTTTGCGTTTCAAGCCAATCAAGCCGATGAGTCCCTCACCCCCGACGGGGATAATTTTAGTTATGAAGATCTCGAAGCGATCGCTGTCGAGCTTGCCCGCCAGTTGAAGGAATCCGAAGGCCACATCCAGCATCTTCATCAGCGACTTGAAGCCAAGCGGCAATTTATCTTGGAAAACTGGGAAGATAAAGCGACTCCCGATTTTTTGCACCATTAGGAGATTGAGACATAAGGCCTATATATTCCACATTGAACATATTACGTCCCCCTTTACCTATGATTAAATGTAGCGAAAACCCAAAAAGAAATTTTGATACACAAAAAAGGAGATATTAATAAAATATCAAACATTCCCTTAGCTTTGAAATGATTTAACACTTATAGCGCAATATTTATCAAGCTTAAAAATTGTCTGACAAAAACACAAACAAACCTCACCAGCCTTTATTCAACGTCACTCCAAGAACATCAAAATAAATTTAACCAACAAGGCCACATAGCATAATAAATTTATATTTCCCTTAACGGCATCTTAACAGTCATATTTCTAACAATTTTATTTTGTTATTTAATCAGAAAATTAAATGATTCATTTTTATTTTTAATTACTAATTGCTCGTTAACCTCTGGTGCAGGTTTCTCGGGTGATTATCGTCTTGACTTTAGCAGAGAAGAATATTGTCTCTATAATAACTGTCTCACTGCCAGCGATAGAGATACCCACATCTACTATGGTTTTGGTTCCAGACATTCAGTAAGTAAATGTGCCGTTTGTTAAAAGCACGCATCACTTCAACATAGGAGAAGCATATATTGATTTAGACCAACTCCGGTTAAACTTTGGTATAACCTTTTGACTCATAACGTTGTTATGAGCATACGACACTCTTGAATTTGTATAACTTAGTATTCCTAGCAGTGCCATTTGGCAGCCCCCGCTATTACATGCGGGGGACTTTTTAGCAACAAATTTATTCATATAACTTTAGGCTCATTAGTCGCTCTTATTGACGAAAGGTTTGCATCGCTTCTTATACCCAAAGAATAGATATGCATGAGATAAACAATAAATAGAGAAACCGATGTCTCGGACAATTTTTATATTGCAGCCAAGTCGTTTTTTAAAATTACAATTGGTTATAACCAATATAACTATACTTATTAGCTTTCTTATATTAGCGATTGGAATTGGAACACCGATAGGAACTTTGGGTGGTTTTATATTCGCTATTGCTAGCATCTATAGAGTTATTATTGGCGTTTATAAATTCTATAAATATGAAAAAAGGAATTGTCGCTATAACTAGCCTTTTACCAAAAAAGGCAACACAGCAGAGTTTAAATATACCAGTGGAATACCTCTGATTGAAGGTAGAGGTCACTTATTGCCATTAGGGATATGCCACCTGATCTCATCACTCCTGGTGTTCCCGACTAGTTAATATTACAACCAAAGAGACGAGTAAAATGAAAAGAACCCTATTATCGATAGCCGTTGCTGCCACCTCGTGCGTGGCAGTGGCTGATTATGACTCATTAGATTACACCGGAAAGCCAGCAACCAAGCATACCATCGTGGCCAACAATGCGTTGGACAAAACCCTCCCATGGCACGACACTGCAGCCTTTGAGCGCTCCGAGCGCGGTTTAATTGCCGCTTTTGGCGATCATAGTGCCGCTGAACTGCGAAATTCACGCGGTTACCTGGAAGTCGACGACGTTCGCCGCGATCGGCCTGACACGGTAAACCCGTCGCTCTGGCGCCAGGGAGCGATGAACTATGCCTCGGGCGGCCTGTATGAGGTAACTGACGGTGTATACCAAATCCGTGGTGCCGATCTTTCCAACATGACCATATACCGCTCTGATAACGGTTATATTATCCATGACCCGCTAATCACAAGGGAAGCCGCTACGGCGGCTTGGGATTTTGCTAAAAAACACCTACCGCCAATCAATGGTAATCACACAATTACCGGCGTGATCTACTCCCATACTCACCCGGATCACTACGGTGGTGTTCGTGGCTTGTTTGAGGATGGTCAGTTGCCCGAAGGCGTCGAAATCTATGCCCCTAAAGACTTCATGGAAGAGCTGCTCAGCGAAGGGCTGCTGGCTGGCAACGCCATGGGCCGTCGCGCTCAGTACCAATACGGTAATACCTTGCCCGACTCTGCTTACGGCGTAGTCGACAATGCCCTCGGCATGGGTACCACCAAAGGGGAAATCACCCTGATCCCGCCGACGGTGATCATTGAGGATCGTGAAGAAACCGTCGTAATTGATGGGTTGGAGATGCTATTCATCAATATGCCAGGCGCCGAAGCGCCAACCGAGATGATCAATTATGTGCCAGCCTATAACGCGTTAAACACCGCCGAACTCACCTATGACGGCCAGCACAACATTTATACCTTCCGAGGCGCACAAACACGTGACTCACTGGCCTGGACCAAATACCTGTCCGAAATAAAGCACCGATTTGCCGATAATATCGACAATATTCATGCCGCACACTCGGCCCCGGTCTGGAACAACCCGGAGACAGAGGTCAATGAGATCGCAGATTACCTAACGATGCAGCGTGACAATTATGGCTTTATCCATAACCAGACGCTTCGCCTTGCTAACCAAGGAGTGAAGATCAATGACATCGGCCGCGCGGTTGAAGCCATTGTCCCGGAGTCACAGCAGCAAAACTGGGCAAGTCGCGGCTACCATGGCTCCTACTCCCACAACGCCCGAGGGGTCATCAACCTGTATTTGGGCTACCACGACATGAACCCGACCAACATTAACCCTTTGACCAATGTCGATCGCTCGTGTCTGTACGTACAAACAGCGGGAGCTGACACAATGTACAAGCAAGCTCAGCATCACTTCAATCAGGGGGCCTACCAAGAAGCCTCGACCTTATTGAATGACATCGTAAATTGTGAACCTACCAATATCGAAGCACGGGAGTTACTGGCGGATAGCTGGGAACAGCAAGGGTATCAGTCCGAGACCATGGCATGGCGAAACTCCTACTTGCAAGGCGCTTCGGAGCTGCGTACCAATCATATTCCAGAAGCATTGAAGGCGGTTTCGCCTGATATTATGTCACAAATGACGACGGCAGGATTCCTGGACTTCATGGCCGTTTCTATCGATGCCAGCAAAGTACCGGCCGATATGGCGTTCAACTTTAATATTGTTCACCCTGAAGTAAGCGAGGTCTACTACGTTGAGTTTAGCAATGCCAACCTCGCACCGCTTAAAGTCGAAACTGCTGTGAGTGAGGCTGACCTAACGCTTTCCATTGCGCGTAACGACTTGATTGCGGTTATCACGGGACAGGCATCGCTCGAACAGCTCATCGATAGCCAAAAAGCCAAAGTAGACGGTGATACCTCAATCCTCAGTCAGTTAAAAAGTGTATCGGTAGAATTTAAACAAGATTTTGAAATCGTTCCAATCATGAACTAATCGCTTCGGGGGAGTGCGCCTACAAACTGTTGCGGACTCCCCATCTTTCAAGGTGGTAATATTTTATGGTGAAGTTTATAAACCGTAATACACTCGAATTTATCCGCGAAACAAACATTCTAAGCAAACGACATGAACACGCGTTAATCAATATTTATATGATTCGTGCCAAATGTCACCTATGCGAGAAAATTCACTCTATTCCCAGTTGCGACTTTTATTATGCCTGTTGCGATAATGGCTGTAAAAACGGTAAACCAAAATGACATTGAATAGCAAAAAGTTATTTATCCTTACAATGACTTCTCTGTTTTCTTTTTCTTCAATTGCTTCACAAAGCTCAGAAGCATTACAAGACATGTCCGATCCCATGGCTGTATTTTCTCAATTCGGTGCGGGATATGGTGACAAAGGCATAAATCTAATGTTTGGCCATGCCTATGATACTGGCATCGCCAACAAAAAAGCGATGCACATCTTTGAAGCAAAGGGGATTGGTGGCGAAGCACTAGGGTGGCGTGATGATAATAACAACTCAGTCAGCGAGTTGCGCTATCGTCACTTTGAAGCCAGCACGGTTACCGGTACGGGGACCAATATCGACTTGCATTACAACCTTGACTCGGGCGTTGGAACCGGTACCTATGGCATCATTCAGGCCTTGCCAAAAGCCGGGCGTTTTCAGGCCTACCCAATGCTGGCTGTCGGGGCTACCATCATAGATTTGAACAAAACCGATCACCGCCTCGACACAGAAAATGGGACCATCGGCGGCCATCATTTACTGGGGTTTTACGGCCTTGCCGGAATGTATAGTCGCTACAGTGTGACAGACAACATTTGGCTTAACTATAACCCTATGTCGTTATTTGGAGCCACTGGAGAACTGTCTGGCGAGTCGCTGCTTCTGCATGAAGCCGCGATCTCATACCAATTAACAACCCGCGCGAATATTAGGTATTTTGCCAATTGGTCTGATGATATTCGCTATGCCAATGGTGACCATAGATTAATGTTCACTTATCAGGTGTAAGATTTATGTTTGCTATTACTTAGTCATGACATCCATCCCTTTTTATCTGTTTGGTAAAGTTGTTGAGGCCATTAAAGAAAATACCAATATGAAGATTGATATTTATAATAAAAGTAAAGACGACACGCCATTGGTAATTAAAAATTATATTCTTTAGTTCAGGCCCAGCATCGTGCTGGGTCTTATATTGGCAAAACAACCTGCTCCCCGAACCTTGCGATAGCCATCACACTCGCCTCCCCCCCATCAGCGTAAGATATGCAACTCAAATCCCTAGCTGTACAAAAAATTATGATAGCTCCGATCGAATCGTTTGACCCGGTAGCCTTTCGCCGCTGCCTCCATCAATATCCCGAACTGTCACACTGCGAGCACCGCACTGCAGAAATGATCAACCAGCAACTACGCCAGTTTGGCCTGACACCGAGAACCGGGCTTGGCGGCCATGGCACAGTGGTCGAGTTCGACAGTGGCAAACCAGGCAAAACCAGCCTATTCCGCGCCGATTTCGATGCCCTTCCCATTCAAGAGCAAGCAGATCGCCCTTATGCGTCGCGCCAAGCCGGGGTCATGCATGCCTGCGGCCATGATGGCCATACGGCTTCCCTGATGGCCGTCGCCAAACACCTTAGCGAACATCCGCCGCAGTCAGGACGGGTACTCTTGCTGTTTCAACCCGCCGAAGAAACGGGAGCGGGCGCAGCCGCAATGCTGCAAGATCCCTGGCTCGCCGAGCAACACATCGATAGTGTTTTTGCCTACCATAACCTGCCCGGTTACCCGCTTAACACTGTGCTCATCAAGCCCAATAGCTTTGCCTGTGCCTCAACCGGCGTCACCATTGAGCTGTTTGGCAAAACCTCCCATGCCGCCAAGCCTGAGGATGGCTTGCCACCAACGGCAGCGATGATTAATACGATTGAACTCATCCAGCGTTTACCCCTACAGTTTCCTGAGGTTTTTGCACTGACTACCGTGGTCCATGCCTCACTGGGCGAAACGACTAATGGCGAAGCAGCATTTGGCACCGCACCGGGTTATGCCAAAGTGCTGGCCACCTTACGCAGTGATGACAGCCAAACCCTGGTGGCGATGAAGTCACTTATCGAACAGCAGATCAGCGCACTGTGCGCAACAGAACAGTTGCGAAGTGAAATCTCATGGCAGGAATGGTTCAACGCCGCCGTCAACTCCCAACAGCACTGTCAGCAGGTTATCGAACAAGCCCGATCACTTGACCTGCCTGTCGAACGGCTCAAAGAGCCGATGCGATGGTCCGAGGATATGGCCGAATTCCTTGCCCAATGGCCCGGCGCCCTGTTCTGTCTTGGTAGCGGTGAACATCACCCTCAACTGCATAACCCCGACTATGATTTTCCAGACACGCTCATCGACACCGCCTGCAACCTATTCCGTGCATTGATCAATGATATTCATTGCGGCACACATCAGGCCGAACACGAGGGACAATAGCAGGCAATCAGAATTGATTTGGGGTTTCAGCAGGAAGGCTCTGGAAGTTAGCGATAGGATTGAAATATAATAATACAATTTATCACTCTCTGATACCTATCGCGCCAACAAGGAGCCCTCTTGCAACTCTCGCCATTTGTTAAGAAAAACCTCTCGACCGCGTGGCCACTGGCCATGAATGCCCTGCTGATGCAATCGATGCTGCTGATCGACACCCTGCTGATCTCTCCACTTGGCGAGGTCCCTATTGCGGCGTTAGGGATCGCCACCGCCGTAGTTGCTTTTCTGCTCGGATTCCAGAATGCATTGGCAAACGGCACCCAGTTGGTGATCAGCCGTGCGTACGGTTCTGGCCGGTCTGACGCTCTGAGCGACTCAGTGTTAAGCGGGATAGCGATTAACTTGGGCGTTGCCGCTCTCTTCTCGCTGTTGCTGTTTATCTTTGGTGATCAGTTAGTCGGCTATATCACACAAGAGCCGGAGTTACACAGCCCCACTGTCGACTACCTGAAAGTCTCCACCTTAACCCTGTTGTTCAGCGCTTTGACTCAAATCATGATTGCCTGCTTCAATGGGTTAGGCAAAACCAAGATCCCATTTAAAGGCTATCTAATTGAATTACCAGTCAATACTGCTGCTACTTATGTACTAATCCACCAGCTTGGCTTCGGGGTACTGGGCGCTGCAATCGGTAGCTTGATCGCTATCTTGGTCCGCACTGCTTTTCTAGTTTACTGCCTCCGCCTGGATAACGTTATCACCCTGCGTCTGCCAGACAAGCTGAACCATTTCTGTTCTCTGACCAAGCACCACTTTAACGAAATCTTTCCGATTGCAGCCAATATGGCCATGCTGGCAGTCGGAGCAACAATTTATCAACTGCTCTACTCACAACTCTCCCTCTATGCTTACGTGGCAATCACCTTAATCATGCCGTGGATTCGTATGGGTACCCAAATGACAACAGCGGCAGCCCACTCAACAGCAATCCTGATCAGCCAAGCCATCGGAGCAAACAAGCTCGATGACCTGCGGGAAAATGTCGATACCAGCATCAATATTGCGGTCATAATGTCGATCATCACTTGCGGCTTGTTTTTTGTCCTCAGCTTGTGCCTTCCGGTCATCTACCCAGAAATGGAGCAACAGACCTTCCAGGCACTGGCGATCATCGCCCCGCTCTATATCAGCCTGCCTTTGGTCCGTGGCTACAACACGGTTCACGGCCACGCACTGCGGGCATTGGGAAAAACCAAAGCGGTCTTTGCCATTAACTTTTCCGGTCAATGGCTGGTATCACTCCCTCTACTGGCGCTGCTGATTGTGTGGTTTGACGCGCCGCTTTTCTGGGCCTTTGCCATCATGCCACTTGAAGAATGCATCAAAGCCATCCCGTTCCGCCACTTAGCCCGCAAGACACTCAATGAATTTGACCATGACAAAGCGGCAGCGCTGAATTATCACTGATCGTTACATCGTCAGTAATGCGGCTGAAACGCGCTCTTGGCATCACAGTTCAAACACCGATGGATCGGGCTTAGATCAAAAAACTGTGAACTAGAGGAGGTTTCAGCGCATTCTGCAATTGCTTTACGACGAGCAGGCGTATATCCTTAAGCCATATAGTCATACAATAGTATTTTAGTAGGAGTCTGAAATGACTAAACCAGTAATTGGTTTCATCGGTCTTGGCCTTATGGGCGGCAACATGGTTGAGAACCTTCAAAACCGTGGTTACGAAGTTAACGTAATGGATCTTAACAAAGATGCAGTTGCAGCAGTGCTAGCTCGTGGCAACGCTTCTGAAGCTGCTTCTGGTAAAGAACTGGCAGAGAAAAGTGACATCGTGATGCTTTGCCTGACAACGTCTGAAGTGGTTGAGAAAGTCGTTTACGGCGAAACCGGTATCCTAGCGGGGATGTCTGAAGGCAAAACACTAATCGACTTCGGTACGTCTATCCCAGCTTCTACTAAGAAGATCGGTGCTGATCTTGCTGCTATCGGTGCCGGTATGATCGATGCGCCTCTAGGCCGTACTCCAGCTCACGCTAAAGATGGTCTTCTGAACATCATGGCCGCTGGTGACATCGAGACTTTCAACAAAGTTAAGCCCGTTCTTGACGAGCAAGGCGAAAACGTATTCCACCTAGGTGCACTAGGTTCAGGTCACGTGACTAAGCTTGTGAACAACTTCATGGGTATGACGACTGTTGCGACTATGTCTCAGGCGTTCGCTGTAGCTAAGCTAGCAGGCGTTGACGGTCAGCAGCTATTCGACATCATGTCAGCAGGTCCTTCTAACTCTCCGTTCATGCAGTTCTGTAAGTTCTACGCGGTAGACGGTGAAGAGAAACTAGGCTTCTCTGTTGCAAACGCAAACAAAGACCTTGGTTACTTCCTTGCTCTATGTGAAGAGCTAGGTACTCAGTCTCTAATCGCTGAAGGTACTTCTACTAGCCTACAGGCTGCTGTTGATGCAGGTATGGGTAACAACGACGTACCAGTTATCTTCGACTACTTCACTAACCTTAAGAAGTAACTCGAACCAATCTAACAGCGGTGCTGCAGCTTTCGGGCTGCAGCACCGCTGTTGTTTCTGGGCACAAAGAGATCTCACCCACGTTAGCCTAACCAACGCAGACACCGCCGTTATAAACCTCCCTAATTCAGGCTCCTGCAGCCTCCGCCATAACTTGGATATAGATCTCAACAGCGACGGAGCTGCAGAACACTTTGTCTTGATACAAGACCGATATTTTTGTGGCAGCGGAGGCTGTACTGCCGTGATTTTCGACAATCAAGGGAACATCATCAGCCAGATGTCCGTGGTTAAACCCCCGGTATTGCTAGCGGAAAGTACCAGCAACGGCTGGCGTGATTTTATGGTATGGAGCAACGGTGCGTTTCGTCTGATGAAATCTAGCGGAGACTCTTATCCGACTAACCCTTCACTCGAGCCGGAAGTAGATAGAAATGCCAGCCAACAAGCAGCAATGGCTAAAGTGGAGGAGACCGAGCTTTACCAGCAAGATGGATACGATATTGCCCCTACTAGAGCAACAAAGATATGGGCACCGAGCAGTATCTACCATTTTACGTTCAAGCACTATGGTGATCCGCGCGCGGTGTATCATGCGCAAGTGGATATGGCGAGTGGGGTTGTAGAGATCAGTCATAACGCTGTGCCCGCAAAATGATGCCGGCACAGCAACAAATAGCGCTACCTATCTGGCGTGTTAAAAGTACACTCTAAAGCCCGCTCTGGCTTCTAGCTCAATATCGAGTTCGTCCAGGTAAACCGCAGGCGTCAAATCGACATAGAAGCCCATAGGGCGGACACGGAATTCTGCACCAATCCCCGGCGTCACGGCGACATAGTGTTTGTTTCGATCGACGTATTGGCCCCCCAGGAACAAATACAACGGCGTCCCCTGAACAGCATAAGTTTTATTCACCCCAACACCGAAATTGTCATCAAGGCTCACATTGAATCGAAAACCATTGTGCTTGAAGTCTACGCCCCAGAACGGATCACCAACTGACAAACCAATGCCGGTGCCTGCCTGTGCGCTCATTGACGCGAACATGCCAAGCGCCAGAACTAGCGTCATTATCTTTTTCATAATATTTCCACTGCGATAAAAATCTGAAATATTAAAACGACGCAAACGATAAAATGTTAAGAAGTCAGAGAATTAACTGACATTTGACAGAGCTGGCCAGGTTCAGGCCTTTGATGATTAATTGCTAGGCAAATTGAGAGTAATTAGGTACTTAGTCACTCGAGCCTCAATGGCAGCACGGGAAACGGGAAGGAAAAAATCAATAAGTCAGCTCAAATTTCACCGCGCCACTGTCAATATCGATATTGCTGTTATCCACCATGGCACCGCCCGCTTCGACAGAGATGCTGAAGTCATCCGTCGCATTGAACTTCAGCCCGGCACCAAACTCAGTAGGATCTTCAATATTCTTATTTTGGTAAATGCTGTAATTATCGCGCCCCGTATTATCGACCGGACGACTCCCCTGCCCCACAAACTCAACAGCTTGCTTGGAATTGGAGTCCTCGATAAATATTTCCCCCAAAGCACGCTCTTTAGCGTGGGCTGCCCCTGTCATTAACGCGGCTATCAACAGTCCATGTCGCCAATGATCTATCATGCGCACCTCACAGCTCACTCATACACCTATAAAATTTGTAAACCATCGCCTTGTTAAAAACAATGCCCATGAGTTGTTGCACACTTATTTTTCAGAAAAATCCCCTCGTGCCAATGGCACAACTAGACCGGATAGATGACACCGAGTGACGCCAAACCGGATGCACCAGTCACCTCAGGTGCATTACTTGGCAGACCATGGATACGCTGACGGGCCAGCCACGCAAAGGCCATGGCTTCCATATAATCCGGGTCGATGCCGGCATCACGGGTATTGGCAACCGACCAATCAGGCAGTAGCTCTGCAAGGCGCTGCATCAGGAGCGGGTTATTCCCCCCGCCACCACAGACCAGCAACTGAGGTTGTCGGCCTTGGACAAAACGGGCCACCTGATCTGCAATCGTCTGGGCTGTAAACTGCAGCAAGGTTGCCTGCACATCCGGCTCCGAGACCGTTTCAGCTAATCCATTCAATTGGCCTTCCAGCCAAGGCAGGTTGTAATGCTCCCGCCCGGTGCTTTTGGGATATGAACGACTGACGTATGGGTCAACCATTAGCTGGCTCAACAGGCGCGGGTTAACGGTGCCGGAGGCAGCAAACTCACCGCCTTCGTCATATTTATGGCCCAAATGGCGATACACCCAGGCATCCATCAGCATATTGCCAGGACCGGTATCATAACCTATCACAGGCTGGCCTGGACGCAGCACCGAAATATTGGCAATGCCACCAATATTCAGTACCACCGTTGTCGACTCTTGCTGTGCAAACAGGCCCTTGTGAAAAGCGGGTACCAAAGGTGCCCCCTGCCCACCCAGCGCCATGTCCTTGCGGCGAAAATCCGCCACGGTGGTAATGCCCGTTTTGGCTACCACAATATTGGCATCACCCAGCTGGATAGTGAACGGGGAATCACCATCCGGCTGATGGAAGACTGTCTGGCCGTGGTTTCCCACCGCCGTTACCGCAGAAGCCTCAATACCCGCTTTTTCCAGCAGTTGGTTGACCGCATCGGCAAACAAATGCCCGAGCTGGTGATCCAGCAGGCCAATTTGCTTTAGGTTCGTAGCCTGCCCCATGCAAACGTCAAGCAACGCAGATTTCAAGGTATCTGGCATTGGGAAAGCATCGGTTGCCAACAACTCGGGCCGAGAAGCCTGTTCAGCTGCAGTTTCATTGCCGGCTTCAAAAGCGACCAAGGCGGTATCCACCCCATCAAGGCTGGTCCCTGACATCACACCAATATAAAGCTCACGGGCCATAACATTTCCTTTCACAGACGCACATTCAAGACCAAGAAATGTGGATGCCGAAGGCTTAGCCTTCATCTCCCGTCATACCCTTTTCGTTGCTCGCCGTTTGGATCGGACGCGCAATATGAGGCGACTGGATTAACGTAACCTGCATCGACACCACATTATTGATCATATCGAGTAACGACGCCCATTGGACGGTTTTCTCTCTTTCAAACAGGCTATCAAAATTATCAGGTGTCCATTCAACGAATGGGCGAGGATTCAATGCCCGTCCCAAAAAGCGAATCTCGTAGTGCAGGTGCGGGCCTGTCGATAAGCCTGTATTGCCTGTCCAACCGATCAGATCCCCTTTGCGAACAAACTGACCGCGCTTCACATTGAATTTCTTCATATGCGAATAGGTCGAGGTGAAGCCCATGGTGTGATCCAGTTTGAGGAAGTTACCCGAGCCCTTGTTGCTCGGCCGGGTGACTTCAACCACTCCATCAGCAGGCGCGTAGATCTCAGTACCGGTATTGGCTGCAAAATCCAACCCTAGGTGGCTCTTACGTTTGCCCGTTACCGGATGGACTCGGGTACCGAATTGCGATGACATCCGGATCCCCGGAGTCGGGCTACCATTGGGGATCATCCGAAACAGGGTTCCCCTCACCGCCGAGCTAATAGCGGCACTGTCTACCCGCTCTTCGAGGGTAAAGACTTCACCGTCTTCAGCAGTTTGCAGACCCAGGATGGTTTCCACATCATCAATTCGCAATGACAGGGCGTCCAGTTCCGCTTTTTTTTCATTGAGCTCTTCAAGCAGTTCTCGATTACTGGCACTTTCTTCGGACAAAGAGGCACTCAGTTGCTTTGCATGAACGTTGAGCAGGCTTAACTGCTGGCTCGAGTGGAGGTTGTCTTGGTAGAGGTTATAAACACTATACCCACCACCAGCGGCGGCAGCCAACAACGCTGTTGCCACCAGTGCGATATACCGTTTCTTGAAACGGTTAATAAGGTAATGCGAGGTGCCACGATGATCGGACACCGAAATACAAATATTTTCTGACATGATGACTATTCACGACTCGCCTGAATGTTTGTGCAAATCAGTTAGCTGTTCCAGCTCACGATGTAATAGTTCATCAGTGCCAACATTTAATTCGACCAAACGCCGGAGGTGTCCAGCACTTTCTAAATCAATATGGAAGATATGCATACGTAAATAAGCAGCATCATGGTGAACTAACCGGGTTTCCATCCGCAGTTCGATGTCTGAGTCGTGCAGGCAAAACGATATAAAATACTTATCGTCAGTATCTTGGGGCGACCAGCTCTCCGGCTTGGTCAGTAGGATACCCTGCAGGGACAGATCCCGAACTTCCGCCTGCCATTCACCATTGGCATTGTTCAGCGTAGCCGGAGCCTGATATAAAATACGACTAAAGTGACGACGTTCAACCATAATCACTGCATTCTTTGTTGTTCTTTTATTAAACTAATTCTAATGATTATTCACTGATTAAACCAGATTTATCCTAATGCAGAATTAACAAAATTGAGGTTTTATGATCTGAATACTGAAAGAGTGCCGATCTAGCAGGAACTTTCCCCCCACAAAGGTTGTGACCGAGAGAAAATAAAAATCGCCATTACTTTCACCAATATTTAGGCGACAAGATAATGACGATAATATCAGTATGGTTGCTTATCCCGCTAACGGGCATGGCGAAAGGTTAAGGCTGCAGTACTATGAGGCTATCAAGACTGATGTCTTGCTGATAGTCCACCCCTGCCAGGCCGAAACCGTTCAGCGCCATAAAGTCTTGCTTGTAGCCGGCGTAGTCTCCCAGCTCAGTGAAGTTCTCCGCGCTCATCCTGGCCATGATTTCACTGACCTGCTGCTGCACTTCGGGATCAAGCTCCCAGTCATCCATTCGGATCAAGCGCTGCTCGTCGGTGGGCACGTCTTGCGGGTGATTAATGAGGGTGTAAAAACGGCCATTGAACAGCCGCTGCATTTGCTCGATGCACCCTTCGTGGGTTCCCTTCTGCTTCATCACCTTGAACAGAGCAAGCATATAAGGGGTAAAGGCCGGAATAAACACGCTGGCTTTGGTCACGAGGGCTTTGCAAACCGCAACATGGGCCTGACCACCAATCGCTGCGAGCTGGGTATTGAGTGTATCTGCCGTAGTATGCATATGCTCTTTGGCCCGGCCGAGGGTACCGTGGTGGTAGATCGGATAGGTCACTTCAGGGCCAATATAGGAGTAAGCCACCGTGCGGCAGCCTTGTGCCAGCACCCCCGCCTCAGACAGGCACTGTATCCAGTCAGCCCAATCCTCACCGCCCATCACTTTTACCGTATCGGCAATCTCCTGCTCTGTCGCCTTTTCAACGGTCATTTCCGCCAGGCTGTCAGTTTCCAGGTTAAGAGTGGGGCCCACCACAGGCTGTCCTGTGGTCTTTATCACCGAGTGCCACATCTCACCGGTTTCTGGATTCGGGCGAACACCGGTCGCCAGGCTGTAGACCACCAAATCCACTTGCCCACCCAAATCTTTGTTGATTGCCTCGATCACTTGCTGGCGAACCGGTTGTGAAAAGGCATCACCAACAATATTTGTCGCGATACGGCCCGCCTTCTCGGCTTCCTGCCTGAAGAAAATATTGTTATACCATCCGGCGCTACCAACCCCTTTCTCACTGGGGCCACGTTCGAACGAAACGCCAATGGTGTCCGCTTCTGCCCCCCCAAAGGTATGGGCAATACGTGATGCTAGCCCGAATCCGGACGACGCCCCCAACACCAGCACCCGCTTCGCTCCATGCTCGATGGGTTTGGCCTGTTGCACGTAGTCAATTTGCTTGCGTACCGCTTGCTGGCAGCCATAAGGGTGGCACGAGCGTGCTACCACACCTTTGATCACTGGCTCAATAATCATTGTTTACTCCAAAAACAGAAATCAAAAAACCACACATTAAGAGTCAATACTGATGCCACCCTAACGGAAATTAACCCATCGCAACAGCCAGCAAATCAATAAATGCATCGCCACTACTGATATTCCTACCGGCCTATTTGGCCATATGCTGCTTCTCGTGCTCTAGCAGCCACACCTTGATATCCAGCCCTCCGGCATAGCCAGTCAACTTACCAGAGCGGCCAATCACCCGATGGCAAGGCACAATGATCGGCACTGGATTTTTGCCGTTGGCCGCACCGACAGCCCGCACGGCTTTGGGGTTGCCGATATGATTGGCAATATCACCGTACGAGCAGGTTTCGCCGTACTCAATACCGCCCAGCGCCAGCCACACCGTTTTCTGGAAATCCGTTCCGGCCATATCCAGCTTGACCTCAAAATGCTCCCGCTGCCCGTTGAAATATTCTGCCAGCTGCCGGCAGCAGTGCGCGGTGGTTTCTGATGGCTGTTGTTCCAGCTCAGGATCAACCGCAAACTCAATGGCGGTAATCGCACCACCGCTTGCCCGTACATTCAGCCAGCCAATGGGGGTATTGATCAGTTGGTTGCTCATAACGTTTTCCATAAATAAAGGGTCAAATAACTTTGCCAAGGCGCGGCCAGCTCCGGCTGACAAGGCCGTTTTTCCAAGGCCTTTTTTACTCCCAGGTCGCCGACAAGAAAAATATTGGGGTCACTCAAGCCGCGCATCTTAAGGTAATCCACCGTCCACGGCCCTATTCCCGGTAGCGCCAGCAATTCATTTGCATCCTCAATACCTTGCTCTGCCACATAACGCCCAAAGATCCGCAAGGTCTCACGGCGACGCTCAGGCATACCGAGCAAGTTCAGATCATACTCGCCTAAAGCCTCCGGCTCAGGGAAAAAATATCGTCCTGAATGGTGACCCGGATTCATCAATATCAGCTTTTCAACCAGGTTCCTCGCCGCCTTCACTGAGACCTGCTGACCCAATATGGCGCGGATGCCGGCTTCGAAAGGACTCCAAATGCCAGGAAGGCGCAGGCCCGTTTGCCCAAGGGGCTCCCCCATTGCGACTTCTATGGCACTATCAATCACCGCAGAGTCGGCATCCAAATCGAGGCAGCGGCGGATATTGGCAATCGCGCGGGGCAAGCACTGCAGATTGGAAAGGCTCAGCTCAACCCGAAAACACGCTTTGTCTTGTTCATAGTGTGCGGTGAACCAGCCCTGACCGTATTCTTTGCCAAATGTCCTGCCATAACTGTTTTCATCGAGCCACTCCAAGCCCTCGATCAGCCGAGAAGCGAAGAAATCGCGTACCGACGGCCAGTCGTAAGGCGGGCGATATGATAGAGTGACGGTCACCGTCTTCATCTGGTTTTTCCCTTCGCCTTGCTCGGCGCCATTGAGCTGCTTGCGCACTTGCGTTGGTGTTAGCGAAAAGTGCTGGTAAAAACAATCATTGAAACGCCGAATACTGTTAAAGCCACTGGCCAACGCAATATCGGTGATGGACAGTTGGCTTTCGTGCAGAAGCTTCTTGGCCAGCAGGCATTGCTGGTAAAGGCTGTAGGCTTTGGGCGACAGACCCATTTCATCATTGAACAGCCTGCGCAGGTAGCGATCGGTAACCCCGAGGCGTCCGGCCAGCTGTGCCAGGCCACTGTCAATCAGTGCCCCTTCATCAATCAAGCGCTGCGCCCGGACAAAGGTCGTACTCTTGCCCCGCCATGCTGGCGATCCCGGCGCACTATCAGGCCGGCAGCGCAAGCAAGGCCGGTACCCTGCCTGAGCCGCAGTAACGGCCGAGGGAAAATACTCCACGTTTTTTTCCAATGGCGGTGGCGCCGGACAGATTGGGCGGCAGTAAATACCTGTCGTTTTCACGGCGGTAAAGAACAATCCGTCGTAGCGCCTGTCCCGGGCCAAGCGGGCCTGCTGGCATTGGGCAGGGCTCATCATGGTAGCGTTTCCTTCGGTTCAAAACATTGTCAGGAAGATAGATTCTTCTTTTAGTCTACCCGGCTACCGAGACAAAACTAGCCACTTTCGGAACTCAATGATGAAATTTACTTCAGCTTCACCGCCGTGCCGTATACCAAGATTTCTGATGCGCCCTGCATAATTGCACTCGTGGTAAAACGAACATTGACAATCGCATCGGCACCCAAGGATTCGGCTTCTGCGATCGCTCGCTGGGTCGCCTCCTGCCGGGCTTCGGTCAGCATCTCAGTATAGCCACGGATCTCACCGCCGAAGATAGTCTTAAACCCCGCCATGATATCGCGGCCAACATGCTTGGACTGCACCACGTTGCCAGTGACCGTGCCGAGCACCTGTGCAATTTCGCGACCATGGATTTCAGGGGTGGTTACATAGAGCATATTGTTATCCTTATCTTTATTAGCTACTTTTTTGACTGTATCCCATTACAAAGGTTCAGAGAGCAAAAAGCCAGCAACGATTCTGCTGGCTTGGAATGGTTTAAAAAAGTGAAGAATGGTCTATTCCCATTCAATATCATCGAGGAAGGTCAAAAAACGCTGCCAGGATTTGTAATCGGCATCTTGGCGGTAGTTATCCGAACCGTAGACAGTAAACGCATGCGGTGCGCCACTATAGACAATCATTTCATTACTCACCCCGGCTTTTTCCAGCTCGCCCGATAATACCGCGAAATCAGACATTGGGATCGCGCTATCTGCTGCGCCATGCAGTACCAGAATGTTGCCCTTGGATTTCAAGTAGTCTTGCCCTTCCGGGGTTTGTAACCCACCGTGGAACGTCACAAAGCCTTTCATATCTGAACCCGAACGTGCGAGTTCCAACACCGCCGCGCCGCCGAAGCAATAACCCATGGCCACAGACTTATCGGTATTGGCACCGAGCGAGTCAGCCATTTGCAACGCGCCGTTCATCAAGTCACGCATTTTCTGCCGGTCTTTGTACAGCTCGCCTGTATGCTGGCGTTTGTCTTTCACCTCTGTTGGCCTTACCCCAGCGCCAAACAGATCGGCGGCAAACACGGCATAGCCTTGCTCTGCCAACATTTCAGCCCGCTTAACCTCATAGTCGGTGAGCCCATCCCAGTCATGGATCAACAGTACCAAAGGCGCATCTTCTGATGGTGAAATATAGTACCCCTCATAGGCTTCATCATTCACCTTGTACTCAATAGCCCTGCCCTCGGCAGCATTGGTTGCAAAGGTCATCAGTGTCAGTATCGATCCAATCGTCAATGTTCCTAGTGTCAATCTACCTGGCATAAACAGTGTTTTCATATCCGCTCCAGTTATCCCTATTGATTGCTTTACAACTGAGTTCCCAGAAATAAGTGTAGGCAATCGATGACGAAAGTGTAGGAATAGCCTGACTACGCCCGTTTCATTATTGTGAATAAATTTATTGGCTTAGTGCTAATATACCTAGGTTAAGGTCAGCTAATGACTTGGGTACATTTACACGGAAGGCACCATGACAGCATTTTCAGAGTTCATTAAACACGTTGGCCGCGGGGAAAAGGGCCGTCGGCCACTTACCCAGGAAGAAGCACGAGAAGCACTAGATATGTACCTCGACGGCAAAGCCGAATTACTTCAACTTGCCACGTTACTTATGCTGCAGCGCGTGCGCTGCGAAACCAGTGAAGAAGCGGCTGGCTACATCCAATCATTGCGCGGCCGTATTTCACCTAAGTGGCATGAGCTGGACATTGATGTCGACTGGCCTTGCTTTGCAGGCAAGCGCCGTCAGCCGCCTTGGCTATTGCTAGCAGCCAAACTGCTTGCAAAGAACGGTATCCGTGTAATGCTGAGCGGCCATATGGCTGTCGATGCCATCAAATACCAGGTAGAAAGTGCCTGTCCAGCGCTGAATATCCAGCAAGCCGAAACACCCGATGACGCAAGGCGGATCCTGGCCGAGGATAATATCTGTTATATTCCGCTTTCGAGCTACTGCGAGCCGTTGATCGATCTGCTGGCACTGCGCAACTTGGTCGGGCTGCGGACCCCGCTCAATACCGTGGCCCGGGCCCTCAACCCGACTGCAGCACCGTATTCAATCCACGGGATTTTCCACCAGGGCTATGAACAACTCCACGCCGAAGCGGCGCAGTTGGTGGGAGACAAGAACATGGTCGCCTTCAAGGGAGAAGGCGGGGAGAGTGAGCGTAGCCCGCGCACTGCCTGCCGCTTGTCCGGCGTTAGCCAGGGGCAATTGTTCACCGAAGAATGGCCAACCTACTTGGAGGGGGCGTCGGGCAAGCATGGTGAGATCAGCGGCGAGTTCTTGCAAACGATCTGGCTGGGGGATGCCGACAACCATTACGGTGAATGTGCCGTCATTTCCACCCTGGCCATCGTGCTCAAAATGATGGGGATCTGCAGCGAGCAAGAACAGGCGCTGTCGATGGCACGCGAATGGTGGGAGAAGCGCTTGAGCTAACATATCCTCAATTAACCTGCATAACTGATAACCACATTTGGTCGTCGAATAGAGGTAAATTATCCGCATTCCCAACCTCTTGCCACGAGACAGAATGTATGAAAACCCTGAGACTACCAAGTGTCATCTTCAGCCTGCTGCTAGGTTCAATAGCAACCGCGGGGGCCTCTGCAAACACTCTGGCTACGGTTACCTCCGCCGGTCAGCTCCACGGTGTGCTGGACTCATGCCAGTTCTTTGAAACCCTGCCGAAAATGACGCTTCAGCGTGTCAGCGACTATTTAATTCAAACCACGCTCACAACCAATAACACTGAACATCATGTCGCCTGGGTGGAGGCAAGGGTTGAGGGAAGGCAATATGCAGACCGGCTGTACTCTGCTAACAGCAGCCTTCATGATGCTAAGTGCAACGGGATCGTAGAATCATTCTGGAACGGGACTTTACCGACCATAAACAGGGGCTAAGCAGCCCCTGTCTGTGACTTTCGGCTCATCGTGACTAGCCTGTGGTACGGATATGGAACTTGTCGACTTCGGATGACAGTTCACCCATGCGCTGCCTGATCAAGTCCATCTCGTCATGGATATCGGCAATCGCCTGCATGGTATTCCCGGCAAGCTCGAGCAAACCATCAACATCGGCATCGACACTCTGCGCGGTTTGAGATTGCTGGCTAGCCGCCGTGGCGATACCCGTATTGAACTCGGCGATTTCATTCACGCTGCCGATCAGCCCTTCGACCAAGGATTTGGCTTCGAACACCACATCTTGAGTTTCCACTGTCGCCTCTCGGCTTTGCTGCATATTGGTATAGGAGTCTTTGGCATTTTGCGTGATGCCATCAAGTAACAGACGAATATCTTCGGTAGACTTTTTGCTGCGCTGAGCCAAGGTTCTCACCTCGTCAGCAACGACGGCAAAGCCCCGCCCTTGCTCGCCGGCCCTTGCCGCCTCTATCGCTGCATTCAAGGCTAACAGATTAGTTTGCTCAGAAATGGCGTTGATAGTATCGAGGATAACCGTCACCCCAGCCATTTGCTGCTCGAGATTTTCAATGCACAGATAGGTTTCATTGACACTGTCCAGCAGACGCGCCGTCGTCTGCTGCGACTGCTCACTTTGGGCATAGCTTGACTCGGCACTCTCACGGGCCAATTCGGTACTGCGCTGCGCCTCGTTGGTGATTCCCGCCACTTGCTCACTGGTTTGTGCCATTTCGGTCATGGCCGTCGCGATACTGTCACAACGTGTATGGGTTTGCTGACTGTCCGTTCTGGCCAGCGCAATCAACTTCACCATCTCCGCCATTTCTTGTTGGGTTTGGTTAGCCACACCGTGAGCCTTGTTGAGGGTATCGCAAACGCTCTCCGATAACCTATCGAGCTTTTTGCCAATTTCGCCAATTTCATCGTCGCTGCTATCAGCCAAGCGAATCGTCAGATCTTTACTCGCAGCCATCGTCGATAGCTTGTCTGAAAAGGCGGAGACCCGACGAGTTAAGCGTTTTAGCGACACAATGGTAAACACTATCAGCGGTACAACGACCAACATAATAATGCCGGCAAAAAACCACAGCTGATTCGAGACCTGTTGTTGTTCAAACTTTACCGCGGCCGTTAACTCAGCGGTCATCTGGTCTCGCAAACCTTTGACCAGGGCAATTCTGTCGGTAGCCAGCCCAAACCAACTCGGTGCCGCCGGTCCTTCTACTGCTGACAATGACGCTTTCTGAGCAAGAAATTGCTGCTGGATCGCCATCACCTGCTGCCAAGTCGATGAACGCATAATGGCTTCGAGTTGCTGTCGATGTTGACCACTGAGCAGTAAACCGGCCTGCCGAATCGCATAGGCCTCATCATTGATATACTCCTGAATTTGCGCATACCGATCGAGGCTAGACTGCTTGCTGGCAAACACCCCGTTGAGCGCCCCACGAGCCATCCCCGCCTGCTCTTTGGTAACAAGCAACTGCAGCAAGCCTTGCAGCTCCTGCTTGAGGTCCGCATTACTGATTTGGGCCAACAATATCGAGAGGTTATCCAAGGCCAGGCGGTTCACATTGGAGTAATACGCAAACGGTGAGTCAACCAAACGTAGACTGTCGACCTGTTGGCGGATCCCTTGCCGTTTATCCAGCTCAGAACGAACCGCCGCCAATAACGGGTCGACAGACTGACGGCTAAGATGCAATGGTGCAAAAGCCAACAATGCCTGATAAGCCTTGTCTGCCTGGATTCTTTGCTGCCTCAAAGCCTCCACCTGTGGCCCCTGCCCTTTGGCTCCGATCACCCCTGCGGTTAAACCTCGTTCAACCGCAAACTGGTGGGCAACCTCATCGTATAAATGGAATAACGCAACCGTTTCTTGAGCAACATCAGCTTGCGTACGTTCATCCATTAACTGGTGAGTTTGCCACCCTATCACCGACACCAGCAAAAAAGTGGGAATAATGAAGGTAATGAGCAAGGTTTGGCGTATGGTCAAGGACTTGAGCGGACTGATCATGGTTAACCTCTTGATATATGCAATTCCTTTTACATATTTACATTAGCAAAAAGACATCAAAATATCCGGTAACCCTATCACGATTACTTTGTCATCAAAGTAATAACCACACACCACCTATTGCACTGAAATATCGTCTCCATTTCATATCATCTGCACAAATCGATAGACAATCCTCCCCCCCCACAACACATCGAGCATCTCTGCCCGATGCTTTATTAGCTTCAATGAATAGCAAAATCGTATAACACTTATCTAGTTATACATTTTCCAGTTCTGCTGCTGTATTTTGCCAACAAATAAGCGGAGTTCTTGCTCTAATGGCCGATCTTCATTGACAACTTCAAAATCCTTACGAACTGACTTGACCATTGCCTGCAAGGCAGGACTAATTTGATCTTGTTCGAGCTCCCCTTGTCGCTTCCGAAGCTCTATTGCTTGTGTTGCTGCCAGCAACGATGCTGAGGCTACTTGTTCAGTCAGCTCAAGTACTCGAAGACAGTCTCGGGAAGCGATGGTCCCCATACTGACTTTATCCTGGTTATGGCACTCGGTTGATCGCGAGAAGACACTGGCAGGCATAGTGTGCTTTAGCGCTTCTGCTGTCCACGCTGATATACCAATTTGTACCGCTTTGAAGCCATGGTTGATCGGCTTACGACTTCCTGTTGACCCTGTTAGGTTGAACGGAAGCCCATTATTAAACTTGTAGTCCATCAGCTGAGCCATTTGTCTATCAAGTAGATCAGCTATGTTAGCAATAACAGTCTTTAGCGTATCCATCGCAAGAGCTATGTGTCCTCCATAGAAATGGCCACCATGCAGCACGCACTCATTGTCGCCATCAATAATTGGATTGTCGTTAGCGCTGTTGAGCTCATTTTCAATCAGTTGACGAAGCCAAGGGAGGGAATCCTGCAACGTGCCAATAACATGAGGAGCACACCGCAAAGAATAGCGGTCTTGAAGGCGATCGCTATTGCGTGGAGGACGATTAGCCTGTAAATCATCACGCAGCCAGCTTGCAATTTGCTGCTGACCAGGGTGAGGTTTAACGGCAAACAAGGCTTTGTCAAAATGGAAGTCATTGCCCTGCATGGCAACAGAAACCATGGCCGTGATCCTGGTAGAGATTTGCGCCAAGTATTCTGCGCGTTTAAATGCAAGGCAAGCTAGTGCTGTCATGACTGAAGTGCCATTCATCAAAGCTAGCCCCTCTTTGGGTTTAAGTTTAATCGGCGAGATACCGAGCTGGCTGTATACATCTGCTGTTGGCTTGATTTCCCCTTTATAGATCACTTCCCGCTCGCCAATAAGTGAGGCGGCCAAATAAGATAGAGGGGTAAGATCACCACTCGCCCCGACAGAGCCTTCCTGTGGTATGCGTGGAGCAATATCATGATTGATTAAGGTAACGATTTGCTGCAAAAGCTCTAAACTCACCCCTGACACGCCCTGAGACAGCGAACACAAACGAGTCGCCAACACAGCACGTGCTTGTTGGTGATCCAAGTTATCACCCAACCCACAACCATGAAAACGGGTAAGGTGCAGTGGTAATTCATCGACAAGCTCCGTTGGAATCGCAACAGTACAGGAATCGCCATAGCCTGTCGTTACTCCGTATATCACTCCCTCATCTTCTAGTAATCGCTCGAGAAAAGCCGTTCCACGTTGAATTTTACTCGTAAATTCAGCGGTATCATTTAACCTTACTGAAGCGCCACCAGCGATGTCTGTAACGTCCTCGATTGTCAGACGTCCTGCACCGAAACATATAGAGTCTCGAATATTTTCTGTCATGTTGCTATTCCATATAACCATTTAAAAAAAGAGGTATCAATATCACTATTGACCATATTCATATTCTACTTGCTGTTTAAATATTGGTATAACTTCTGCGAGCTAATTTCCGAGTCATATCTCTTTAATTACATATAACAATTCAACTATAAGATTTAATTTTCGACATATATCTAAAACATGAAAAATAGAGTTGCAAATTTAAGCAAAAACTCATATCGCCACCAATAAAAAACTATAAAAACAAACGCTAAAAGAAAAGCCACAATAAAATATATAACCATCGCAATGCAATTAACCCGCCTATATCTATAGACGGATTAATCTTGAACGCAGTAGTGTGACATTACCATCAAGTTAAATAAAAAGAGATAGTTGCATAGAGATAATATATTTTCTCATTCTCTTATTTCTGGCATCAGAAAAATAACGCCTCTACCTTCATCCCTGTTTAAAATCCACCTCTAGCTTCGATAAGTACTGTTTGCAGTAGGCTTCACCCAGCACCGAAAAGTGCACCCCTTTCTCTGCCATTATCGTCTCTGTATAATCCTGACAAATATCGAAATACGTTTCAGGAACTTTCTTTATCGAACGAAGTGACTTAGCAACTTGCTTAAGGATCAGCAAATATGGCGAAATAGGTAACGGGTTATCACTTTTTGTCCTTGACTCAACTCGTTCAATCCAGTTATCAAAAGGATAAGTATGTAACCTGTTTGGGCTATAGCTGAGTATTTCGTTCCAGCCCAAGGTATGCCTCCCTATCAAGTGAAAGTTTTGTGGTTTTCTGCTCAGCAACATACTCAATGAAATAATTGCCTTCGCCGCAAGATTAACTGGAATCATCCGCTCATTGGTTTCATCCTGCGGATACCCTCCTAAATCTATACAACTCTTAATATAACGGGCAACAACATCATTTTGCGAACATGCTCCAGTTTTACTATCAGCCGCCACCCGCCCCAAGCGAAATATATGACAAGGCAAACCTTGCTTTCTGGCATGATCCACCAGCCCTTCTGCAACCCACTTGCTGGCTCTATAACCAAAGTCTTTAGTATGTTTTTCATCACCAATAGGTTCGCACTCTGTTATCAACCTCGGTTGCTCCGTCGGCATAAATATTCCTGTCGTCGAAATATAGCTAAACAACTTAACCTTTGACTGGGAGGCCAAACGCAACAGCGACTGCGTACTGTCAACATTGGCCTGTTTGAGCTCAGAATACGGCATGATGTGGTTTACTTGTGCACCATTATGAATAATCCATTCGGTTCCCGTTGCCAGGGCATCCCACTGTCCTTTATCCAGCCCCAGATCCGGCTCACAAAGATCAGCCGGAATAGCCACAATACGGTGGTGGAAATCGGTCTGCCATAAGCCGTAACTAGCCATATTTTCCACAAGCCTATTAAACCCTTGCTTCGCATCTGGCGCCCTGACCAAACAGTAAACCTTAAGACCCGGGTTATGGCTTAACAGCTCATCTAAAATAAACGCACCGACAAAGCCCGTCCCCCCGGTCAGCAACACGCGAATTATTTTTTTGTTGTCGAAATGCCTATTTAACTGCTCCAGCCTTTCTGAAATATCCTCAAGATGCAACGGTGGCGAAGAGGTGGTAACCAAGTGTATCTCTTGGTCGAAATCTAGCCAGCGCTGTTCCTGCTCACTGGTGTTTCTCTCCAGCCGAAGCGCCAAACCCTGAATCGTAGGCGATTCAAATAAATCTCGAATTGATAGCTCGACTGAAAGTTGATCTTTTATTCTGGCAATAAGTTTGACCCCAAGGAGAGAATGTCCTCCAAGCTCAAAAAAACTGCTATCGGTACTAATACGGTCAACCTTGAGCAAAGATTGCCATATTTCGAGCATTAGCTGCTCTATGTCATTTTTAGGCGCTGTAATTACTTTTTCCGAGGTATGCTGGAAATCAGGTTCGGGCAATTTGCTCTTATCCAACTTTCCAAGGACTGTAAGAGGAATACTGTCAATGAATAGTAACTGTGCTGGCTGCATATAGTCCGGTAATTCTGACTTTATTTGTTGCCACAAATCCTGCTTGACTTGTTCACTCTTATTGCTGAGCCTTGGTTCAAGAACGATATATGCAAACAAGAGTTTTCCACTACCCGGATAATCATTGGCCAGCACCCGCGTTTGGACAACGCCCGGATGCTGAAGAATAACCGCCTCAATTTCAGACGGTTCAATTCTAAAACCCCGGATTTTAATTTGATCATCTACCCTGCCCCAATATTCAATATCACCGCTATCGAGCAATCGGGCTTTATCGCCAGTGCAATATAGTCGCTCTGCCAAACCCGGCAATATCTCGCAATTAATGAATGCTTCAGTGCTACCTGCATTATTGATATATCCAGGACTTACTGCCGGACCTGCAATGCATAACTCTCCAACCGCTCCCTGAGGAACCAGTCTGCGTTCGCTATCCAATATATAGCACCGGTGGCTTCCCAGTGGCTGTCCAATTGGAACCGCCGTGCCTTCCAGCCAGTTTTTGGTGTCATAGGCCGTCGCAATGATGGTTGTCTCCGTTGGACCATAGGTATTCAGCAATTGGATGGATTCTCCAATGTATTTTTTCCAGTGTGACAGCCGACTGGCTGTCAGGGCTTCCCCCCCAAGGATAATCAGGCGTAAGGAGTTACTAACCGCAATGCTGCTATCACTAATATCAGCGCTTAAACTATTCCACACCGCCGTCGGTAAGCCGGCAATAGTAATACGATATTGATCAACAAACTCATTGAAATGCTGCCAATCTGCCAACACCAAATCGTCCCTATACACTACGGCTGCACCATGAACCAATGCCATGAAATGCTCCTCGACGCAGGCATCAAAGCTAAATGACGAGGTCTGCAAGATACGGTCCTCAGGCATGACCTGATAGTGATGCTGTGCCGCAAGGCAATAGCTTATTAAATTTCCGTGACTTATCCTTACTCCTTTGGGCTTGCCCGTGGTCCCGGAAGTATAATTGACGTAGGCGAAGTCCGCTTCGGATATTTCAGCAGGCGAGACCTCACTCGGCTGCCCCTGAAGCATTTCTTTAGTACTTGCTAGATCAAGTAGTAAGTAGCCAGAACATGGTATCAAAGTACTTTCCCAGCACAACAACATGTCAGTCTGGCTATCTTCCAGCAAATACTGCTGGCGAGATACCGGCAATGCCGGGTCGATCGGCAGGTAGGCGGCACCGCTCTTTATCACTGCCAGAATGGCCACCGACATATCCAGTGAACGAGGCAAGCTGATTGCTACCAGGCTCCCTTTCCCGATATGCTGTAATCTCAGCCACCCTGCCAGTTGGTTTGCCCGACTAACAAGTTCGTCATAAGTCATAACCTGCCGACCATGCTGAACTGCCACAGCCTCTGGCGTGGATACCGCCCAGCGCTCTATCAGGTCACAAACACTTATACCTGTGCTAGTGAAATCTTGCGTATCCTCATGTCTGGCCTGCTCGAACAATAACTGTTTTTGCTTTTCCGGTACAAGATCGATATCACCGAGATTGATATCTATATTCTGGACAATTTGTGCTAGCAGAAGCTCGTAGCTTTCTGATAACCGGGAAATCGTCGAATGATCAAACAACTCACTGGCATAATGCCAATCCAGTATATATTTCCCTTCCGCCTGGTAGACGGACAATGTGAAGTCAAACTGGCTCGCGCCATGGCTTAACGGGAAATCCGACGCCAAAATGCCCTCAAAGCGGGCATCATCGGCCCTTTCGTTGTTCTGCAGCACGAACAAGATCTGGAACAACGCATTATGGCTTAAATTTCGCTCGACCTTGAGCTCATCCAGCAGCAGTTCATAGGGAACACTTTGATATTCAAATGCATCAATCAGGCTACGCTTGTTATCCGCCAGCAAGCGAGCAAAAGACGGATTCCCCTCCCAACAAGTCCGTAGCGCCAGTGTATTGACGAAGTAACCCATGACAGTTTCAAAGTCTTTGTGGTGCCGGTTTGCAATTGGCGACCCCATGACCACATCACTATTTTGCCCATAGCGCCCGATGACGGCTGCAAATGCTGTTTGCAGCAACATAAACATGGTGACACCTTGCTCTTGAGCCATCTGCTCAAGGGCCTCGCCCAATGCTTCTGGTAACTCGCTTAAATAACCATCGCCAAGGTTATTGGCTGCCACTGGACGGCTTCGATCTAACGGCAGGTTATGCTGTGGAGGGGCACCTTTTAGCTGTTGTTTCCAAAACGCCAAATGCCGCTCTAGATTGCTTCCGCTGAGCCAATTATTCTGCCAGTTAGCAAAGTCACCATAATGCCGGGATAACGAGGGGAGCATATTTGAGCGGTTCAATCGATAACCGTTATATAATTCAGTCAACTCACGGATAAAGATAGTCAATGACCACCCGTCCGAGGCGATATGGTGAATATTGAACAAGATGACATGCTCTTCGATACTTAACCGGTACAGATACACCTGCAGCATATAGTCAACAGCCAGATCAAACGGCCTCGATGCATCGATTGATACCTGATTTTTCAGCCGTTTCCCATTGGCCGATTCAGAATAGTCCAATTCGTGGATAACAAAGTCTTCTGATGGAAGAAGAACAGGTACAGGCTCTCCGTCGTTATCCCGGTACACGGTGCGTAACACAGGGTGTCTGTCAAGCACTGTTAACAGCGCATGGTAAAGAGCACTTTGATCTAGCTCCCCTTTCAGTGTCAAGGCCATGGGCAGATTAAACTGGCTGGTACTTTCCTCTACCTGCTCTAGAAACCACAAGCGACGCTGGTTATACGACAAAGCCGGAGTACCATCTGAATTAGGCTGTTCATAACCCGCAGTTTCTTTTTGCAGGCCGGCAAGGATCTCTGCCTTATAGGTTTTCAATTGACTAACTAGGTCAGGGGTCAGCGTCCCCTCAGGGGCCTTTAGCTTGACCTTATTATCGATAAGCTCAAAGCGGATACCACGTGTATGGCATTCCTTTAGCAATTGGCTCAGCATCATAGTTCCACCTCTTCAAAGACCTCGTACTGAGCATCGGTTCCCGAGGATGATTGATTGACCAACTTATAATAGAAATACTGCTCAATGAGCTCAGCCTGTTCAGATAGCACAGGCCGCTCAAACAACTCCCTGTAACTAATCTCGACATCAAACCGGAACTTGATATTGGCCACCAATTTGGCGATCAATAGCGAATGACCGCCAAGATGGAAGAAATGGTTATTGATCCCCACGCGCTCAACCCCCAGTAGATCTTGCCAGATCTGGCACAACATGGATTCCACGTCATTTCGCGGTGCAATGTAATTACCGTCGACCACTCTTTCGGGTTCAGGCAATGCACTTCTATCTAGCTTGCCGTTACTGTTCAACGGCAGCTTGTCCAGTAGGGTGTAGGTGGTCGGTTGCATGTAAGCAGGCAGTACTGATGCCAAAGACTGACGGATAGCTTCAATATCAAGCTTCTCGTTGGAGGCAGGCACTAAATATGCGGCCAAATAGGGATTGTCATCCCGCTCTCGGGCAATGACGGCGACTTCCCGAATGCCTTCATTGCCATTTAGTGCATGCTCTATTTCTCCCGGCTCTATTCGATGGCCACGGATTTTGACCTGAAAATCATTCCTGCCGAGATACTCCAATTCACCTTCACCGTTCCAACGAACCAGGTCTCCAGTACGGAACAATATCCCAGCTTCCTTACTGCCCTGGTACAAGTTCCCAACAAGATCAGAGATAAAGCGCTCTGCTGTCAGCTGATCATCGGTATACCCAGCCGAGACGCCATCGCCTGCCACATACAATTCACCGACGCCACCTAGCGGTACAAGCTGCTGGCGGCTGTTAAGTACGTACAACCGAGTATTGGCAATCGGCCTGCCAATCGGCACCAGTCCTTTACCAGAAGCTAGGCGTCCGGTGTTATAATACGGCTTAGTGTCAAACCAGCTCACATCCGCTGCGACTTCTGAAGAACCGTAAAGATTGAGCAGTGTGGCTTGTGGCAAACGGTCATAAAACGCCGCCGTGACCTGATTCGACAGGGGCTCGCCACTCGAAGTCCAGAGTTTTAACCTTTCCAGCGGCATCAACTCGTCAGCAGGCAGAGCCAACAGGGCCTTCAGTAGAGACGGAACCAGAACGATACGAGTAACAGCGCCAGCGGCTAGGGTGGCAGCTAGACGTGACGGCTCCTTGACAGTTTCATCACCAACCAATAACAGTGGGACCCCCTGCAAAAGTGGACCGAAAATTTCCCAAACATGATCGACAAAGTTCAGGGATGTTTTCGCGCAGCAAACTTCGTCCTTGGCAAATGGATACTGCTCCCACATCCAGTACAGGCGGTTCAGCACGCCCTGCTCAGTCCCTTTAACGCCTTTGGGCTGCCCCGTCGACCCCGAGGTATAAACAATATAACTCTCTGCCGAATGATAGGAGGCTCTCTCCCTCAGAGATACAAAGCAGGAATCAGTCCACTTACTTTTAGAAACCCATTCCTTGACCGTCAATTGACGAATCGAGTGTCCGGCCAGCCAATCAAGGTGCGGTTGAGCAGTCACCACCAAAGCAACGCCGCTGTTAGTCGCAATATAGCTCAGGCGTTCAGCCGAATAGCCAGGCTCCATAGGTACATAGCATCCCCCTACTTTGAGCACGGCCAAAAGTGCGGCAACCATTATCGGAGAACGTTCCAGGTGAATACCGATACGGCTGCCCGGCTCGACACCAGCCTCAATGAACTGACCAGCAAGCTGGTTTACCGCTATATTCAGCTCCCTGAATGAAATAGATTGACCGTTAAAAGTCAGCGCACGGATATCAGGACACTCATTCGCCCTGGCTTCAAATAACTGGATCAAGCTCTGCTCTCGCGGGAAAATGGATGTTTTGCTGCCCAGCACTGCTAACTGCGCCTGGTGCTTTGACGACACGGCATCAATCGACGCAACGGACTGCACCAGCGAACCAGAAAAAGCCGTCAGTACCTCCCGGTAAACTTCAATTAGCCGGCGAGCTGTCTCTTCATCGAACAAGCTGAGCGCGTAGTTAAGGTTACCGATGATGTTTGGCTGACTGTCATCCAAAAACAGGCTCAAATCGAATTTGGCTGGGCTTGGTAGCTCAACGCCATCAGTAAGTTGTGCTGGCGAGAAAGGTAAATCTTTATTCGCTCTGCCCTCATCACCAAAGCGCTGAACGCTGAACATCACTTGAAAGATCGGGTTGCGAGAAGGGTCCCGCTCGATATCCAGCTCATTAACCAAGAGTTCAAACGGTAGCTCCTGATGAAACTTGGCTTGCATAACCATCTGATGCACATCAGCAATCAAGTTTTCAACATTCTGATCGAACGCGACCTTATACCTGAGGGCCAGTGAGTTAACAAAAAACCCGATCAACGACTGAGTCTGACCGTGGTGTCGGTTCTCCGATGGCGTACCCACCACAATATCATCCTGCCCTGAAACCAAAGACAATGTCACATATAGACCACTCAACAGGACAGTATATAACGTCGTTTCTTGCTGCTTGGCAATCTTACGTAGCTGACCGGAAAGCGCTTTATCCAATGTAAAGGCAGCATCCCTTCCTCGGTAATCAACCTGAGGCGGCCTTGGCTTGTCTGTAACCAGCTGAAGAGGTTGATACCCAGTGAGCTGTTCGCGCCAATAAGCGAGTAGTTGCTCAAGAACCAGCCCCTGCAGGTACTCACGCTGCCAGCATGCATAGTCGCTATACTGAATATCGAGCTGCGCTAACTGGCTGTCTCGTTTTTCAACCTCTGACTGATATAATTCACCCAGTTCACGTAGAAAAATATCGAACGACCAACCGTCGAAAGCGATATGATGCCAGAGGAACAATACAAATTGCTGTTCTTCAACAAGATAGCGGTGAACCCTGAATGCAGGCTCTTCACCAAGATTAAATAACCGTTCACTGTCTTTTTCGACAGCAGCTGGCAGCTCCAGCTTCGAGTCTAAGTATCTTTCTGCTACGGCAGGCGGCTGCTCCAGCACCTGCTGATAATCTTCACCCTTATCATTGGTCCGAAGTACCGTCCTCAATATGGAATGGCGTCGGGTAAGTTGCTCTATCGCCGTTTCCAAAGCAAGCCAGTTAATATCAGAAGCTAGTTTTACCAGCAGCGGCGTGTGATAAGTACTGGTTCCCTGTTCAAAACGCTCAACAAAAAGCAGGCGCTCCTGGGCAAATGATAGTGGAGCCTGAAGCCCTGAAGCTCGAGGGATCACAATCGCCTCGCTATGTTCCAGTTCGGCAGCAAGTGCTGCAATGGTTTTGCGTTCGAACAGGGTCGGTAACGGAATATCGACATCAAGCACCTGCCGGCTGACGGCAGTCAAGCGAATAGCAGAGATCGAGTCACCGCCTATTTGAAAGAAGTTATCCTGTATCCCAACCCGCTCCCTCCCCAACACGTCTTGCCAGATTTCACACAATCGAGCCTCAAAGGCGGTACGCGGAGCCACATATGCTCCAGCATCAACAAATTGAGGAGCAGGTAGTGCCAGGCGATCTAACTTGCCGTTGATAGTCAGCGGCAGGGCGTCGATAAACGTTATGCTGGCCGGCACCATATAGTCAGGCAGTTTGGATAACAAAATTGTTTCCAGAGTCTGAGCATTAGGGCTAACCCCTTCTTCGGCAACAACATAGGCGACGAGGGTTTTGCTCCCGTCATGTTCGACGGTACTAACAACGGCCTGACTGACCTCTTCAAGCGCCGTCAGGGTACTTTCAATCTCCCCCAGTTCAACCCTGAAACCGCGGATTTTCACTTGGTTATCATTACGCCCAACATACTCCAGCAATCCGTCCGGTAGCCAGCGTACCAAATCGCCGGTCTTATAGAGTCGAGAATATATCTCGTCTCCATCGGCAAACGGGTTATTGATAAAACACTCCGCCGTCAATTCGGGCCGGTTCAGGTATCCACGCGCAAGCCCAGTTCCGGATATGCAAAGCTCACCGGTAACACCTACCGGCACTAAGGCACCCACCTCAGACAACACGTAACATTTTTCGTTGTTGAGTACTTTTCCAATAGGCAAGAGCTCACCGTGATGGTCGACGCTATCAAATATCACAGCAGTACTACAAACCGTTGCTTCGGAAGGTCCGTATGCATTGAGCAGTTCCACGCCCCGAGCCTCCAGGGCCAATACGTCATTGCGGTAAATGCGATCCACACCGGTAAAAATTCGGGTCATCGTCGTCGTGCCTCCCTGCGCTAGGTAACTGGCGAAAGACTTGACGAAAAATGGTGGCAAGTAGCAGAATTCAATCTCATGATCATTCTGCCAAGTGAACAGTCTGTCTGGATCATGCCGGCACTCCTCTGGCACGATATGCAGTTGACTGCCAAACAACAATGAGCTGAATATTTCATATACCGAGGCATCAAAGACATAGTTAGCCCACACTGCAGCTTTGGTTTTACCGTGAACAAGCTCCTCATTAGACAGCAGTGCCACAAGGCTCCTTCCCTCTATCATGACCCCCTTCGGCTTGCCAGTCGTCCCTGAGGTATAGATGACGTAGGCCAAATCCGCCGGATGGCGAGGCAAATCCAGATTATGCCCCGGGCAACCTCCGAACAGGCTGTTATCATCCGCGAGCAAGATCGGCGGCATTGCAGAAGAGCTCTGGCAATATTGTTCGAGTTTTCCCGATAAGCTGCGCTGCGATAGCAAGATGGCCGAACCGGTATCCTCCAAGATGAACAACGTTCGCTCAAGGGGGTATTGCGGCGAAATCGGCACATATGCCCCACCAGCCTTAAGCACAGCAAACATGCTGACTAGCATCTCCAGCCCGCGTTCAAAATACAGCGAAATCAGCGTATCCGGCTTAAGCTCACGGCGATAGTGCTGTTGATGCCGAGTCCGAATCTGCCTGGCTAACTGGTTAGCCAGGAAGTTAAGCTCACTGTAGGTCAGTTGCTGGCCTTCGAATGTCAGGGCAACACTGTCTGGTGTAGCTTCGACCTGCTGCTCAAAGATCTCTAGCAGCGTCTTATCTTGTAATGGAGCATCCGTCTGATTCCAGGTTTTCAGCAGTGTATGCCGCTCTTCTGTGCCGACAACGTCTATCTCAGATAACACCTGCCGGGTATCGGTAACCATAGCCGCCAGCACCCGTTGATACATGTCCGTCATACGAACAATCGTTTGGTCATCGAACAGGCTAACCGCATAGTTCATGTTGGCTTGCAGACACTCCTGGCTGTCATCAATGCGCAGGGTAAGCTCAAACTTTGCAGGTTCATAGAGCGTTGAAGAGATATCAAACGGCTTGAATGGCAGCCCGCCTTCGGTTTCACTAACAAATGACTGTACACTGAACATAGTCTGAATGAGCGGGTGCCGGGAAGTATCCCTTTCAACGCCTAGCTCACTAACCAGCCGTTCAAACGGCACATCCTGATTGGCTTTGGCTTCAACCACAATCCGTTGGGTTTCGCGGATCAATGACTCGACGTTCATCTCATGATCGACCCCCAACCGCAAAGGAAGTGAGTTAACAAAAAAACCCATTATCGACTGGGTCTGGCTCTGGTTGCGATTTTCCGACGGTGTGCCGATCACAATATCCCGCTGACCTGAAAGCACAGAAAAGGTGAAGAACAAACCACTGAGCAAAACGCTGTACAGTGTCGTTTCCTGCGCTCGGGCAAGATCGCGTAGCCGAGTAGACAGTTCCTCGTCCATAACAAAACCATAATCCTTGCCCCGGAAGTCCAACTGCTTGGGCCTCGGACGATCCGTCGGTAGCGACAACACCTCATGACCGGCTAGGGCATCAGTCCAGTAGCCCATCTGCTCACTAAATGCAGCCTGTCGTTCAAAATCACGCAGCCAAACCGAATAGTCAGCGTAGTCAATGGCAAGTTCAGGCAACTCAACCGCCCTTGAATGGCACAATGAATCATAAACATGTGCCAACTCTCTGAGGAAAATCTCCAGTGACCAGCCATCGACCGCAATATGATGCCAGAGAAAAAGTTGGTACCTCTCCTGACCGTATTGGAAACGACATACCCGCAACGGTAACTCGTTGACTAAATCAAAGGGACGGCGGATTTCTTTTTCAATTGTTGTCAACAATTCTGATTCACTTGCAACCGATAGTTCCCTGACACTGACCGAATCGGCAACAACCTGCTGATAGTCGTTGCCTTCTTCATCGGTTCGATACACAGTCCGTAAAACAGAGTGGCGTTCAACCATATGAGCCAAGGCCTGATCCAAAGCCTCTAGCTGAATATGACTGTCGAGCTTAAAAATTAACGGGACATGGGAAACATCACTGTTTCGTTCATAACGCTCTACAAATAGCATTCTCTCCTGGGAGAATGAGAGCGGGAACTGATTGAGCTCCGGGAGACTGTGGAAACTTTCCGGTGAGCCAATATGACGAGCCATAAAAAATGAGATTAATGCTTCTCTGTTCTGCTTTAGCTCATCGATCATTCCTTGCTCGGGCTGCTCACTCTCATATGCAACTTTCAGCGATTCCCCTTCTAGCCATGCTGAAATACCAGCTTGTCTTAACTTTTTTAGCAGCTCAATCATCGTTATAGCTCCATTACATTTTTAATTTTTTTATTGCCAGCCCTGGCAGATATCTCAACTATCCTGCGGCCATTTCCATTGCTACTTCGTTCAGCCAAACCAGCAACCGTCTTCAACTCAAACAGGTCCCTGAGCTTAAGATTCAGACCCAGCTCCCGGTTAATCGAAGACACCAGCTTCACCGCCGCGATAGAGTTGCCGCCAATCCGATAATAGTTATCATGGATACCAATCCGCTCTACCCCCAACGCATCCTGCCAAATAACGCACAACTTAGTTTCCAACTCGTTTCTCGGCGCTACATAGTTATCTCTGTTCGTATTTTCGGGAGCAGGCAATGCACGACGATCAAGCTTGCCATTGGGTGTAAGCGGAAGCTCGGAAAGCACGGTCATAGAGGCGGGAATCATGTACTCCGGTAACTTGGCTGCCATTAGCGCAAATAGGCTGTCAATATCGACCTCGACCAAAGGCTCTGGAACGATATACGCCGCCAGATTGAGTAAGTCTTGCGCTTCCCGCGCAATCACAACAGCATGTCTAATATCAGAAAAGCCCACCAACGTGCTTTCTATTTCTCCAAGTTCGATACGGTGGCCGCGAATCTTAATCTGGTGGTCATTTCGCCCGACATAGGTCAGCACACCATCATCACACCATCGGACCTGATCGCCAGTTTTAAATAACACCCCCTCTCCGGCCAGGGGACGAACAAATCTCTCACTGGTTTGCTGTTCATTGGTATAGCCAGCAGCAACCCCCACCCCACCGACATAGAGCTCCCCCACCATGCCACGGGGTAACAACTGCCGGTTGGCGTTCATGACATAAAGTCGGGTATTGGCAATAGGACGGCCAACGGGGACCGAATCCGCTTCGTCAGGCATTTCGCGAGTGTCATACCATGTTGCATCGGCCGAAACTTCAGACGAACCATACAGGTTTAGCAGCACTGCGTTTTCAAAGCGGGAATAAAAGCGGCGCACCAAAGCAGCAGGAAGCTCTTCGCCACTGGACGTCCAGTGCACTAGCGACTGAAGAGGTAGCAGTTTCTGTTCAGGCAAATCTAAGATTGCCTGCAGCAACGATGGAACCACAACTAGGCGAGTCACCCTTTGGGCTGCCAGCTCTGTTGCTAACTCAGATGGATTCCGGGCTGTTTCTTCGTCCACCAGGACCAGTGGGACCCCTTGTAATAGCGGACCAAATAGCTCCCAAACATGATCAACAAAGTTGAGCGATGTCTTGTGACTGCAAACCTCTCCCGAAGAAAAAGGAAACTGCTGCCACATCCATTGCAACCGATTCAGGAGCCCTCGCTGGGTGCCTTTGACGCCCTTTGGAATCCCGGTTGAACCTGAGGTGTAGATAATATAAATCAAACTGTCGGCCAGGCTACTCGCCGGAGTTTGATAACGTTCCAATCGGGTTTCGCTAGCCAAAGCCGTCAAGTCAACGCCCACAGTTTTCCTGCGGTGCTCCAGTGTTTGCTGCTGATCAGCCGCCGTAAGTACCAGCTCGATATCGGCGTCATTAATCATGTACTGCAGGCGGTCTTCCGGGTACCTCGGATCAAGGGGAACATAGATCCCACCTATTTTGAGTACCGCTAAGATCCCGACCACCATTTCAAAACTACGGGCCATATGAATTCCAACCCGAGCACCCGAGGCTAAACCAAACTGTGTCAGTTGATTTGCCAGAGACGACGAGAGGCGATCAAGCTCAGCAAAATTAAGCGTCTTTTGGTGGTAAACCAGCGCCGTGGCTCCAGGCACATGTTGAACTTGCTTATTGAACAAAGACAACAGGCTGTTATCTTCCAGCCCCATCGACGAAATGATGCCCTGGCTGTCTAACAAAGCCCGTTGCTCTGAATCACTGATTAGGTGCAAGGCAGACAACGGCGCTCGCGGCTGCTCTGCAACACCTGTTAGTAAATTTTCCAATGTTTCTGCCAAACGTTGGATTGTCTCTTGATCAAAAAGATCAGTGTTGTATTCCCAGACAAATGCCAGCCGTTCCTCATCTTCAGTAGCATAAAGAGTAAGGTCATATTTAGCTGTGATTGCCGAGCTCTGGGAGGCCTCTATTTCAATACCGGGCAACTCCAGCACTGGCTGCGTGTTATTCTGCAGTACCAGCATGATCTGAAAAAGCGGACTGTAGCCGGCAGAACGGCCAATATCCAATGATTCCAGCAGCAGCTCGAAGGGGAGTTGCTGATGCTCAAGCGCACCAAGAATAGTTGCCCTAGAATTAGCCAACACCTGTTCGAAAGTCATCTCAGGGGCAACTTTGCCCCTCAGAACCAATGTATTGATAAACAGACCTATAATATTACTTAGCTGGTGGTGGTCCCGGTTCGCAACTGGGGTACCTATCATGACGTCGTCATCGTTGCTCAACGCAGAGATCAATACGGTCAGCAACGCGTGCAACCCCATAAATAAAGTGGCATTCTGTTGCCGGCATAGCTCTCGAAGTGCATCGGTTTGACGCTCTGACAAGCGGCTTTTCACTACAGCCCCGCGGAAGGTTTGTTCCGGGGGCCTTGCCCGATCCAGCGGAAAGTGGTGAATCTCCGGAGCCCCAGCGAGCGCTTTTTTCCAATAGTTTTGTAATTTCCCCAGCGAATCCCCGCGCAGCTCGTCCCGCTGCCAACATGCATAATCGGCATAATCGATCATAAGCTCGGGCAGCGGCTTCCTGTTTCCAGAGATATAACGGTGATAAAGAGTACTCAGCTCTTGGGTCAGCAAGCTGATTGACCAACCGTCAGAGCTGATATGATGCATGGTCTGCAGCAGGATAAACTCACCATCACTAAGTCGGAGCAGCGTCGAACGAAGCAGGTTATCGCGCCGGAGATCGAAAGGCGTCGTTAGCTCTCGCTGTACCGCCCTTTCAACCTCACGCTCCCTGTCAATGGCTGTTAGCCCAGACAAGTCAACCATCGTTAGTGGCTTGGGTTTATAGGGACGAATTTGCTGAGCCGGCTGACCGTGGTGGACAATGACACCGGTACGCAGCACCTCATGACGGCGTAAGATTTCATTCAACGCCCACTGCAGCGCGTCGACATTCAACGCCCCTCGGAGGTTTACCACTACCGGCATATTATACTGTACGCTGTTATCCTGAAGCTCATTCACCACCCAAATGGCCTGCTGGGAGAACGAAAGTGGCGCAGGAAAGGAAGTATCCCGAGTCGGTATAGATAAGACCGTACTGCTGCCCTTAAATGCAGACAAATATGAGATTAACGCTTCCTTATGCTTTGAAATAACTGTCTTTAAATCTTCTGGCAACTCAGTGGTAACCCTAGCCTTCAGTTTGCCTTCCAAGACATAAAGAAAAATCCCTTTTTGATTCAATGACTGAATCAACTGATTAATATCCATATCTAAAACTCCACTTCCAAGACATCCGCCATGTCGGCAAGCTTTTCAAAGCTGGTCTGATTCTCGATAATGTACAACTGCTGCTCAATTTCTTCCGCCAGCAACTCTATTGTTTGTCTTTCGAACATCGTCTGCACCGTGATATTGACTTGCGGGTAGCGCTGTTTAACCAAGCTGATCACTTTAATTGCCAGCAATGAATGGCCCCCAACGTCAAAAAAGCTCCGGTCCACACTGCTGCGAACAGACAGCAGTTGATGCCAGATATCCGACAAAGACTGCTCCACCTCTGTTTTCGGCGACACAAATGTGCCCTGCTCGGAAAAGTCCGGGGCGGGAAGTGCTTTACGATCGAGTTTGCCGTTGGGGGTCAGCGGCATCTGGGCGACCGCAATAATCTGGGCAGGTACTAAAAACTCGGGCAAATGAGCTTTAAGGTGCTTTTTTAGTTCATCAGTTGATAAACTATCCTGCCCCTTCGCAGGGCTAGTCACGACCACGTAAGCCACTAATAGCGGTGTCCCGCGGTCTTGGTTGACCATCACGATGGCCTCACGGACCTCCTTCATCTCCAGCAGGGCCGACTCGATCTCCCCCAGCTCGATGCGGAAGCCACGAAGCTTGATCTGGTGGTCAAAACGCCCCAGGTATTCAAGACTGCCATCAGCTAACCAGCGTACTTTGTCTCCCGTCTTGTAAAGCCTACGCGACGCCTCTGATGTAAACGGGTGCGGAATAAAGCTACTGTCGGTGAGCTCCGGTTTATTGCGGTAACCTCGGGCTAACCCAACGCCACCAAGGTATAGCTCTCCGGGTACCCCGATGGGTACAGGCTGCAACTGCTGATCAAGTACCAGAGTCTGAATATTGGCAATAGGACGTCCGATCGGCACCCTGCCGCTATTCGCCCCCCTCTGGCAAGGCCACCAGGTAACATCAACAGCCGCTTCAGTCGGGCCATACAGATTATGCAGCTCGGCGGTCGGGTGCATATCAAAGAAACGCTGTTGCAAGTCATAAGGCAAGGCTTCACCACTGCAGAAGACATATCGAAGACTGTCGCATTTCGCCAACGCCGGCTCTTCGACGAACAACTGCAGCATCGAAGGAACGAAATGAAGCGTTGTGATCCCCTGTTCGGCTATTAGTTCAGCCAGATAAGTACTATTTTTATGCCCTCCAGGCTTGGCAACAACCAGCTGTGCCCCATACATCAACGGCCAGAAAAACTCCCAAACAGAAACATCAAAGCTAAACGGTGTTTTTTGCAATACCTTATCCTGATCCGTCAGCCCAAATACCTCCTGCATCCATTGCAAGCGATTCAAAATGGCACCATGGCCAACCATGACTCCCTTTGGCTTGCCCGTAGATCCGGAGGTGTAAATCACATAGGCCAGATCCGACAGCCCAATGTCCAGCACCGGGTTGGAGGTGGGATATTGCGCCAGTACGGTTCCAACAAACTGATGGTCAACAACGACATCTTTACGGTATTGGCTCGCTGTAAGCAATCCATCCTGGAGCAGCACAATATCGACTCCCGAATCCTGCAGCATATAGTCAAGTCGTGCTGGCGGATAACCGGGATCAAATGGTACATAGGCCATGCCAGCCTTCAGTATCGCAACTAAGCTGATCACCATTTCGATGCTCCGCTCCATACAAACACCCACTAAGGTATCCGGACCGGTACTATCGACATGTTGCAACAGGTAATGAGCCATCTGATTAGCACGCTCATTGAGCTCGGCATAGGACAAGGCCTGTCCATCGTATGACAACGCGATCGCATTCGGAGTCAAGGAAACCTGGTGCTCGATCACATGGTGGATCAACCGATCCTTACTGTAAGCCGTGTCAGTCTGGTTCCATTCCTCCAGCATGAAACGCTGCTGCCTGCCATCAAGCATCTCCAGCTCCGAGACTTTTTTCTCCATCGAACCGGCAATATCAACAAGCAAGTTCTCAAAATGCCGGGACATCCGATCTATCGTTTCTGGCTGGAAAAGTGCTAGGGCATATTCGAAGAAACACCCGATTCCCTGCTCTTCCTCATGGCAATATAGGCTTAGATCAAAACGGGAGACCGTTTCTTGGGGGATAACCATTTCGGCAGTAATATTGTTCAGAGCAAGCGCTGGCTGTTTAACATTCTGCATAGCAAAAAGTACCTGGAACAGCGGCGTATGAGCAGTGGTTCGTTCAGGGCTAAGACTGTCAACCAACCATTCAAACGGCACAGCCTGGTGTTCCAGGGCCGCCGAGACCATCAGTCTGCCCTGCTGCAGCTGCTGGGCAATTGTCGAATCACCGGACACCTCATTGCGCAATACCACAGTATTAACAAACAATCCGACCTGATTTTCCAGCTCCTCATATTCCCGCCCGGCGACAGGTGTCCCCATCACAATATCGCTTTCTCCGCTGTAGCGGTTGAGCAGCACACTGAAGGCTGTCTGCAACAACACAAACAACGTGATATTCTGCTCCTCACAGCATGCCTTTAACCGTGCCACCAAAGCCGGGGCTAATTTGAAGTGATGTTGGCTCCCCCGGTAATCCTGAACCGTTGGACGTTTGAAATCAGCAGGAATCGAATGTAAAACCGGCAGATCCGCCAGTTGCTGCTGCCAATACTCCAGCAATGTTTCTTTTTCGGATGCCAGCCACAGCCTTTGTACTTCAGCAAAATCTGCCACCTCTATCGGCAATTCCGCTAGCTCAGGCCCGCCGGACGCCCGGTTGTTATAGTCACGGTTGATTTCATCGATAAAGACCCCCCACGACCAGCCATCAGACGCAATATGGTGCATTGTCAGAATCAACTGGTATTGCTGCTCGGCGAGCACTACCAGCTCTCCGCGGAGCAGGACGTCACGACTCAGATCAAACGCTCTCTTGGCATTTCGCTCGGCAAGTGCTTGCGCGGCAGGGTACTTATCACCCTCTGATAAACCCGATAAATCGGTAACAGTCAGCTCAAAGCTGTCTCCTGATAACAGCTCCATTTCCAGCTCATCACCCCGGCTATCAAACACGGTTCGCAATGCCTCAAAGCGCAGCACTCGACGCTTAATAACCTGGCTCAGCCTGACTATATCCAACTCCCCCTGCAGATTAACAACCATCGGCATATTGTAGAGCCCGGCTCCGTTTGGCACCTGTTCGATAAACCACATCCGCTGCTGGGCGAAGGTCGGCAAGCGCCTTGACTGAACGGCTCGCTTGGTCAGCGTTGGCCGGCAGGTTGCCACGGCAACACTATCGATAAACTCAGCCAATTGCGCCAACTTACGCTCGGCCAGTACCACTTTGAGCGGCAGCTCGCAGCCAAACTGGGAGCGTACCCTAACGGCCATCTTAACGGCCAGCAGGGAGTGTCCCCCAAGGACAAAGAAGTCGCTGTCGGCATAAGGCCGCTCATTAAGCTCAAGTACGCTTTGCCAGATCGCCGCCAGCTGATGTTCCGTCGGTGTAGCCAGCGGCATCCCTCCACCGCCACCTGCCAGTTCAGGATCTGGCAGTGCTTTTCTGTCTACTTTGCCATTGGGGGTCAAGGGCATCGAGGGCAGTGCGGTAACCGCCGCCGGGATCATATACTCGGGCAATCTTTCCTTCAGGTGCGAATAGAGCTCGTCAATCAGCGTACCGTTTTCCAACGCTGCCGAATCCAACGGAACAAAATAGGCAAAAAGCTGCTTATTATTACGACCCTCATCAGCAATCACGGTGCTCTCTTTGACCCCGGAATGCCGATTAAGGACGGCTTGGATCTCACCAAGCTCGATACGGTGCCCGCGGATTTTCACCTGATGATCCAGGCGGCCCAGATACTCGATCCTACCGGCTTCGTTGAGGCGTACCTTGTCACCCGTTTTATACAAGCGCTGCTCGGGCATACCACCCAAACGATGACGGATGAAACACGCTGAAGTGAGGTCGTCGCGATTAAAGTATCCGCGAGCCAGACAAACACCGGACAGGTATAGCTCTCCGGGCACCCCCAGGGGAACGCACTCACCGAGCTCGTTCAGTATTACCCCAGCGCAGTTATCGAGCCAGCCACCGAGGGCAACGTAGCCCTCGCTAGCCTCTAACTCGCTGCGGGTCACCTCACAAGCGGTTACCCAAACCGTTGCTTCTGTCGGTCCATATTGGTTCCATAGTTTTTTACCCTTGGTGATCAATTGCTTCGCCAGTGGAACGGAAAGGGCTTCACCACCACACAACAGTTGCAGCTGGCTACTCCCCCTCCACTCACCACTTTCCAGCAGCAATTGATAGCCAGACGGTGTAGCCTGGATCAACCGGATATGGTATCTCTCCACCAAGGTCTGGACCCGGAGGCCGCTCAACGCATCCTCCCGGCTGCCTAGTACACAGATCGCTCCAGATACCAAGGGCAGGTATAGCTCCAGTGCTGCAATATCAAACGAAATCGTCGTCAGCGCTAGGGTATGATCCTGTTCGGTTGTGGCATAACGGGCCTTGACTGCAGCAATGAAATTGCTCAGAGCCTGGTGCTCTATCTGCACCCCTTTCGGTTTGCCTGTCGAGCCGGAGGTATAAATGACATAGGCCAGCGAGCTATCTTCAACGAGCACATCAATATTCTTGGATGAATAATGGCTATCCAACCGCGGCCACATTTCGGCCGGTGAGATCTTTGGAATATCACTGTCACACACCAGCCCCGCAGTAATCGGAGAACAAATGACCACCGCACATTCAGCGTCAGCCAAGACAGAATTGATACGATCAGCAGGAAACGCCGGATCCAAAGGTACGTAGGCCGCCCCCGCTTTCATGATCGCCAGCAACGAGACCACCATGTCAATGGAGCGTTCCAGTAACACCCCGACCAAACTCCCATGGCCAGCCCCCTGTTCAATCAGATAGCGCGCCAGGCGGTTTGCTCTGGCGTTCAGGACCTGATAACTCATTTCAGTACCATCAAAAACAAGGGCAGTGGCATCTGGTGACTGCGTCACCTGTTGCTCAATCATCCTGTGAACAGATAATTGTGGCTCAGCATTGCTGGAATTGTGGGGTAAGGTCTGCAAGTTAAGCTCGGCTAGGTTGTCGAATACCCCACAGTGGGACTGCTCCGGCTGTTCGGCCATGCTGCTGAAGACCAGCTTATAGCAACTCTCAAGCTGGTGGATCAATGCTTTGTTCCCCGCATGTTTGGGGTATTGCAGCTCTAGCAACAGTTCTGCCGAAGGCATCCTGATAAACTGGGCGACAAAAGTAAGATTCGATGCCTCGTACTTAGCATACGGTTCGAACGCGATCCCGGCACTGTCCAGCGCCTCGTAGCTGTGGAAGTGCGTGTAATTAAAGAGTACTTTGTTAAATTCCAAAGATGTCTGCCGCTGGATATCCGATATCGGGTACATGCGGTGAGCGATACTCTCTGTCGCCATACGGCTGACCATTGTTATCAGTTCGGCCCAGCTACTTTGCGCTAGTTGGCATCGCAACGGTAGGGTGTTTAAGAACAAGCCCAATGTCACGTCTCCGCCGGGCAATGCCGGCCTGCTATTACTGACGACACCGCTGAGCACATCCGTATCACCACTCATTATCGACAAGACCTTGAAGTGTCCTGCCAACAGTAAATGCTGCAGCGGAACATCAAGCCTTTCCGCCAGCTCAACCAGCTGATCTTTCAACCCATCAAGTTTGTCGCTATAAAAACTATCACGCTCACCGTTTATTGCTCCCGCCTCGGAAAAAGGCAAGGCAGTCACCGTCGCTTCTGACAACCTCTCGCTCCAAAACTGTTTTGCGTCTTCATCCCGGCGGCTGTCCATTTCTTGCTCAATAAAGCGATGATATGGCGCAGGCAACTCCTCAAACTGGTGCTGCCTGCCGTTGAGCAATGCGGTATATCCCTGTAATAATTCGATATTGAAACGGGATACGCTCCAGCCATCCAAGATTGCATGCGAGAAACTAAGGGTCAGGACAAACTGATTGCTGTCCAAGCGATGGATAAAAAGACGCAGCAGCGACTTGTCCTGCATATCAAAAGGTGTCTTTCTTTCCTGGCTAATACACCCTTCGACAATTTCGCGATGTTTGCTTTGCGGATCTGAGCGAAGGTCAAACACGCTGATTTGAGGTTCGGCTGTCTCATAAACTACCTGGATGAGGCTGCCTTCTTCTGTATCAAAGACAAAGCCTGTGCGCAGGAGTTCGTGGCGGCTCACCATGATCTCCAGCGCGTTCTTGAAGCACACTTCATCCCAAGGCAGTGCTAGCTTGAATGAAAAGACATCATGATAGACATCCGAATCCGGCTCCAAGTACGCGTGATAGGCCATACCAGCCTGCATTGCGGATGCAGGATAGGCATCACTGATGCCATCCGCCCTCATGACAGCGTTTAGGCGCGCCCCCTCAGCGTCCGACAACAACGACATCTCGCGGTATCTTTGTGTATTAGCATTTTCTGCCACAGCTAGAACATCAGCCAATTGCTCTATCGTATTCGCTTTAAAAATATCGCTGACCGTACAGTGGTAGCCTTTCTCTTTTAACAACGTAACAACCCGCAGCGACAGAATCGAATCACCACCGATGGCAAAAAAGTTATCGGTCAAACTGACCTGGGTCTTGTTTAGGATCTGACCAACAACATCTGCCAGCACCATCTCCTTATCGGTACGGGGGACGACAACGTCGTCACTCGGTTGCTCTCCAGCGAGGGCTAATAGCGCCTCGCGGTTAACTTTGCCATTATTGGTCAACGGAATAGCATCGACCCGTATCAGCATAGACGGCACCATGTAGTCAGGCAGTTCACCCGACAGATATGAACGGACTTGATCACTAGTTACCTCTTTGTCGGCTTCAAAATACCCAACAAGCCGCTTGTGGTTACCATCGGCAGCCAGCGCAAACACCGCCGCCTGCTTAATTGACGGGAACTTACGAAGACAGGATTCAATCTCGCCAAGTTCAATCCTAAATCCGCGGATTTTTACCTGCTGGTCAATTCGGCCTAAGTACTCGAGGTTTCCATCTTCCAGCCATTTAACCAAGTCGCCGCTTCGATAAAGTACATCTGCTTGTTCAGGTGCGAATTTATTGCCAATAAAGCGCTCACGGGTCAGCTCTGGGCGGTTGAGGTAACCGCGAGTCACCCCTTTGCCACCAACCAGCAGTTCGCCAGGAACCCCGACAGGCAAGAGATTCAACTGGGCATCACAGACATAGGCACACAAATCGGCCAGTGGCTTGCCGATCACACTGAGAGGCTGCTCGCAATCTTGCTGACGAATCCGCTGGTAGGTAACATGTACGGTTGTTTCAGTGATCCCGTACATATTGATCATTGCCGGCTGCTCATCGCCATAGCTGGCAAACCAGTCTGATAAGGAATTAAAATCAAGAGCCTCCCCGCCAAATACTACATAGCGCAGCGCGGTCTTTACGCCGGATTTCACGGCGACTCGGCTCAGACTGTAAAATGCAGATGGTGTCTGGTTGAGCACAGTTACCCTGTGTTCACACAGCAAATCTAAGAACTGTTCAGGCGAACGTGTTGCTTCATAGCCGACGATGACTAAACGGGCACCGTAGATCAGGGCCCCCCAAAGCTCCCATACCGAAAAGTCAAAGGCATAGGAATGGAATAAGGTCCAGACATCTCGATGATCGAAAGAAAACTCGACATCTGCTGCCGCAAACAAGCGAACGACGTTGCCATGCTCGACCATCACGCCCTTCGGGTTGCCAGTCGAACCCGAGGTATAGATAACATAGGCTAGGCTGAGGCCGGACAAACCCGGGATCTCGGGGTTATTGTCATCGGCCTCACAGGTTTCTGCCTTCTCGATACATAATACAACCTGATTATCCCCCGCATACTCAAAGTGACTGTCAGTAACAATAATCCCTAACTGCGCATCATCGAGAATATACCGAACCCTCTGCTCGGGGTAATTCGGGTCAAGGGGGACATAGGCCGCACCGGATTTCAGGATCCCCAACACCCCGACGACCAGCTCAAAAGAGCGCAGCGTATGCAGGCCGACCAATGAATCCGGTTTCACCCCGGCATCAATTAACTGCCGGGCCAGACGGTTAGCCCGGCGGTTCAGTTCTCTGTAGCTCATCACTTTACCGTCAAACACCAACGCCACAGCATCCGGTGTCTTGGCTACGACCTGCTCGAACCGAGAGTGGATACATTCAGAACCATCAAAAAAGTCGGACACTTGAGATGGCAAATGGCTTAATACAGGATCCAATAAAGAAAGCTCTGTAACCTCCTTTGCTCCGTTGGCAGCCATATTGCTAAGCAACGCTTTGAAGTTATGTGCTAGTCGCTCTGCATCCGCAGGCGCTAAGTAGGATGTTGAATAGTCGATGTGAATGGAGAGCCTGTCCCCTGGTACCACGATCACACTTAACGGATAATTGTTTTGCTCGACGGCCTGGATACTACGGTAATGTAGCCCTTGGCCAGCGCTTGCTGGATCTAGCCTGAAAATATCAGAAGGGTAGTTTTCAAACACTAGCAAAGTATCGAATAGCCCTCCTTTAACTTCGCTCCACTTTTGAATATCAAGTAAAGAAGCAAAGCCGTAGGCTTCATCGATGCGGTACAGACTGTGGAGAGACTGCAGCCAGTCATTCAGGCTGTGATCACTATCAGGAACTCGCACCCTGACAGGCAGCGTATTGATGCATGGGCCAACTATCCGTTCAATTTGATTCAGTTCCGATGACCGTCCAGATACTGTTTGGCCGAAAACCACATCACCACTATTGCTGTATTTACTCAACAGCAACGCCCATGCCCCCTGCATGACGGCGTTAAGCGTCACTGACGCCCCGGCAGCCAGCGACTTTAGGCTCCGGGTCATTTGTTCAGAAAGCAGAAGATGGACAGTCTCTTTGCCACCTCCATCAGCAAGCTTGCGGTTATTGGCGGCTCCCAAACGGGTCACCTCAGCAAACCCACCCAATCGTTCACGCCAATACTTGCTGGCATCGCCGATATCCCTGCTCTGTAACCAGTCAACATAATGACGATAAGGTACCACCGGTAAGCTATGCCTGGATGGCTGCGGATCAGCTTTTGCCTCATACAACTCTTTTAGCTCATCGAGGAGCATAGCGATACTCCAACCGTCAAGAAGTGCATGGTGGAATAACCAGACAAAGCTCCAGCTCTCATCCGTTTCTCGGATCAGGGTAAAACGCATCAGCGGTGCTTGCGACAGATCGAATGACGTCCGCTTCTCACGCTCTATCAAAGCAGCCAGATTAGCTTCCAGTTGCTGATTATCGCGCCAATCCAATTCTTGCCACTCAGGACAGCATTCCTGCACAACAACTTGGCATGCAGTATCTTCCCCAATATCGGTGAATGCGGTTCGAAGCACTTCGTACCGACCGAGCAGTTGCGACCAACATGCCTTGAACAAATCCACATCAATAGGTCCTAACCCAAGCTTGAGAATGTTGTTATACATGGCCGTTCCAGGGTTGCTCAGAGAGTGGAACAGCATGCCGTGTTGAGTCGCAGTTACAGGATAGATATCATCAATACGGGGGATTGACCGCTGCAAAGAAGCCAATTGTTCATTGGATAATCCAGCAAGCGGAAAGTCAGATGCGGTATATACGCGCTCGCTAGCCAGGCAATGGCGGATCACAGCTTTCAACTGCTGGATAAAGGCATTGGCTTTTGCGGCGATAGTGGACTGACTATATTGCTTATTGCTGTAATCAAACCGGAAAGTCAGACACCCGTTGGCCACCAGCCCATTAATACCCAGCTTATGCTGGCGCAGACTCTGCGAGCTGACATGGCGGCCAGCTAATGGGCTATTCAGGGCAATCAATCGGTCATCAGCGGCAAATTGCCCTAGGTAATTGAAAACGATATCTGCCCTCTGCCCAGAAGCCAACAAGGCTTGGTCACACATCAGATAACGCAGCACACCGTAGCCTAGCCCTTTATTCGGTATGGTGCGCAATTTCTCTTTTGCCGCAATAACCTGCTGACCTATAGAGCCCAGCTCAACGAGGCTGACAGGATAAATGGATGTGAACCAGCCGACAGTTTCACCAAGATCAATCTCGCCGTCGTCGGCATCACGGCCATGTCCTTCCATCTCTATACGAAGTGGCTTTCCACCGGCCCAGTCAACCAATACAGGGGTTAGAGCCGCCAATAGAAGCTCGTTGACCCTGGTGTTGTAACTCAACGTTGCCCGTTGCAAGTCAGTGGTTTCGGCCTCTGAAAGACTAACCGTCACAATCTCCGTCTCAGATTCAACAGCGGGCTGCGCATTATCATATTCAGGCGGGAGATAGCCACTAACACGGTTTTCTCCAATCCAGTACTCTCTATCCACCAGCCAACGAGATTGATTCACCCCGCCATACATACGTTCCGCCCAGTCTTGGAAGCTGACACTCCCAGGCCTTGGCAGTAGAGCAGAGTCGTCGACCAGATTTGCACAAGCCATAGATATATCGTCGACAATAATCCGCCAAGAGACCCCGTCAGTTACTAGGTGATGAAGGATCCACAGCAACTGATCCCCTTGCGCCTGCCGGATCCATAAACAACGTGAAAGCTCCCCTCGCTCCAGTTGAAGCTGCTGCTGGGCCCGCTCTGCTGCCTCTTGGATGATCCCTTGATGCAAGCTCTCTTCTTCATCCCTCAGATCAAGCTCAACAAGACAGCGGCTAACCTGCGCCTTCGTGAACGGCTGATAGTGAGCCGCCAATGTTTTGCTGTCGAAGCTCAGGCGGAGTACATCATGCCGCTGCCACAAGGCTTCCAGTACCCGTAAAAGATCCTCTCGGGTAAGCTCAGGCACATTGAACAGCATCGACTGATTGTAATGATTCATGGCTCCAGAAAGCTGCCCGGGATTACCCGCAAAGAAAGCGTGCATAATAGGCGTCAATGTCTGTGTGCCCTCAGCCGGAGGCTGCTCCCCTCCGGACAAGCCTTGCTCGACTTTCACATTCTCGGCCAATTGCGCTATTGTCTGAAACTCGAAAAGCAACTGAGAGGTCAATTTGATCCCGAGCTTGCGGGCTTTAGAAACCAGCTGGATAGCCAAGATGGAATCGCCGCCTGCTGAGAAAAAGTTAGTATGAGTCCCTAACTCGCGGGAGCCCAGCACACTTTGCCAAAGGTCAAGCAGTGTCTCCTCCAGCGGCGTACTCGGCGCAACAAACGTCCCACCCGGCTGGGCAACACGCTCAATAGCTTGCAAAGCTAGACGATCAACTTTACCGTTCTTGGTCAGTGGCATGGAATCCAGCAGCGTGATATGCGCCGGAATCATATGATCCGGCAGCAGTGCCTTGAGCCGGGAACGAATAACCTCTCCGGCCTGCCCTCGCCCAGCCTCTGCCGTTTCGGCAACAGTCACGTACCCCGCCAAATATTTCTCGCCGCTGTCGCCGGACTTGACGATGACAGCTTGCTCCCTTACCCCGTTAAGGCCAGACAACGCAGACTCGATCTCGCCGAGCTCGATACGGAAACCGCGAATTTTGACCTGGTGATCCTTGCGACCGATATATTCAAGCTCGCCATTAGCTCCCCAACGGACCAAATCGCCGGTTTTATATAGTCTTTCATGACCTGTAGCCACTCTCTCATTAACAGCGCCTGCAAAGGGGTTGGCAATAAAGCTACTTCGGGTAAGTGCATCACGGTTCAAGTAACCCCGGGCAAGCCCTGCACCAGACAGGTATAACTCGCCAATGGCACCTTCGGGGAGCAAAGTCAGCTCATCGTCCAGTACATAGGCACGGGTATGATCAATCGGTTGGCCGATGCAGGGCTCAGTCTGCAACGCACCGTCAAAGCAAGCAAAAGTCGAATACGTCGTGTCTTCCGAGGGACCGTAAAGGTTATACAACCGCTTGATCGGTGAAGTAGAAAAGGCGCTATTGACTAATTTTTGGGATAAAGGCTCACCGGCAACATTCAGCGTCTCTACGGAGTCGGGGATTGCCCTCGCCGCAATGAGAGCGTTGAGAGCACTCGGCACAGTATTGATTAAAGTCGGTGTCAGGCTGCTTTCCTCGACAAGCTGGGAAACATCATCAACCAGCAGGACAGTACCACCACTCAGCAAAGGAGCCCAAAGCTCAAATACCGATAGGTCAAAATTGAGCGAGGTACTAAAAAGGACTCTCTCCAGCTCTTCTGGGCTGTAGGTTTTAAATGCCCAATCAAGCAAAGCGATCACATTGCGGTGCTCAACCATGACCCCCTTCGGCTTGCCGGTCGATCCAGAAGTATAAATAAGGTGGGAAAGATGCTCGGGCGTAACCCCCGTCTCGGGGCTATCGATCTCTGCACCAGGTGCAGATGCGAAACCGCCATGCTCTTCGAGTACGACAATTTCATGCTCAAAATCAGGGAAGTTACCGTGAAAGGCCTGTTCCGTGATCAGCAGATGGCTGCCCGAGTCTTCCAATATAAAGGCCTGCCGTTGCTGCGGGTACTTGGGATCGACAGAAACATAAGCCCCTCCCGCTTTTAGTACTGCTAAGAGGGCAATAATCAGCTCTGGAGTACGGTCCATGCATAGCGCCACCGGGCGATCAGGCCCAACGCCAGCAGCCGCTAATGTACGGGCAAGCAGGTTAGCTCGCTGATTCAGCACCCGATAAGAATAAGTCCCTCCGTTGTGTTCTAGGGCGATTGCATCGGGGGTTGTGGCTGCCTGCTGCTCGAACAGGTGATGAATACAAAACGATGATTCAGGCAGCATTGCACCCGTATGGCTGGTTAGCAGGCGGTCGCGCTCTTCGCCTGTCAGCATTTCAATATCGGACAGCTTGCTCCTTGGGTTATCCACCACACATGCCATGATGTTGTGAAGGTGCTGGGCTAACCTTCGGAGGGTTTCAGGCTTGAATAACGCAGAACAATATTCAAAATTCAGCGTCAGTTGCCCATTTTCTTCGAAACATACCAGCGAAATATCGTATTTGGTCTGCGAGTACAAAGGCTGACCGATCGACGTCTGCTCTACCCCTTCCAAATCCAGCTGCGGTAAGTCCATATTTAGCAGTACCAACATAACTTGGAATACCGGAGAGTATGCACTGCTTCGGCTGTAATTCAGCTTGTCCACCAGCATATCAAAAGGCACCCCCTGATGCTGGTCGGCCTCCCTTAGCGTCTGGCTAACCTGTGCGAGCACATCACTAAACGTTAGGTCGCCATCCAGCTCAGTACGCAACACCAAGGTATTGACAAAAAATCCGACCATCGCCTCGAAGTCATAATTGGTTCGGCCCGAGAAAGGTGAGCCAACGACAATATCCTTCTCGCCGCTATGGCGCGACATCACAACGGCAAGCAAGGCATGCAGAACGGCAAAGAGAGTCACGTTCTGCTCGCGGGCAAACTGGTAAAGAGAGGTTGTTTCCGCAACCGACAACTGCAGCTGCTCAACGTGGCTTTGGAAGGACTGATAATTCGTTCTGGGGTAATCGAGAGGCAGGCTATGAAGTTCCGGAGCCCCCTCCAGCTTTTTGCGCCAATAAGCTATCGAGGGTGCAATATTTTGCTCAAATTGCACTTTACTCCGCCAATGAACATAGTCCGTATACTGGAAAGCAGGCTCAGGAAGAGCATGGTCTATGCCGACAGCAAAACTGTTGTAAAGCGATTGTAGCTCCGCGGTTATCACCCGCCAGGACCACCCATCCATGGCAATATGGTGCATTACCATAAACAGTAAATACTCATCTTCACTGAATCGGATCAACCTGACCCTGAGCATCAACTCCTTTTCAAGATCGAAAGGCCGGCATGACTCCTCCTCCAAGATAGCCTTTTCCCGTCGACTTTTCTCTTGCTCATCGCATCCCCGTAGATCATCTGAGCAGATCTCAAAGCCCGATGCCGGCTGAATATTTTGCCACAGCCCTTGATCAGTATATTGGTAAGTAGTTCGGATGATCTCATGGCGGCGAACCAACTCTGCAAAAGCGCGGTTTAAGACATCTTGATCTAGATTGCCTTTCAAGTAATAGCGATAGCCGGGCTCGACATAAGCGGCTTCAGCACCCTCTTGCTGACTGACAATCCACAGCCCTCGCTGCCCATTATGTGCCGGGAATTTATTAGCATTATTTCTTGAGTTCTTGATTAAAGTCGGGGGTCTGCTATTTCCTAGCAAAGAGATAATCTCTTTTTTATGGGCAATAACTTGATCACGAAACTGGCTAGGTAATTTACCTTTCACCCTTAAATTACTTCCTTCAACTTCCAGTTTGCAACCAGACAATTTTAATTCATTAAGTAACTCAATCACACTCATAAAATATTCCCGAATACAGCCATCCCCCCTCATTAATAGAGGGAAGGATTTCTAGCTTTTAAACTATTGTGTTTGGTTTTATAGGAAGATAAAAACACTCATCTATCTATGTGTTCTATTAACTTACGAATGTCCCCTGTTAACCGTAAGACTTTTTTGTAATTAACAAAAAAGTTGTTTACAAATAAAATAAAACCATCACCTTTATCCTTATCAATTTCAACCGTTGCCAAAATACCAGGCCCACCTCCATCATGCCCCCAAACCGACGGCCCCCTATCCGAACACTGGAACCAACCGAGGCCAATTCCACTCCCTGTCACACTGTCTTTGCGCTGAAGGGTAAATATCTGGTTGACAGTTTCAGGTTTCAACAACTGGCTATGGTTATCCTTTCCGGTATTCAAGAAAGCCGCGAGGAACTTGGCAAATGAATTAACTGTCGTCCCCAATAGCGCCGAAGGATAAAAAGGGGAAAAGTAATCGCAACTTTGAACAGATAAATATCCCCTTCCATCAACTGATTTGACTTCTCCTGTACTCAAGTAACCTTTATCCTGCATCGCTTTGGTATAAACGGCCATGATTGGTGCACGCTGACTCTTTGTGGCCTCATAGGGAGTAATTAGCAAGGATTTATCAAGGATTTCTTTTGACCATGCCGTATTATCCATTCCAATCCGACCAAATATTTCCTCTTCGCAGTATTGTTCGAAAGGGATTCCTGACACGCATTCAACCAAATAAGCGGCCATCACAGAATTTATACTGGAATATCCTGACAAGACCCCCAAAGGGTCATTTTTAATATTGTCAAAATCACCGGGTCGGTAGTTATCAAATACTAACTCAGGCGAATAGCTTACTCCGGCTTCCAGAACATTTTCCTGCACCCATTGCTTTAAGTTCGTGGTATAGGACTTGCAAAACAAATCCGCCATCGTGTCCGGAGCAGACATCAGCTTGCGGCTTGAAAACGAAGAGGAATGGGTCAGCAAATGATAGGGTGTAATGGCCGTATCCGGGTGGTAGGGATTTCGAATTTGCACCCCGCAGTATCGGCTGATATCACCATGCAGTTCAATCCGCTGCTTTTCGACCAGCTGCATCAGAGCGGTCCATGCCACCAATTTAGATACGGACCCTATCGTCTGCCAGATGCTGTCAGCATTCATCTGGGTCCGGGTTTCGATATCCTGGTAGCCGTAACCTTTTGACCACACCAGCTCTCCACCCTTAATAATGGCCGCGCCAATACTGGCTGCGGGCAGCTCGGTAAGGGCATCATTAAATAAAGTATCCAGCAGCTCCTGGTTAGTTTTGGGGTTGCCCCCCAGTACAATCGCACCGGTTGCGCCGGCTCCGGCGATGGCAGTTGCTTTCAGTAAGGTTCGTCTCGATATATTGTTCATATTGCTACCTAGCCTATTTATTAATCCTTCAATCGTTATGCGATTTCTATGTCCCTCGCAATTTTTGCTTGGTCCGCTAACAACGCATCAAGATCGTTTTCCCGTGTAAGCGGATTACAAAATACAGCCCTAAAAACGACTACCTCTTCTTCGCCATTAACCAGTGTGGTTGAGGAAACAAAACTATTACCGTTTATAAATTGCTCGCTCTGAATTTTCTTATTGATTTCATTGATTAACTCAATTTCAGCATACGTGAGTTTCTCCTTCGTCAATACTTTTTCTCGCAGTGTCACCGGAATATAGCGATAAACGACAATATTCAACGCCGGCTCCTGAACCAGTAAAAAATTCTCTGACGATTTTATTTTCCCAGTGAAATTCTGAGTAAGGGAGAGTGTTGTATCAAAAACATGCCCCATCCCTGCATCCCCCCATAGATTTAGAAGAGCATGTAGCATCAATATGGAGGCAGGCCTCGAACCCTCTATGGTATAGCGGCCGAGATCATAGCTGCCTTTTTTGCACTGGTAAGCCGTATTGTTCTCTGAGTGCGAGGCAAAGCCTGGAGATTTGAAAATACACAAGCTGGTTCCCATCGGTATATACAGCTGTTTGTGAGCGCAGATGGTTACCGTATCCGCCATCTCAATCCCTTTCACCAGTTCCCGGTGGTTACTGGATAAGGTATAGGCGCCGCCCCATGCTGCATCCGCATGGAAATGCACACCAAACTCTGCTGCCAACGCCCCAATTTCTTCCAATGGGTCAACACTGCCGGTTTCCGTGGCTCCAGCAATTCCGATCAAGGCCAAAACATGAATCTTACCCTTGCGGCATTCTTCCAGATTCGAACGCATCTGTGCCAGATCAACCCGGCCATGACTGTCGGTCTCTAGACGAATAACATTTCTCTCACCAAGCCCCAGTAATTTTGCGGCCTTGTCCACTGAATAGTGCATTCGCTTGGAGCCAATGACCACCACGTCTTTGAAGCCATAGTGATTCAAGGCGGAAACCAGCCCCTCTTTGGTTAAGCCCGCAAAATTTCCATCGGCCCGGAAAGCACTGTTCAGGGCATAACTCAGGCTGGTGATATTGGCCAACGTGCCCCCGCCGGTCACAACGCCCAGACAACTCTCAGGGCACTGCATGTAGCTCTCATAGAAACCAGCCTGCTTACGATAGATTTTATGGTGAACGGCCCCCAGCACCTGACGCTCTAACAGAGTCAGCACATTGGATGTTTCTACCTTGACCTGATTCTGGTTCATTCGCGAAATCACGCCCGCCACCTCAGTGATAAACTCAGGCAGCGGCGCCGTCATATGGCCCAGGAACTTAGTCGAAAAGGTATTAACCGTATGGGGGAAAACCACCGTTTCTAGAAAATCAAGGTATTCAAATGGTGCTACCGGTTGATTGCCAATATCGACACGGTCAAAACGGTGCCGACTGGTCGATAGCTTCAACCCAGAATTGATTTTCTCTTTGTTACCATGGCGGGGCAGGTCGTGGCCCAACCGTCCCGAAAATGAAAGCTGATACAACTCTCTAGCCTTGCCGACCTGAGCTATTGCGCTTTCTTCTTCGGTAGACAATAACTCACGTTCAAGCCGGCACTCCAAAAGACTCATAGCAGTTCTCCCAAATCCATTTCAAAATCATCACTATCATTTGTCTGAGTGGCACTCACCACCCCGGCCAGAATCGCCTGTTCGGCAATTGTCCGGGCATCCATCAGCGTGGCCACGGTTAAGCCTGTACCGAAATATTCATTAATTCGATTAACCAGACGCAGAATCACCAACGAATCGCCTCCGAGCTCGAAAAACTCATCATCCAACCCTGGCTGAATCACGCCAAGTTCATCACTCCAAAAATCCGCAACCGCTTTTTCATCCGCCGTTTCTGGAGCTCGGTAAGGAACCCCAAGTACTGGCCTTGGCCGCTTTCCGAAAGCCTTCTGGGCGTTCCCATCCAGCATCTCATGCTCTTGTGACTGGTAATTTTCTTCTCCCTTGATAACCAATTCGAAGGTTTGCTTCTCAAACGGATAAAGCGGGAGGGCGATCCGCCGGGCATTAGGAACAGGATTAAATCGCGCCCAGTCGATATCAAAGCCGTTTTCATACAAAGAGGCAGCCGCAGTGAAGAGAGGGTCAATATCTGACGTCATCTCCTGCTTGTGGCGTGTCAAACTGATCACCGTATGCGACGATTGCAGCCCCGGATGCTGACGAATGAGTGAACCAAGGGTCTTACCCGGCCCCATATCGATAAAGACCCGGTCAGGCTCAACCATTGCCAACTCAATGCCCTTGTTGAAGCAAACGGTCTGACGTAAATGCTTCACCCAATATGTAGGCTCAAGCACTTCATCTACCATCCAGTCCCCTGTCAGGGTCGAAATGTATGGTTTCTCCGGGTGACTCATCGGAATGGCAGCAACCTCTGCAGCAAATTCCTCCAGAATAGAGTCCATCATATAAGAGTGATAAGCGTGGCTAACCGGCAGGCGATTAAAAAGAATACCGTCACAATTCAATTGCACCGTTAGCTCATCGATCGATTCTCGACTTCCCGATAGCACACACTGATTCGGTCCATTGACCGCAGCAAGGTTAACGGTATCAGATAGGTATCTTTCGACTTGCGCCTCGGTCAGCGACACACCCAGCATGCGGCCGGCGGCCGCCTGTGACATCAAGCGGCCCCTTACCACCACCAGGTTAAGGGCATCGCCGAGCGTCATCACTCCGGAGAGGGTGGCAGCCACATACTCTCCCAAGCTATGACCAATCATCCCCTCGGGAACAACTCCCCACTCCAGAACAACCCTTGCCAGCGAATACTGCACAATGAACAAAGCTGGCTGAACCAATCGAGTATCATTGAGCTTCTCCACTCCGCTTAGCTCACCGCGAATAATGGCAGTCAAATCGGCCCGCACAGAGTCCGGCAGCAAGGCCAGGCACTGCTCGGCAACCTCACGATATGGGCTGTGAACCGCTAACAGTTCAGCGAGCATTCCCGGAAACTGTGCTCCTTGACCAGGGAACATAAGGAAAAGACTTTTTTTCTGCTCAGGCAAGATAAGGTCAACTTGCTGCTCCAATAACAACCGGGCACTATCCGGTGTTTGGCACACTATCGCCTGACGACAGGCTAAATGCGTTCTCCCGACAGCCAAAGTATGGGCAAGATCTCTAAGCGACGGCTGTGTGCCCTTACCGAGAAATGCTGCCAGTTGGCGCATATTTGCAGCCAGAGCCGCTGTCGTTTTGGCCGAAACCGGGATTACCGCCCAGTTGACATCGTCCTCGTCTGTTTCCTGCACTTTAGGAGGCTCTTCAACGACCATGTGTGCATTGGTTCCGCCAATCCCAAATGAGCTGATGCCGGCACGGTAAGGGGACGGTGCTCCCTGCCAGTCCCAGAGTGTGTGATTGACCTCTAGCCCAGCCGAGGCAAAATCAATCTGAGGGTTAGGGGTACGGTAGTTAAGTGAAGCTGGAACCTGCCGGTAGCGAACCGCCAGCGCACTTTTGATTAGCCCGGCCATACCCGCTGCAGCTTCGGCATGACCGATATTGGATTTGACCGAACCCAACCTGCAAGGCGGTGTCTTCCTCCCGCTGAAGATATTGGCCAGCGCCCTGACTTCAATTGGATCACCAAGCTGAGTGGCCGTTCCGTGTGCCTCGACATAGCCGATAGAATGGGGCGTTACCTGCGCATCTTCCTGTGCACGGCGTATCACCTCCTCCTGGCCCTGGACTCCCGGAGCTAAATAACCCGCCTTACGATGCCCGTCATTATTCACCGCAGTGCCCTTGATCACCGCAATTATATTGTCACCATCCCGAAGGGCATTATCGAGCAACTTCAGGACAACAACCCCGACCCCATCGGTGAAAATTGTACCGTCAGCCTCCGCATCAAATGGTCGGCACATTCCGCTTTGTGAAAGCATCATACCATTCTGACGCCTATAGCCTTGCTTCACAGGTCTTACCGATGCAGCCCCCGCAAGGGCTATATTACAGTTGCCTTCCCGCAGGGCTTGAACCGCCATGTGAGTTGCGACCAGCCCAGTAGAACAGGCAGTCTGAACCGTCACAGCCGGTCCTGTTAGCCCGATAGCATAAGCAATACGGGTGGCGATAAAGTCTCGGTCTGCAAGGGTATGCAGTGTCATCGTATCCGAAAGCTCCCTGCCCGAAACAACATCGGCAGCCCTGCTCATCCAATCCATATTGCAGCTGCTACTCGCACCAAGATACAGACCAATTGTGTCGGCGCTTGCTGATGGGACATAACCGGCACTCTCCATCGCATGCCAACATTGCTGGTGAAGTAGCCTCGACTGAGGATCCATCAGCTCAGCATCTTTCAACGAGTAACCGAAGAAGGCGGCATCAAATTCGTTACTGCCTTCGACTGCACCTCCCCTAGCGACATAATCCTCATGGCGATACAAGGAAGGGTCGAGGCCCGCTTCAGATAACTCCTGTTCGGTGAACCCCCTCATCAGTTCCTGACCATCAACCAGTTTCTGCCAGAACTCATCAACATTTGCCGCTCCGGGGAAAACACCAGCCATCCCGATAATGGCAATATCCTTGCGCATCGTTTCCCGGCCAGCTACCACTGAGGCCACCTTTGAACTACTGGTATTGCTACTTGTATCCTTGTCCTGCTTGATGCTCAGCCCCCCGGACACCAGCTCTTGCATCAACTTCAAGCTAGGAGCCTCAAACAGTGCAATAACATCAAGGTTCAGGTCGAATTGACGGTTGATCTGCCCAATCAACTGCGCCGACAAGACGGAATTACCGCCAAGTTCAAAAAAGTTCGCGCTCTCGTCAAGATCATCGATATTGAGGACCGAAGCCCAGATATTGCGCAGCCGAATGGCGAGCTCAGAGGCCCGAGCAGGCCGTCTCCCGCTAGCCATTCGGGCCGATAACTGCCCGTCAATCGCCTTGAGCCTAGCCGTATAATCATCAGCTTGTAATGATTCCTGCAGTGCAACTCGCTTAATCTTCCCGATGCTTGTCCGAGGAAATTGCTGCTCGGTTAGAGGCAGTACCGCCGAAGCTGCCAAGCCAGTTGCTTTGGCCAGTGTCCCTTTAATGGCCGCGATCTGGGATAGGTAATAACTGTCATTATGTTCAACATTTTCCTCGTCATCAGGCACGTAGAAAACCGCAACAGACTCCTCAGACTGACGGCGGTCGCCGACAACAGCAACATGGCCGCAGCGGATCCCTTCGACACTGGCTACCACTGACTCCAACTGGTGACTGCAAAAATTAGCACCATTGACAATAATCACATCCTTGAGCCTGCCGGTAACAAACAGTCTTTGGCGATCTATAAAACCAAGATCCCCTGTTCCGAACCAACCGTTGCCTTCATGGCACATCTTCCGACCCAGCAACTGAATTTCCCCAATTTCACGCTCCTTGAGCAGTTGCTGATTCTTCCCAACAACTCGCATCGACAACCCAGGAAGGATACGCCCCAACGAAGTGACATGCGTCCGTAGCTCTCCGCCTCTGTCACTAGCTTGCAACTCCATGACACTCTCTGCTGGCGACCAAGCACGCTCAAAAGTCACCCCTGCGGCAGCCTCAGCCATACCATATGAAGGTTGGATCACATTCGGACGAAGACCTGTCGATTCAAACTGCCGAATAAATCGTGTAACCGTTTTCCCTGACACCGCCTCCCCGCCACTGACGATTTGTTCAAGTTGAGATAGATCAGATACGCCATGCTCCGGAGTACAGGCTAACTGCTCCAGCACCAACCGGAAAGCGAAGTTGGGAGCAAAGCAGTGACTAACTCGGTAGTGTTCCAGTTGCCGTAGCCAATACAGAGGATCGGCCAGTACCAATGGCGTTGCTAGATGGACTTGCTGTCGACCAAGGTATACATCGTGGATATGTGCCGCCAACAAAGCGATTACATGATCAAAAGGCAGCCAGTTCAGAGATACATGATTGCCGTGATATCCACAAAACTGGTTCACTGCGTAAATCTGATCCAATACTGCCGTTTCGGTGATGGGGATAACCTTGGCTTCCCCTGTACTTCCTGACGTAAGCTGGTAAAACAAAGGACAAACCGCTTCGATGGGGGCTGGCGCCAATATGTGCTGAGTGGTGAAACGAAGCTGCTCGCTGACATTCAGTAACTCTGCACCAGCAAGGATCTCGACCGCCTCACCAATCCTCTTGGCACCTTCGTCGCAGCAGAGCACAAATTCTGGCTCTAAGACCGAAATGGCCTGGCCCAGTTTATTTTGATGGATATCATCCCCATGATAATCTGGTGCCAGCATCACTGTCAGCGACGACCGCCCGGCCAGTACACATCCCCAGAATGCTGTTATGTAAACAGACAGCTCACCAGCCACCAGCACCACAGTTTTTGCACTACTTTCTTCTCTGTTAACTAAATGCATTGACACTTTCGTTGCATCTTGATGCAGCTGGCGATAGGTAATATTTTTCTCATCACCATTCGCTTCATGAAACGTCAGCGTTTTTTCGGGGAAGTTTTCAGCTGTGCGCAAAAATGCTTCTGCTACCGTTTTGGGTGAGCATTCAGGTGTGCTAATGGCATCACCTTTGCATATTGCATCGTCAATAAGGTTCACCATTTGGATAGCTATCTTGTCTTGAAGGGCGGGGAATTGTTTCATCCAGCCCGCGTAAATTTCTCTTTCTACATTTATATCCATTGAAGTCAAAAATAGAGTTACTGTCACCACACCATCGTTGGCGTAAACTAATACATCTGCAACGGCTTCTCGGTGAGAAAGCTCTAGTTTAATCGCATTCTCAATTTGGGATAAAACAACACTCGATGAATTTTCGAAATATGATTCCATAAGTACCGACAATTGGCTCCATCGCTCTGTCATTTCTAACTCCTCTGAATATAAATATAAAAATAAAGGCACTCAAAAAAATCAGCGATTGTTAACCATACAAGTCGATATAACCGCCTGACTACAGTACTGTCCTTTTTCATAAGGTGGATAAAAAAAGGATACCGATTCAAACCCGGACTCTATTAATAATTGTTCCCAATTTTCAGCATCTATAAGTGGTGAAAAGGGAATGCGCTCATTGTCACTAAATAACCACCACCCTTCGGTCAGACCAAACGTAATCGTGGCAAATACCGAAAATGCCACCAACTCATTAATTATCAGCACACCACCAGGCCGCAACAACTTAACAATATTATTGATAACAGGACGGATTGATGAAGTGGCATGCAGTACATTGGAAGCATAGATGACATCAAATGTTCCGTTGCCGGTTATTGTTTCATCATCTGAATCTTCAATATCCAACACCTCAAATGAGGTAAAAGGATATTGCGCCGCAAATTGTTTTTCGGCGTCTTTTACCAGAGTAAGAGAGATATCACTAATACAGAGCTCAGCCATACTGTTCGAACGTTCCATCTCTTTGATCACCGCTCGTGTCGTCGCACAGGTACCGGCACCAATTTCAAGCACTCTCGGCAATGGTTCACTCGAACCTACGGCCCGTTGTAGTACTGAAACCACCTGCTGGGCCACTTTTTTATTGAATTCGTCTTGCAGCTCATTTCCACGGTAGGTATTGGCTACCATCTCCGAGCGGCCTTGCGGAAACAGTACTTCAAGCCCGTCGGCTTTTCCCGCAATTACGGCAGGCAAACTTTTTGCGCATTGGAGCAATAACGTCATATGAGCATCGATAGCAGGACAGCTCAAAATAAGGCTTTCTTTCAGAGCAGCAAGTGTCTTGATCGACTTAATATTTTCTTTTTTTAATTGAATTTTTTCATCTTGTCCGTTTTCAATTAAAAGTCCAGCTTTATCCAGAGCTGAAATACAGGCAAAGAGTAAAGTTTCTTTATTTTCTCCAGTAGGAATAGATGATATTGAGAATCCATTTCCCCTATCATCCCCTAATTTTAAAAGTGCATGTGCAATAAGGTGAGTTGCGATGTATTCTATACCAGACAAAGCATCTATATAATTATTTAATTGTTCCAATTTGATTTTTTCGCTAAGCATAATATCAAACCATTATTTTTTAACGCTCACTGAAAGCATTATCTTTTATTTGAATTAGCGGGGACAAGAAATATTCAATTAGCTTTCTTTCTCCAGTTTTGATCTCACTTAACACAGACATCCCTGGAGTTAACTTCAAAGGATTACCATGATAGTCGAGAGACTGCTGATCCAATTTAATTTTCACCTCAAAATACAATCCGCTCTCGACAAACTCTATGGCATCAGGTGAAACCGACTTTACTATTCCGGTTAACTTTCCATACTGAGTATAGGGGTAACTCTCAACTTTAATCACCGCTTCAGCCCCAAGCCGGACAAAGCCAATATCCCGGTTAGGTACATACGCAACGACTTCAAGTTCAGTTTCATCTGGAATAATCTGCATGACCGGCTGGGCTTCTAGCAACACTTCACCAGCTCGATATGCCTGCAGACGGTGTACAATGCCGGACACCGGTGCTCGCAACTGACTGTGGGCTATACGGGTATCAACCCTTTTCAATTCCTCTCTAGCAGCACTTAATTCCTCAAGTGCATTTAACCGCTCAGTCGCTACAGCACTTTTCACCGCAGCTTGATAGCTGAGCATTTCCTGCCTCACCTGCCTGATTGAGGCCTCGATGCGCATTTCCCTTTGCCTCAAAACATAGAGCTCCTTCTCATCGGCAATCAAGTTCCTTCGCTCATCAAGCCAAGACAGCCGAGATAATACTTTCTGCTCACTCAGCACCCGTTTAGCATTTTCTTGTTCGGCAGATATCGCCAGAAACTGTTCCAGCTTATCAATGGATGCGATAACTTCAGCTTTCTCTGCTAATCTCTCCTGTTCCTTACCATCGAATTTTTCTAGCTCAGCAAAATAACTGTTAATTTCCGAATTCATTTTCATCTGCTGATGTTTAACGAAATCCGGATCTAGGTTCTTTGCACCTTTGAGGATGCCATAGCTTCTGTGAAGCTCATCAAAAGCTCTATCCGTCATTTCCAGACGATCTAAGATCAAATTCTGATAGGCAATTTTCCGCTCGATATGTACCTTATCAACATCGAAATCGGTAGTGTCCAACTCTAACAGCAATTGCCCGGCCGATACCTGCTCACCCTCTCTAACCAACAATCGGCTAATTTTCCCAACCGCTACTGGCTGAATCCTAGTCAAGTGTGAAACCGTCTCTATTTTGCCTCCTCCCGACACCAAGATATTAATGTGTCCCAAAGATGCCCAGAGTGCGAATCCTCCAAAAATTAAGCAAATCACCAATAGCATTAACTGTGCAGCTACTGCTGGCGGATGCTGCTGCAACCGTATCATTGCCGGAGAAAAAGACATATCGTCATGTGGGACAAGTTTGGGGTTTAGCCATCGACCAAACATAGCTCACCTCCCGCCTGCTGCTTATACAGTTGTGCATAAGTGCCACCCGAACGACAGAGCTCCTGGTGCGAACCCTGTTCTACAATTCGACCTTGATCCATCGTGATGATCCGATCGGCATCCCTAACAGTCGACAAGCGGTGCGCAATAATAATGACAGTCCTTCCAGAGCAGATTTCTTTCATCCGTTCCTGGATAATATGCTCAGACTGATAATCCAAAGCACTTGTCGCCTCGTCTAAAATCAATACTCCAGGATCAGTAACCAGTGCTCTGGCTATCGCAATTCTTTGACGCTGACCGCCAGAGAGGTTCCCCCCTCGCTCTTCCAGCACCGTGTCATAGCCGTGTGGCATCTGCATGATGAAGTCATGAGCGCCAACCAGTTTCGCCGCTTCAATAACTTGCTCCAGACTCAGGGACGGATCCCCCATAGCAATGTTGTTTTTGACTGTCGTTGCGAATAACACATTATCTTGCAATACCACCCCGATTTGCTGGCGCAGCCAAACGCCATCAAGGTGCCTAATATCCTGACCGTCATAAAATATGTGCCCACTGTCAGGCTGATAAAGCTTATTCAGCATGCGTACCAAGGTACTCTTGCCCGAGCCAGAGCGGCCGACAACACCGACGACCTCGCCTTCATTGATGGTAATAGAGACCTGATCCAAAGTGCTGGGGCCTTCTTGCAAATAAGAGAAGCTAACATCCTCAAGTTCAATCTTGCCCTCAAGCTTCTTTGGGGTAATCAGATGCTGTTTTGGTTGAGACTCCTCGTCAGCATTCAGGATTTCAGCTAGTCGGACAACGGCAACGCGAGCTTTTTGTAAACTTTGCCACAAATGCGCAAGCCGAATCACCGGCATCATTATATTTGTAGTCAACATACTAAAAGCAATTAGCTGACCGATTGTCATACCACCTGACATCACCAAATTTGCTCCAATATATAGGACGAACACGGTAGTCAATTTGCTTATCAGTTCGACTCCCTGAATTCCTCTCGCTTGGATCATCTTTCCTTTAAATACAACTTGTACGAATTCAGCTAGTATTGTATCCCACTGCCGACTCATATTTCCTTCAATACCTAGACTCTTAAGCGTTTCGATACCAGAAACATTTTCCACAAGAAATGAATTATTCCTAGCGCCTAGACCAAATTGTTGATCAAGATTTTTAAAAAATGCTGGAACATTAAATGATAGCAACACCACATATAATACAACCGAAGCAATAACAACCATTGTTAGTACTGGGCTATACAAATACATTACAGATAGAAGAACTAGAGTAAAGGCCAAATCAATGATCATTGTTACTGTTGAGTCATTTAAAAACTGGCTGATATTTTCCAGCTCTCTGACTCTTGAGAGAATTTGACCAACGGAGTTTTTTGAAAAATAGGAGAAAGGTAATGCCATTAATTTAGAAAAAACCTTAGATCCTAAACTCGCATCAATCCTTGTAATTGTATGATAGAAAATATAGTCTCTCAGCAATGCCAAAGATACATCACAAAATGAGACCACCACCATTCCAACAGTCAATAGAATGAGCGTATCAATATTATGATGAACAAGTATCTTATCAACCACTACTTGGAAAAAGAATGGTGTCACCAGAGCAAAGCACTGTAGGAAAAGAGAAGCAAGAAGGAGCTGAAAAATAACAGCCCGATGTCTCAAAAAAGCAGAAATCAACCACTTAAACCCAAAACCTTTCTCGGATTCCACAGCTGGCTCAAAGGTTACGACACCGCCATCCCAAAACAATGAAAAATCACTAGTATCAACACTTCCCATGTCACCACCATCAAGTATCAGTGTGACTTGATCGGTCCGAACTTGTTCCACGATTGCCCATTGACCATTCTTAATGCTGATCATAAACGGAGAGCATAGCTGACCAATCTCTAGCAATGTTGTTTTCTGATATTTTGCCAAAATGCCGAGTTTTTTTGCCGATCTTTGAATGGAATCAATATCAAAAAAATCCGCCCCTTCTGAATAATTTTTTATCAAGTTATGCTCTGAAGTAATAATATCATGATAGCGATAGATCTTATTCAACGCTTGAGGAGCAGTCATAAAATTCAATGTTTTCACTGTATAAGCAACCTATCATTAATCAACTAAGTTAAGACTTTCATAGCGTAAGTTCATCATATCAACATCATTATTATTTATTAAAGCATTCCTTATCGAGCCAAACTATTACTTCGACACACTTCACAAGATCAATCACAAAAAGTTAACTTCAAAATAAAAAAAACAACTATTCATCGCAGAAACAATGAAAATAAGTTAAATAATCACACCACTAATAATATATTGCTCCGCCAACCACGAATTAACGCAACAGCAACCCATCATTTTTAATAAGATCAGAACACCAAACACAAAAAAATCACTCAAAAAAGACGTATTCAAGCAATTGAATTTATTAAAATAAGCTTACCTTAACCTTTCAACAAATCACCATTGACACTGGGCACAGTCTAAATATTCAATCGTCATAAATAATGTGTCCTATCTCGCAAAAAAAATAACAACCATTAATATATGACACAGTCCCTTCCGACTCGGTTAATATAAATACAAATAACATTGAATGGGTGGGTATTTTTACTTCTATTATGCTTGGTTGTTTTTTAGTCTTTTTTTAAATCAAAATAATCAACACAAAACAATGAGGGAAATACATGATACGAAAATCACTCTTATCAATAGCACTTGCTACCGCACTTTGCTCACCGGCTCATGCAATGACAGCCGCTGACGTAAGCCAGTTGGGCAACGGGCTCGATATCACTTACGGTGTCTTGGACAACACCCAAGATGACTGGCGTACCTTCCGCGGGGAGATATCATTTACCAACACCAGCAAAAAGGAGCTGCCGGCTTCGGGTTGGGCTATCTATTTCAGCCATATCCGGATGATGAAAACACTTGCCACACCAGCCCTAAAAGTCACCCATGTAAATGGGGATATCTTCAAGCTTGAGCCTACGGCACAGTTCACTCCATTAAAGCCCGGCGATACCTTCCACTTTGAGTTTGATGCAGGAGACTGGCAGGTTGCTAAAACCGATATCATGCCTAACTGGTATCTGGTATCAGAAGACGCAGGCCAGGAAGTCACAGCGCTGATCACCAGCACCAGCAATAAAATCAACGGCAAAATCCCGGTCAAACCAAGTGAAGAGCTACCGTTCGTCGGTGACTTTGATTCACCAGAAAAGTGGAAGCGTTACGGCAGTAATTTGATCACCGACTATTATGATCCGTTTACCGCACAAGACCGCTTCGAGCGTAATGCTGATCTCAGTGTAATAGACAATATTCGCGGCGTGATCCCTACCCCGGCTTCAATAACAGTAGGCACAGATCAGGTGAGCCTCGACAACACTTGGGTTGTAGTTTTCGATAATGGCTATGAAGAGCAAGCCGAGTACCTTGCCAAACAGCTTGGGTTATCAACCGCAGCATGGTCACCACAAACGCAAAAAGTCATCCATGTTGGCTGGGGGCAGATCACCATTGATGGCCAAAACAAGTGGGCCGAAGCCTACCAGCTCGACGTTGATGCTGCTGCAGAAAAGATCAACATCAAAGCGGTCGATAAGGCTGGTGCATTCTATGCTGCCCAAACCTTGCTTCAGCTGAAAGATGGCCAAGCGATCCCGGCAGCCAAGGTTGTCGATGCACCGCGGTTTGCTTACCGCGGGCTTTCGGTCGATTCCAGCCGAAACTTCCGCAGCAAAGAGTCAGTGATGCAACTTCTTGACCAGATGGCAACATTCAAGCTCAACAAACTTCACCTCCGTCTTGCGGATGATGAAGGCTGGCGAATTGAGATTGCCGATCTACCAGAATTAACCGAAGTCGGTGCCAATCGCTGTCATGATCTGACAGGAACACAATGTATTTTGCCTTTCTTGGGAGCGGGTCCTGACGGAACGACAGAATCCAACGGCTATTATACGGCACAAGACTATAAAGATATCCTTCGCTATGCCAATGCTCTAAATATCGAGGTGATCCCTGAGCTTGATATGCCTGGCCATGCCCATGCGGCGATCAAAGCAATGGAAGCTCGCTATACCAAGCTCATGGCGCAAGGTGACATAGCAGGGGCCGAGCAATATCTACTGACTGATCTTGATGATCAGTCGGAATACCTCTCAGTCCAGATGTTCAAGGACAACGCAATGAATGTCTGTATGGACTCGACCTACCGCTTTGTCGATACCGTCGTAGCCAATTTAGTTTCTCTTCACCAAGGTATTCAACCGCTCAAGAAATTCCACTTTGGTGGTGACGAAATTGCCGGAGCTTGGAAAGACTCCCCGATCTGCCAAGACTTCATTGCCAACAATACCGACGGGATCAACAGTGTCACCGATCTCAGCCGTTATTTTGTAGAGCGTATTTCCACGATCACAGCCAACTACGGCCTCAACCTTGGTGGCTGGGAAGACGGCCTGATGAATGAAGGCAAGGTATACCCTCGAGCCCAACTAGCCAATACCAAGGTATCCGGTAACGCATGGCAGAATATTTGGGAATGGGGTGTCGCCGACCGAGCCTATAATCTGGCAAATAATGGCTATGATGTAGTTTACAACCAAGCAACCCACATGTATTTCGATCACCCATACGAACCTGATCCGAACGAGCGTGGATACTACTGGGCACCTCGATATACCGATACCCGCAAGACTTTCGGCTTTATGCCGGACGATCTGTACGCCAACGCTGACTTCACTCGTGCAGGCGCCCCTATTACTAAAGATCAAGTGATTGAGGCTGCAGGCGTAAAATCACTTGAGCGCCCAGAAAAAGTGATTGGTTTGCAAGGCTCACTATGGGCGGAAACCGTACGTACCGAGGAACAATTCGAAGGTATGGTATTCCCAAGGCTGCTAGGGATGGCCGAGCGTGCCTGGCACCGAGCGCCATGGGAAGCTGATGATCTCGCGAACGTGGTTGTTGACGAGGAGGCAAGAAAGGCAGACTACAACCATTTCGCTAACTTAGTTGCACAAAAAGTATTCCCGAAAATGGAAGCAGCAGGCATTGCGTTTAACCTTCCTGTTCCGGGAGCCATCATCGAAGCGGGTCTACTGAAAGTGAACTCCCCATTCCCAGGTCTTACGGTTGAGTATTCAACAGATAACGGCAACAGCTGGCTTGTTGTTGACCAGCAGGCCCCACCAGCCGTGACCGCTGGCGTTCAGGTCCGCACCGTATCTGGCGATCGCACCAGCCGCATAGCAACGGTGCAGTAAGCACTCCTCCAGGCAACCAGCCTCCACACGAGGAGGCTGGTACATCAGAGCCATGCTGCTGGCATTTCAATCATCGGCGCGATCCCTCCAACTGAAGTTACCCACTGTTTTTGTGGATAACATCAAACAATCGTTTAAAAACAGAAGGTTAGTATTTTCAAGACAATGACGGGATTTTTTTACCAACAAAAGAAAAGCCGCACCATTGCGATGCGGCTTGATTTTTATCTCTATTCTGTTGCTCTAGTCTACCTACACAGCACACATAGAGCGTTAATTGAATTACAACTTGAGGCTTCGCCACTCATTACGTTGAGTATGCCGTGCCCGATACAGTCACAAGTTTAAATCGGGCATCAATTGTGTTTGGCGAAGAAGTATCATCACTTTGTTTGTCACTTAACCAAATTGTAGACTAAGCAATACCGACGCTTAGCGATAGTTGATTCACATCAACCTGCTCCCTGTACCCTTGAGCCAATGAATGAAAACAGCCCATTCCTCCGTAAGCTATATATGAGTCAGCTCATTTACAGGTCACATCATAAATATGGTACTAAATTCTACTTTTAGCAAACCTGATTTACCACATCATCAACTAAATTGTGACCGACGCCAAACTCTGTTTTGATCCACCCCACGCCGCCCGCCCCCGAAATTAGTGTAGAATGCCCCCCTCAGTTTGTTTTATGTCCAAAAGAGGTTACTTTAGCGCAATGCCAGCATTTACTAATGCTTTGATACATATACCCACAGCCCAAGCCGCGCTGGCTTTAGCCTCTATGGGAACAGGTCTAGCCTGGTCACTATACTTCCCGGATCATGCCAACTGGTACCGTGGGATAGGGGCCTTGATTGGAGCAATCCTGCTACTCCCTGTTGTGCTAAAGTACCTGCTCAACCCCAAGCGGTTCATTCAAGATCTCCGCCATCCACTATACGGCAGCTTAATGGCACCCATGTCTATGACAATGTTGGTGCTTTCCGATTATTTGTCATCAATCCATGTTGAAGTGGCTCGCGTGCTTTGGTACCCCGCTTTAGCCCTGCATATGTTTATGATGGGCTTCTTCTTTTTTTGCCAAATCAAAAATTTCCGGCTGACCAACATGTACCCTAGCTGGTTTCTTTACCCGGTAGGTGCGATCAGTGGCACCTTAGCCGGTCCTCAGCTTGGGCACCATGACTTTGCCTTGGCCATGACGGATGCCTGTATCGCCATTTACTTCCTCATGCTGCCCGTAGTGCTCTACCGCTTATGCTTTGCCGGGCGGCTGCCTAGGCCAGCAAGGCCAACGCTGGCGATCATGGCAGCTCCTGTCAACCTCTCACTGACAGCTTACCTACTCAATGTTAGTGAACCGGACCCGGTCTTGACCGGCGCCTTGGCAGGAGTGGGGATCACTATGACTATCCTAGTCTACCTATGCTACTTCAATTTGCTCAAGCAACGCTTTCAGCCCTCACTGGCTGCGGTAACCTTTCCATCAGTGATCAGCGCTGTTGCCCTCGAACGCCTCACTGATTGGTTCGCCATTCATTACCCGCACTGGTCTTGGCTAGAACGTTTGGGTATCTTTGAAATGAGTGTCGCCACCGGACTTGTTCTCTGGGTAGGCTGGAACTACCTGGGCTACTACTGGCCTCAGGCCTCGCCCTCAAGGCTGCTTTCTAGTCATTGAGACAAGAAACCATATTAAAAAAGCGGGCTTTTCGGCCCGTTTTTTTATTGGGTATATAATTGAAGTGTAAGACCTGTCCAGCAGCCAGATAGCCAACTATTTGCGCTAACGGGGGATAATTTCACACTTGCTTGCGGAGGTAGACGATGAAACACCTCGTTTTTCTTGTAGCAGTCCTCGGCTTAGCGGCCTGTACCGGCCAGTCCTATGACACGGAACTGGCCAAGGAAAACCAATGGAAAATGCTTGGTGTTAAAGACGGTGAAAATGGCCGTTTGGTTCGCACCGAGGCTGAACTCAGAAAACTCAGCGATTTGCCGACAGGCGCAATTAACGAATATCGCCTTGGCTACCAGCAAGGTATTGAAGATTACTGCCTACCTTACAAAACCTACAAACACGGTAAAAAAGGTCAACAATACACGGGCCAGTGCCTCAATACTAAAAATGAAAAACTAGCTATCCAAGGTTGGGAAGCCGGTTACAAAGAGTATGTTGCCGAGCAAGATCAACTCTGGTTAAACACTGAATAGCCTCTACAAAAAAGCGGCCTCTGTAGGCCGCTTTTTCATTTCTTAAGCTGTCATCATGGCCATAGCCAATAATCAGCAAAGCCCTAGTGTGGGCTTACTCTTGCTCAGTCTTTTTTTGCTCAGCCTTCTGCTGCTCTGCTTTTTGACGAGCCAGGAAAATTTGGGTTAACGCTAACATCTCAATCATTTTTTGACCTTGCAGTGTAATTTATTACCAGATAACGGCAAAATACTACAATTTAGTGTGATCAAGCTCAAATTATTTCCTTGTTTTCGTGTAACAAAACAACAAAAAATGGTGAGCGAACAAGAAAAAAGACTTTCCTCTATGTATCCCCGCGTTTTTTCAGCCCCTACCATATTTTTTACTTTTAGTTGAAAAAGGCCCATTTCACTGTTCTGCTTCCCGCCCCACAAAAACATCAACCCACCCTATAGAACCACCGCCCAAATTTGTGATACAAATGCAACCAAATGAATAACCCCGTCAAGTTCCATTCAGGTAAGACCACTATGCTGGTATCAATATCTGTTTAAGGAGAGAACGATGAAATTAAGTGATATCAAGAGCCTCCGGCAGCTTAACAGCCACTACCAAAAAAATACGCAAGGCAGTATTCATCGCCGAAGAAGAAGCAGGGTAAGAGAAGAAAATCCCATTGAGAACTTGGCTGAAAGCACGATTTGGGCAGGGCGCAACCGTCGTTACAACACAGCCAATACATGACCGCAACTCATTTATTTCATCTTGCATGGCTATCGGTAAGCTATCACACCGTGACCTAGCAAGAAAAAACGGCCCTGAGTTTTCACTCAGGGCCGTTTCCCGTTCCTAATACCCTGGGTTCCAAGCAGGATATTCACTGGGTCTCCCCAGTAGGCCTCAATCATGCAAATGAATATCAGACCTTTTAGCCATCCTCCCCCGTTCTAAGGAGAATGGAGCTGTGTTCATAATTTGATTCTCTCAAATCTGAAAGCAATTTATCACATAATTTTAGTAACGCAAAAAAAATTTGAGCAATTGCATTATTTTTTGATTTAATCCCAGATGTTAGTGCCCAAATAACCAAAGTGGCCGGTATTATGCGCAATTTTCACCCCAAACCGGTAAGTTTAGGCGCCTGATCAGCGGGTCTGCGTAATTGTGTGTCGCCCAAGACACGAGGTGCCCCTGCGCCGCAATACTACCGAGGTTGATATCACAATCCGGCTTTCCGGCTACCTCCACCCCTATCGGCCCGTCAAGTGAGAAGCTCAACTTGTCCAGCTCATAATACAACCCCCAGCCCTTCTGCTTCAAATAGGCTTCCTTCAGCGTCCAAAATCGAATGAAGCATTCAGCCTGTTGCTCGACGGGCAGGCGATCCAGCCTTTCGCGCTCAGCCTGGGTCAGTACAGCCTGCTTGAGTCCGTCGATCTCGCTGACGGACATCCGATGCGGCGATTCGACATCGACCCCGACTTCACCGTAGCGGCTGACAATCAGAACACTGCACTCATCACAGTGACTCAAGTTGAAAAACAAACCGGACTGTCCGCCTAGATATGGCTTTCCGTAGGAGCCTTGAGAAAACACTAACTCGCTCCCGGTGCAGCCGAGGTGATCAGCGAGGATCCGGCGCATAAACCAATGGCTGACCGTATACCTGGCTTTGTCTTTATTAAAGGTGAACCGATCGACTTGATCTTGTTCACACTTAGCAAGATCACGATAAAGCCGAGGCCAGATATCTACTTTATTTTTCATTATATAGATAACATCGTGAGCCGATAAATCGTCAGCGTAACTTTCCCCCCTAAGCACGGAACCGTCTCCGACCTGAAGTCACACTGCCCATCTGTGTTTCTATCAAACCACAGATCCGAGGATACTCGGTATTGAGGAAGAAGTGCTCGCCGTCGAACCCCGTGAGCAAAAACGCCTGTTGGGTATATTTTTGCCAGCCTTCGATATCGTCCCTATCGGCAACCACATCGGCACGGCCGTATAGCGCATGGATAGGACAGCTGACTGTCTGGGATGGATCAAAACGATGGGTCTCATGCATCTTGAAGTCACCGCGAAGCATTGGCAACAGCAGCAGTATTGTCTCTCTGTGCTCAAGAATCTGTGGTACCGTTCCACCGTAATCATACAACTCACTGACAAACTCAGACTCAGGCAGAGCATGGAGCTGTCGCTTCTTGCTCTTCCTTTCAGGAGAACGGAAGCCTGATACGACCAAGAGTTCAGGTGAGCAACCGTAATGTTTTTCCATATAACGGGTCAGCTCAAAAGCAATCAACGCCCCCATGCTGTGGCCGAAGAACACGCATGGCTTATCCATCAGAGCCTTTACTATCGGCGCCAGCGTTTCAATCAACAATTCAAGATCAGTTATCACTGGCTCGGAGAACCTAGCCTCCCTCCCCGGCAGCTTCAACGCCCACACTTCCGTCTGAGACAGATGCGCAGTCCACTGGCGGTAGATGTTGGCTCCACCTCCCGAGAAAGGAAAACAAATCAACCGGTAATCTCCATTGTCGTGATTTGTGAAGTTGGCAAACCACGTATCGATAGCTTGCTCGGGCTTTGCATTGACAACTTTCAACTGAGCTTTCATTTTAACTTTCAACATCCTATGTTTAATGTCACTGTTCAGATTCCACAAATTGATTGGGATAGCGGGCTATTTCTTCAATAGCCCTGGCCGGAAAATGCCACTTGTAGTGCGATAAGTCTTAGTGATTAACCGACGATTATCATGGTATGAGCAGGAGGTCATATTCAATCAAAGCGCCGGGCTCTTCACCTTTCTCTTCTATACCATAGCCAACAACTGAGATTGCTCACTCTCACTGTGGGCTTCTGCCAGTACTGCCGACAATGTCCGCGCCACCTCTCTAACATAGGGGGCAACAACCATTGTCATATGGGTCCCTGGCACCATACGGCATTCGAGATCCGTCGCAACATGATCCCAACCAAAGGTCGGGGTCTTGATATCCGGATGCTCTTTGTAGCCGGTAAACTCGTAATCATCCAAATCCTGCACCCGAATAAGCTTCACTTTTCCATGGTACGGCTGGGGCTGGTATTGACGCTCGGCACTGTCGGCGCCCCTGAACATATCAATAATTTGCTCCAGTTGCTCACGGGCCGCCCCGTTCTCAGACATCTCATTGATACTGCTGGCTTTTTCTAGTACTCGTTCGAACTGGGCCTCTGGCTCTAGTCCATTGAGTTCATTCGGATCAATATCCAAGCTATTGCCAAAGATCTGACCGATCCCACGTCCGAGGAATGTCATCACCCCTGACAAGGCAGCGGCGACATATTCACCAATACTGTGCCCGATCATCGCCTTCGGCTTGATCCCGAGACTCATCAATAACTTGGCTAAGGCATATTCGACAACAAACAAGGCAGGCTGGGTTAACCGTGTCTGGTTGAGTTCGGCGGCAGAGCCTGACGCCGAGCTAAATAGCACGTCACGAATCCCCTGTCAGGCTTGCTCAACCAACAGCTCCTTGGCCATACCGGGATACTGGCTCCCCTGACCGGAAAACATGAAAACGATATCAGGTTTATGGTCAGATAACCCTCCGTCAATCTGATCTTTATGCCACTGCTTACCTATAATGGAAGCTATATCGTCTTTTTCGCTGACCGCAAAGGCGGCACGGTATTCAAATGGCTTACGCCCGACCTGCAGGGTATAGGCAGCATCGTCCAAATTCAGCGCTTTATTCGCCCTGAAATAATCAGCAAGATCCTCACAACGCGTCTTCAGTGCCGAGGCGGTTCTCGCTGAGCAGAGCAGAAACTGCGTTTGCCTGGATGGTTCCGAGGCGGCCTCGGGTGAAGCTTGCTCCAACACAATAGGGCCATTAGTCCCACCGATACCGAATGAACTGCCCCCGCAGTATCTACCCAGGGCGTTAAATTGTCTCGCTATTGAGACGAGGAAACTGCTGGGGCAACAGTCCAATGGAGAGGTTCTTCAGAAGCTTAAAACAGAACGGATTTCAGTAACGGGCTATCGGAGTGTTGCTGAAGCTCGACAAGAAATCATTCGATACATAATCGGTTATTAAAGTCAGCTTAGGCAGCATCACTATAATGGAGGGCTGACACCGAATGAGTCTGAAAGGCGTTACTGGAATAACTATAAAACCGTGGCCAATTTAAGTTGACCATACAGATGTCACGGAATAGTTCTTTTGACAGAAAGGGAAACGCTGAAAAGCATGCATTACAACGACGATAAAAACGATATGCCGATACCGATCAAAAAAGCCAGCACATCAGTACTGGCTTCCCTCGATTGGCTGGGTTTTACTCAACGTTATCAGTCGTGACGCAACACGTGGTATTCCATACCACTATCCGTGAAGGCCACTTTGATTGAATGCGCTTCACCGCCCCGGCTCAGGCTGATATAGGCACTGTCTCCGACCCATTGGACATCGACATTTTCGAGTGCTCGAGCACTATCCAGATCATGGATCACCGCGGCTTTGTAGTGGGTATTCTTACTTCTCAACAGCATGTAAGACAGGTTGCTAGTTGCAGGGTTATCCGGCGCTTGCCCGGTCAGCAGCTCCCCTTGCGCAACAACATAGCAGTGGTACGGCGCTTGCCCTTCAATGTCAAACTGCTGTGCTGATACGCCAGATACGGGTTGCACCTTGCAGTCGGTCATACGTGCAAGCGGCCCCTGCAATGGGTTGTCGCACTCAACTGCGGCCGGATGTACCTGATGCTGGCCGCGCACATGCCAGACTAAATCCAGTTGCTGGGCGTGCGGGTTTTCTACCTGGTTGATTTCAATCGCCGTATGGCCGAGCCAAATCACGCTACGGCGGAAAGTAACGTCCCGGTAGGCATCTTCATCCCACTGAACCAGCGTATGGCTGTCCAAGCCTGGGTGGGCTTTAGACCAATCGACAATAGTATCGAGGCAAGTGACGCCATCATGCTCTTCGAAGCTCAGTACCTGCGGTATTGCCGGTGGCTGGTTTTGCTGATTAACCGCAAGGGTATTGTGGGTCACGGTATTTTTATAATAACCATAATGCAGCTCGGCACCGTACCCAGTTGTACCCAGATCCGGCAAAATTTCCTTGCCGTCACGGCAAATGATAATACCTAACCGATCATAGTGATCATGCTCGCCGCCATACGGAGTGTGCTTAACCAGCAGCATATTGCTGCGCTGCTGATCTTTGCAGATAGTTATCCCAACGTCCGGCGCATGGATTGGCTGGGTTGCCAAAGGCTCAGCAGCAGGCAGCTCCTCAACACCGTAAAGCAAGGCATCGATATTGTCCCGGCTCTTGTTTTGATAAATACTCGCCAACGCTGAAGCAAACAATGGATGTTTGAATTCACTGTAGGCGTACTCGAACAAGTGAGAGTGAGTAAGGACTTCCTGACCGGCAATGCAATCGTTCAAGCGAGGGAAACGGCCATCGATCTGCACGAGCTGCAGTGGAAAAGCGAGCATCTGGAAAAAACTAGGATGATCTTTTAGCGAATACTCACTGCCACGCGCCATCATCTCGTAGCCCATAAGAGCCTGCAACGCGTAATAGTGATAATGGATAGAACCTTCGAACCACAGTCCTTCGCCGATAATGCCATGCTCCAGCTGATAGCGAAGACCGTAGGGGCTATTTACAGCAAAATCAATAAACCGCTGCTCATCAAGCAACAAACCAATCACACCAATAGTTGAGCTGATCTTCATTTCGTGGTTATGGAGCTGATCACTGCGGTGCTGCATCATGAACTCCGCCCCTTCACGCAACAAGTTCTGTTCGATGTGACCACGCTCTGCTTCTGTCAGCGCTTCCCGAACAAAGTCATAGCCACGGGCAAAGTCCATATGGCAGTTGGCTTCACACAAGGTCTGGGCATTAGCTTTACCTGGACCATTGTACGGGATACCGCCGTGCTCTTCGTAGTCGGGGTAATGATCCGCATAGGCCATCAAAATATCACGAACTTTAGCTAAATATTGTTGTTCACCCGTCAAGTGCCACAGTAGCCCCAGTTCATTACAGGCTTTGGAGTTTAGCCCATTAAGCCAGCGCCACCATGCGCCATCGTACGGTTCGCCGGTAAATACCTTACCGTCTACCGGACAACGATGCTCCAACGGACTATTACGTTGCCAATCAAGGCGAACACCGTGTTCTGGACAGAAGTAGTATAAATTCCATGTCGCCCGTGAATCTGGCGGAACCAAGGTCTCCGATGTCAAAACTGTCTGATTGTTCTGGATCAAATTATCAATGATCGCTGAGCAATCCTTGGTTTTGATCTTAGTCATTTCTTCGCTAGAAAACTGAAGCATGAAATACCCGATTTTTTATGAACCACCGTTTCAATTATACACAAACAGCATCGGATGTTGGTAAAATTTACGCAAAGATAAAGTAAGATCACACTCCAGAAATCGCACTTAAGCCTACGCATATCAATAGCTTTTACGCCTCACCCCGCTAAGCTGTTGTTATTAAATGACTATCAAAAGCTAAACACGAAACAATACAACCAACAAAAACAAAATCACGTTTCATTTTTTTCCTAAATGGATTTTGATCACAGTTTTATCGCTCAATAACACATAAAATTCGCCACATAAGATTTTCAACTATGAATCGCAACAGCCCAATCATCGATTGCAATGGTTGGCATAAGCAAAGAGAGCACTATGAATACAGAGATTATGGTAATAGGCGGCTACTTTATGCTGATGATTTTCATCAGTCTCGCCTTTAAAAAAATGGCCAGTAACTCTTCTAGCGACTACTTCCGTGGGGGCGGCAGGATGCTGTGGTGGATGGTGGGGGCAACCGCCTTCATGACCCAGTTCTCGGCATGGACCTTCACCGGGGCCGCAGGTAAAGGCTTTAACGATGGTTTTATGGCCACGGCAGTATTCTTTGGTAACACCCTTGCCTACGGTGTTTCCTACCTTTATTTTGCAAAGCGTTTCCGCCAGACCCGCGTTGATACCCCAACCCAGGCCGTACGCAACCGCTTTGGTACAACCAATGAGCAGTTCTTTACCTGGGCGATTATCCCTCTGAGTGTATTGAATGCCGGTGTGTGGCTAAATGGCCTATCGATCTTCGTGGGTGCCGTGTTTGGCTTCGACATGACAACAACCATTTGGATCACTGGTCTTGCCGTACTGGCTATCTCGCTACTAAGTGGCGCATGGGGTGTAGTGGCATCGGACTTCGTTCAGACTCTGGTTGTTGCCATCATTTCTATTGCTTGTGCTGTTGTCGCCCTTATCAAAGTCGGTGGCCCGGGTGAAATTGTCGCCAACTTCCCATCTGACTTCATGATGGGTCCTGATATGAACTACGGCCTGATCTTTGTGGGTACCTTCCTGTTCTTCGTGGTTAAGCAGCTACAAAGTATCAACAACATGCAGGATTCTTACCGCTTCCTGAATGCCAAAGACTCCAAAAATGCCAGCAAAGCAGCACTGATGGCGATGGGCCTAATGGCTGTGGGTAGCATCATCTGGTTCATCCCGCCTTGGGCCTCTGCCATCCTATACCCTGAAGCGGCAACGCAATACGCAGCTCTTGGTAACAAGGCTTCAGATGCGGTTTACCTTGTCTTTGCTGAAAATGCGATGCCACTGGGTACAGTTGGTCTGCTTGTTGCGGGTCTATTTGCTGCGACCATGTCTTCAATGGACTCAGCGCTAAACCGAAACTCGGGCATTTTTGTTCGCAGCTTTTGGACCCCAGTGATCTGCAAGAACAAACCAACCAGCGAAAAATCACAGCTACGTGTTGGCCAGATTGTATGTGTGGCAAACGGCATCGTGGTTATCATGATGGCCCAGCTATTTAGCAGCCTGAAAGAGCTAAGCCTGTTTGACCTGATGATGACAGTTTCAACACTGGCTCAGTCACCAATCCTAGTTCCGCTATTTATGGGTATGTTCATCAAGAAAACACCTAAGTGGGCAGCATGGGCAACAGTGGTCTTCGGTATGTTCGTCTCTTGGCTATGTATCAATGTCTTCACGCCTCAGGCTCTTGGCCAGCTGCTAGGTATCGAGTTTACCGGTCGTGAAATTGGTGAACTACGCACCATGATCACCATTGCAGCTCACCTGTTCCTGACCGCAAGCTTCTTCTGGGCAACTACCCTGTTCTACAAAGAAGAGTCGTTCACCGCAGAAGAGAAAGCTGAGATCAACACCTTCTTCGAGAACGTTGAAACCGAGTGTGTTGCAGACGACTCTCAGGACGAGTTCGACAAAATGCAGCGTGAGAAACTGGGCACCATCACCATGATGATGGGTGTGGGTCTGCTGGCCATGGTACTGGTACCAAACCCACTATGGGGCCGCGCATTGTTCCTAGGCTGTTCGGGCATCATCTTGCTGACGGGCTACCTGCTTAAAAAGAGCGCCCAGAGCAAGCCGGAATCAGCGGCGCAACTTGCGACTCAGAGCTAAGCGCTAAATATTGCCAACCAATGCCGCCTCATTGACCTGAGGCGGCATTTTATTTTGACCAAGCTTTCATGCCAGCTAGGCTAACCCCTTCATTGAAGAGTATATTATGAAGAAGCCTTTTCTTGATCAGCACTTTTTGCTGCACACCCCAACAGCACAACACCTATATCACAGCGTTGCCAAAGACCTTCCGATTATTGATTATCACAACCACCTCAGTGCCCAGGATATCTACCACGATATCCACTACCGCTCTATCGCCGATGCATGGCTCTCCCATGATCATTATGTTTGGCGGGCAATGCGCAGTAACGGGATCGACGAGCGCTACATCACAGGTGATACGAGCGATTTCGAGAAATTTGAGAAATGGTGTGAAACCGTTCCTTATTTGATCGGCAACCCTTTCTACCATTGGGCCCACATGGAGTTGCAGCGCTACTTTGGTATTAACGAACTGATCTGTCCCGAGAACTGTCACCAAATCTGGCAGCAGTGCAATGAACAGATCAGCGGCGACGGTTTTTCAGCCCGGCAGCTACTAGAGCGAATGAATGTTGAGTCATTGTGTACGACCGATGACCCTTTAAGCGATCTTCGCTATCACCGCCACTTAGCTGAGACGGACTTCAAGGTAAAGGTACTGCCAACCTTCCGGGCCGACGATGCCTTCAATATCGAAAACAACAAAAAGTTTGTCACCTGGGTGGCCAAGCTTGCCTCGCTAACCGATACCAGAATCAACAATATTGAAGATCTCTACCGGGCATTAGAGCAACGCTTTAAATACTTCCATCAACACGGCTGTCGCTTATCAGATCTTGGGCTCAAAACTGTCCCTTATACCGATGCAACCCCAGATGACGCCAACAGAGCATTCAAAAAGGCCCTTGCAGGCCAGCCATTGTCAAGCCTAGAAGTCGCGCAGTTCAAGACCCAATTGTTCCAATACCTAGGTCAAAAGAACCATGATCTTGGCTGGGTCATGCAAATACACATCGGGGTACTGCAAGACGCAAACCGCCGCCGCTTCGAACAACTGGGCGGAGCAACTGGCTTCAGCGCCATTGACGATACCTGTATTGCCCAGCCCCTGAGCAAACTGCTGAGCTCGCTGGATTACCAGCACTCCATGCCCAAAACCATCCTGTACTGCCTCAACCCAAAGGACAACTATGTGCTTGGCGCAATGATCGGCGCTTTCCAAGATAGTGACTGTGGGCCGGGCAAAGTTCAGCTGGGTGCGGCTTGGTGGTTTAACGATCAGAAGGATGGCATCCTAAACCAACTGCAAACTTTGGGGAATCTGGGGGCTCTGGGTCGCTTTGTAGGCATGCTAACCGACTCCAGAAGTTTTCTTTCCTACCCCCGCCATGAATACTTCCGCCGTATATTGTGCAACGTGATCGGCGAGTGGGTTGAGCTCGGCGAGCTGCCAGACGATGAGACGTTGTTGGAACGTCTGATCAGCGATATCTGTTACCACAATGCCAAACGCTACTTCGACCTGTAGTATCACGAAAGCCCAAAAAAGGCCAAGTCACAGAATGACTTGGCCTTACTGTCCGCATTGGACTCGCTCAATTTAGCCTATTGTTTGCGTGCATCGACAATGGCCGTTCATAAAAAAACCCACCGAAGTGGGTTTTTCTTTCCAGCGTCTGAGGGCAATCGCACTCAACCTTGATCGCTATGATCTAAGCTGCTCTGGAATTTCTGCAATATACAGACTCGGAACGCCCTCAAAATCACTCGTGAACAACACGCCACTGTCATCAGGCGTAAATGAAGGGTGCGGGTGAGTGATCTGGCGGTCACCATCTAGCACTTCCCAAGAAGTCGAGTGCTTCGCCAGGCGAGTCGACGTTTTGGTCTTGGTGTTCAAGATGTAAAGGAACGGGTCATTCTCAATGTTATAACCGTCGCTATCAGCCACATCCACTGGCGCATCACAGCCATCACCGACCATCAAAGAACCATCGAAGTTACTCATCAAGTGTGAACAGGGCGGCATCACCATGACTTCTTCATTTTCAAGCGTCACCGGATCAGCTTTGTAAATGACGCGATCCGTCTGGCCCTTGAAGTAAGAAACATAGGCCATCGCCGAACCGTCTGGGATCCAGAACTCGTGAGTACAAGACTCGCCTTCGGCATGCTCTTTGATTTTACGAACGTTCGAACCGTCTTCATTAACCAGCCACATGCGCGCATCCACAAGATCATGCGGCCCTTCATGGCAGAAGCCAACCGTCGAATCGTCAAAAGGACGGTAGATTGGGTGGCCCAGCCACGCATCATCCTGATGAACAACTTCCAGTTCACCCGTCTGGATATCAACCTTAATCAAGCGGCACGTTGGGTTGGTATGATAGAAGTCTTGGAATTTCTGCCAATCTGTCAATGGCTTCCAGCACGATTTCAAAATCTCGATACCGACAAGCTTGGTGCAGTCAGAATTAGCCACCCACGTACCGTAACCTTTCCATTCGCTGTCAACGGTATAGATAACGCTCTCTTCCAGCGTCTCTAGATCCACCTTCATCAGGTGTAACTCGTTCTTCACATAAAAGAAGCTTTTCTCATCCGTTGAAATGAAACCGCCAAACGTATTGTCGCCTGCGCCTTCAGTCAGCTGTGTAGCTTGCTGCTTTTCTAGATCCAACAAATAGTAGTTACGATTACCATCGAAGTCACCGGCAAAAAGTAACTTAGTACCATCATTAGTAAAACACTTTTGGTAAAAGTAGTTACGGTGGCAAGTCATACCTTTCGGGGTAAGGCGAGTCACTTTCACCCCAGTATCACTGTCTTCAAAAACCTCAAAGCTCAGGTCGATTACGTTACCTTTTGCCATTCTATTTCTCCGATATTAAATCAGCCGCCGGGCTGGGATAACCTGTAAGCATAGTACGCAGAGGAACACTTACACAGCCCGACCGTCACAATAATCAAAACAATGTTTCAAGTTAAAGTGATTATAACCTACCTCGACGGACAAGCACACAAAAAATCAAAACAATGGTTCAATTTAAAAAAAACAAACCAAAAACGTGACCACTATCAAATTTATGACTCGGCAACACAATTCGTTATGACCATTAGTCTCCCGTCAACACATCGATAAGATTGCGGAAATTGAAACGCCGTTTCTTTTTTGTTGAAAAGATGAATCATGATGGTATTATCCCTCTCAACCATTACACAAACAGCCATCACTTTGAGGAAAAGGCATGATTCTGAATTCATTTAACCTTGATGGTAAAGTAGCCATTGTTACAGGTTGCAACAGAGGGTTAGGTCAGGGTATTGCTGTAGGCCTAGCACAAGCCGGATGCCATATTGTCGGCGTTAGCTCTTCTGGCAGCGTAGAAACGCAGAAGAAAGTCGAAGCTATTGGTCGTCAGTTTATTGATATTCGAGCCAATTTGATGAAATTGGATGATATTCCTGCAATCGTGCAACAAACCGTGGAGCACTTTGGCAAAGTCGACATCTTAGTGAACAATGCCGGTATCATCCGCCGCGAAGACGCCATCAATTTCAGTGAATCTGACTGGGATGATGTCATGGATATTAATCTCAAAACCGCTTTTTTCCTCAGCCAAGCTGTCGCCAAAAAGTTCATCGCCCAGGGGAGCGGCGGAAAAATCATCAATATTGCGTCGATGCTATCGTTCCAGGGTGGGATCCGTGTGCCCTCTTACACGGCATCCAAAAGCGGTATTGCCGGCCTCACTAAACTGCTAGCTAATGAGTGGGCTAAACACGGTATCAATGTCAACGCCATCTCCCCTGGTTATATGGCAACAGATAACACCGCTCAGCTACGCCAGGATGAAAAACGCAACCAGGAAATCTTGGATCGTATCCCGGCGGAGCGCTGGGGTAAGCCGGAAGATCTTTCCGGCCCAGCCGTCTTCCTGGCATCTGACGCCGCCAGCTATATTCAAGGCTATACCCTTGCCGTTGACGGTGGGTGGCTGGCTCGTTAATCACAGCAAGGAAACGTTAAACGCATATCCTGAATGCCTTCACACCGAACGTAAAAAACGTTCGGTGTTTTTTTGCCTATCAACCCAGTAAATCTCGCCGAACCTAGCATCCTTGGGTACATAGGCAAAAAAAATCCCCGAGCGACTAAGAGCTCAGGGATCTTGCGTTAATCTTACTTGCACCAAATTAGCTGATGAAGTCTTTGCGCATCGGGGTGAATGTATCGATCAATACACCAGCCTTTAGACAATGGCAGCCATGCACAATTTCTGGCTCCTTGTACATCGTATCGCCCGCTTTAACAATTTTGGTGTCATTGCCAATTGTAAATTCGAATTCGCCTGACAATACGTAAGTCAGTTGCTCATGCGGGTGAGTGTGCAGGGCACCGATCGCACCTTCTTCAAAGTGGACTTCGACAGACATCATGTTGTCGCTGTGGGCTAGGATTTTACGGCTGATCCCTTCACCCAGATCTTCCATCGCAACTTCGTTATTGAATACAAACATTTCTCTACCTTACCTCTATTGCTAGAGTTTCATTTAACACTCGACAGCGACATCTTACACCACCAATCGAAATAATCAAAATAAATGAAACCATGTTTCACAAATAAGATATTGCCATTACCCGCCCTTTCAAACCGACATAGACTTATTTTTGCACACAGCCGTTAGCACGATAGAATAAAAGTCATTTAAAAACATAAATTTACCGTTAACACTTAATTGTTAGTACTTTTCATCTACTCTAAAAATGCCAGTATTTAGCAGCGACCAAACCCTGAACCCGCTTCCGGCAAGCCGAAGCATTAGCAAAAAGTTAATTTTTATTTTTTTGAAAAGGCTTTTCATTTTTCACGGCATCACATATAATCAGCTCATCAACGACAGAGAGATATTGTTATGAAAATCGCACTTATGATGGAAAACAGCCAGGCGCCTAAAAATGCTATGGTTGCAGCTGAGCTAAACAACGTTGCAGGTGGCCTTGGCCACGAAGTATTCAATGTTGGCATGAAAGATGAAAACGACCACCACCTAACGTACATTCACCTAGGTATCATGGCGAGCATTCTTCTGAACTCTAAAGCTGTTGATTTCGTTGTAACCGGTTGTGGTACAGGTCAAGGCGCACTGATGGCCAGCAACCTACACCCAGGTGTTGTTTGTGGTTACTGCCTAGAGCCATCTGACGCATTCTTGTTTAATCAAATCAACAACGGTAACGCTATCTCTCTAGCGTTCGCGAAAGGTTTTGGTTGGGCTGGTGAGCTGAACGTTCGTTACATCTTCGAAAAAGCGTTTACTGGCAAGCGTGGCGAAGGTTACCCAATCGAGCGTGCTGCTCCACAGCAAGCTAACGCAGCGATCCTTAACGAAGTGAAAGCAGCTGTATCAAAAGATGTAGTTGAAGGCCTGCGCGCAATCGACCAAGAGCTAGTTAAAACTGCTGTTGGCAGCGCACACTTCCAAGAGTGCTTCTTCGCAAACTGCCAAGACGAAGCAATCAAAGAGTACGTTCTGTCTGTACTTGAAAAGTAATTTGACTGCCCTAAGTTAACATTACGGTTATGGAATTTGAAAAGGCTCCGAGCATGCTCGGAGCCTTTTTGTTTGTCTGTGTGACACATTCGCTGTCCATTCTTACCCTTCGTTTACAGGTAATGCTCACAGATCGCGGGCAATTCACGAGGTGTTCGAATAATAAAGTCCGGTTGGCTGCCCCATTGCTCAGGCATCGCGCCGCTATACGCCGCCGCAACAGAGATAACAGTAGAATCCTGCCCGAGTTCCGACTGTAAGTTACGGGCAAATTGCACATCGGCTTGGTGATCGCCGACATACATGATCACCTTGTTGTCAGGGGTCGCAAACAGCTGCTCCAAGCATTTTATCCCCCCTCAGGTGAAGGTTTCTGGCCCCCCTTTGACACATCGTCATAACCGATCACCGCCTGAAAAAATGTATCGACCTGAGCCTCAGCAAGTACCCCTTTAATATTCTTGGCCGCATTTTGCGAGCATATGCCATGGGGAACAGCCGCCAAGCGTCTTACCGTATCCTCCACACCGGCAAATAGCGTCACTAGCGTGGTATTGCTCAACTGATGCTCTGTCCACAAAGCGCCTGCTGCCAACATTTCTGACTCGGTCATACCGTAGTATTTCACGTAGAGTTCCTGCCAGTTTTTTGCGGCATGGTTAACTTGGTGATATGCCGCTTCACTTTGCAGGCAGTAAGGGAGGTTATCGCCGGTTAAATGGGGGGCGACAATAGAGAGGATCCGCTTGGTAATATCGATATTTTTCGGCACCGAATTGACAATAGTTCCATCGTAATCCCACAGAATCGCGTCTAGCTTCATGGCTCCCTCACACACGCTTGTTTCGAATGAACCTAGAATATATCTGATTACTGACGCGCAATCTCACCAAAGATGTTCATGCAGGGAAACAATGCGTTGACGATTCAATCTCGTCATGGTGCTACGCAACGACTACCCGCTGCTGACGATATAGCCGTAGCATCGTCACCACATTCACACTCAACAGGGTTGCTTCGAGCAGCGTACCGCCAATCGAGCCCACCGCGATATTGTTGCTAAGCCAGCACAGAGCCCCAACCAAGAATGCCAAACGCATCTTGATACCTTCGAGGCAGAATAACGCGTAGGTACCGATACATGCCCCAGCAATCGGCAGTAAATCCAGCCACTGCTCAGCCAGATAAAAACCCACAACCAAGTTACAGGCGATAAAGGAATAAGCGAGGAGCTTCGACTGAAACTTTACTGACAAAGCAGTACGAAAAGCCGACAGCAAGGCACTGAAACCCGCAGTCACGGCACCAAGCAAAAAGAAATGCAGCATATGGTTGATATTAAAAATCACCATCACCACTTTTAGCTTCTTGTCATCTTTCTGGTAAAACGCCGTGATCCCCAGTGCGAAACTGACAAACCCCAGTGCTTGTGCAAGCGACATTTCACTCATCACTATCCGACCCTCTAAAAAACCGTCACTACCAGCGAAAACCACGCTTTGACCCGCATAGCTCAAAAATATCAGCTGATAAATACAAAAAACGGCCGCCTCCTTACAGAGGCAGCCGCCATATTGTATTATTATATTAGCGCGCTAGCCAGCCGCCATCGACAGCCAGTGTGTAGCCGTTTACATATGAAGCCGCATCAGAGGCTAGGAATACACATGGACCTGCTAGATCTGAAGGCTCACCCCAGCGATCCGCTGGAATACGCTCTAGAATTTCAGCGTTACGCTTCTCGTCAGCACGTAGCTGAGCCGTATTGTTGGTCGCCATGTAACCTGGTGCGATCGCGTTCACGTTGATGTTGTGCTTCGCCCACTCGTTAGCCATCAGACGAGTTACGCCCATAACACCGCTCTTAGACGCAGTGTATGAAGGTACGCGGATACCGCCCTGGAACGAAAGCATAGACGCGATGTTTACGATCTTGCCACCGTGACCCTGAGCGATGAACTGCTTAGCAACAGCCTGAGACATGAAGAACACAGACTTGATGTTGATGTTCATGACATCATCCCAGTCAGATTCGCTGAAGTTGATCGCATCTTCACGACGAATGATACCGGCGTTGTTTACCAGAATATCGATTTTGCCGAATTTTGTAACGGCTTGATCAACGATGCTTGCGATGTCATCCGTCTTCATCAGGTTAGCGCGGATATCAAGGAACTCACGACCCGTTTCTTTGATTTTTTCAATCGTTTCAGTAGGTTCAACAATGTTGACACCAACGATGTTACAACCAGCTTGAGCCAAACCCAATGCCATACCCTGACCAAGACCAGTGTCACAGCCTGTTACGATGGCAACCTTACCTTCTAGGTTGAATGTATTCAAAATCATGTCGTTTCCTCGGTGTGTGTCCGCGGCCGTCAGACCCCGAACAAGAAATTGGTGTTCCCGTTAATGTGGTGCAACTATAGCAACACCGAAAACCCACATCAAGTTTTTTGAAAAGCCGTTTTATTTTTTATAACAACAGAGTTGACGCACATCACAAAAATGAGGACATTTCGCGTTGATTCATATTTTCTGAAAAAGGTTTTTATAAAAATAGATACAAAAAATGTTAAGTCGTATAATGGTGGCAAAACGAATTAGATAGAAAGGAATTTTTGATGGAGTCAACAAAACAACCTGAAGCCGTCTCATCGGTGATGAAGGTGTTCGGGATCCTGCAAGCGCTTGGCGAACAGAAAGAAATTGGTGTCACCGAACTATCGCAGCGCCTGATGATGTCAAAGAGCACTGTATATCGCTTTTTGCAGACAATGAAAATGCTCGGGTATGTCTCCCAAGAAGGCGAAACAGATAAGTATGCACTGACGCTAAAACTGTTCGAACTGGGTGCCACCTCGCTTGAGCATGTTGATCTCATCGATTTGTGCGATAAAGAAATGCAACTTATCTCGCAGCAAACCAACGAAGCCCTTCACCTTGGCGCGTTGGATGAAAATGCCATCATCTATATCCACAAAATAGACTCCGGCTATAACCTGCGCATGCAATCTCGCATTGGTCGCCGAAATCCGCTCTACAGTACCGCTATCGGCAAAGTTCTGCTGGCCTACCGCAGTGAAGAGTTCACCCGAAGCGCCCTGCAAGATGTAGATTTTATCAAACACACCGATAAAACCCTTGAGAACATCGACCAACTACTCAGCGAACTGAAAACCGTCAAAGAGCAAGCCTTCGCTGAAGATAACGAAGAGCAGGAGCCAGGCCTTCGCTGCTTGGCAGCACCGGTCTTTGACCGCTTTGGCAATGTCATTGCCGGACTATCAATTTCATTGCCAACCATTCGTTTCGATGAAAAACGCAAGTCCTACTATGTCGAACTGCTGCAAAATGCCAGCAAAAAAGTTTCGGAACAGCTTGGGTTTCACAATTACCCATAAAAAATAGAAACACAATTTCATTTTTATTGACTTGCGTATTCTTATTGTTGAAAATACCCTCAGTAACCAATATTGAGGGTTTTTTTATGTCTTTAAAACATGTCGCTGTGATCGGAGAGTGTATGGTCGAGCTACAGCGCAAGGGCGAGCTCATCAAACAGAGTTTTGGTGGTGATACGCTCAATACCGCACTCTACCTTTCCCGTCTCACCCATCAATATGGTGTTGAGACAAGCTATGTGACCGGCCTGGGTACTGACAGCTTCAGCCGCGACATGCTTGACGCTTGGCAACAAGAGCACATCAATACTGAGCTTGTTTTCCAATCTGAAGACAAAAACCCAGGTTTGTACCTGATTGAAACTGACAATACCGGCGAGCGCACCTTCCATTACTGGCGCAACGATGCAGCGGCACGTTACTGGCTGGATAATATCGACACCCAAGCCTTGATCGAAAAGCTGAGCCGTTTTGAAATGATTTATCTGAGCGGGATCAGCCTGGCGATCTTGCCTGACCAAGCCCGCGAGACCCTGTTCGGGGTGCTAAGAGCATGCAAAGAGCAAGGCAGCAACATTGTCTTTGACAACAACTACCGTCCACGCCTGTGGCAAAATACGGATGTTGCAGCCATGCATTACCAGACCATGTTATCGCTGACTGATATCGCCCTGCTGACCTTTGACGATGAAGTGATGCTGTACGGCGAGCACAGTGTCGAAACCTGCATTGCCCGTACCCAGGAACACGGTGTGAACGAAATCATCATCAAGCGCGGCGCTGAAGACTGCCTTGTCATTACCGCAGAAGGCTGCCAGTCTGTTGCTGCAACCCGAGTCGAGAACGTGGTTGATACCACGGCTGCCGGTGACTCGTTCAGTGCCGGCTATCTAGCAACACGCCTAACCGGCGGAAATACCGAGCAAGCGGCCCAAAATGCTCACTTATTAGCTGGTACCGTGATCCAACATCAGGGCGCCATTATTCCATCCACAGCTATGCCTGTGTTGTTCAAATCGAATTAAGGAAGACATCATGACTACGTTAAACGCTCGCATGGCCGAGCTGAAAGTTATCCCTGTAATTGCTATCAAAGATGCAGACAAAGCGGTAAAACTGGCTCAGGTGCTGTCTGAGAACGGCCTGCCTTGTGCAGAGGTAACTTTCCGTACCGAAGCGGCTGCACAAGCTATCCGCAACATGCGCGATGCCTTCCCTGAGATGCTAATCGGTGCCGGTACCGTGCTAAATGCCGAGCAGGTAGACCAAGCTATCGACGCCGGCGTGGATTTCATCGTGAGCCCGGGCTTCAACCCGACTACCGTGAAATACTGCCAGCAGCGCGAAATGCCAATCATCCCAGGCGTGAACAACCCAAGCATGGTTGAGCAAGCGATGGAGCTAGGCCTTAATACACTGAAGTTCTTCCCGGCTGAACCTTCTGGCGGTGTGAACATGCTAAAAGCGATGACAGCGGTTTACCCTGTAAGCTTCATGCCGACAGGCGGCGTCAGCCCTGCCAACGTCAAAGATTACCTAGCGGTTAAATCTGTCTTTGCCTGTGGCGGTACTTGGATGGTTCCTGGCAACCTGATCGACGAAGAGCGTTGGGATGAGCTAGCAGTGCTAGTTAAAGAAGTGGCCAACGTTGTAGCCTAATTGGCTATTGTAGCTACCAACCACATTCTCCAAGGCAGTGGACATTCCACTGCCTTTTCATTTTCAGCCAACTTATTTGGGGTTCAAGCGATTTTCCACTTCCTCCTCACCAGCAAACTTTCAGCCCGCTGTTACACTTGAAAGACCCATAATATTTTGGCTGCCTGAGGTCTTTAACATGAACAATACCAACTCAAAGCCTCGCTATCTGCTCCCTTTGAAACTGGCCATATACAGCTCAGCCCTTTTGGCTGTTGTCCACCTATCTGCCGAACAACGCAAACTTATTGTTGCCATCTCTACCGATATGCCACCTTATGTGATGGATAATGGCAGCAAAGGTCTCGAAGTTGATATTGTCCGGCAGGCATTGGAAGGGTACGAGCTGGAGTTTGTTCAAATGCCACTGACGTATGTACAACGCGCAGTACAAAACCAAAAAGCCGATATTGCCATAGGCGTGCTGGTCGATGGCGGCGAAATCTACTATTCCGATCATCTCGTTACCTTTGTGAATTTTGCTATCAGCAAGAAAAGCGACAGCCTTGCAATAAACACTATCGATGACCTCAAAACCCATCCGGTATTGACTTGGCAGAACGCCTACCTTGAACTGGGCGACGAGTTCAAGACATTATTTTCACCGGGCTCCGAATACCGCTCCAACTACCATGAATTCGGTAACCAGGCCGACCAGGTCGCCCAGTTTTGGAAAGCAAGCAAACAAGTGATTGTCATCGACCGCAGCATCTTTGAATTCTTCAGCAAGGCGATGAAGCAACCGACCGACAATGTCGAGTACCACAGCCTGTTCCCACCCGTGACAGAATTCAAGGCCAGCTTCAAAGACAAAGCAATCAAAGATACCTTCAACACAAATCTCAAGGAAATGTGCCAAAACGGCGCTTACGTCAAACTGCTAGAGGTGTATGACGTAAAGTTGGAAACGACGGTCTGTGACAAGATTAACTAGTAACATATAGGCGACCCCATACAAAAACCCGCAAACACTCTACTTGTGATTGCGGGGTTTACAATTCAAACGACACAGTAGCGATTTAGTGTGATTACACTCTCACTTCCCCACAAGTTACTGAGAATAATGTTAACAATACTCTATCATTCAATTACCACAAAAGTGGGATATCGCTTCCAACACTTTGTCACCATGTAAAAATTTGGTATTAGACATGGACATGTTTACTCTCGATATAAGAACACTCAACTTCATTATCATTCTGTTTTCTTGCCTCAAGGGCCGACCAAGCCCTATATCAGGCTAAATTCGAAGGGAGAAATACTGTTGTCACCGATTCAGAGGCTCCTACTTGCTCTCTCATCGACCACACCCGCCATAGTCAACCAGAAACTTATGACAAAGCGTTGTGAATAGACTTCACACTCACCCAAGGCCTGAACTGAAACACCTCTTCACACTTAATGCAATTTAGCAGTCAAATGCTTCGAAAGTGTCGGCTTTTGTCAGCTTTATGTTATTTCACTTCGTTCGCTAATTACAAATAGTACCGTTAACTCCATAATCCTCCCGCCCCCAAATAATATAGTAAGACCAATGATGCAAAAGTTATTCGCAACTGCAGCCTTAACACTGCTAACGACAGCTCCAATGGTGGCCAGTGCCCACCATAGCCCTAGCTACCACACTCACCACCATTACCACAATGGTGGCCCTAACGCTTATCAGGGGCCACGTGTTGGCTTGGGAATTTCTTATCTGTCAGACCGTTATACCGACACCGATACTGGCTTCAAGCTTGAGGGAGGGTACGATTTCAACCGCATTGTCGGATTTAACCTTTCCTATGAAGAATCTGGTTATGATTACTATGGTTACCAGCGCGGCTCGGTTGATTACAGTACCGTCAAGCTGGGTGCTGACTTAGGTTATGCGTTCCCGCTAAGCCCGAGTGTGTCACTCAAACCTTATATTTCGCTGGGTTTCCACCGTACCACAGAAGATGAAAGATGGTGCTCGAGCAAAAGTTGCTACTCCGCCAATTACTCTGACACCAACACCTATTATGGTATCGGTATACGTCTGACGGCAGACATGTTCTACATCAACGTGTCCAATGAAGTATTGAAATTTGATGTTGGACCTTACCGCTACGAGCCCGATCAGATCGCCGTCACGGTTGGCCTTAAGTTCTAATCGCAAGTAGGCTACCACTCCTGATGACTAATAGAGTTGGCAGCCTACCTGGTATATGAAAACATTGTGGGCACCGTCTGTTCAAGCCGCTCCCCGCGTATTTTCCCTAGCGCTTCGGTGCCTCTTGCAAACGGTAGCTTGGGCCGATTTCATCGGCAGTCAGCACGTGCAGTTTCGAGACATCCGCACCGCCTTCGGCAAACTGGTAGAAGTCGCCTACCTTAGTGTAAGTTGGCTTCTGCTGGGTAACGCCTGCTGGCACCCCGTCTACACCGTGTACCTGGCCGTAGTAAACCTCATCACTGTAAGTTGGGTTTGTCAGCGGGGTCGCCGGATCAGCACGCAATGCCTGCAGCGTTTCATCCAAGTTGAACACCACATTGCTGCTGAATCTAATGTGATCACCAGTGAAAATCGTCTCGACCTGGCTGTTATCGAACAGGCTGACACGGTGGCCCTGGTTGCCGTGAACCATTCCGAACTCCACATCAACCATGGTGTTGTTTTCCACCGTGACGTTCTTCGGCGTCCACTGCTTGTTCAGCTCTTTGCCTTTGACTTCCTGGTCAAGCTGCTCGTTATTCTTTACATCGATGATGCCGGTGTTGATCACCACGCCACCGCGAACATCGGCATTACCGGCGATCTGGCCGCCCGAGCCGCGCAGGCCAACCAGGTAGTTATTGCGAACCACATGATCTTCGTCGTAGATACGGATACCACCGGTATCCTGCTTGTTGTTACCAATGATCACATTGTTCTCCACCACGTTGGCCTTGCCGTGACGCAGGGAAATCATCGACGCGCTCTCGAAGATGGTATTACCCGCGATGCGGTTCTCGCCTGATTTGACCGAGATCAGCTCGCGCTCACCGTCCGAGTCCACCAGCAGGTTGTTGACGAATTGGGTACGTGACGGCCACTGGCTGCTCTTAGAATCACCGATCCGTATCGCCTCCCAGCTGTTGCCGTTGTAGCGTACCGCTTTTTCAATCGCCAGCTCGTTGTAGCGGTTCTTTTTCTGCGAGTAGAAGATATTGCCTTCGATCAGGTGGTTATCCGCCTGATCGTCAATGTTCTTCTGAATACCGATCAGGGTACCGCGCTTGTGCTTGCCTTCGAAACGGTTGTTAATTACCTTGCCATCTTTGCCCCATAGCGATACCCATAGGTAACGTGGGTACTCACTGCGTCGCTCGTCCGGCTGGTACTCGTAATCATCATTGAAGTAGTAGAAGGTCGAGTTCTGCAGGGTATTGCGCATCCCTTCCAGGCGCACGCCACCAAAGCGCTCTGCCGGGCCACCCTCGGTAAACACTAGGCTATCCAAGGTGATGTCATCGCCTTTGACAACCAGCTGGACCAAGCCCGTCAGCAGCACTGTGCCCGGCTGCTCAGCTTTCACTGTGATGCCATCCGCTGTCAGTTCAATCACCCCCAGGTTGGCGTAACGGCCCGGGGCAATAGTGATCACCTCACCCGGCTTGGCATTTTCCAGCTGCTGCTTCAAAGCCTCTGCGGCCGCATTATCCGCAACCTCGACCTTGCTGGCATCGACCAGCTCACGGCTTTGGCCGGCAACCAGCTGTTCAGCCGTCAGCGATTGTAGTGAAACCTCGGCGATAGGCTGTACAACCGCCGTCTCCGGCAACTGTACCGGCGTCGGCGAAGTGGCATGGGCATTGAAAGACAGCGCAGCTAGCAAAGCCAGCGCGATAGGCGTGTGTTTTTTCATGGTGTTTTCCTTATACCGGGCGGCGTAATTGCCGCCCGGGTGTTTCATGAAGAGGGTTTACAGTTTTGGATACAGCAGGTACGCGTCACGCTCCGCCCAAACCTGTGACAGGTTATTCAACTCGGCATTGCCAAAGCCAATCTTGTCGATAACCTGATCGTAGTAGTCGGTGCCCCAGGCCAAATCAGCCTTGCGGTAGACTGTCAGCATGCGATAGGTCTGGAAGCGGCCCTTCTTCACATCGTTGTCAGGGTGCGGCCAGTCTTCGATACGCTGGTACTGCGCCACGTAATCTATCGCCGACTTCATGCTGCGGCCACGGTATTCATGATTCCAGATATCAACCCCCAACTTGTCGCCAAGCTGTGCCAAATAAGCCATGGCATCCAGGTTGAAGTAGCTATAGTGGTAGCCACGGGTACGCGCCAGCTCTTCTGGCTGTGTGCCCTTGCTATCTAGCTGTTCGCGGATCCGCCACTTGGTCTGGGCCACAGCCATCTTGGCGATATCTTCACGGCCAAGGTAGTAAGCGATACCGGCAATTTGGGCCTGCATCCAAGTCCCGTGGTTATTCGGGGCAAAGTGCTCGGCGGTGCCCTGCTCGGAGGTGATCAACCAGTCAAGGAAGTCACCCAGCCAGGCGCGCATGGCAGCATCGTCCTGCTCGGTCCAGTGCTCCGACAGCTCAATCAGTGCCAATGCATCAACCAGGCGATCCGAGAAACTGCGCGAGTCAATCATGCCGCTGCGGCGCTGGTCATCGACGCCCGGCACGGCCTGGGCGTAGCGCATGTTCGAATTCATCCGCGTTTCAGGGTTAATGAACCAATGGCGAAGCATCTCTGCAGCCTGCTCGGCGTACTTTTCCTCACCGGAGAAGTAGTACGCCACACCAAGAGCGCGCACCGAGCGGGTGAACAGGCCGATACGGACAGAGTCTGTCGCATCGGTCTTCGAGTCCGGGTTGGTGTTACCGTCCTGGCGGACCCATGGCAAGCCATCTTCTGTCTTTTGGTTCGGCCACCAGTATGGGCTGATAGAGAAGTAATCATGCTTGTCACCGCTTGGTGGCATCAGGGTCTTGTCGGTCACCGACAGCAAACCCACTTTCATCGCGGCTTCCGCTTCTTCCAGCAGGCGCTGGTAACTCGCCTGGGCCTCCTTTGTTGCCGTATCGTTGTGAATACGCGCCTTGCTTTCAGCAATCAGATCGGCATCGAAAAATACCGTGCTTGGCGTACCGTCTAGGGCAAACACTGGAGCGGCAAACAAGGCGCCGGCTATGGCCAATGAAGTTAGTGTACGTTTCAACATATTCGCTCCCTAGTCTTGTTCGGTTGCCAACTCGGCATTGTTTTCAACGCTGCTATCCACCGCCTTCACCAGCAGCAAGCCAACACCCAGGACAATTGCCCCGCACAACACGAAGATCATTCGGCCCCAGAATGGGTTAGGCAGCACAAACATCGCCATCACTCCCACACCAGCGACTGCGATCAGCGAGCCAAGCATACGACGCTGCTTGTTATCCAATTGCTTCTGCTCGGTAGATTCTGAGACCAACGGTGTTGCCAGGTTATTGAAGAAACGGTCAACGTCTTTCTGGCGCTCATCCGATAGCGGTTTGTAGAACACCGTTGACAGGATGAAGAAACCGGCGGTGAAGATCAGGTGACCGATCAGGCCGATGGCCACTTTCAAGTCAGACCATTCACGGCCAGTCAGCGGCTCAAGGTCGAACCAGTTCTGAACCATGTCGGCCGTGATAACGAAACCAACGAAGTAAGACACGATACCACCGACAACCAGCGTACCCCAGCCAGCCCAGTCCGGTGTTTTCTTAATAAAGAAGCCACAGAAGGCAGGGATGGTCATCGGGAAACCGATCAGCGCACCGACATACATCATGGTGTCGAACAGGCTCAAACCTTTCAGTGAGTTGATGAACAAGGCAACCAAGATGATCGCGATACCGAAGAAGGTCGATGTCAGTTTAGAGACCACGACTAGCTCTTTCTCCGGGGCGTTTGGACGCAGGATTGGCTGGTAGAAGTTCTTAACGAAGATCCCTGAGTTACGGTTCAGGCCCGAGTCCATCGAAGACATGGTCGCGGCAAACATCGCAGAGATCAGCAGACCCACCATACCTGCTGGCATGTATTCTTGTACGAAGTACAGGTAAGCAAAGTCACCGGCTTTAGAGCCTGCTTCTGGGTATTGCGCCATAAGATCAACACCCTGACCAGCGATGAACCAAGAAGGCATGAACCAGATCAATGGGCCCATGGTCATCAGGATACACGCAAGCAATGCGGCTTTTTTCGCGTTCTTAGAATCTTTGGCCGCCAGGTAACGGTATGAGTTCAGCATGTTGTTAGTAATACTGAACTGCTTGAAGAAAAGGAAGAATGCCCAGATCCCAAAGATGCTTAGGTAGTTAAGGTTGTTACCCGATACGAAAGAAGCACCTTCTTCCAGTGGGAAATTGCTGACGATCTCGCCAACACCGCCGCCCTGGATAACCGCAACGATAGTACAGGTCACCGTTACCGCCATGATGATCACCATCTGCATGAAGTCAGAAGCAATAACCGCCCATGAACCGCCGGTTACCGACATCACCAGTACAACCAGGCCAGTCAGGATAATGGTCATGGTCATATCGAAACCGAAAATGCCCGATGCGATAATTGCCAGACCATTTAGCCAGATACCCGCGGTGATCACACTGTTAGGCATGCCTGACCAGGTAAACACCTGCTCATTGTGCTTACCAAAACGCAGGCGAATCGCTTCGATCACTGTAACCACCCGCATTTGACGAAACTTTGGTGCGAAATACAGGTAATTCATCAGGTAGCCGAAGGCATTGGCCAGGAAAATAATCGCAACCGCGAAACCGTCATCATAGGCTTTACCTGCCGCTCCGGTAAACGTCCAAGCACTGAACTGGGTCATGAAGGCTGAAGCACCCACCATCCACCACAGCATGCTGCCTCCCCCCCGGAAATAGTCACTGGTGGTATTGGTAAATGTCCGGAACATCCATCCAATTGCAATCAGAAACAGGAAGTAGATGCCGACGATCATGGTATTGAGATCCATCGTAAAAGTCCTTTTGTGTATTAATTTGCTAATACTATAAGAACTTCGCATCACGTCTTGTACTACAATATTCATTAATCGCGATATTGATCACGAAGAGATACTAACAAAAAATAACACAAATAAAATTACCCTTATAAATCATAATATTGCACATACAGAACAGATAGATAAAGCGTATATCCCATTATTAAACAAACACAAAAATCATACTTTTTATGATCAATTTCACGTTTGCTAAATTTATAAACAATATAAAAACCACACCACCAGATATAATAATCAGTTGAATTATATAGATAAAAACAACAACTGTGATCAAGATCACCCAAGATCATGATCACAAATATCTTCAACCCTTCATTGACGACAAGAATACAAACAATAATATTGTATTACTTTTTCAACAACGCTCTATAATTCAGGAATAAACACTATGTTCAAACACTCTTCCCTGATGCTACTTATTGGCTCAGCCTTAGTTGCAGGCCAGGTCAGCGCGGCTTCTATCGACTTCCGCCACGAATACAGAGGCAAGTCAGAACAGCACTCAAGCCGTGTCAAAATTAACGAAAGCATCGGTAGCCTCTATTTCAGTGGTGAACTGAAATTTAAAGGTGCAGATGGTAAGTTTATGGAAGACTTACAAAACAATGGCTGGGAATTCGACTGGGGATACCGCTTCCGTAACGGCAACTGGACCCTGCAACCAGGTATGCCAATTGAAGGCCGCAGCAGCGGCATGACCTATAAGCCTCAGCTTCGACTGACTTATGCCTTCGATAATGTTGAGGGCCTAACACTGAGCGGCCGCTACCGCCACGACTTCAAAACCTACAGTGATGATCGTTCAACTCAAAAACGCCACCGGGTAACGGGTAATGTTGGCTACCGTATCGACCAATGGCAGTTTGGACTAGAGATGAACTACTACAAGGCCGAGGGTTACGACTTGTACGATGGTAAAGACACCAACTACGAAAACAACATCAGTATCCGTTACCGTCCGGGGGCATGGAGCCCTTACGTAGAGTTTGGTGACGTCAACTACAACCGCAAAGATGCCAGCGATACCCGTGAGCTACGCAGCCGGGTGGGCATTACTTACAGCTTCTGATCAACAGCTCCGGCTTCCGCTTATGAACTGTTTTTTGAGCTAAAAATTGCCCCTAGCGGCAAAGTTTATTACGATAAAAGGCCGACGAGAGTCGGCTTTTTGCCTGAAATACGCAAAACTACTCAGGCAAACAGTCTAAATCCAGTATACTGTAGTCATATAGTCATACATATAGTTATTGAACCAAGGATTAACATGTCTTCTAGTTTTACCGCGATCGCGGGATCCAAACGCAGCCTGCATGTTCAGGTCGCCCGTGAAATCGCCCGTCGCATTCTCTCTGGCCAGCTTGAGCAAGGACAAGTGATCCCTGGCGAAATGACGCTTTGTGAACAATTCGGCATTAGCCGTACGGCACTGCGTGAAGCCGTTAAGCTTCTGACTTCGAAAGGTCTGCTTGAGTCAAAACCTAAAATTGGTACCAAAGTCGTTGACCGCCTGAATTGGAACTTCCTTGACCCGCAACTACTGGAATGGATGGAAGGCCTGCAAAACGCCCAAGTCTTCTACCACCAGTTCCTCGGCCTGCGCAAAGCCATCGAGCCAGAAGCCTGCGCGCTGGCGGCCCGCCATGCCACCGCTGAGCAGCGTATCGAGCTGTCTGAGACATTCCAGCAGATGTGCGAGATTGCCGACGACTTCGACCAAGCCCGCTGGGCTGAAGTGGATATGCATTTCCACCGCTTGATTTTCTTCTCGACCGGTAACGACTTCTACCTGCCGTTCGGTAATGTATTGGCAACCATCTTCATGAGCTTCATTCACCACTCATCCAAAGACGGCGGTGTCTGCATCAATGAACACCGTGCTATCTATGACGCGATCATGGCTGGCAATGCCGACAAGGCCCGAGCAGCGTCTCAGTTCCTGCTCCAGGAAGAAAAGCACCGCCTGCCAAGCGAAGTGGCCTAACTCGCTAATAATTTTCAACGGTATATATCCATGTGGCGCCCCAAGCCGCCTGGATGTATACGGACAACATTTCCTTTGCCATCTCGCGCCTTAATTACCTGCCCCACTTACCTCTCGTGACTGCGATTGCCTCGTCATACAGCGCTCGAATCTGTGAAAACAGCCAGAATGGATTACATAAATTTGGGATAGGCACCACTGTATAAGATTTCTTACAATCAAGCATAAAAAATCATACCAACACCACATTATTATACCTTCCCATATTACGTCGCATATCTTAGGAGAAGGTACATCATGCTCAGCCCAATCAAAGGACAAACAGTTATCGTCACAGGCGGAAGCAAGGGGATCGGCAAGGGTATTGCCCGCGTATTTGCCCGCCAAGGGGCCAATGTGGTTATCGTTGCCCGTGGTGAGGAAGCCGCGCAACAAGCCATTTCAGAGCTAAATGCGCAGGGGCTGAACGCCGATTACATCTTGGCTGACGTCAGCAACTGGCAAGACATGCAACGCATGGCTGAATATGTCAGGGAAAAATATGGCCGAATAGACGTGTTGTGTGCCAATGCCGGGATCTTTCCGCAAGCCCGCCTGAGCGAGATGGAACCAGAAAACTGGGATCAGGTGATGAACACCAATCTCAAGAGCCTATTCCTGAGCGTTAAGGCGGTTACTCCGTTAATGAAAGCGCAGGGCAAGGGGCGGATCATCGTCACCTCATCCATTACCGGTCCGATTACCGGCTTCCCGGGTTGGTCTCACTATGGAGCCTCGAAAGCCGGCCAGCTCGGCTTTGTCAAAACCGCAGCCATCGAGCTGGCCCGCTCAGGCATCACCATCAATGCCGTCATGCCGGGGAATATCTATACCGAAGGCCTGCAGGATCTCGGTCAGGAGTACCTCGATACCATGGCCGCCTCTATTCCGCTCAACCGCCTGGGCAATGTCGAGGATATCGGCAATACCGCGCTGTTCTTTGCCTCCGATGAGGCGGGCTACATTACCGGACAGACTATCGTGGTCGACGGCGGCCAGATCCTGCCAGAGTCTCTGGAAGCACTTGAAGGCATTTAACTACCCAACAGCGCCTTGGCCGATGCGGGGCGCTGGCACTTATCTCGCAATGACTTCGTCCCGGCCGCAAAAACGGCCCTTATAGTCCAGTTTGACTTTACCTTTTACTCACTTCAATTCATATTAAAAGGCTCGCCGAGATGGAGCTTCGGCACGAGCACCGCTTACCTGTACGGCAAGTATTCCGAGCCTTCAACCACGAGGAAGTAATGGACTATTTATACTCCTTAATATTGTTTGCGGTGGTATCATCCGCAACGCCAGGCCCCAATAACATTTTAGTGATGACCTCAGGCCTTAACTTTGGCATCAAGAAGAGCCTGCCTGTCTTGTGCGGAATATGCGTCGGCTTTTCTTTCATGTTGCTGCTGGTCGGCTTGGGGTTCGGCCAAGTCTTCGAGCTTTTCCCGCGTTTACATGTCCTCATCAAAATATCTGGCGTGTTGTATTTGCTTTACTTGGCATGGCTGATTTCAAGCTCAAGCGGCGGCCTTGGGGCAAAACAACAATCTGAACCGCTGACTTTTCTCAACGGCGCCTTGTTCCAGTGGGTTAATGCCAAAGCCTGGGTGGTTGCAACAGGGGCCATTGCAGCGTTCACCGTATCGGGCGGTGAGTTCAGTACCCAGACGATAACTCTGGCGGGCACATTTTTGGTTATCTCGTTTCCTTGCGTCGGGATCTGGCTCTATTTCGGTTCATGGCTCAAACGGTATTTGAACAATGCCGCACACCGTAAGTGGTTCAATTTATCCATGTCCGGTTTATTGGTAGCCTCTGTACTGCCAGTGATTGGCGAACTGTTTGAGCAATTTAGCTAATACTCGCTAGCAAGGAGACATGTGTGTACCAACTGTATTACTACCCCAACAATGCCAGCCTCGCCCCGCACTTTCTATTACACCATTCCCAACGTGGTTGCCGCACAAGACGATCGCATCGCCGATGCCTTGGCTGTCATCGATAACCAGTTGGCCAGCAGTACTTACCTGCTAGGTGATAACCTCTCGGCCTGCGACTTCTTCCTGTTCATGCTGGCCGAGTGGTCGCTGCCTATCAAAAAGTCCCCTTTGCACTTTCCCCACCTGGCAACTTATCTCAAACGGATGTCTCAGCATCCCACCATCCAAGCAGTCAGTGAAATAGAAAACATCGATCTCTCTCCATTTCATTAGCAACCAGGCAATGATCCGACGGATTAAATTCACAGAGAGGATGTCTGAGACATCTTTGACGAGAATAGCGAAAAGAAGACAGGCAAAAAAATAGCGCTCCGTCCTAGAGCGCTGTTAGACAAGGCAAAGCTTAAGTTAGGAAGTAGATTGTTATAATAAGTCAGTCTCAGGGTAGCCACTTGAGGAACAGCTATCTTGATTAATGGCTGCATTATAAGCGAAGAAAACCAAAATGCAAAACATTATACTTAAAATAGTAAAACACGGTTTCATAAGTGATGATTTGTAGAATTACAGAATAGAGAAAGCACGTGAGGAACAAAGCTCAGCATTGCAATTTAGCTAAAAAAATAGCGCTCCGTCCTAGAGCGCTGTTAGACAAGGCAAAGCTTAAGTTAGGAAGTAGATTGTTATAATAAGTCAGTCTCAGGGTAGCCACTTGAGGAACGGCTATCTCGATTGATGGCTGCATTATAAGATCACTCAACTTGTAATACAATATATCAAGAGCAGCATGGCACTAAATCCGCATTTCATTGGCTAAAACTTGACAATTCCGTGATCCAGATCTCGTTTAAACATCCATCACGAGCCCATTAATAATACAAAACCCTGGTGCATTTCTGCATCAGGGTCTTAAACGTAAAAAAGCCGGGCTAAAGAGCCCGGCTTTCCTTATGGCATGTAACTATAGCTGTGCGTAAGGGCCTTCCCAGCTGAAGGTCTCGCCTTCAAAGCTCACTTCATGCTTGCCGTCTTGCAGGCCACCAGTTTGGTTCGATACTGCATAAGTCAGTACATGACCTTCAACAAGGTGCAGACGAACAACAGAGGCCACATCATCCATACCCACCACTTCAACGCGCTCTACTTTACCGCGGGCATCAACTGATGCCTCTACCGCTTCGTTGAAGTAACCGTGCGTTTCCAGCACGTTAGCAAACAGGTGAGATTTCGCTTTCTGGCGCAGTACGAACATTGGCTCAGAACGTAGGTTGAAATCAGGATCGTTAGCACCAAGGCGACCAAAGATCACTTCACCCTGGTTACCCGCAGAGCTCACCATGCTGTAGTAGCTGTTGTCATGCAACCAGCTTACCAGCGTGCTGCCTGATACTTCACCTTGCGCAACCTGCCAGATGTGCTGGTAGCCATCGCTTTCGCCCATTGGCTTCAAGCTCGCGTTTGCCTGGTAGTCGAAATCAGTACGGATGATCTGGCCCCTGTGGTGTACAGGGAAGTCATACTCGTGCTCGTCTTCAGAGATCAAACGGTACAGGTCGATGATCAACGGGCTTTCGATACCGTCAACTTTCGCCAGTAGCACGCTACGCTGCATATCAACACCGGCGTAGTATTCGCGTACGATGCCGCTCATGCCCTGGAAGTCTTCGTTGTCAGTCTTGAAGAAGTGCAATTCACCGTTACGAGATTCAGCCATCGCGGTATTGAATTCGTTCTGGGTCTTGCGATCAACAACTACCGTGTTGTGGGCGATAGTTTGCTTACAGTAGCTCTTGTTCTCTGGAATGTAGCGACCACCGAACTTAGGCTCAACATTAACCCAGCGACCAAAACCGTAGTCGTGCAGGGTTTCGTGACCTTTGTTGAATACGCTTAGGTGAAGGCCGTCGTAGTGACCGTGATCCAGTGCCGAATGGTACTGGTGATCAGAGCCGTGCTGACCGAACCATAGCAATGCCATAGTATCTTGGTCTTTGCTGTCACGGTGACGCAGGATAGTCAGGCCACCTTTGTCGCCGTTAGGGCCGTCAGTGACAAACAAGCTACCCCAGTTAAATGCAGGGATATTCTCTTCTTTTGCTACCGCGTCAGACAGTTTCTTACCAGAGATATGCACCCACACATCTTTCTGGTGAGCAGCCATCGCCAGTAGGTTGGCGTCTTCTTCGTAACGGCCGAAACACGCACTTGTCGTGATCAGAACACCTTCATCATTGATGTCCATGGTCTTCGACGAGTCGTTCAAAGCCGGTAGCGTACCGTCAGGGAATGCCGTTGACATTACTGCATAGCTGGTCGTTTTAATCACACCGTCTTTGTGGGCGAAAATACCCACTTCTGGCTGGCGGCGCTCAATGGCTTCAGCAAACAACTGAATTGGGCGCAGTGAGAAGCGGTGGTAGTAAGGGCCTTCCATGTAGTAGCCGTCTGGCGAGAAAAGCTGAGAAAGCTGAGCCAGGAAGCCACCGCTTACGCTGTCGCCTTTCAAACCGTATAGCGCCTTATCCACGATGTCCTGGTTCTGGATAGCGTAACCACAGATCCCCACACCTGCTACAGCCCATAGGCCGTGGTTGTGGATGATATCGAAGTCGTGGGCGTACGTGTCGACGAACATATCCGCCATAATCTGGAACAGATCGTTTTCGATCAGGCGGCGCTCGTCGTCAGACAGCGTGTGGTGGATGCAGCTGTACGCACAAGACGCGTAAAGCATCCACATGTTCTCGTTCAGCGTCTGGTGGAAGATACGGCCGGGGTGATTACTGTCAAGGCTGACGTTCAGCTCCAACGTCGGGTAAACCTCGGCATAGGCCACCAGCAGGTTACGGATGTAATCACGGTACGCTTCGTTCTCGGTGATCAGGTACAAACGGCCGGCAATATCCATATGGATGTAGTTTTGCTTGTGACGGTTGTGCTCATAGCCGCCCCCTTCGCCGTGGCCAGGTACTTCGATACCAACCGTTGCGATGTAGTCTTCCAGTTTTGCAATGTCACGGGCCAGTGCATTGCCCATCAGGGTATCTTTACCCAGATCTTCACGAAGGATAGCGGCTTCGTCGAAGCTCATCAGTAATGGTTGATACGTCATTATTTCGTCTCCTGCTCAACAGCAAGGAATCCTTTCCAGCTATAAGTCTTGTCGTTGATGATAATTCGATGTTCGGTCGTGTCGGTCACATTAGGCTGGTTGCTCACCATCACTGTGAAGCGGATGCCTTCCCCTTCAATGGCAACTACCGAGCCGGTCTCGCTGTGAGCCAGCACTTTAATCTGGTGAAGCTTGCCACGGGCATTGACCGAGGCTTCCACCGCTTCATTGAAGTAACCATGGGTCTCCAATGCCGAGGCGAACAGCAAGTCTTTGCCCGTGGTTCGTAAGATAAAACTGTTTTCATAACGCAGGTTAAACTGCGGATCATTGGCACCGGTCTGGGTGAAGATCACTTCGTTGTCAGCGCTTGAGCTGGTGCCAAGCCAGGTGTAGTAACTGTTACCCTGCAGCCAGCTGATCAACGCATTGCTACCGGCTTCGCCACGGGCCAGGCTCCATAGGTGCTGGTATCCATAGTTATCACCCAGCGGATGGAGCTCGGTATTGGTCTTGTACTCGAAGTCGGTACGGATGATCTGGCCTTGGTACTGGTGCGAGTAGTCGTACTGGTGCGGTTTTTCGCTCGTTAGGCGGTACAGATCGATCAGCAGTGGACTTTCCAGCATATCGGATTTCAGCATCATCACCGTGCGCTGCATCCCCATTCCCGGATAATGCTCGTCGGCAAAGGCACTCATCGCCTGCAGCTCGGTACCTTCACCCATGAAGAAATGCGGCTTGCCGTGCACACTGTCTGCACGCTTGATATCGAACTGGTTCTGGCAACCCTCATCCACCGTCACACTGTTGTGGTTGATGGTCTGGCGGGCGTAGCTCTTATTCTCGTCCAGGTAGCGTCCGCCGAATTTCGGCTCAACATTCACCCAGCGGGCAAAACCGTATTCACGAAGTACTTCTTGGCCTCGGTTGTAGAAAGCGATCCCCAAGGTATCGAAATGGCCGTGGTCCATACCGTGCTGGCCATAGTTCATGGAAAGCTGGCAGATGTCTTTGTCTTTCGCCTGCATACGCAGGAAGCCCTGTGCGCCACACGTACCGTCTGGTCCTTCGTTCAGCTCCACGCTCGGCCAGAACGGCGGATCGATCGTCGCCTCGGCATCACACGCTTCGGAAAGGGCCTGGCCACACGGGTGCATCCAGACCTGATTTTGGATCTGGGCCATGCCCAGCAAGTTCTTATCAAAGCCGTAGCGCTTGAAGTACATGCTGACGGCAACCACGACTCCCATGTCTGTGATAGCCATGGTCTTTGACGCATCGTTCAACGCCGGGAACAGCCCGTTCGGGTAGGCAGTAGCCAAAAGGGCCTGGGTAGTCTGCTTAATCACCTGGTCTTTGTAGTTGTAGATGTCCAACTCAGGCATGTGGCGGTGCAGCACTTCGGCAAACACCGCCAAAGGGCGAATGGCAAAGCGGTGGTAATACGGGCCTTCCATGTAGTAACCAGAAGGGGCAAACAGCTTGGAGATCTGAGCCAGGAAGCCACCAGTTTCGCCGTCACCATTGTGGCCGAACACCGATATCTCAAGATACCTACGCTCACCAATGGCGATACCGCAGATCCCGACAGCCGCCACCGCCCAGATACCGTGGTTGTGAATACGGTCAAAATCATGGCCGTACTTCTCGGTAAACATTTCCAGCATCGGCTTGAATAGCCGCTCCACGATGTGGCTGCGCTGCGCCTGAGAAAGCCACGCACTGATGCAAGAATAGCCTAAACTTGCATACATTAACCACATATGCTCGTTGAGAATTTGGTGGAACAAACGGCCCGGAGGATTGGTATTGCGCTGGATATGGAAATCAAAGGTGAGGTATTTGTCCGCATACATAGCCAATAGCTTGCCAGCATACTCAGCATAGCGCTCATCTTTAGTGATCAGGAACAAACGACCAGCAAGGTTGATGTATTGGTAGTTTTGCTTGTGCTTGTTGTGCTCATAGCCACCAGCTTCACCGTGACCAGGAACGTCCATGGGTAATGCCATATATTGCTCAAGCTCGGCCTGCAGCTTAGCAATCGTGTTGCCCATCAATGAAGGTCGGCCGATTTCTTTATGCAAATCAGCAAGTTCTTCATTTGAAAGTAACACAGGCAGTGTTGTTGTGTTCATATTAACCTCTAGGTTAGAGCGTATACCACACCTTTTTGATGAGCATAAAATAATACAAATGGTTTTTTATTTCATGACCACATTGAAAAAACCCGACGGCCATCACATTTCAAAATGCGAATTGATCCATATCAAACAACAAGATTAAGATACTGATACAAAAGAATAAAAATTAAAAGCAAAACAAAAATAACTTTGCAGCACGGAAAATAAACTTGATTAAGGTCACGAAAACACCCATCTTGTATTACAATATAACTTTTCAGTTATTACACTAGCGCCAATTCGATAAACTTAAGGCTGAAAAAGATGACCATTGATACTTTCGTAGTTCTGGCCTATTTCCTATTTCTCATTGCTATCGGGTGGATGTTCCGGAAATTCACCACCTCTACCAGTGATTACTTCAGGGGAGGAGGTAAGATGTTGTGGTGGATGGTAGGTGCTACCGCCTTCATGACGCAATTTTCAGCATGGACGTTTACTGGTGCAGCAGGGAAAGCATTTACAGATGGTTTCGCCGTCGTTATTTTGTTCTTGGCAAATGCGTTCGGTTATTTCCTCAACTATCTGTATTTCGCACCAAAATTCCGCCAGCTACGTGTGGTAACAGCAATTGATGCCATCCGTATGCGTTTTGGTAAAACCACAGAGCAGTTCTTCACCTGGGGTAGCATGCCAGATAGCCTTATCTCGGCGGGTGTTTGGTTGAACGGTCTTGCAATCTTCGTTGCTGCTGTATTCAACATCCCGATGGAAGCGACCATTATCTTCACCGGTATCGTCCTGATGCTGATGGCGGTAACGGGTGGCTCATGGGCTGTTATCGCCTCTGACTTCATGCAGATGCTGGTCATCATGGCGGTAACGATCACCTGTGCGATTGCTGCTTACTTTCACGGTGGTGGTGTTGGTAACATCGTTGACAACTTCCAGGGCAACTTCCTGGTAGGTAACAACCTGAACTACATCAGTATCTTCATTCTTTGGGTTGTGTTCATCTTCATCAAGCAGTTCGGTGTCATGAACAACAGCATCAACGCTTACCGCTACCTTGCAGCAAAAGACAGTGAGAACGCGCGTAAAGCAGCGGGGCTTGCGTGTATCCTAATGGTTATTGGTCCAGTTATCTGGTTCCTACCACCATGGTACGTAAGCGCCTTCATGCCAGATTTCGCAGCTCAGTACGCATCAATGGGTGACAAAGCGGGTGACGCAGCCTACCTAGCATTCGTGCAGAACATCATGCCTGCCGGTATGGTGGGTCTACTGATGTCAGCAATGTTTGCCGCCACCATGTCTTCCATGGACTCAGGTCTGAACCGTAACGCTGGTATCTTCGTGTGTAACTTCTACCAGCCAATCTTCCGACCTCATGCAAACCAGAAAGAGCTGATTATTGTCAGTAAGCTGACCACTATCATGATGGGCTTCATCATCATCTCGATTGGTCTGTTTATTAACTCTCTACGTCACCTGAGCCTGTTCGATATCGTACTGAACATCGGTGCCCTGATTGGCTTCCCGATGCTGATCCCAGTCCTTCTGGGTATGTGGATCCGCAAGACGCCTGACTGGGCGGGTTGGTCAACGCTAATCGTCGGTGGTGTTGTATCTTTCATCTTCGGTATTGCACTGAAAGCCCACCACATCGAAGGCCTATTTGGCCTTGAGCAACCGCTAACAGGGCGTGAGTGGAGTGATCTGGTGGTTGGCCTGAGCCTGGCAGCACACGTTGTGTTCACCGGTGGCTGGTTCATCATGACCACATTCTTCTACAAAGGCCTAACGGTCGAGCGTGAGAAAGAAGTAGAGAAACTATTTGAAAACTGGAATACCCCACTGGTTTCTGGTGGTGACGAGCAGCAATCGCTAGATACAGCGCAGCGTTCAATGCTGGGTAACCTAATCAGCGTAGCAGGCTTTGGTATTCTGGCTATGGCCCTGATTCCTAATGACCCTTCAGGCCGTGGACTGTTTATTTTGTGTGGCTCTATCGTGCTAACGGTCGGTATTTTGCTGGTGAGTGCTTCAAGAAAAAAGCCTGAAGCCACAGCCGAGACGAGCACGGCTTAACCAATAACAACAAAGTCTGAACCTTTGTCCCCTACTTTAAATTGTATTATTTCAACACATTATTTTTGGGAGAATCACACAATGTTTTTCGAAATCAACAACAACGAATGGGAAGATCTTGGCGATGGCATCAAGCGCAAAATCGTCGGCCACACTGAAGATCTAATGGCAGTACACCTAGAGTTCGCTAAAGGTGCTATCGGCCACCCACATGCTCACGATATCCATGACCAGATTGGCTACGTGGTTGAAGGTAGCTTCGAAGCAGAAGTTGACGGTGAGAAACGCGTACTAAAAAAAGGCGACGCGTATATCGCTGCTAAGCTAGCCGTTCACGGTGCAGTCGCACTGGAAGAAGGCAGCATCCTGCTAGACATGTTCTCACCTGTTCGTCAAGACTTTTTGAAGTAATTACCCTGATGGGAAGGGCACGGTTGTGCACTTCCCGTCCCCTTTTTCCGGAGTATGTATGGCTACAATGAACATTGCCATTCTTGGCGAGTGCATGATTGAACTGCAACAAGCCAATGACCAACTAACCCGTACCTTTGGAGGCGATACCCTGAACACAGCGGTATACCTATCCCGCCTAACCAAAGGCAAGGACATCAACACCACCTACGTAACAGCTCTGGGTAACGACAGCTTCAGTGATGAAATGTTGGCAGCTTGGAACGAGGAAGGGATCAATACTGACTTGGTGCTACGCCTGGAAGGTAAACTACCTGGCCTTTACTACATCGAAACCGACAACACGGGTGAGCGCAGCTTCCACTACTGGCGTAATGATGCAGCCGCAAAATACTTGCTTGAGCAAGCGCAAAGTGCAGAGCTGCTAAACAGTCTGATGGACTTTGATGCAATTTACCTCAGTGGTATCAGCCTGGCGATCCTGACCGCAGCAAGCCGCGAGCAGCTATTTACATTCCTTGAAGATTTCAAAGGCAAAGGTGGCAAGGTGTTGTTCGACAACAACTACCGTCCAAAGCTTTGGGCTTGTGTGAAAGAAGCCCAGGAAGCTTACCTTCGCATGCTATCGCTAACGGACATCGCACTGCTGACTTTCGACGACGAGCAGTTGCTGTTTGGTGATGAGACGCTAGAAGAGTGTATCGCACGTACCCAAGGTGCCGGCGTGACCGAAATTACCATCAAGCGCGGTAAAGATGCCTGCCTTGTTGTCACCGCAGAGCAGAATGTATTTGTCCCTGCCCTAGTGGCCGACAAGGTTGTCGACACCACAGCTGCAGGCGACTCGTTCAGCGGTGGCTACCTCGCTAAGCGTTTCACCGGCGGCTCGGCAACCCAAGCCGCTCACGCAGGCCACCAGGTTGCATCAACGGTTATCCAGTACCGTGGTGCAGTGATCCCAGCCGACGCGATGCCAACAATTTAACACACGGAGTAAAGAGTAATGAGCAACCTAAATGACAAACTAGCCGCGCTAAAAGTTATCCCTGTCATCGCAATCAAAGACGCTGAAGACGCAATCCCACTCGGTAAAGCCCTAGTCGACAACGGCATGCCTTGTGCTGAAATCACTTTCCGTACTGAAGCGGCAGCCGACGCAATCCGCAACATGCGCAAAGAATTCCCTGAGATGCTAATCGGTGCCGGTACAGTGCTGACCAAAGAGCAGGTTGACGAAGCGATTGACGCTGGCGTTGACTTCATCGTAAGCCCAGGTTTCAACCCAACAACCGTTAAGTACTGCCAGGAAAAAGGCGTTGCTATCGTTCCTGGCGTAAACAACCCTAGCTTGGTTGAACAAGCCATGGAGATGGGCCTGCGTACCCTCAAGTTCTTCCCAGCCGAGCCTTCTGGCGGTGTGTCTATGCTAAAAGCACTGACTGCGGTTTACCCAGTTAAATTCATGCCAACAGGCGGTGTGAGCCTAGGCAACATTGATGACTACCTAGCCCTTCCTTCGGTACTGGCTTGTGGTGGTACATGGATGGTTCCGGGCGACCTGATTGACAACAAGCAGTGGGACGAACTGGGCCTGCTCGTCAAAGATGCGGTTGCCAAGGTGCAGTAAGTGCTTCACCCCCGATGAAATTTCTGATCTTAGTCGATCATTTTTGCTTTTAATATTTTTAGTTACTTGCCAAAGTTACTACATTAATTGATCCGTTTGCCCCAGCCATTGGCTGGGGCTTTTTTTATCTGCGGATTATGGAAGAATGCAAGTAGCCGATACCGAGCAACGTCAACTTACCGGAGGGCGCGGGTAGCGATAGATTTGTGGTGGAGGCCTGTCCATTATTTCCGTGGTGCGGTATAGCTCCATGTAGTGGCGGTTCATCGGCGGCTCGGCATCACTGCGCGAGAACGTGCTGCTCTCGCACCCAGTCAGGGATAGGAACAGCCCCCCCACTATAATGGCTTGCAGGCAAAGCCTTATGCTGCTTGACCGATATTTCATTAGCCGATCTCACTCAGCGGATCTCATCTTAACTATAAGTCAGTTTCTCACTTTCAGGAGAAAGCCAGATATCCGTCTAGCGCGTCAAAGCCGTCATCACTGACTAGTGGTTATAGTGAAAAACAGATCACCGCGATAACTTACCCCACTTTAAAAACAGCGTTCAATATGTATAATTGCGACAGCAAAATATTGCCACCAACAGAAGAAATCGGACATTGGTATTAAGCGACAAGGATGCGGCCTTTCGAACAACAAGAGAATCTTACATGACGGCATTCTTGATTTTTATCGCTTACAGCATCCATAGCGCTTCGGTGTAACAGGGCCACTCTCGGCCCCGCAGAGACAGCCTCACTGACTCATCGTCAGCTCATAGTGGTGCAGGTCATACACCTCCTCCAGCCTTGGTGAACTATGACCGAAGCACTTGGTCATCAATGCCAACAACAACTCCCCCGTTGCAACTGCATCTATCAGCGCCCCGTGGCTCGGGTACTCCGGCAGGCCATAGCGCTGACGGATAGAGGACAGCCGATAATCCCCTTCTTCGCGCATGTGGCGGTTGGTCACCAGCATCTTTTCAATCAGCAAGGTATCGAGCCACAGTAGTGGCGGCAACGGGATCCCAACCCTTTGTTGCACATAGTGCTCGAGAAACGACTTCTCGACCGACAGGCCATGGACCAGCACCACCTTGCCCGCCATCCTTTCAAACAAGGCTTCCATCGCCTCATCGAGTGCTTGGCCAGATGTCAGCATTTCCGGGGTAATTTGATTGATAATGGCCGTATGGGCATTGATGCCGCAGCTGTCCTTGATAAATGTTTCTTCACTGCTGCTGAGGTTGAGCATCCCCTTTTGCATCTCGACATAGCCGATACTCAGGATCTGATCTTTGCCGGGGTTCAGGCCCGTGGTTTCAAAGTCGAGGCAGAGAATATCGAGATCCAGCAAGGTGCTGTCCGGGGCCGGCAGCCCCGGACCGAGCAAGTTGACAACCCGCTCGGCACTGGCTCGGGTAGCATAAGTATCACGCCATTTGGCCTGCCCCCTGGAAAGGCGGTTCAGCGGCTTGAAATACGACAGCACACGTTTCATTATTCTGGCTTTCCTTACTTGTTAGGCCTGTCCGAAGCGCAGCTTCACCGCATCCTGATGTTCGGCGATGATCCGGAACGCATCCTTGAGGTGCTTGCGCTCAAAGCTACCGAACATATCCGGAGAGATATGATTATCCGGCACTTCGCCTTTCTTCAACGCCTGAAGCTGGTGGCTGTAGCGTACCCGAGTAATAAAGCGGTAGGCACCGATAATATCCTTGAGGCTCTCTTCGCTCAGGCTGCCGTGCTCGCAGGCATAGTGGAAACGCTCCTCGGTACCGGTCAGGGTGCAACCGACCGCCAGGCTGTAAATCCGCGCCAAATCGACAATCAGGTTGAGCGCATATTTCTTGATGTTGAGGGTATTGCTATGCTCACCATTTTTCTCCAAAACGAACTTATTGAAGATCCCCAGCGGCGGTTGTGTTGCCACCGTTTCTTTGGCCAAGATACTCAAAAAGCTACTGTTTTTCCCCAGCAAGCTCATCAGGTGAGCCTGCAGCTCTTGCGATAGCGCCGTCTGGCCAAAAATGGCCCTCACTTCCAAGAATACCGTGATATTGAGCAGTCGCTCATACTCGGGGTTTTCCGCCCATTTGGTATAATACGCCTTCCACACCGACAAAGGCTGGCACCACTTCTGCACCGATGCCATGTAGTTTCCGCTGCACAAACTGTAACCGCAGGCATCCATCCACTTGCAGACATCCATTGCCAGCAGCTTGAAGTACATCCGCTGATCGTCGGTCACATCATCGGACAAGATAATGGCATTGTCTTGATCGGACAGGGCATGGACTTCATTTCGGGCATGGGAGCCCGCCACCACCCACGTATACTGACAAGGCGGCGGCCCCATCCGCTGCTCAACCAATTGCAAGATACGGCGGTTGAACGAATCCATAATCATCGCCATCACCTGACCGATGATCTCCGAGCCAACGTTACCCTCGATCAGGGCTTCGAAAATCGCCTGCCGCTCAGGGGCCAGTTCGACCAGCTCCTCCAGCGAGTCGGAGTAGTTGATCTTCTCAATCAGGAAAATCGCCTGTACCCGGTGCTTCTGAACCAGATGCGTGGTCGACAATACCCCAACCACCAGCCCGTCCTTGACCACCGGCAAGCTGCGGACATTGTGCTGCATCATCAGTGATGCCGCCTTCATCACCAGATCATCCGGGGCGACGGTCAGCGGGTTCGGGGTCATCACTTCGCGGATTTGCCGTTCAGGGTCAACGCCTTTGGCCAACACCCTTTTTGCCAAATCGCGATCGGTCATCACACCGACAATCGTATTGCCGTCTTTCACCACCGCAACCGGCGAAGGTGTCTCTATCGTCATTCGATGAGCCGTCTGCTGGATAGACATAGCCGCCGGCACGACGGCAACCCTGTCGCTGGCCACCTCTGCGACCGTTTTGAAAAACAACCCCTTTTCATCATCCGACCACACCACACTCAGGGCCGACTGGATCCGGACCTGGGCCTGGGCGGCAAAGTGCTGGGCATATTCCGGGTACGAGCGCAGGATATGTTTGAGCTTGGCATGGGGGATCAAATAGAGCAGGGTGTTCTCCATCGCCGTCGCCGTATAGGCCATCTCTGCCTGACTGCTGTCCCCTTCGGTTTGCAGGAAGCTGAAGCCGAAGATATCTTGCTCGCCCAGCTTGGCCCTGAGTACCCCGTCGGACTTGCGCTGCTCCATCGCGCCGGAGCGGATAATATAGAGGTAGCACTCTTCCTGATCGGTCGAGAAAGCAATCCGCTCCCCCTGCCCTAGGTAGTTGATCTTGATACAGCCGGCAATTTTTCCGAGGCAGTCCTTGGGCAGTTTATCGAAAGGGTCGACATGGGTAAGAAATTCAATGATGTTCGGCAGCAAAGTGTGAGACATGGGCTTTATCCGGTTGAAAGGCAATACCGTACCGAGCCAACGAACAGCTCAGACAAGAAGTATAATAATACAATTAATACGATTTCGGAAAGGTGAATAACACCAACCAATTCACACTGTAAATCGCCCCTGAAAGTTGGCTCCGCCAAGGACCGAAAAACGGCTCACAGCGAGCCGTTTTCCCCCTCATGCAACTTTTACCGACACCACCAGGCTCCAAGTGATCATTTTCAATATATCCCAAACGGCAACCCTAAGGCGTACCAGACAAAGAACAGCACTATCCAACCGGAGAGGATCGCCAGCGAATACGGCAGTGCCGTCGCCAGCAGGTTGCCAATCGTAAACCGCGGGCTATAGCTGTGAATGAAAGCCAAGATCAGCGGCAAGTAGGGGGTGATGGGGGAAATCACATTGGTGGATGAATCGGCGATTCGATAAGCCGCCTGTACCGCTTCTGGCTCGAGCCCCATCAGCATCGGCAGAAACACCGGCGCCATCAACGCCCACTGCGCCGAGCCACTGTAGATAAACAGCAGGGCAACGATGCCCGTCCTTCTGAGTGCTCTTTGCTCGGTGTCAGACAACTCTGCGGTTACCGGCTCGGCTGCGTCCTCGCCTGAATGGCTGAAACGCTGCAAGGCAGGCTCGGCATATTTGTGGGTGATCACCGTGATGATGCATGTGATCAAAGGTACCGACACGCACATAAAGAACCAGTTCGCCAGAACACTGACCTCATGATCAGGGCGTACCGATTGCACAACCTCGGTCGAGATCCCCGAGATCAGCAGGTCGGTTCCGGCAATGAAGACGTTGGCCGAGAAGCCCGCAAATACCGCGACAAAGGAGGCGATAATGCCGACCAGTGGGTTGCGCCCCACCGTCTTGAACATCATGGCGGCAAGCGATTGGCTAACTTTTCAATCAATTCCATTACAACTGAAAAGGAGCGGCTGGATTGGAGTTTGGTCTCTTCCATGATTTCCTCCGTCAATATGTTATTTAATGGCTAGCTCTTGCTGGATCACCTCGACAAAAAATGACGCTCCGACCGGAATAATTTCGTCATTGAAGTCATAGCTTGGGTTATGGACGCTAATCCCCCCTCGGCTCCCTTCACTGCCGTTGCCGACAAGCACATAGCACCCAGGAACTTGCTGGAGCATAAAGGAAAAATCCTCACTGCCCGATAACGGCAGACACTTGGCATCGACGCTATCGCAACCAACGACAGCGTCGGCAGCCGATTTGGCGACCGCTACGGCCCCCTTGTCGTTCACCGTTGCAGGATAACTACCTGGTTTTACAATAAACTCTGCCGAGGCACCGTAGGACGCCGCAACCTGCCCGACCAGTCGCCCCAGCCGCTCGATAGACTCACGCCGCACATGTTCATCGAACGCACGCAGACACCCTTTGAGAGAGGCATGATCGGGGATAACGTTATGGGTACCGGAGCCGGCATGGACATCGGTAAAGGAGATCACCGCAGCGTCCAAAGGAGACGTATTCCGGCTGATGATGGTTTGGGCTGCCATGATGATATTGCTCAGCACGATTGTCGGGTCAGTCGCCATATGGGGCATGGCGGCATGTCCTCCCCGGCCGGTGATCTCAATAACAAAGCGATCGGAGCTGGCCAGCAACGGGCCTTCCCTAAACCAGATCTTGCCCTGGGGGATCCCGGGCATATTGTGCAATCCATAGATTCTGTCGCAGGGAAAGCGCTCAAAAAGCCCTTCTTCAACCATCACTTTTGCGCCAGCCAAGCCTTCTTCGGCGGGTTGGAATATAAAATACACCGTGCCACTGAAATTACGCTGCTGCGACAAATACCACGCGGCTGCCAGCAAAATCGCGGTATGGCCATCATGACCACAGCCGTGCATTTTTCCCTGGAGGCATGAGGCATAATCAAATTGATTGGCCTCATCCATTGGCAGCGCGTCCATGTCCGCGCGCAGGCCTATCGCCCGGTTCGACGCCTGCCTGCCTTTCAGCACACCGACCACCCCCGTTTTCGCAATCCCAGTATGTACCTCGTCAACCCCCCACGCCCTGAGTTTTTCTGCGATCAGATATGCCGTCCGAGATTCCTCGAATCCGAGCTCTGGGTGGCGGTGTATATCACGCCGCCATGCTGTGAACATCTCATTGTTCATTTGAAGCGCTTCGATCATCTTGCTCTCCTGTTTAGCCTATCAGCCATAACAACTTGTAATGGCCTATCCGGTATACTCGTAACCCATGACTTTTGAGTTACTGTATACTGGTTTATAAGTAGATATCTAATGACTTAGCACTATCAAAGCATAAGGAAATGTTATGGCATCACGAGGGTTTACCGACAGCCAGATAGAGGCGTTTTTGTGGATAATGCGTACCAGGAGTGCGACCAAGGCTGCTGAAAAAATGCTGATCACCCAGCCTGCGATTAGCCGGTTAATCAAACAACTAGAACAGAGACTGGGGTTTGCATTGTTCGACCGGGTAAACAACCGCCTGCTCCCCACCCGAAAAGGGAAACTGTTCTACGATGAGGTCGAGAAAGTCTATGCCGGTTTAACCCACTTAAAAGGCTTTGCCGACCGGCTCAAAAAACAGGTGGTCGGGCAATTTAACATCGTGAGTATGCCCGCCTTTGCGGTAAACTTACTGCCTGAGCTGGCCATTGCTATCGACAGCCAGTTTCCCGGTTTGGATATCGGGCTCTACTCCTACCGTTCAAACCAGATTATTGCCGAGATGGCCGCTCAACGATTTGATTTTGCCATCACCACCGACTTGACCGAAGATCCCCGGTATCAAAGTTTTTTCTATACTGTTCCCAATATCTGCCTGCTTCCCGAAACGCACCCTCTCACCCAGAAGCCCTTTATCCAAATAGCTGATTTCAATGGCGAGACGCTGATTGGCGGTGAGCCGAACGAATACATTCGCACCTCGATCTCCGATCTCTTCCATGAGGCCCAGATCACGCCCAGCAAAACTTGGTCCGTCTCATTGAGTGATATGGCCAGCCGGCTGGTAGCCGGCGGCAAAGGGCTGGCAATCATCAACTGCATTTCCGCCATGGATATTCCCCAAGGTACGGTGGCAAAACCCTTCGACCACCTGGTCGATTATCAACTCCAAGTCATCATTCCCTTGGAAAAAGATATGGATCCCCTAACCAGAGAAATTAACCGCCATTTACTGGGTGCTTTTGAGCAGAAGTTATGCCAAGCCCGAGAGCGGTTTTATCCTTAAGCCAGAAAACCAAGCCCGTGAGGCCCAGGCAAGCCAAGTGATCCTGATAATCTGTTTCGCACCAACCGTAACATCAAAGCTGCAGAGCGGTACCCGGCGAAGACTGATCCGGGTTGAGCGGTCAGCGCCCCTTGCCAGTGCAACCGGCAAAAATAAAAACGGCCCGGAGCATAAACACTCCGGGCCGTTTACAAATACTGGGTTAATCCTGCAGGATCAGAACCGATTAAGCGTGCAGCAGTTCCATTGACTCTTTGGCGATTACCCACTCTTCGTTGGTTGGGATAACCATAGCCATTGGCGTGTTTGGCTTGGTGATAACACCCGCGTTGCCAAAACGTGCAGCCGCGTTGCCTTCTTCGTCTTCACGGTAGCCGAAGATCTTCAGGTTCTCAAGGATCTTGCTACGGATTGGCTGAGAGTTCTCACCGATACCGGCAGTGAAGATGATGGCGTCTAGTTCGTCTAGGGCAACCATGTATGAGCCGATGTACTTGGCCACGCGGTAGCAGAAGATTTCAAACGCCAGTGTCGCGCCTTCGTGGCCGTTTTCCATCGCTTCGATGATGCCGCGACAGTCGCTTGTCAGGCCAGATACACCTAGCAGACCCGACTTTTTGTTCAGCTCGTCGAACACTTCCTGCTGAGACCAACCTTTCTTCAGTAGGAACTCAATGATACTTGGGTCAAGGTCACCACAACGAGTACCCATCATTAGGCCCGCAAGCGGGGTGAAGCCCATGCTGGTGTCAACCGACTTGCCGTTCTTGATCGCACAAACAGAAGCACCGTTACCCAGGTGAACTGAGATGAAGTTGCTGTCTTCAACCGGCTTGTTGATCATTTTTGCCGCTTCACGGCTAACATAGTAATGGCTAGTACCGTGGAAACCGTAACGGCGGATACCGTACTCTTTGTATAGCTTCTGAGAGATAGCACCTGTGTATGCTTTAGCAGGCATTGTCTGGTGGAAAGCAGTGTCGAAAACCGCGTACTGAGACAGGCTTGGGAACGCTTTCATCGCTGCACGCATACCAATAACGTGAGCAGGGTTGTGAAGCGGAGCCAGATCGCTCAGGTTGTCGATCTCTTCCAGTACAGTTTCGTCAATCTTAACCGTCTTAGTGAATTTCTCACCGCCGTGTACAACACGGTGACCGATAGCAACGATGTCTTGCTTCATGCCTAGCTCTTCAAGCAGGGCTACAATGCGGTCAACGGCTTGCTGGTGGTGGTTACCTTCAGCTTCAAGCATGTGCTCGTGCTTCTCACCATCAATTTTCCAACTTACTACCGCTTCAGGCAGGCCGAAACATTCGCCAAGGCCGCTTAGGGTTGCTTCACCGCTAACAGTATCGATAAGGGCAAACTTAAGTGAAGAACTGCCAGAGTTGATTACAAGTACTAGAGAGTTGCTCATGGGTTATCTCATCAGATTAATTTGGGCTCTAGAACAAAATGTTCCGTTACACGTCTATCCGGTCTTCTAGACCTGGCCAGAAGAAAAAGTGTGGAGCAGCATTTTCTTCTGATTTATAGCTTTTGATTACATTATTCAATTTTTTTTGAATAACTCAACTTTTGTTTCGATAATTTTGAAAAAAATTGAAATTTCACTGGTTCAGATCAAGTTTGAAGCAACGAAAACGTTTTCGCTCGCCTACTTTGTAACCAGCAGCGACCAAAACACACTAAGAATTGTTGATAGTATTAAACAAATTATAGAAAAAATTAATTCAGAAAAGAGGAAAAAACATGCAGAGACAGTGAACGGCAACTGCTCTGCCTCACGAGAGCAGCACAAACCACGTAACTAGCTGATTAAAAGAACTTTATCTTGGGAAGAGCGAAACCATTCGCTGATGAAAGCCATCAAATGGCGGATCCGCGGGTTAATGTGGACGTCATGGTGGCAGACCAGCCACCACTGGGCATCGGGCAGTTCAATATCGGTAAAATGAATTGGCTGCAGTTCAGGATAGCGCTCGGCGACAGAGTGAAATACGACAGCAATCCCGGCTTTGGCCCTTGCCAGTTCCAGCTGCATCTTGAAGCTGTCGGTTCGAAAGTTGAACTGTGATCTATTGAGCCGGTCGCCAAACTGACGGGCCGTGTCAATGTATACCTGCTGCTGATCATAACCGATAACCTGATGGTGGTCGTTGTGCATTTCCACCACCGAAGTAGGATACCCAAATTCCTTGAGATAGTCCCGGTGGGCATAAAAACCGATAGGTTCACTGTGCAGCAAGCTCACCACCAAGTCCGACTGCTCTGGTCTCACCTTGGAGATCAGCAGGTCCGCCTCGCGCTTGTTGAGATTAACCTCCTTATTAGCCACCAGGATCTCAATTTCAATCGCCGGGAATTGGCGCTGAAACGCCTTCAGCAATGAAGGCAGCCAATAGTAAGATATCGCATCACTGGCTGCCAACCGCACATGCCCCGCATGCTTACCACTGTGTGCCGAGGCTTTATAGATAAACCCGTCCACCCCTTTTTCTGCTTCTTTGGCGGTACCTAACAGCTCTTTTCCGGCCGCAGTCAGCCCCAATCCCTGGGTCGAGCGATCAAACAAGTTGAAGCCTACTTTTTCTTCCAGGGCTAAAACATGTCGACTAACGGTCGGCTGGGACATACCTAGCTTGAGCGCCGCAGCTGACATGCTCCCCTCTTCGGCGACAGCAAGAAAAATACGAATGCTGTCCCACTCCATGCTATGCATTCTCAAATACCCACTATGTGTTTTTGTCTGTTCACTATAACGAGAAAAAGCACTTAACTGATGACTATGATTTTGAAATGAATCGCAAGGTTGGAGGGAAATATGAGAAGAGCCTTGGTTCTAGGTGCAGAACATGAAATGGGGGCCCTGCTTTGTCAATCTCTCGAGCGGTTCAATTGGCACATCACCGCCACTGTTGCCGATCCCAGCCAACCCATTTCGTTATCGGCCAACATGACCCTGGCCGAGCTGACATCACAAGATAACGCATTACTCAACGACTTGATCGCCAAAACAGACACTGTTTTCCTGCACCTGCCCGACCCGATTGAGGGAGGACAGGTGTTTTTTTCACTCGACAACATCTTGAAACAGGTGGCCCAGTACCGGCGCAACTTGGTCATCACCACCAATGTCTACGATACCCGGCAGCCCCTGTTCAGTAGTCTTGCATTCTGGCGCAAGAAAAAGCCCGTAGCCTATGTACTACCTAAAAAAATCAGCGCTAAGCTGGAAATGGCCGCCAACGCCGGCGCGAATATCAAAGTACTGTGCTACGGGCACAACCTAAATTTTTCCCTAGCCCACAGCTACCTCGGCATCTTGGTGAAAGAAACCCACCACAAGTTCATCCTGCAATCCCCTAGCGCCTACAGCACCAACCATTACTGGACCTATTTGCCAGATCTGGCCGAGAACCTGGTCAGGCAGCTTTCTGCAGAGTCAAAGTGCAGCCCTCCCCTGTCGGTTAACTACTACCCGGGGCATCTGGCGAGTATCAAGGACATCGCCCGCGGCTTGGCTCTCAGTACTGGCAAGCCAGTCACAGTCACGCCCCTGCGCTGGACGGTCATGGAGGCCATTTCGGTGTTCTCCCCATTATTCCGCCGTTTCATCAACATGCGTTCGTTATGGCAGCAAGGCGGGCAATTGCCGCTCCGCTCTTCTGACTGGCAGCAAACTAAGCTCCAACATACCCCGCTGGAGCTGGCTCTACAGCGCATTTGGCACCAACTTCGGCAATCTTCCGGCTGAGCACACATCAGCCATCAATGATACGTCTTCTGAATAAGAGCTGAATATGGGAGTGACAATTTTCCCCCCAGTCACACTTTTACTGCCGCCTGAATGCACGCAGGCTATTTAATGAATACGATACTCATTAAGTCACATAACCTATCGTACTTCCATGCCACCAGTTCCCTGTGCTTCCATGTCTATCCATAAAGGATGGCGGGAAATGCTTCAACAAGCGGCGGAGCAATTTGGCCTCGATCCGAGCCTGTATTTTCCTGATACGGCTGAGAGCGAGCGCATTCGAATACAGCCAGCAGATCTCCGTGCCTTCAGTAGCCAATTCAACCAACTGTGCCAGGATAGTGGTGAACCGTTGTTCCCTGCCTTTGCCGCCAAGCATGCCTCGCCGCTCACCTTCAGCTGCTACTCGCTGGCGTTATGGACAGCCAACGATCTCAAGACCTTAATTCAGGACGCCTGCCAGTACTGTATCTTGATAGGCTCCCCGATCAGGCTGAAGCACCACAAAACACCCCAGGGAAACAGCGAGCTGTGGGTGATCAACCGTGATCCCTTCAATGACAAATCAAAAGTTTCCGATCGGGGTTTTATGATGTATGTCGCCACCTTAATCGAGATGATCCAGCAAGCCACCGGAGGCATCAATAATCTGGTTTTGAAAATCACCCGCTGGCCCTTCACTCCCCAGCTGCAAGGCAAATTCGAACAGTTAATGGGCTGCCAGATTGAGACCGGCTCGCCGCTGCTGAAGATTTGCTTTCCCCAAAATGCTGATATGATCAGGCTAAAAGGACGGGATCCCGATATCTATTCCGTTGCCATTCCTCGCTTGCGCCAAGCGGTCAGCCAACTGGAGAGCCACGATATCATCTTGCTGATCTACAAATTGCTAGACAACGAAAGCAACCTGAAAATTATCTCGCGGGAAAAAGTCGCCTCACAGATGCTGATGAGCGTCAGAACCCTTAACCGCCGCCTCGCCGAGTTAGGCTTGAACTACCGGCAAGTGTTGGAGCAATACAAGCGGGAAAAAGCCTTGCTGTTGCTAAACCAGCCCAATATCAATCTGACCGATATCGCCTTCCGGCTTGGGTTTGCCGATCTCAGCAGCTTTTCCCGTGCGTTCAAAAGCTGGACCGGCCATAGCCCAACCCACTTCCTATGAGCCTCAGGCCATAAAAAACCGGCCAGCAAGCTGGCCGGTTTCCTCGATGTCTAATAAACACTAATTATTATTCAAAACGCTGGTATCGTTCAAACAGGGCATCAATATCCGAGCTGCACATCAAATCCATGTTCTCCTGTAACCGCTTCATCGGCCAGTCCCACCATTTCATCTCCAGCAGTTTGGCAATGTCCGCATCACTAAAACGCTTTTTGACCTCCTGACCGGGATTACCCACAATTACCGCATAAGGCGCCACATCTTTGGTCACCACTGCCCGCGCGCCAATCACTGCCCCGTCGCCAATCGTCACGCCCGGCATAATAACGCACTCACTACCGATCCAGACATCGTTGCCAATCACCGTATCGCCAGCACGCTCAAAGCCCGATTTGACCTTGTTACCAAACTTACCGACATCGAAAGGAAACGATGAAATCCAATCATGGCGGTGCCCTTGATTCCCCGCCAGCATAAAGGTGGCTCCCGAAGCAATCGAGCAATACCTGCCGATGATCAACTGGTCGACCTCGCCGAAAATCCCAGACTCCCACACCGCCCGGCTTGAATGATCGCCGAGCAAATACCGGACACAATGATCCTCGAAATGCTTATCGTGGTAATACCCCGAATAATACGTGTGCTCCCCGACCGAAATATTCGGGTTCCTCACGTGTTCCCTGACCTCATAGCCGCCAAGCCATGAGGGAAATATGGATGATGTCATAGCCACCCCTTATAATCGCCACTACTGCCTCAGCAGGCATTTACCTCAAAGACTATCAACACAGGCTTGTGCCCATGGAAACAAACCCGCTTTATTCTGCCTACCTTGGTGAACTGTATGGCATTGCCTTTTTCACTGCTTTTGCCAACAAGTATAGTGACGATAGCCACATCCATAAATGGCAACTTCTGATAAATGTCGAGCAAATCACTGCGACCAAACTAAAAACAGAATTAACGTCTATCAGTATTCCCTACCCAGGCCATGGCGCCAAAGTGGCGCAACAACAAGTCGGTTCAGGCATCGCTATGCTCGAAGCTTCTATCATCCGGCCCCGCCAAGGTAAGGTTGGTGGCCTGCTCAATGCGCGCTGATTCAAATTATTTCTGCTATTTCACAAACAGTTGGCGATGTAGCTAGCAAAATACCAATCTTCGTATTGTCGGAAGCGTAGGGCTGGATTAACAATCAAAGCAGCGAGATAGACAGGATAAAACTATGAGACAGGATCAGCCCTATCACACCCGCTGTGTCATCTTTGACTGCGACGGCACCTTGGTAGACAGCGAGCGGCTGTGTAACCAGGCTTTAGTGAACATCTTTTCCCGGCTCGGCGGACAGCTCAGCCTCGATGAGTGTATCGAGCATTTCCAAGGCGGCAAGATTGTCGATATCCTGGCCGAAACCCGGCGCCGTACCGGGGTAACGGCGTCTATCGATATCCTTGAGCCGATGTACCGGGAAGAATGCCGCAAACTCTTCAACGAACACCTAACGCCGATTGCCGGGGTACCCGATCTGCTCCAGAAACTGACCCAGCAGGGGATCGACATGTGCATTGCCTCCAACGGCCCTGTCCATAAAATGGAGCACACCCTCGGCCTGACCGACATGCTGCATTTCTTTGAAGGGAAATTATTCAGCGGCTTTGAAGCCAGTAGCTGGAAGCCAGACCCGGACTTGCTGCACTTTGCCGCGATGAATATGGGGTACCGGCTGCAGGACTGCGTGTTCGTCGATGACACCGCGCGGGGCGTCCAGGCCGGCCTCAATGCCGGGATCCCCACCTTCCACTATGCCGCCCCCCATGCGCCGGAAATCAAGGATCCGCGGGTGATCACCCTGACCGAGATGCCCCAGCTGCTTGACTATATCCAAGCCCTGTAACAAAAAAGGCCCCAACCAGGGCCTTTTTTGTCATCGTCACTGCTTTTTCTCGGGCTTATCCTGCCGAATATCGCCACCTGACAGCAGGCTATCCCAAGACATGTGCCACGATTGCTGCTGATAGCCCGACATAGCCGATTGGCTAGGGACGCTACCAACGGCATCGGCAGGCAATGTGTCCGTGTTTAGCTCATCAGACGATTCAGACAGCGCCTCGCCATCAAACCTCTGCGGCAGGTTGTGAGCTTGTTGTTCATGTTCAATAGGCTGCAACGTCGACATTTCACTGGCCAGCTCTCCCAACGCTATCGAATCAAGCATCTCTTCCGTTGGCCGGTAACCGCTTCTATCGTATAGCTTATCAAGCAAGTGCATCACCGAATGGGCTTCCACTTCGCCACCTTGCCTGAGCATTTTATAGATCCTGTTTGCCACATTCTGTACGCCCAGAATGGTATCGATATCAAATTGCTGTACCACGCCATCCCGGGCCTTCCTCGCTTGCTTAAGACCATTGGCGTAAGCCAAGGAATACCAGATATAAGCGATCGCAGCATCGGACATCGTATCCCGGTTATGCAGTTTGGCCACCAGCAACTGGGCTTCCCCCTCTCCTCGCTCTGCAGCCCGCTCCAGCCAATACATGGTGCGGGCACTATCCTTGCTCACGCCGATCCCAGCCTGGTAACAAAAAGCCGTTTTCATGAAACCGCTGATATCGCCTAGCCTGGCAGCCCGAAAACGCCACAAGAAAGCCTCCACCGGCTGGTGCGGTTGAGAAAACTCAGAAAGATACCAATCACCCAGAAATAGCATAGCAGCAAGCCACTCTTTATCCGCTGCCTCCCGCACCTTGTCCAGCCCGGCATCAACATCGATGTCGGTTCCCAGGCCACGGATCAATAGCAAGCCAAGCTCGAACAGCTCTTTCGCCTCGCCACGCTTGGCTTTAACCACCTGCTCCCAGTATTGCGACTTTGCTTCGCCGTCAGGATCGTCGATGTCGGTCCGGCACAAGCGTGCCAAGGCATTCTGAGCAATAATATTGTCGAGTTTTGCTGCTTTTCCATACCAGTAGATAGCTTCACGAGTATTGGTTAATTCATACTCCTTCGCCAAAGACAACTGACTTGGCACATGCCCTGTCTGCGCCTTGAATATTTTATCCTCACGCTCGGCCACTTTGGCTTTTTCCAACACTTGCTGGTACCTGGCCTCTTTTTGCCGCTTTTCTTCCAAAGACTGTTGCTGCTCCGCCTTGGAGGCAAAAAAACGGTATAGGATCCACGCCAGTAGGCCCGCTGACAGGCCGGTAGCAATCAATAGGTAAGGCATATCCCCTCGACGGTCAGTGTTTATTACAGGTTACCGAACACCATACAATACTCGGTGAAATAGCCCCCCGTTTTCCCCTGAGCGGCTATCTTTTCTCTCGCCTACATATATCGACCACCAGGCCAATAACTGGAGCACAAATTCCTGACAAATATACGGCATCCCCCTTCTTATTCACATTGCCGATATCAAAATAAAACCAAGTAAAACAAGCATAAAAGTAAATCAATGCTAAATTTGATCATGACTGGAATGTGCCTTGCCCGGAAGCCGGCACAACGTCACCGCCGATCTGATAAGGACAAGGAGCAAGGATGTTTCTCGACTATTTTGCCCTGGGCGTATTGTGCTTTGTCGCGGTTTTCCTGTTCTATGGGATCATCGCCATCCACGATATTCCCTATGAAATATCAAAAAAACGCAACCACCCCCACCAAGATGCCATCCATTATGCCGGCTGGGTCAGCTTGTTTACCCTGCATGCGCTATGGCCGTTCCTGTGGATTTGGGCCACGCTATGGCGCGAAGATCGAGGCTGGGGATTCACCCAACTCCAGAACGAACAAAACGAGCTTCATCACGAAATCCTCAAGCTATCAGAACGGGTCGAACACCTGACCGAAAAAGTCTCAGAGCTGGAGGTCAAGCAATCACACAACGAAACACCACCAGACCGCACGCAGGGGGACGAAGACTAATGGACCTATTACTCATTCTGACCTACGCCGCCCTGTGCATTGCCGTATTCAAGATTTTCAATATCCCACTCAACAAGTGGACCGTCCCAACTGCGGTTCTCGGCGGTATCATTTTGATCGGCACCTTAATTTTACTGATGAACTACAACCACCCTCATAGCAACATGGGCGGGCAGTTTTACGTCACCACCCCGATAGTCCCCGGCGTGAGGGGCAAAGTGATTGAGGTACCGGTTGCCGCCAATACCCCGGTCAAAAAGGGCGATATCCTGTTTCGTATCGATCCCACACCGTATGAAGCCGAGGTCCAGTTACAATTAGCGGCGTTGGCCGAAGCGAAACAAAATGTCATGGGCCTAGAGGCGGCTTTCCATGCGGCCAGAGCGAGCACGGAACGGGCTGTTGCCGAGCGGGATAGAACCTTGAGCCAATACCAGCGCTACGAAAAGGGATACAAGCGCGGTGCCTTTACCAAATCGGAAGTGGATAACCGCCGCCAGTTCTACCGCAGCGCTGAAGCTTCACTGTCTGCGGCAAGGGCAGAGGAGCAACGCGCCAAGCTGGCCTTCGAGTCACAGATCATGGGAGAAAACACCGCTATCGCCAAAGTACGCGCCCAGCTGATCCAGGCCCAGTTCAATCTTGAAGAAACCGTGGTTCATGCCCCTACCGCCGGTTTTGTCACCCAAGTAACATTGCGGCCCGGCATGATGGCCGTGCCCTTGCCACTCAAACCGGTAATGACCTTTATCCATCAGGAAGAGCAGTTCTTTATTGGTGCGTTCAGGCAGAACTCCTTGCTGAGGCTGCGCCCCGGTTTCAAGGCCGATTTTATCTTCCGAGCCCTGCCCGGCAAGACGTTCCAGGGCGAGGTGGTGGAAGTATTGCCGGCTATCGGTGAGAGCCAAATCCAAGCGGCAGGGGTACTTTACGGCAGTGACTTGCTGCTGCGCCAAGGGCGCCCGCTGGTCAAACTGAAAATCACCGACGATCTCAGTGAGTATCAATTGCCACAAGGGGCCAATATCGAAATAGCGGTCTATTCCGATAGCTTCGAACATGTATCGGTAATGCGCAAAGTCCTGATCAGAATGAAAAGCTGGCAGAACTACCTGTTCCTCGATCATTGATCCGCAATTAGGCACTGTTCAGCGAAAAATGGCGGCCATTAGGCCGCCTCACTATTAAGGGTATCCGTATCCCTGCTCATCCATATATTGCATCGCTCTTGCAGGATTGACACGTCCGTGCCCCCACACCTCATCAACCCCGGGCTCACCGAGATCGTCAGCGGTGGCGAATATGATTGCCGCAACCTCACTTGCCGTTAGCTCGGGGGCACGTTGCAGTATCATGGCAGCCAGCGCGCTCACATAGGGGGCCGAAAAGCTGGTGCCGTCGCGGCCATCAATCTTATAGGGGGCGACGACCCCGCGGTCTTTCAGGATCCCCAGCGGCTTTTGTGGGCGGTACGGATCACCCATATAGCCCGCCACGACAATCCAGCTCTCCTCTTGCTGCGCATCGATGGCTGCCACGACCGTCATATCACAGGCTTTGTAATAGTGCTCCCACTCGGACTGGGGGACACCAGCAAAGTGCGCTTCCAGCGCGGAGGCACTCAATCCCACCTGGCGACCCAGTTCAGCCGCTTCAGCAGTGCAGACCGTCGAGGCATTACCAGCCGAGGTAATTTTGAGCGGCTGCTGCGGGTAATAGTCATTGAGCGATTTAACCGCTTTCTTGCCGGCATCATAGGTCGTGCTGCTGGAGCTCATATTGATGACATCGGCCTTAAAAGCCTCTTCGGACAGATCTATCGGCGCACTGTCGCGCCTGTCATCATTGATGTTGGATGTCCGGAACTCGACACTCTCATCCACATCCAACTCAGCATTGTAGTGACCTTGGGCAATGGCCATGACAAAGCCACCGTGCGAGCCTTCCTCGTACCATGGCGCGTCGCCAAACGCATCCCTGATCACCACCATCACCGCATCATCCTGTGGCACGGGCGCGGCTGTCGCACCGGCCGCTAGCAGTTCAACTTCACTGACCCCAATCGGTTTCACATTAGAGGGGAAATACAGACGGTAGTATGGGTAGCTGCCCTGCTGCTCAAATGCTATCTCGTAGCTTTGCTTTTCCTTTCCCAGCTCCTGGTTCTGGCGTTCATCCAGCGTCAACCATGTACTGCCGTCAATACTGGCCTGCAGCAACCAGTGCTCTGGGGCCATGTATTGCGAGGGGGCCTCAAGGGTATAACTGACAATTCGCTGGGGACGAGTAAATGACTGAGCCAACCATTCATTATTCTGGCTAACGGGGCGCCAATAGGTATTTTCCGAAAAGTTATAACCGCCGCTAATATTATCGAATGCCAAGGTGTGAAGGTTCGGTAAATATTCAAAGGCCGTATCTGTCATAACCCAGGCATTGGAACTGGCAGAGGCAAACTGCGGCATCGTAACATCTTCAGGCACACCACCACTGCTTTCTCCGCGATGGCCATATAGTTCAAGCATATTTATATTGGCTGAATAATTATCCCCAATGGTATATAGGCGATAATACTGATAAGCCCCTACCTTTTCTTCCGGTATTGTAAAGTAGGTTAGTTGCGAACTGATGGTTTGCTCACGCTGAGTATCGAGGGTTTGCCAAGCAATCCCATCGTGACTAGCCTGAATTTTAAAATGTTCAATATTGCCTTTGACTGAATACCCCGTTACCGCCATGGCTTCGGGAAACAGCTGCCCAAGCCAAGAGTCCTCGCGAAGAGCGGGATGCCATGAAGTATAAGGGTTTCCGTCAAACGCTCTGATCATCCCCAGCGGATCTTCCTGGTAGCCGTTATCGCCATAGCTCAAGCTGGTATTAGCAAAGGCAAAGTCAGGCGAGGCAATATTTTCCGTTTCAGCCCCTGTCACTGACATTGAATATAAAGAACAAATTATTGACGCTGCAATATAGGAGCAAAAGGTTTTCTTTATTTCCATGATATATTCCTAGTTATGTTATTATCATTCCCACCAAGCGTTTTGTCGCCTGATTTAAATTAATAACTTTTAGAATTAGCCATCAAAATAAATTAATAATTTTGGGATCACCTTTCAGAAAATAACTTATATATCAAATAAGAAACCTCAAACCATTCACCGAGAAAATACAAATTCAACAATTGATGAAAATAGAATAAGAGACAAATTTTTGTCTCTTATTTTTTTCTCTCTCAATGTTCTAGCCAATTTTCTACTATTGTTTCGGTTTTTTCCTGCTTTTCCCGTGTCGGCTTGTTTCTTTCTGCCAAACTTATTAATAAATGTGATTTTTTAAGGAAAGACCATGCTATCTATTTTTGATATCTACAAAGTGGGGGTAGGCCCGTCCAGCTCTCACACTAACGGGCCTATGCTGGCCGGTTTTGATTTCTGCCAGAAAGTGGATGCCATGCTGGACGATGTGGCCCGGGTACAAGTGGATCTGTACGGCTCTTTGTCGCTAACAGGCAAAGGCCACCACACCGACCGAGCATCAATCCTGGGGTTGATGCACAACAAGCCCGATGCGATTGATATCCAGGCCGCCAACCAGGCGATGGCCGATGGGATTGCCAACAGAACCTTACTACTGGCGGGTAAAAAGCTCATCGCTTTCAATGTCGATACCGACATGCTGTTTCACAGTGATAATCTGCCGTTGCATGAAAACGGCATGACCATTACCGCCTTCGACCACGCCGGCAAGCAGCTATTTATCGAGACCTACTACTCGATAGGCGGTGGTTTCATTGCTACTGCCGACGAGCTACAAAACGGCAAAGCCACCAGCGAAGTCAAGGTACCTTTCGCATTCAACTCGGCGGAAGATATCCTCAGAATCACCGAGCGAGAGGGGATAAGTATTGGCGCCATGTTCCTGCGCAATGAGCTAGCCTTCCGCAGCCAGCAAGAGCTGGATGCCAAGGCAAACCAGATCTGGCAGGTGATGGCGAACTGCATGGCCCGCGGTTTTGAGACCGAAGGTATACTGGAAGGTGGCCTGCATGTGGTACGCCGCGCCCCGGCACTGCTGAAGAAGCTCGAGTCCAACCAAGAGATCGAGAACGATCCTATGGTGGTCCTGGATTGGGTAAACGTGTTTGCCTTTGCCGTCAGCGAAGAAAATGCCGCCGGTGGCCAGGTCGTTACCTCGCCAACCAACGGGGCGGCAGGTGTGATCCCAGCTGTACTGATGTACTACAACAAGTTCATCCACGAGCTTAATGACAAGCAAATCAAAGACTTCCTTGCGGTATCCGCCGCCATCGGCATGCTGTACAAGATGAATGCGTCTATTTCCGGTGCAGAGGTGGGCTGCCAGGGTGAAATTGGTGTGTCATCCTCAATGGCGGCAGCCGGCCTGACGGCGATCCGCGGCGGCAGCAACGAGCAGATCTGCATGGCGGCTGAAATTGCCATGGAGCACTCGCTGGGCATGACTTGTGACCCCATTGGCGGCTTGGTTCAGATCCCTTGTATCGAGCGCAATGCCATGGGCGCAATGAAAGCGATCAACGCCTCGCGCATGGCCCTCAAGCGCAACAGCAAATCGCGCATCTCGCTCGACAAGGTGATTGATACCATGTACCAAACCGGCAAGGACATGAACAAGAAATACCGCGAAACCTCACTCGGCGGCCTGGCGATGATCCACCTGGCTCCTCCATGCGAATAGCGGCATGAAAAAGGCTGGCAACCATGCCAGCCTTTTATTAGTGCTTGAAAGCAGAATTAGAATACGTACGCGAAGTTGAAACCACCGCCGTTATCAGTACGGCCAGGCTCACCACTGAACTCGTTCAGCTCGTTTCGCTTGGCTTCGAAAGACAGCACGGTTTTCGGCGTGAAGGCGTAAGACAAACCCACTGCATATACCTGGCGGTCACCATCTACGCCATTTTCACCGTCGAAATCAACGTGTGAAGCATAAGCGTACGGACGCAGGCCTGATCCAAACGCGTAATGCGCATAGACGTCTACTGCGTTGGCATCTGCCCATTCTGCGCGAGGAGCGCCCTGTAGGCCCGCTTTGTGGATATTCTCACCCTTGGTGTAAACCGCTGCCACCTTCAGGCCACCAGCAACATACTGACCGCCAACAGTCAATGCTGTTTGCTTGTCGCCGTCTTCCAAGCCGTTAACCTCAGAGGCCTGCGCAACTTCAACCTTGTTTTCCAGGTAAGCCACACCCAAGCTCAGCCCCGAGTCAAAGTCATAGCTGGTCGATAGCGCGTAGTTGTAATCACGCTTGACCGTATCGCTTTGAACTTGGTTGTTTTCATCTTCAAAACTGCCGGATTCACCGTTGCTGGTAAAACCGTAGTGCGCCGAAACATTCACGCCGCTGTTGCTGTAGCGGTAAGCCACCAGGTTATCACCGCGGCCCGTTGCCGCGAAACCGCCGTCAGTACCTTCAGAGTAAATCGGTGTCGCATCAGGGTCGATGATGATCAGGTTATCCATGTAACGGGCAAGATCATGGTATGCCGACCACTGTTTACCGAATCGCAGGCTACCCAGCTCATCGTTATTGATGGTGACGTAGCCCAAGCGGTTACGGAAGTTGCTGCTGCCAGACGTCGGATTATTCAGAAATTGATCCCACTCGAACTTGGCATCCAGCGTCCAGCCATATTGCAGCTGGCGCTCAAAGCCCAGGTTGAGGATACTGCGGGTGGCAGAGAAGATATCGTCTTCGCCCCAGACCGGTTGGAAAGCGTCGAGGACAAAAACGCCACCGACATCGAATTTATTTTGCTCATCTTCATAAAGAGTGATGGCGGATGCCTGGCCAGCCAGTAAAAGTGTGGAGATGATGGCAGAGGAAATTTTCAACTTCATGGAACAGGCTCTTCTAGTGATAGTGTTGACAATAGTGCGTGGTGACCAGCACAAACTATCAGAACCCCCATAACAATGTAATAGCAAACTAGTACACAAGTAAGCGGGATATTGCGTTAAAAAACTAAGCCAGATAAAAATAACACTCCAAAGTCAATTACTTAGCCACAACATACCTACTGAGAATTATTTTTCCCTTTTGCGTTCAAGTGTTCGTTTTATAGTCAAATACACCAACAAAACTTTGCTCTTCAGATAAAGAAGCGGCACTCAGGCGCTGAGCACCGCATAAATATCAGCTTCTAGTCATATCAGCTATAGCTTGGTCCAGGCATCCTGCCATGCATGCCCCTCTCCTGGCTTGTAGGCCTCAGCGACACCGCACCAGCCACTGTATGGGAACGCCTTACATTCATAGTTATCGCCCAAATTGGTGACACGCTCCCCTTCGACATAGTTTTTGCCGAGCTCCCAAGCCGGGTATTCACCGGTTGAAGCCGGCTTGATGACGAGGTTGTGTGAGGCAGTTACGGGCTCATTGACGCTATCCGTAACATCCAGCCAGACCGTAACAGTCGTTTCATTCTCAACCGCAGGTGCAACAAAACTGGCAGAGCGATTATCTTCAGCCACATCCAGCGAGATACCGTTTGACGCACGCCAGTTAAAGCTGAACTCGGTATCATCCGGGTCCTCGACGGTCGCGGTGATAACAACCGGCTCCGAGGCTTTCACTGATTGCGGCCCGGCGAGCGTGACCGTAGGCGGGAAATTATCTGGCACGACTTTCGCAGTGATCGTCATGGTATCCGATGCTGTTTGGCCATCATCATCCACCACCGTTAGCTCGAAATGGTACAGGATCTCCGTCTCGACCTTGGGCACAACGACAGAAGCTTTCGCTTGATCGGCTGCGGCAATTTCAAGGGTATTGCCCAAAACCTGCTGCCATTGATAGCTGACAATTTCACCATAAGGATCATGCGAGCCGCTGCCGTCAAGCGTAACCCGGGTATTATCCGAGAACAGGGTTATATCGCCACCGGCATCAGCAGTAGGCGGCACGCCCTCGAGATCATTGATGATATTGACATCGAATTTATCTTCGACACACTTGCGGTAGTCCCCTTCGACGAAGGCAGAAAATGGACCTTGGTAGGCCACCAGCTGGCACTTGTAGGTTTGGCCTGTCGGTGTATCCGGTGTCCAACCCCAGTCTTCTTCCCAGTGAACGTTGAGTGCGCCGGCACCGCCAGCATCGAAGGCCTGCATATTGGCGCAGCCTAACACTTCACCCTCGGCAATAGGTACGTCGAGGTACTTGGCAAATTCACGATAGTAATCGATGCGGTTCTGCGACTGGATATGCTCACTCGAACCGCCACACTCAACGCCGCCGTTGATGATCATGGTAGTCACCCCGAACCCGGGCACCAGGCCGGCGTTCAAGTCAGCCTGGTTTGGCTGCCAGGTGCCGTCGAGCACATGCAGCATACTGGGTTTGGGTGGCTGCGGGTAAAGATAGAAGAACACGGCACTGGCCAGGTTAAGCCAAGAGTCTGCCACCAGCTCAGGTTCGTTGAGCAGCTTTTCGACATTGCCATAGATGGCGTGGGAAAATGGACCATAGTTGTAGTTGTAGCTGAGCTGCTTGGCACCACGGCCGAAGTAGCTCTTGTAGGAGCCATCTTCAAACTGACCGCACGGATAGGCCTCACCCTGCCACAAGCCCGGATCACAAATACCGTATCCGCCGGAAGTGCCTTCGCTCCAGCCCACCTCGCGCAAATAGTAAAGCCCCTGGCGCCACTCCGGATATTCGCTATAGGCATTATGCCCACCCGTCTCCTGGGTAAAGTGGGCAAACATGGTCGCCAGCGATTTACGGCAAATCGCCTCGGCATCTCTGCCATCATCATAATTCCCGCAAAACGCCGGGAACTTGCCGATGCCCTTGAGGAAATTGAGATAGGTATATTGCGCGTGGCGCTCAACAAAGAGGAAGTTCCAATCCTGCTCACTGACAATCGACTCTACCCGTTTTACATTCTCCGGATTATTCGGGTTGCCGACGGTGATCGCCTCGACGGCGTCATTGTCCAAGGTGCGGATTGACTCCATCACCAATGCCAGCCCTTCGGGCTGCTCTGCGATAATGGCTTGTTCATCGGCCAGCACATCACTGAGCAGCATCTCATAGGGTTCGGCATTGACTGCCGCACTTGCCATACCTATAAGGGCAAGAGTGAGGCTGTTCTGTAACACTGCTTTTTTCTGATTTATTTTCATAATGTTATCCATTCCATTCACGCCAAGCTACCTTACGCAACCACCACACATCAGCGTGAGTAAACGGCTGATCACACCTATTGGCCGGATCCCAACACGCAAGCTGGGAAGGCTTAGGCAAGGCAGCAATAGCATTAATAAGCTCATAAATTGTGAGGGGTAAGCAATGAAATGAAACGCATTAATCTCGTCAAAAACAAAAATGCGGAATAAGCATCACGCTGTTCATGAGCGCAATATCCCTTTACATTGAGAGCATGAATTTATAGCCAGAAGGCATTGAAAAGATGGATAAAGATGCAGTTGCCAAGGACATAAAAAAGCGGCATCTGAAAACAGACGCCGCCTTATTAATTGTCAATCACCCCAGAGGATTACTTGAACTCGACGAGATTCTTCTGGTAAGTGTCGAACTGTGCGGCAACGTCTTGCGAGACCCCACCTGTCATCTTGCTCACCACCACAATCGCAATAGTAGCAAAAACAAAGCCAGGGACAATTTCGTACAAGTCGAAAATACCGCCACTGAGCTGCTTCCAGATCACCACAGTCATCGCACCGATCACAATACCGGCCAATGCGCCATTGCGGTTCATCTGTTTCCAGAACAAGCTAATCAACAGTGCCGGGCCAAATGCCGCGCCAAAGCCCGCCCAAGCATAAGACACCAGGCCAAGTACTGTGCTGTCTGGGTTCATCGCCAGCATCAGGGCAATGATAGAAAGCACGATCACCGCGATACGACCAACTCTCACAATTTCTTCCGACGATGCCTGCGGACGGAACACCTGCTTGTAGAAGTCTTCCGCCAGCGCCGATGACGATACCAGCAACTGGGAGTCAGCCGTACTCATAATGGCAGCCAAGATCGCCGCCAGCAAAATACCGGCAATTACCGGGTGGAACATTGAGTTCACCAGCAGCATGAAAATACGCTCGCCGTCGTCAAGGTTACCGGCCAGCTGGTTATCAACGTACAAAATACCAACCAGACCGACAAGGATCGCACCGGCCATCGACAGCGCCGTCCAGCCAACCGCAATGCGGCGGGCAGTAGTGATATCGGCATTGCTGCGGGTCGCCTTAAATCGCGCCAGAATGTGCGGCTGGCCAAAATAGCCCAGGCCCCAGGCCGCAAGGGAAATAATCGCGATAGCCGATAGCGGCTCGCCCTTCACATCGTTGAACAGGGTCATCAATTCAGGGTTTTTCGCTTCCAGCGCCACAGCCAAATCTACCGGGCTGCCGTTCATCGACGCAATCGGCACAATCATCAATGCCGCCGCCATCAGCAGGCCCTGCACCAAGTCGGTCCAAGACACCGCCAGGAAACCACCGAACAAGGTGTAAGACACCACGCACACCGTACCAACAATCACCGCAATGGTATAGTCAAGGCCGAATACGGTCTCGAACAGCTTTCCACCGGCAACCAAACCCGAGCTGGTATAGAAGAGGAAAAACAGCAAGATAAAGAATGCTGAAATAGTTTGGATCAGCTTGGATTTATCGTTGAAGCGACGGGCCAGAAACTCCGGCATGGTCAGTGCGTTATCGGTAGTAATACTGTAGGTACGCAGGCGCTTGGCACAGATCAGCCAGTTGAGCCAGGTCCCCAGCAGCAAGCCGCCAGCCAGCCACAGAGACTCGATACCCGCCGCATAGGCGTAGCCCGGCAGACCGAGCAGCAGCCAGCCACTCATATCCGATGCACCGGCAGAAAGCGCTGCGGGCCAAGGTCCCAATGTACGTCCGCCAAGGAAGTAATCGGCTGAATTTGACGTTCGCTTATACGCAATGTAGCCAATGGCCAGCATACCGATCAGGTAGGCGATAAACGTTGCTGTAATAGCAAAGCTATTCTCTATCATTGTTTGAGTTCCCTCACATAAAGCCCCTGTCCATAGCAGGGGCATTTGGTTTTAGCGCTGATAATCAGCGATGGGTTGCTCGGCCGCCAGCAGGTTGCAAGCTAAATTCCTGCATGCAGCGGCCCACCCTCTGGTTAATGTTCCTCACCGCTCCCCAACTCAAGCAAGGTGGCGTTGCCGCCAACCGCAGTAATGTTGATCGTCCGTGTCCTCTCGGTCACAAAACGCAGTGAGTATGTCGGACTGCCGATAACCGGCAGCTGCTCGGTATCAGTTTCACTGATAAGCTGAGCAAGCAAGCCGTCTCGGGCAGCAAGTTGGCGCCCAAGCGCCTGGGTTGTTGACAGCTTGCCGGCATAGGCCACGCCAGCCACAGCGGGATGGCTGACCAGATCGGCAAGCTGATCGTTATCAATCGCGGTGATCACACCGCCAGCACAGCCGCTCTGCTCGAGCTGCACAGCGACGTCTTTGGCCTTGACCGGGTAGTCTGCAGGCAGGCAAACAAACACCGTGTTGCCCGTGACCAAAGCCGCTGCTAGCTGGCCGAAAAATGCCACCAACGGTGTTTCATTGTCGGCGGTCACCACAAAGCTGCCCCGCCCGGCACAGTACAGTTCGTTGGTTTCCCCCGTCGGGCCCGGCATCAACAATGTCGGGGCGACATGCTCCTCGGCCTGGCGGCATTGATACTCCACCATGGCGCGGCATTCGGCCGCCAGTTGATCGGTCCAGTGGCGCAGAATGCGTGTCCGTGCTTGATAGCCAAGGTTATTCCAGCCTTCCCATGCCGCCGAGCTTGTATTTACCAATGTTTGAATAGTCATGATCACTCCTTAATTTTCTCGACAGCCATTAGGCTTCAACACGGTCTTGGGTAAAGCGGTACAGGTAGTGCGGACCGCCGGCTTTCGGGCCGGTGCCGGATAGCCCCTGGCCGCCAAACGGCTGAACGCCAACGACCGCCCCCACCTGATCCCGGTTGATATAGCAGTTACCGACACGGGCACGGCGCTCGATATGGCTGTAGGTACGCTCGTTGCGGCTGTGTACCCCCATGGTCAGGCCAAAACCGGTCTGGTTGATGTGGTCGATCACCTGATCCAGCTCGCTCGCTTTGAAACGGACGATGTGCAGGATCGGGCCGAAGTGTTCATTTTTCAGAATATCGATAGACGGTATTTCAAACGCCGACGGCGGGACAAAATCACCGTGCTGGCAGCTCACTGGCACACTCGCCTGTGCCACTAACGTAGCCTGGTTTTTCAGAGACTGGATATGGGTCTGCAGCTTGTCGCGCGCCGTTGCATCAATGACCGGGCCCACATCGGTACTGTGCAGCTCAGGACGGCCGACAGACAGCTCAGCCATTGCCCCTTTGATCAGGCCTATCACCCTGTCCGCGATATCCTGCTGGATAAACAGCACACGCAATGCCGAGCAGCGTTGGCCGGCCGACGCAAAGGCCGAGCGCACCACGTCACGCACCACCTGCTCTGGCAGCGCAGTACTGTCAACAATCATGGCATTCTGACCACCGGTTTCAGCGATGAAAGGAACAGGCTCGCAGTCTCGGGCTGCAAGACTACGGTTGATCCGCTGGGCGGTTTCGGTCGAACCGGTAAACGCCACCCCGGCGATACGGTTATCGGCCGTCAACGGCGCACCCACCTCGGCACCGGTACCCGGCAGCAACTGAATCGCACCGGCAGGCACACCCGCTTCTAGCATGAGCTCGATGGCACGGAAGGCGATGAGCGAAGTCTGCTCAGCCGGTTTGGCCACTACGGTATTGCCCGCAACCAGCGCGGCCGAAACCTGGCCAAGGAAGATTGCCAGCGGGAAGTTCCACGGACTGATACAAGCGAAGACACCACGCCCCTGGTAACTCAGCTGACGGGTCGTGCCGTCAAAGCCCATCACCGGCTTAGGTTGGGAAAACTCCTCGGTCGCTTGGTTGGCATAGAAACGGCAGAAGTCCACCGCCTCACGAATTTCATCAATACTGTCCTGGATAGTTTTCCCCGCCTCGCGATGGCAAAGCGCCACCAACTCACCGGTATGGTCTTCCAGCAAATCAGCCAGACGCAGCAAGCACTGTGCACGTTCGGCCGCAGGCCGCGATGACCACTGCTGATAACTCTGCGCGGCAATTGAGAGCGCTTCATTGACCTGTTCGGCACTGGCAAAGGTGACACTGCCTACGCTTTCGCGGCGATCATATGGCGCGGTCACAGCCACGGTATTGCCACTGTCAATGACCGCCGCCCCGTTGATAATTGGGCCAGCTTGCCACTGATGGCGGGCAAACGCCTGCACGGACTCACTGAATGGCTGCCACTGCGAAGCAATATCAATATTGACCCCGGCCGAATTCTTGCGCTGTTCGCCGAAGATTTGCGGCGGCAGCGGGATCAAGCTGTTATGCAGGGTCGGACGCGATTTCAGAATATCGACCGGATGCTGGATCAAGCTTTCTACCGGGCAGTTGGCATCAACCAAGCGATGCACAAACGAGCTATTGGCACCGTTTTCCAGCAGGCGACGAACCAAATACGGCAGCAAGTCTTTGTGGCTACCTACCGGCGCATAGATCCTGACATTGGTCTGGTGCATCTCCATGACATGGTTATAGAGCGCATCGCCCATACCGTGCAGACGCTGGAATTCGAAGTTGCGGTGCGATTTCGCCATCGCCATCACCGCCGACACCGTGTGCGCATTATGGCTGGCAAACTGAGGATAAAACACGCCGTTGAGGTGAGGAGCCAGCATGAAGCGGGCACAGGCCAAGTAAGAAGCATCGGTGGCTTCCTTGCGGGTAAACACCGGATAGGCGCTATAGCCGCTCTGCTGGGACAACTTCAGCTCACTGTCCCAGTACGCCCCCTTCACCAAGCGTAGCGGGATCACATCACCCTGGTCCTTGGCCAATGCCGCCAGCCACGCCAGCACCGGCAGTGCACGTTTTGAATATGTCTGTACCACCAGACCAAAACGGCCCCATCCCTTTACCTCCTCGGCGCGGTAGAGCTTTTCAAACAGCTTCAGCGAGAGCTCAAGACGATCAGCCTCCTCGGCATCAATGGTAATACCGACATTGAGCTCGCGAGCGCGCTTGAGCAGAGACAGCACCAACAGGTACATCTCGTCCAGCACACGGGCTTCGTTAGCCACGTCATAACGCGGGTGCAGAGCGGAAAGCTTAATCGACACCGTCGGATCCGGCGAGCGGGTATTACTGCCACTTTCGCTGGCATAGCTGTCACGGCCGACAGCCTCGACAGCCATGACATAGTCTTTGAAATACTTCTGGGCATCCTGGGCTGTCAAAGCCGCTTCGCCCAGCATATCAAACGAATAGGTAAAGCCTTTATCACGCTTGCTCTTGCCATTCTTCATGGCTTCGGCAATGGTCCGGCCCAAGACAAATTGGTGACCCATGATCTTCATTGCCTGGTTCATGGCCTGGCGGATCACCGGCTCGGACATCTTGTTAACGAGGCGGTTGATGACATGGCTCGGGGCACCATCTTCCTTGGCATCGAGACTGACCACCTTGCCGGTCAGCATCAGGCCCCAGGTAGAGGCGTTCACAAACAGCGAGTCGGAGTTTTTCAGGTGCGACTTCCAATCCGCTACACTGAGCTTGTCACGGATCAGGGCATCGGCTGTGGCAGCATCGGGGATTCGCATCAAGGCCTCAGCCAGACACATCAGCAAGATCCCTTCTTTGGTGTCCAAACTGTATTCCAGCAACAGGGCATCAATCATCTGGACTGCGTTCTGATCGGCGCGGACCCGCTCAATCAAGCTTGTCGCCTGCTCGGCAGTATACTGCCTCTCCTGCTCTGTTGGCTCAGCCAGCGGCATCAACTGCGCGAGCCACTGTGATTCATCCACGCTGTATAGGGGTGAAATCAAGGACCAGAGCTCATCCAGTGGACGCTCAATAAAACCAGGCTGAAGTACTTCTGCCGCATTGAACATAGTGATTCCCTCAATAGTGTACCGGATCAGGCAAACAGCATTTTCCATTACTCGCTGCCTCCCACCCAAGAAAAATGTTACATCAGTGTTACCATTGAGGGGATTTTATTTTCCACCACTCCGATAGTCTTGCTATATTCTCCGATACTTTTTAGAAAAAGTCCGAGCTTTAACAAAAATTGACGGAGATTTTTTAGAAAAAATGCATTTTTCCGTAACCAGACACCAATCATTGACTATTTAACACACAGTTTCGGAACAATGATCAAGAGCAGACGGATCAATGATCAAGGACGATCAAAGAGACATAGACACGAAGAAGCTGCCCATGGCCATCATGAACAGCCTTTGGCAGAATAAACAACAGGTAGAAAAGGCTGAAGTGGCGCCGACAACAACAAAACGTCAACAAAAGGAATGGGACGGATAGGGTTGGTTTAGGTAAACTAGCCAGCCGGATTTTCACGACGATAGCGCGCCGGCGGTTTGCCGTATAACCGGGTAAACGCCTGGGTGAAACTGCTCTGGCTGGCGAACCCGGTAGTTTGGGCAACCTGAGCGACGCTTAACTGGGACTCCTCTATCAGATCGCGCGCCAGTTCCAGGCGCTTTTTCAGCACATACTGGTGTGGTGTCACACCCGTTTGCTCTTTGAACAGGAAATGAAACTGGCTTTCGCCCAGGAAAACCAACCCCGCCAGCTGGGCTACGGAGATTTTCCGGGTCAAGTGCTGCAGGATATACTGATCGATCACATCCATATTCAAACGATAGGTTTGGCGATCGTCTTTGAGCGGTTTGAAGTGACGATGCAGCACGCACATCAAGGTATCGGTGCACGCTCTGCTGAGCAACAGATCGTCAGGGTGAGCAGCCATCTCTGCGGTTAGCGCCTGGATCAAATTCTGCGCTTGGCGATCGAGGTGGAAATAGCCCGAGTGCTCGAACAGCTGGGCAAGGTGATCTTGAGAGTAAGAAGCGAGGTACTGGTCTGAGGCTACATTCAACACCAAAATTTCATTATTGCCGATACCAGAAAACGCGTGCTCGGAGTCCGCCGTTACCAGACAGCCCTGACCGGGGCAGACCAGGTTACCCGACCCTTCTATATCAAATTCCGTTTGTCCCGACAGACCAATCACCACCTGGTTGTAACCATGGTTGTGGTGATCCATCTGCTCCGGCAACTTGACGATTTCAGAGGGTTTGAACAATGGCGAGTTTAGCTTTGCTTTCATGCTAAATGACCGAAGGATATGGCGGTGATTCGTAGTGGGAGCATACCATATTTCCCCCAAGAGCCATACTCCGGAACTATGATCAAGTGACGATAATTTACGGCCAATGTCATTCTGATGTTATTTTGCTGATTTAAAAACCAGAAGCTGAAACCCACCGACTCCTCCCGGGGGTGGCAGCCCATTACCCCAGTCAATTTAATTGGCTGATTTTCAACCATTTATGATGGAAACGAAAATTCAGGGTGACATTGAGTGAGTGATTGCCGCGATTTTTCCCTGTAGGCAACGGCCATTCTCTTGATCATTATTCGGGGGAAAAATACCAAGATCATGATCTAGCTTGATCATCGTTCCTGTCGGAAATACATCGGCCGTCACACCGCACCTCTTGATCATCGTTCCATATAAATTCAGCACCTTGGCTCGGTATCAGCCCCTGTTGGCCAAGATCGGAACAATGATCCTTGATCATATTTCCTATCTCACTGCTATTTGTGTTACAAATAGCCTTCTTAACAAGGATAGGCGACCATGACAGAGCTACTTGCACAATTACATTATTCATTTTCCATCACCGGTCCCATCTTCCTGATGCTCGGCCTCGGGATCTACCTCAAGCGCATCGGCATGCTGACCGAAGACTTTATCGAAACCGGATCCAAGCTGGTGTTCAATCTGACTCTTCCGGCAATGCTGTTTTTAAGCGTTGCCCGCGCCAACATCTCTGAAATAGGTAACCCTGACTTATTATTGTTTGCGCTGGGAGCCAATATTCTTACTTATGCCTTGTTCGAACTGGTGGCCAGCCGGGCAATACCACAAAAAAAAGACCGCGGAGTGGTTGTCCAGGGCGCTTTCCGCGCTAATACCGGTATCATTGGCTTGGCCTACGCCAGCAACGCCTTTGGCGAAACCGGCCTTGCCTTGGGGTCGCTCTATGTTGCCGTCATCACCGTTGCCTACAACGTCCTTGCTGTTATCACCTTGTCGCGCTCGAACCCGAACCTACCGAGCCTTAATGCGGGTTTTCTCCTGCGTTCAATCATCAAAAACCCGCTAATCATCAGCATACTGTGTGCACTGCCATTTTCATTGCTCGCCGTTCCCCTCCCCGAACTCATCACCAAGTCCGGCGGCTACTTCGCGGGGATGACACTGCCGCTAGCGCTGCTCTGTACTGGCGCCAGCCTCGACTTCAATCAATTACGTCAAGAGCCAGCCAACACCCAATTTGCCAGTGTCGGCAAACTCCTTCTCTCACCACTACTTATTACCCTGGCAGGAATTGCTATTGGCTTTCGAGAGTTGGAGCTAGGGCTGATATTTCTCATGAGTGCCGCGCCAACGGCGGCAGCCAGCTATGTCATGGCCAGGAGTATGGGAGGAAACGCCTATCTTGCCGCCAACATAATAGCCGTCACAACACTGGGCTCGATATTCACCAGCAGTCTTGGGATCACCCTGCTTAGAACTTTTAAATTAGTAAATTAACCCTAAAGTGGTACAAGCAATTATCTTGCCCTTATAAGCATTGAGGATATAGAGATACAACTGATTGTCTAAATTACAGTGGAATTTCTCGCATTATTTTTTGCTGAAATAATAATCTCGAGTAAAACCAATTATTGATCTTAATAAAATTGTTGATAAACGTATTATTTAAAACAATATAAAACCTAACGCTCGCAGATGCATGCATATCCAGACATGCACTTTTACGCCCATACGAACAAGGGAAGGACACTGCAAAAAAATGGGTTATTGCCGGGAAAAAACTATGCAAAGCAATTGAATAAGCTATCGTTTTTCTGACAGACAAGGCTTCTTCGATGACCGCGTCAAGGGATGACTCGTGAAGCGCAGCACTAATGCGCTTCACGTTTCATAAAACAGTAACCAGACCAACAGACATAATGTAAAAACAATGTCAATAGGTGATTTCCCCCCTTACTCACGACTATCACTATTGTTATAGTATTTTCCGTAGACAACGGACGGTATTTATCGTTTTCTGTTTACAGTATCCAACTTTGGATACATGCCAAGCGGGTTTACTTTGGTATACACCCTCATACCAAAGAATATGAATCTGATTGGATACCTCTTCTACACGTCGTACAGGATTGTGCTCTTCGGAGTCAAACTCTTGTCTTTGCCGGCCTATTGGGCCGGCTTTTTTTTATCATTTTTTACAATTATGCCCAAAAACCCGTCACTAACATATTGTAACCTCTGTCCATTCAATTAAACTTCAATGTTGCAACTGCTCTATATCTATTAATTCAGGCACACGTAGTGAAAAATAAAGTAGAACCGTCTTTACTACATATATTTAATCAGCTCCCAGGATGTTGGGGATGTAAAGATAAGGATTCGGTCTTCGTTTATGCTAATTCCGAGTACGGCAACATTATTGGTGTAGATCATCATTTAGACTGTATCGGTCGCACCGATTTTGATATGCCGAGCCCAACCGTTGAGTGTGCTGAAGCATTTCAAGAGCAAGACAACCTTGTGGTCACAACAGGAAAACGGATGCGGGTTCTGGATATTCACCCCTATTCGGACGGCAGCTGGCGTGCACACTTATTCACTAAAACACCGTGGAAAAACGATGAAAACGAAATCGTCGGTACCATTTTTTCGGGTGTTGAACTCAAGGATACGGCGGTACTTGAGGTAGGCCATTGGATTTGCCGGGCAGCGGGAATTGATCCCAAAGAGCAGGCCTCGTTCAACCTCGACCTCAACCACAATGCCATCAACCTCAACACCCGAGAGTCGGAAGTACTGTTCCTTCTGCTTTACGGCAAAAAACCACAGTATATCGCCAAGGTACTCGGTGTTTCGGTCAAGACGGTAGAGAATTATGTCATCCGTCTGCGCGAGAAATTCAACGCCCGCTCAAAAAACGAGCTGATCGACATTGCACTCGACTTCGGTTTTGGCTCCCATATCCCTGAGAGTATGCTCAAACGCCAACTCTCGGTAATTTTGAAAGAGTAAACCGATATACCCAAGCGCATCGGCAATAAACTGCAAAACACGCAGACTTAGTTTACCTTTTTGCAACCCAAAGCCTGTTTCCAGATCAATTTTTGTACTGGGCCGATTTCCTATAATCCGCCCAGTATTTAAATTAACCGGTCGTAGAGCCGACAATCAGCTGGAAATATCATGAAGCAATTTACTATCACCTACGTTGTCCATCCCCATTTCAACATCCCTTGCAAGTACCAAATCCAGGCAGTGAACGAGATTGAGTCCATCGCCAGTGCCGAAAAAGCGTTGAAAGTCCGCCACCCGGAAGGTGTGAGCATCGTGACCAGCCAGCAGAAAATGGCAGCATAAAAAAAAGAGCAGCTCACCGCTGCTCTTTTCAGTTCAGTACCACGCCTTTACGGCGCCAGGCGTTCAATTTCCCACTGCTGGCTTTCATCCTGCTTACGGGTATACAAGAACCTATCGTGGAGACGGTTCGCACCGCCCTGCCAGAACTCAATCGTATCAATCTTCACGCGGTAGCCACCCCAGAACGTCGGCACAGGCACTTCACCTTTGGCAAATTTTTCTTTCAGTTCAAAAAATTTGCTTTCCAGCGCTTGCCTTGCCGAAAGGCGGGAACTTTGCTTACTCGCCCACGCGGCAATTTGACTCTCTTTGGGACGTGACGAGAAGTACTTCAGCACTTCCATTTTGGAGAGCTTTTCGGCACAGCCCGTAATATGGACCTGGCGTTCAAGCGGGTGCCAAGGAAAATGCAGGCTAATCTTGCTGTTGTCAGCCAGCTGGATCGCCTTGCGGCTACCAAGGTTGGTATAGAAGACAAACCCGTCTTTATCAAAGTGCTTCAATAACACAATACGCTGATAAGGCTGCCCGTGCGCATCAACTGTCGCCACCGTCATTGCCGTGGGATCAGTCAGCTTTGCTTCAATCGCCTGATCCAACCAGGTACTGAAAAGTTGCTCCGGCTGTTCCGGCAAGTCATGACGACGCAAACCACCTTGTGTATAGTCGCGACGAATATCAGACAATTCCATTGTTATCTCCGCTTATTCTCTAGATGTTTGTAACAACGCTAAAATTGTGCGCTTTGTCTAGTTGAAACACAAGTAAATTGCCAACAGCGATAACCCGCTCGGACTCTGCAATCAAGCTCGACGTTTCCCTGCCGGTAATTTGCTACAGTGGCAGAAAAAGGCCTTCTTATGTCGAGCAAACAAAAATTCTTCTTCCTTGCCCTGCTGACTGGGATTATAGGCGCCATGCTTATCGGCTGGCTGACCTTCATGCAGATCCAACAGCACCTTAGCGAAAAAATTACATCCGACGTCACGCAGCTAGGCACCAAGCTCGACGCTCAACTCGAGCGCTACAGCCAATTGCCCGAAGTCCTTGCCAGTGATCCGCGGCTACTTGCCCCCCTTGAAGCGGAGAGCGATACCACTTATCTCATCCCCGCAGCCGAACCGTTCATGTCTGCCAGCCAATTGCTGGCGCAGTGGAACCAGACCCTGGGTGCCGATACCCTTTATCTGATTGACATGGCAGGCACGACACTGGCCTCTAGCAATTGGCAACAGCCCGATTCATTTGTCGGGCAAAACTTCAGTTACCGCCCTTATTTCCAGCAGGCCGCCAGAGGCCAAAACGGCCAGTATTTCGCGCTGGGAGCCCGTTCCGACAAGCGGGGATATTATTTTTCTGCCCCAATCATCCACAACCAAAAGCCGGTGGGGGTACTAGCCATCAAGGTCGACCTCTCTATGCTGGCAGATATCTGGCAGTATGAAGATATCGACTATGCCATTACCGATGAGCATGGCATCATCTTCTACAGCTCTGAGCCTGCTTGGCTGTACCACTCACTGTCTATGCTCGATGAAACCGTGCGAGCCCAGGTCAAGCAGTCGCGTCAATATGGCCGCGCCGAGATAGCCGCCCTTACCGGTGCCGCTAGCCTGCCGGTATTCAATCAGAGCACGGTTCAGCCGTTGCGCTCCCCCTCAGTAGGCGCAGCCATGACTTACATTACCGCCCAGCACGATATGGAGAAAGCCGGCTGGTACATCTACGGCTTTACCCCGCAGACCCGAGCTTTTGAATATATGGGTCAGGTACTATTGCTGTTTATCCTGATCTACGCCCTTCTGTGTATCGCTATACACTCGTGGTGGCAGACCTACCGGGCCAGAGTCGAATTGGCCAACCTCAACAGCCGGCTGGAAAAACGGGTAAGCCAGCGTACACGCCGCCTGCAAGAAACTAACCAGCAGCTCAAGATCACGCTCAGCCAATATGAGCATAGCCAAGCGGAACTTAAGCAAACCCAAGATGAGCTGCTGCAGGCAGCCAAGCTTGCCATGCTTGGTGAGCTCTCGGCAAGCATCAACCACGAGATCAACCAGCCCCTTGCCGCAATAAGAACCTATGCCGAGAACAGCCGCAAGCTATTGGAGAAGCAACGCTATAACACAGTTGGCCGCAACCTCGACGAAATCATCGAGCTGAACCAACTGATTGCAGACATCATCGCCCGGTTCAAGGTCTTTGCTCGCAAGCGCGATTTCCACCAAAACTCACCGCGTACCAATCCGGCTGACTCCATCCGCTCGGCCTTGTCGCTAATGCGCAATGCACTGATCAAACAAGGAGTCATCCTGCGGCTTGAGGCTATTCCCGAGGATCTGCTCATCAACATCGACGCCGTCCAATTCGAGCAGGTACTGGTGAACCTTTTGCAAAACAGCCTTCACGCGCTCCAAGGCCGGCCGGAGGCACAGGTCGGCATTCGGCTCGAATCCGATGCCAAACACGTTGTCTGCCGGGTATGGGATAATGGCCCCGGGCTGAACCAAGAGCAGAAGCAGCAAGTTTTTACCCCGTTTTACACCACCAAGGATGACGGATTAGGCCTCGGCATGACCATCTCCAAACGTATCATCGACGCCTACCACGGCACACTCAGCGTCAGCGATCACCCCGGCGACGGCGCTGAATTTTCCCTCTCTTTGCCCTTAGATAGCGAGAACACACCATGAACACCCCTGTCATGTTTATCGATGACGAAAAATCTATTCGCGATGCCCTCGGCCAGACCCTTGAGCTCGAGGATTACGACGTCGAGCTCTTTGCCAGTGCAAAACCGGCTCTGAAGCAGCTGACGAACCAATTTCCCGGGGTGATCATTTCCGATATCAATATGCCTGGCATTGATGGTCTCACTTTCCTCAAGCAGGCGCTGGCATTAGACGCAGAATTGTCGGTGATCATGCTCACCGGTCATGGGGATATCTCCATGGCGGTGGAAGCCATGCGGCTCGGCGCCTATGATTTTCTGGAAAAACCGTTTTCAACCGAGCACCTGCTTGATGTCGTCAAGCGGGCGGCCGAGAAGCGCGATCTTGTATTGGAAAACCGAGAGCTGCGCAGAGAGCTTGAAGTACAAAGTGGTCCAGGCCCACGGATTTTAGGCAACGATCCGGCCATCAAACAACTCAGGCGTATCTTGTCCCACCAAGCAAAAACCCACTCGCCGTTGTTTATCCACGGCCCGAGCGGTTGCGGCAAGGCTTTAGTTGCCCGCTTCGTCCATGACCACGGCCTACAGCCCCATCAGCCATTTGTCACGATTGATTGCAGTGCCGCCGGGACCGAGACACAGCTCGACGAGTTAATGGACGGCGGTGCAACGCCATTTGCCACCCTTTACCTCAAGCATATCGACCGCACTCCGCAGCAACTGCAACCCACACTGCAAGATCTCATTACGCCCCTTTGCCGGGGCGAACACACCGTTCGGGTGATCGTCAGTGCTGATGTCGACGGCCACCACCAAAGTGCGTCAGGATTTCTTCATACCCTCTATTTCAAGCTGGGGTTTATCACCTTGGATTTGCCGCCCCTAAACCAGCGACAGGCTGATATTCCTTTGCTATTCCATAATTTCCTCCGCACGGACTGCAGCCGGTTTGGCATTGAGCCGCCTCAGATTGACAGTCAGCTGGAGCAATGGCTGGGAGAGCAGCGCTGGACAGGTAATGTCAGAGAGCTACGGCAGTTTGCCGAACGCTATGCTCTCATGGGGGCAAAAGCCCTCGAGCCCCAGCATCAGGATCCCAGCCAGCCGCTGCAGGCCAGCACGCTGGCAGAGCGGGTTGCCGATTTTGAATGTAAAGTGCTCCATGATGCCCTCAACCGTCACCATGGTAGGCTAAAGGAAGTTCAGCAGGAGCTTGGGCTTGCCCGCAAGACCCTGTATGACAAAATGAAAAAATACCACATTGATAAAAACGAGTTTAAAGCATAGACACAACAGCGGTAGCCATGGACAGAGACGGATGTAAACCTTGGCTACATTGCACATTTCTTCGAACTATCTTCCGAAAACAACATGTTCCCACCTCCTTAACCTCGAGATAGCGGCAAAGTTTGGTAACTTACTCAAAGCATGAATTGACAACCTCAGTCGCCTGAACGCTTCCATTTATCTACATTCTCTTCACGCTTGCTGAGATAAACTATGAATTTATTCCGCTATACCTATGCTTGGTTTGCCAGTTGCTTTACGGCATTGTTACTGTGCTTTATTGCCTTGTATGCGATGGGGATCCGCACTAGCCTCATCGACCAGACCCAACAGCAACTACGCACGCAGATCTCACTGCTGCAGTACCGACTCGAGTCCAGTGCAAAGCAGCCAGATTATCAATTGCTCTTGCAACAGCTTCCCCCAGTCTCGCCGCGAGGGGAAACGCGGCTGCATGTATTGGCAACCGACCAACAATATTCAACAGCATCACTCGAACGACAGCCCCAAACACATTCACAATTACTCCGCCGGTTGTGGTCTCCGTTAACATTGCAACAGACCTTGCTCGGAAACAGTACTCAGGCCGTTAGCCTTACCGTCTCAGTCTCTCCCGCCGCCCTCATGCCGATATTCTGGCAACAGGTGTTTCCGGGCGCACTGCTTGGAGCCGCCAGCTACTTAGTGGCAATGTTGATCACCTTCATCGCGCTCAGGCGCAAACTCCACCCCCTGAGCCAACTAGCCCAGCACTCCGCCACCGCCAAACATGCTCTTCCGGCTGTCAACGCCAACAGCCACGAGGCACAGGCTTGGCTCACCATGATCACGCATTTTAACCAGCAGCTAGAGGATATCTTTCGGCGTCAAGCGCTCGATGCCAGCAAGCTAAAAACCCAAGCTTATCAGGACAAAGTTTCCGGGCTTGGAAACCGCCATTATTTTATTAACCAGCTTGATGCCTGGCTCGATAACCCGCAGCAAGCGGGCTTAATTCTGCTTAAATCCACTTTACTTGATGAGATCTACCAACAGTATGGCTTCGTGACCGGCGACAATTTTACCCGCCAGCTCGCTGATGAATTTAACAGCAATATTGTCCATACCCAGGTATCCCTTTCCCGACTATCCTATGATGAATTTGCGGTATTACTACCAAATATTTCTTCAGACAAGCTCAAGCAGATTGGCCAAGCCATGCTCGAGGTTCATCAACAACAGGAAAAAGCACACCGTGGCGACACATCCGATAGCGTCTTTCTGGGTCTGTTGCTTATCGAACAGGCCAGCTCTGCCAGCCACGTTCTCGGACAGTTGGATAACATCTTGGCACAGGCAACACGCAATCCCGGCCAACCACTCCAGCTGGCCGATAACCAGCACCAGGTTCCCAGTTTCGGCAAGCAGCAGTGGAAGTCATTATTGCTCGAAGCGATAGAAAGCAACACGGTGGCTTATCAATACCAACCAGTGATCAACGAACTCCAGCAGCAATATCATTACGAGGTGTTTTCATCGCTCAAGGCCAAGCAGGCCCAGTACAATGCCAATCAGTTTTTAGGCGCGATAGAAGATGTCGGGGCAGGCGTGCTACTCGACAAACACGTCATCGCCCACCATATCAATATATTGAACGCAGACCCCGCCAAAGGTCCTTTCGCCATCAACCTCACCACAAACAGTATTACCGATCCCGCTTTCAATCGCTGGCTCGACCAAGCGTTGACGAGAAACCAACACCTGTCAGAACGGTTGCATTTCGACATTCCTGAAGCGTGTTTTATTCGCACCCCCGATGCCTGTAGCCTGTTATGCTCGCTCATCCGGTTTCACAAGTTCCGCTTCGGGGTGGATGGCTATGGTCGCTATTTTAAATCACTGGCATACCTTGATGAGTTCCGTCCCGACTATGCCAAAGTCGATTACTCCTATACCCATCAATTGAATGACGAACTTAAAAAACAACTGCTCTCTTCTATCTGCCGGACGGCACATAGCCTCAATATAATGACGATTGCGACCCGGGTAGAAACTGAGACTCAACTAGAAAGGTTATCGGATCTTTTCGTCAGCGGTTTCCAAGGCTTCTTCACTGAGCAGAAATTGAAAGAACAGCGGATTGGCAAAGGGCATTCAGCCTTACTCCATTAGGATGTTGCCTGCGTGTCCTGTTTCAGCGAATACAATTTACAGTGTAAATTCAATTTACACTGTAAACCGAAATGACAAGATCACAATGGCGTACACTGAAGTGCCTGCTCGAAGATATGGAGTTTTGATGGGCCATGTTCTTGGGTGATCAACAAGTTCTCTTTTTCCAACCGGCTTTGTACCCCAGAATATATCCGATTGTAGGCAGTGATCATGACACGGGAGCGAAGCTCTTCATATTCAGCCCGCAGCTGCTTATAGTCAGTTTGAAGTGTGCTGATTTGCGATTTATGCTGCTCCGCCGCATGTTGGATACGCTCTGCTAATTCGGCAGGTCGCTTATGTTCGGGTAATTTCAACAACTTCAGCTGAGCCTCTCTGATCTTTTCAACATTCTGGGCTTCGAGCTGATATTCGCGGTGCTTAGCTTGAAGCTGATGCTGCAGATACTCATGCTTGGTAAACGCATTCACTACTGTCGGGATCCCGGCTAAGGCGCCAAGGTTGACCACCCGGATACTGTAGCCCGCTTCCGTAATCCCACCGCTCAGTGTACCTTGCCGCTTGAACTGATCCATCACAATGACTTCGCCTTCAGCACGAATCACGCTGTGGAGAACGTGGAGCGTAAACTGGGCGTTTTGACCACAGGTAATTTCAGCGAACTGGGCGAACTTACTGGTCACATTGCCTTTGGCTTCGATAGAGCACCCGAGTTTTGAACCATCATGCTTGCGACCAATGATCCCTTTGATAATGGAAATGTCTCCCCCGGCTTTTAATTCTGCCAGCTCAACAAAGCCCGAAACCGTAATATTGCCGGATGCCGAGACCCGCATCCCAGGGGTAACATCGCCGGTGATAAGAATGCTGCCATCAAAATCAATATGGCCGGTTGCAACATTCACCCCTTTCAGCGTTAAGGCTTCATCAACTTGCATCCCTCTAGGCTTACGCACGGGAATACCTGATTTTTCGGCCAGCAGCAAATTAGGATCGTATTCACTCACCATGGTGCCATCACCAGGCTGAAACTCACTTTCTTTCCCTGGTTTGGCAGGCAACGCTTTGCCCTGCACAGTAAAACCGGCGACACCGTCGGTTGCCGGAATGCGCTTCATTAATGGCTGTCCGGCTTTTACTGTAATTAATTCCCCCAGATCAAGCATATCGACCTTACCGTCATCGGTTACCTGAGGCTTAAGAATACGATGGCTGGCATCATCTACCAGGGGATCGAAACGGGAATCGATACCGTGTTCGGGCAAACGCCCAAATGCAATCGGTAACGTCAGCTTCTCACCGGGGCAGAGCCTATTCGCCTGCTCGAGCAATTGGTGGAGCTGCGACTTGCGTATCCCTTTGACAATCCGGTTCTGCTTGAGGGCCTCAAGAATATCGGCCCCTGTTGCAGGCTTTCCGCCGTAAGGCGCTGTCACCGTGATTGAGGCGCGCATGAAATCAGGTTCGGCTTTCACCACCAAACTGGCATCACGCCGCTCAGCAATAACGATTGTTTCAGCGTCGCTACCATCAGATTGTAACTCGGCAGCCTGGCTTGTTATAGCTAACGCGGAATCAATCGCCTTTTCGAACAAATAGAAACGCTCAGCCCCAACGGAATGAAGTTGCTCCAGCAACAACTCCCTGGTCGGGACCGATTCTTGGGCATGACTCGCCGCGAATAACACTGATTGTCCATCTTCAGAGATACGCAGAAAAAGCTCTGCCATATCAACTCCTTTTGCTGTTATTAGCGAACATTAAAATGTTATGGTTGCTCCTCAATATTACAGTAACGAAACCGTTACCAAGTAACTGTTAAGTCACACTTTTATCTGAAATATGTCTACACATCATTATTGAGCACGCAGTTGCATATTGATTATTTCAGAGACAGCATAACTAAATCAGACCAAGGCAATAGAGCGGATCTGCTGTTCGCTCAGCCAGCAATCGGTAACAAAAATATAGCTACTGTGTGAAGGGTGCTTTTTATTGACCGATACCTGGTCATGTTGCAAGTAGCCTTCGAGACGGCCGACCGGTTGAAGATACAGCTGATAGCAGGCAGTGAGCGGCAGTGGCATAGGTGATTCAATATAGATGCACTGTCGGCTCAACCGATTAGCGGTAACTCTAACACCATAGTCCTGGTTATCGATCGTTTCACCGCTACTAAGCAGGTGGCCATATAAGCGACCCGCAATACCGCCACGTCCAACAGAGAAACATTTTTCAGCGTCGGCGTCTTGGCACACAGCAGGGTGAAACATTTCTTTAAGTGCTGGGGGAAAATCTTTAACCAAACTCATGCTTTCTCCTTATTATTATTTTATGCCTGCCACAACAACAATAAGACGGCAGGGACGTCAGCATACATCGCAAGCATCAAAAAAGCGGGGGAATTCTATAAACTTAGTCAACAAGGCAAAATAATACAAATGTAATTCTTAAAGCCCTTTTCTGTCCGAATTTACAGTGTAAATTTGGACAATAAAAAAGGTGGGTAGCCCCACCTTTTCCATATAACTCACTCAGAAATTTACAGTGTAAATTCACCTAGCACAAAGACTGAAATTCACTAATCGGTGTCCGGCCTCGAGACTCAAGAAATCCCAAAAAACGAGAAGCGCTAGTGGTAACAATTGCCGATTCGTCGATTTTCGTTTTCTCAAATAGCGCCATTACCGAGTCAAACTTACCGACATCATAAGCAAAGTGCGCGTCCGACCCGGTTGTGAACTTAACACCGACCTCTTTGCCAATTTCGGCAATACGCTCGCACCGAGGCTGGCTGCCAATGCGAGATCCAGATAGCGAAGAGTTATTGATCTCGACCAAAACCTTGGCCTCGGCCGCGGCGGCCAGCACACGTTCAAAATCGAAATCAAAATTAGGGTTACCCAAATGACCCAGCGCATCGACCCGCCCCGATTTAATCACATTAAGCAAAGCCTCAGTATGTGCATCCGGTGTCGAGGGCGTAAATACCGGCTCATGAAAACTGGCCAGAACCCAATCGAGATGTTCCTCGACTTTGGGCAACACATCAACCTGACCTGCAGTATTCATGATATTGGCCTCGACGCCGCGAAGAATACCGACACCATGCAGAAAGCGCGGAATGACCTTCTGATTGGCAAAATGCCAAAAGTGAGGTGCTCCAGGCATAGAAGAGGCGTGATCCGTCAAGCACAGCAACTGCAATCCATTTTCCGCAGCCGCCTTGGCATTCTCAAGTACAGTGCTATAAGCATGGCCACTGGAGACTGTGTGGCTATGAGTGTCGACAACAAATTTCATGACTCGCTCCTTGCAATAAAATTCTTTTGAATATCGGCTCTGATAACCGCTCGAAGACGTTGCTCGGCTTCTTTTCGACCAGCAAGCTGGTAAAACTGAACGATTTCATGCCACGATTGACGCTGAATAACTTTGGCGACAGGAAGGCTAAAAGCGGCCAGCTCAGAAGGCCGTTCGGCATTGGCCAGCCGCAACAGCAAATATTGCTGCAATGACGGCAACACGAGTTCATACCCCAACCCCCCCTGGCAATAAATCGAAAGTTGCTCATCAACCCAGTCACTTGCTAGGGGAGCGGGAACCCCCTGACACGACAGCGCATCGACCAACAGAGGCAACAACTCCGCTGCAGGCATATCGCTGAAAGCTTCACAAGCATTGGCCAACAGCCCAGCCGAAAAGAATACCCTGGCTTTGGGAAACCACTGTCGACTGGAGTGGCCAAGAGGTTGAACACATAACAGAGAAGGGTAACCGCTCGAGGCATCTTTCTGTAACCCCAAACGCACCGCCTGGTAACCTGCTCGCTGCCAAAAGTTGAGTAGTTCGGGGACATAACCAAAACTGGTGCCAAGGAAATCATAGCGAGCTTGGCCCCACTGACGAACGCAAGCCAACAATTTCTGGCCAATACCCTGTTGCTGAAAGTCCGGGTGAACAGCAATGCGAAGTACACGGCCAGAATGCTGCACCGCGGCTTCCAAAATGCCGACATGGGCGGCCAAAGACTGAGCCAATAAATGGCCCCGTGGCCTTCTCGTTCCCAATTGGATCTGCCGGGCTAACTCATCAGTAAATCCACCTTCGTCGACGATCAGGCAACAGCCCAATACCCTGTCGCTGTTACGACATACCCAAATGTGCAAACTATCATCGTCGAGCAAATTCACCAAGTCGGCCGGCGACGTTTGGTAATGAGCATTGATCAGCAAGCCAAACAGTGACGAAAGAAGATTGGGAGAGTCAAGCAACTGAGCTTTATCAAGCAATTCATAGTCAGCCGTCTTGGGATCAAGCCCCTCGCATGAAACCTCCGCATCGAGTAACAGCGCATTGAAAATCCACTTTTCCAGCGGGTCATGGTCCGCCCAGCGAATCGCTTGCTGCATTTCGAACGCGCGCCACTGAGGCATGACGGTGTCGAGTTGCTGGCGGAACTTGACTGCAAAACCACGGCCGGTGCCTTCATAACCATGAACGGTACTTGAAAAAGCGATACGGTTAAATTCACCGAGCAACGCAGTCAAGACAGGGGCAGGAATCGCTGCCGCTTCGTCGACCATCACAAAGTCAGCCGAGGGTAACTCCGACAACAGGACATCAGGGGCAACAAATACAATTGATCCTTTGCCGACCTCGAGTCTTTTCTGATCGGTAAACTCCAGTCCGAACTGCTCGGCAACATGACGAAACACCGTTTGGCTGGCCAGATATGATGGAGCCGTAACCACGATCTTGATCTCTCGCTCAGCCAGCAGGCTGGCTGCAGCCAACCCCAGTGCCGCAGATTTCCCTCGACCACGATCAGCCGTTAACACCAAAGGCCGTTTACGATGCCCGGTGACAACCCGACGGACAGCTTCAACCGCTCCAACCTGGCACGAGGTGACGGCTCCAAATCGAAGAGGGGCGCCACAAGTACTGGCGGATTGCGCATCCGCAACCTCGCCATGTGACGGCTTGATGATGTCTGTCTCGTGAGAGCGGGGTAACGGCGGCAGCGCCGCACCGGCTTCCAACATGATGACACCGGGTTGTTGCAGCAACTGACACAACCGCCTGTCAAAGTTTGAATCGCATTGTTCAAACCAGTCATTCGGCAGCAACAATAACAAAATCCCGCCACCGACAACCGTCCCCGACAACGCGCCAAGGGCCTGTGCATCCACTCCCCGATGACCATTGACAGTAAGCATTTGGCATTCACGGCCCAGCCACTGCTTGGCTTTCTTAAATGGGATACTCGGGTTCTCGCTCTGCAGCGGCTCGCCGCAGAATAGCCGGTCGGGGTAAAGCGGATCGAAAGCAGCTAACACTTCCAGCGCCCACTCTTTGTTGCCCTTGGCAACGACGAGGAAACGAATATTTTGACTGGCCGCAATCGATGAGAGGGTGCGGCAAAATTGAGAAAGTTGGGACATGCTATGACTCAGTGACAAACAACATCTTGATAATACCAATATGCCAATAGCGGTGCGAAAAAAAACCACGCCTGATAGCGTGGTTTTATAGTAAGAGTATGAAATAGGCGTGGTTTGCTACTTCAAATAGTCAGCCAGGTAAGCCAGGATTTCTTCGGCCTGGCGTTCACTAAGCTTCTTCAGTTTAAGCTGGAGCTTGTCGCCATCGCGCAGGTAGCTGATTTTACCCTTCACTAGCTCTTGCGGCTTTGGTTTCTCAACCTCGATTTTGGGCTGAAGGGTCTCGCCGATCTGCTCAAGTTTACTTGTCACTTCGCGGGTGATACGGGTGATACCTGAGGCATTGATCGTCTTCCACATTGCGTCGTCAGCGGATGAAATCTCACTGACAAACTGTTGTTGCTGCTCGTTATTCAGGCCGAAGAACAATCGGTGCAGTTTGACAATCGTCGGTCGGCCTAGCTCACCAACACTCGGATAGGCCATCAACAGTTCCATCGGCAAAGCTGCCGCTTTCAAGGCACCACTGACCAAGGCTTCACTGCACTGACAATATTTCGCCAGCTCTTTCTGATCGGCCACTTTTCCGGATTCAAGCAGCGCCTGCATTTCCTTGCCACGTTCAAACAGCGACAATGGCTTGTGGGCGTTCGCAACATCAGAAAGGAATTTGGCGTGATCGCTGTTGATCCCCTTCCCCACGTAAATGAGGAAATCCTTTTCCGCCAGGATACAAGACATACGACGGCGGCTACCGTCCAGTACTTCAATCCGGCCATCATCCAACCAGCGGCCCACGGCTGGATATTGCTGTCCGCGATCTTTTAGTGTCGTCAGAATATCAGCAAGTGCATGTTCGTTGAGGAAAGCTTGTTCTCGAGCATTTTCCGCAAACACACGCGTTTTGTCAGCAACTTGATTGGCCTGGATTTTCACCAGTTCAAATGCGACGGTTTCTTCACCGGCAACGGCCAGTTCGATGACCGACGCCTTATCGCGGGCTGCGGTTTGTGCTTCTGTTGGCGTTGTTGCACGGCGCTTGTCAGCTTTGCCGAACAAACGGGCATTGAGATCTTTCGTTTTAATCGCCATCCCCTAATTACTCCCGGTTTAGGTTGGCCCAGTGAGAGTGCATCACACGCTCTAACTCGAGGCCAACACGTTGGATCGCTTCTTGTGCTGTCGAAAGGGTCTTTTTCCCCCCTTCAAATTCGGCTGCCGTAAGGTCGAACACAGTGCTATATGTATCGGCGCAAGTTTCGAAAGCACGGCTACGCGGAACCGTCGCCATCATCACTTGATCACGTAGCAGGTAGTTCATCTCGGTCAGTACCGAAACCTGCTTCTTGTTGTCATCCTCAAACATTGTCGGCATCAGACGGATAAACTCCAAACCATGCCAATCTTCGGGGAACATCTCATAAACTGTAGGCAAATGCTGGAAAAAGTTAACTGTCGACGCCCAGTCAAGACGCTTCGCCGCACATGGAATAATCAAGGCGTTAGAAGCATACATGGCATTCCACACCAGGGGATCGATGTGTGGGCCGGTGTCAATCATGATGATGTCAAACTCATCAGCAATCGGATCGATCACTTTCTCTTTCAGCAGGCGAACAATGTTCAGGTCTTGGTTCTCTGCCAAATCCTGCCAGGCATCGGCATTAAACATCGCATCTTCGGGAAACGCTGCGATAGTCTTCAGATTAGGATACTGGGTAGGCATCACCACATTACCCATCAAGAATTCCTTGTCGATCGCCTGTCCTTCCGGGACATTTTCCAGCATTACATCCACGGCAGAATAGATGGTGTCCTGATCGCCCACGCTGATCTGTGGGTTAAGGAACAAACGCAATGACCCCTGCGGATCAAGGTCTATCAAACAAATACGGTAACGCTTATCCAAATCAAGCGCGAGGCAGGCCGCCAAGTGAACGGCTGTCATCGACTTGCCCGTGCCCCCTTTCTGGTTCTGGACATTGACAATCCAAGGTTTGCGTCCTGCACCTTCACGCTCATAGAAAGCGGGCTTTTTCGTCGCTTCCATTAATTGATGCGCTTCTTCCAGGCTAATGGAGTAGTGGTTGGCATTATTTTTGGTAAATTGGTGGCCATTCGCTTCCATACGGGAGATAGCATCATCCAGCTTGCGGCGGGTAAGGCCAGAGCGGCTTTCCATCAAAGCTTTCGACATGGGAGGAAAAGCTTCTTCACGACGCTCTTCCAATACAATTTCAATTCGGTCCGCCTGGACCTGCTTCGTCTGCTCGGCAATATTGAGCAAGTTGTCTATGGTTTGTTCCCTGTTCATTGTCTTTATTCACCTTGAAACATTTTGCTTTATTGTACAGCAAAAAAACACCAAAACAATAAAAAGCTGAACGGCACCATGTGATATTCATCTCAGCATAAAGCAACAAACAGAGCAAAAAACCGACGTTTTTAATTCGATTTCTGCTTACAAACTTAAGAGAATCACCCTGTTTGTGATAAAAACCAAAAGTGTTACAGCGTCACTATTTTACAATGTAAATTGACTATTAGGGCTATATCACCGGAAGCGTGAGAATAGTTGGCTAATTTACGGCAGGTGCCACATTGACTAAATTTCAAACTCACGGCTCAATAACAACAGCCAGCCCGGCAAATTTTCCAAAACAATAATGAAATTGAATAATTTCATTATGATCGGGCAGACACAGCCAAACAGGGCTTCCGACGATCAACCTGAAATCATAACAAATCATGATCTTGGCAGGGTTGAATGAACATCTACTTGATCATCGTTCCTGGTTATTCCGCCAGATCTCGAAACATGATCAAGGCAAAAACCAAGCCCTAACGATTGCCATTCACGGCGACGAGAGATCGGAAAAATGATCAAGTAAAAGAGGCTGTAAATCGATCCTCGGCTCAACCTTGCCGAAAGCATGGAATACCACAGCTAATTTACGGCGAGTGTAGGCCTGATAAGGGCTTAGCAACAAATTAGGCAGGGAAATTGCGCTATTTCCTACTGTAACCCCACACGGAACTGCAAAATTGAAATACACCTCCACAGTCTTGATCATGCATCCACCCCGGACACATGATAAAACCCCGGCAGAATACGGAAAGTGTCAAATCAATTTTGTTCAAAATCCCGCCACACGAGAGGGAAAAAACCGAAATACCGCCTCAACCAACGTCCGCAAGCCCTGCCATGATCATTTTTCCGGCCCCAAAACGCCGCTCATGCCAGCTTCAGTCGTGATAATTTTCCTTTATCGAACAAAATTTCACCCGAGAGGGCTGAGGGGCCTGTGGATAACCTGTGAAGCCACGATGATCATGCTTTCATAGGCCTGTTGATCATGCTTGCTGGTTGATGATGATCATATTTCCAGGCCATTGATGATCATCGTTTCAGCCACTTGTTGATCATTTTTCCGAAGTCGCCATGATCATGCTTTCGATCGCGCCATTTTTAATTTATTTATTTTTCATATAGTTAAAGCTAAAAAAGCAGCCAGATCATAAGATCACTAAATCAATAAGATCAAAATAAACAAAAAGATCAGTTTAAAAAAAGCCAACAAAAGATCTTTCTTTCTTGTTCTATTTCCATTAATCTTTCACGGAAAAATGATGCATCTACGGCTAATGACAAATGAACTCCGCGCTTACATCAAACAATAAGAATACTGACAAGATATTGATCCCCGCTCCACGATCCCACAAAGACGGGCATTTGTTCTCGATCCCGGCGAACTTGATCGACTGGTTACCGCAATACCAGCATTTCAAGGGGGTAACCAAGAGCATCATTGAACTATTGAACCTCATCTCACTCCGTGGCTTATCGAGTCATGATGGGATGGTTTCTACCACTGAGCTTGTGGAGGCGACTGAAGGTCAGTTAACCCGCGCCGCAATCCAGCAACGGCTGCGGGCCGCCGTCAATATTGGTTTGTTTAAACAACAACCTGTGAGGTTCGAAGAGGGCCTTGCGGGTAAAACCATGTTGCATCATTTCATCAACCCGGCCATGCTGATCTCCCAGCTAGGTACCGGTAGCCTAAATTCAGAACAGTCCAAGGCCAAAGAGAAACAAAAGCGCTCGAAAGCACTGGCGCAAAACCATGTCAACCGCCAATTGCTCAGTGAGCACGGCCTGGGGACTCCCCCAACCATGCCTGATGAAGCGGATCAGATTGTGATCTCTCCGACGAGTTGGGCCGGGATCATCGACCAGGCCTTGGCTCCGCCGCGGACCAAGAAGAGCTATCAGAAGTCAATGGTTGCTATCAGCGGGACCAAGGCGATCATTGAAACACGATCATCGAAGTCGATCATGACCGTCGACGATCTGATGACCTTGTTTGCGCTGTTTACCCTGACGGTACAGTACCATGATCACCATATTGCCGATTATGAGATCCAGTCGCGCAATATGGGTAACAAGACACCCGTCTACATCACCGATATCTTGGCTTTGAGGGGCAAGAAAGACAGCGGTCCGGCCCGTGATTCGATTCGGGAAAGTATAGATCGTATTGAATTTACTGATTTCCAGCTGCATGAACTTACCGGTCGGTGGATGAGCGAGAATATGCCGGAAGGGTTCAAGAGTGACCGTTTCCGCTTCCTTGCCCGTACCATTACCGCGTCAGAGGAAGCACCGAAGGAAGGGGAGGACGGCGAGATCCGGATCAAGCCCAATTTGTATATTCTGGTGTGGGAGCCGTCATTCTTTGACGAGCTGCTGACCCGAGACTACTTCTTCTTGTTCCCACCGGAAATCTTGCGCCAGCATACGCTGGTATTCCAGCTGTATTCATTCTTCCGTAGCCGGATGTCGCGCCGTCTCAATGACTCGATGATGCTCAGCGAACTGAACCAGAAACTGGCTCGTAACATCGAATGGCGCCGTTTTTCTACCGATTTGATCCGCGAGCTGCGCAAGCTGGCGGAGGATAAGATCACCGATCACGTGTTTGCCGTAAACTTGTGGGGTTATCATTTGACCATTACGCCACACGAGGAAGGCAAGCGCTATTGTGATTACCAGATTGATATCCGTTGTGATGTCGATGAGGTCATCCGTTACTCACGGGCGAAAACCACCAATGAAGGCAAGCGGACCATGGCTCCGACCATGCCTAACCCGCTGCGGAACGAGATCTTGCCCAAGCAGGAGCTTGATCAGCTTTCCGAGATCATCGATGGTGAGTTCGAACCGATCCAGCGCAAAGAATCCCGTCCGAAGGGGCGTCTGGGCCGCCGGGTGAAGCTGCGCAAGCACTTGGTTGAGATCAATGCTGATGAATTGACCATTACCTTGTCGAAATATACCTCCTCAGAGGCTCTGCAACGCAGTATAACGGCGTTATCGGCGATGAGTGGGCATTCTATTGCCTCGATCAGTGAAGAGTGCCAAGGCTTGCTGGAGAAGCTTGACTGGCTGAAGGTCAACGGAGAGGTGGTGCCTTATGAGACCCTGAGCAAGACCATCGAGCTGTACAACGGCCAGCATGACGAGGGACATCTGTCGATTGAGCGGCTGATTTCAGGCCTCGCGGTAAGACGTAAGGTTTGTAAACTGGTGTATGAAGGCCATATCAACGAGCAGGTGATGAATGCGTTGGATGATATCGCCCGCGGTAGCTAAGTTGTCATTATAAATAATAAAAAAATCCGGCCAGCAACCTACTGACCGGATTTTTTTATGCCTGCTGTTCAGCTAACTTGGGTATATTATTGCTATTAATCCAAGCAGTAGGATGTGTCATGGAGTGGCTGAACATTTATCGGCGTTGGCGGGGCGGGGCAGTGCTCGCATTGGTCGGTGTTATTTCGGGAACCTTTAGCGCGGCGGCTGAGACCCGTCCGCAAATCGGGCTGGTACTCAGTGGGGGAGGGGCCAAGGGAGCCGCCCATATCGGGGTGCTCTCGGTGCTGGAGGAGAACCGGATCCCGGTTGACGTGATCACCGGGACCAGTATGGGCGCCTATGTCGGCGGTATGTATGCCATGGGCCTGTCTGCCCAGGAAGTACGGTACAAGACGATGGACGCCGACTGGCAGAGCGGCTACGAGGATCGCGTCGGGCGAAATGATCTGGAGCTGCGCCGCAAGCAGCAAAATGACAATTACCAGATCTACACCGATATCGGCATTGATCTCAAGGGGAACTACCAGTCCAAACCCGGAGCTTTCCAGGGCCAGGGCATGGCCACCTTGCTCGGTAACCTTACCGACAACCTCCCTGCCCTTGAGAGCTTTGATGAGCTGGCGGTGCCCTATCGCGCCGTGGCGACAGATATCGTGACTGTCCAGCCGGTAGTGCTGGAGAGGGGGCACCTAGCCACGGCCATGCAGGCCTCGATGACGGTACCGGGGGCGCTTCAGCCGGTAAGAATTGGCAACCAGATCCTGGTCGATGGCGGGATCGTCAACAATATGCCGGTCGATGCGGCGCAGGCACTGGGCGCCGATGTGATCATCGCAGTGGATCTCCGAGATGCACTGTTTGAGGAGCCCCAGCTCAATAGCGCCTTCAATATCATCGGCCAGCTCACTACCTTCATGACCAATACCAGTGCCGATCAGCAAATGGCACTGATGGCGGAGGGGGACGTATACCTCCAGCCGGATGTTTCCTTCATGCTGGCGCCCCACTTCGACAAAATGGACCAGGCTTACGTTGCCGGGCGCAAAGTGGCACTCGATGCCCTGCCTCGGCTCCAGCGCTACCAGCTGTCGGAGCAAGACTACCAAACCTACCTCAATGACAAGCTTGACCGCCGCTCCCGGCTGCTAGCCAGTCCGGCCTACTACATCGACCGGATCGAGGTGAAAAACTACACTCAGCGCTCCGATCAGGCGCTGCTTGAAGTCATGGATCTTGCGACGGATCGGGTGATCACCAACGAGGAGATGGACGAAGCGGTGAAAAGGCTCAACCGGCAAGATATTTTTGAGCGGATCACCTACCAAATCGAGCAGCAGGACGAAGAAAATGTGCTGGTGATGGATGTGCGGGAGAAGTCCTGGGGACCGGGCTACCTCAACCTCAAGTTTGCTTTCGAGGATGACTTTGCTAACCGCTCGGACTTTGCGTTCGGTACCCAGTATATCTACACCAACCTGACTGACATGGGAGGGGAGTGGCAGTTCGAATGGCTGCTGGGAAGCTGGAAGAAAATCGATACCAGTTTCTACTTTCCGCTCGATTACCAGAAAAACACCTATACCTCGTTCGGTATCAGCTGGAACCGCGAAGTCCGCGAGTTCATCTTGTCTCGCGAGCAGGCGGACTTGATTGACCGTGAGCCGGGCAGCTCGGTCGAAACGGAATACAGTGTCTACAGCGGCTACGCGGAGTGGGGTTGGAACTTGCAGCCTTGGAGCTCGCTGTCGGTTGGTTACCGCGGCGGGGTTGGCGAGGTCAGCGAAATCAATATCAATAACAAACAGGACTATACGGTTCACGGCCCGTATGTGTCATTTGTCTATGATGACTTGGATAGCCTGTTCTTCCCGCGTGAAGGTTTTATGCTCCGGACCGAGGTAGGGCTGGGATCAAGTCGAAGTTCCATCAACGATGAAGAGACGGTCTCCAGCGATAGTGTCTATGCCGAACTGAAATTGCTCAAGCCCTTCAGCTATGAAAGGCACAGCCTTGTCAGTGTGCTGCAGGCCGGCGGCTATGACAGTGATGACGTGCTGCCGGTTTATGTGCAGGATTTGGGGGGGCTGTTCAATATGTCCGGCTATCACCGCTATGAGCTTAACGGACGCTACAAACTCTTTGGTGCCTTGGTATACAGCTACCGGCTGATGGATAACAATTTCGGTGCCGTGTCGGTGCCCGTGTATGTCGGCGCCTCGCTGGAGCAAGGTGGGGTTTGGGATAACCAGTCAGACATTGACTTTGACTCGAGCCTGAGCGCCGGCAGTGTGTTCCTGGGGCTGGATACCCCTGTTGGTCCGGTTTACCTCGCCTATGGTATGGCCGAAGGCGGGCAGAACTCCTTCTACCTGTCGTTGGGAACCACGTTTGACTAGTGGGATAGGGGGAGCTGACATTGCTTCCCGCCAGCACTTGGAATGGCCAAGCGGTTTCAGCAAAATTGGAACCGCGACCTCAATGACAGGCATTGCTTTGTTGTTTCTGACATTTTCCTGACAACAGCCGTCAGGCCTGAGGCAAAATGTTTAGCGGATATAACCTTTGTCCCTTTCGATGAGTTAGGTTTTCACTGGTAAGGATACTGGGATTTCCTAGTCACCCTCTCGAAATGCAATATATGAGTTATTTTGCGAGCCATCGACCGGCTCGCTTTTTTTTGCCTGTCATATTCTTTCCTTGCTCTTCTTCTCTTATCTCCCTCAAGCTATCAAAGAGCCAGTGCCCATTGGATCAGCCGTGCCTTTCGTGCATCCAGCTCGTCGGGGTTGGTCTTGTTGGACAGGGTGTGTCGGGGCTTATTGCCACAGAAATAGGCAATGCGCTCGGCATTGGCTCCTGATGGGTGGGGAAGGCCGGCCAGGATTTGCTGGTCGCGGATCACGCCCTGGTTGGCCAGATAGCGCAGGGCTTCTTCGACCTTGCCGCCGAGCGGGATGAAAATGGTGTTTTCATCCAGGGCACGGCATTCCTCCGCCAGTGTTGTATCTAGCATGCTGCGCAGGAAAGGATGGCTGACCATGGAAGGGGAGCCGCTGTAGTTTTTGCCGTCCTTGAAGACCGGGTAGCGCAGGGCCGAGGTGTAGTGAACCTGCGCCTTGAGCTCACCGAACAGTACTGAGCAGCTCTGTGCGTTGAGGTAATGCTGAAACCCGATGGTATCGAGCATATTCACCAGGTTGTTACGCATGGCACCGGCAAAACTGGCGGTTTCCTTGGCTTGGCGCAGGGCGGCTTGGTGATCGGCACCGTCCGCTATCGCTTGCTGAGCTTGGCTAAGGGCAATGCGTGCTTGCTGCATACCCGGAGTAATACCGCAGATCACGACGCGGGCTTCGCGGTTGACATAATCGAACGGGGCGTAATAGGCGGACAGAGCTCCGCTTTGGCCAATAAGCAATGGCTCGGATTGGCATGCCGATGGCTGCGAAAAGTCTAGGGATGTAATGATGTGCTGGTATGCATTGAAAGCTGTCATGGTGTAAACTCGTGATTTCTGCCGAAATTAAAAATATATCGGTGTATTTGTTGATTTCGGTTATAAGCTAAGGCATCCTGCGTGTTAGGTCAAGTTTTACCGAAAATTGATTTTTTGTGATTTATTTTGAGGTTTCGCGAGAATTATGCGTTTTGAAGAACGACTAGAAGTGCTGCAGCAGTGCCTGGGGCAGATTTATCCCGGCGTGATATCGGATGTAAGGCTCTCTCCCTTGATGCCATTGCTTGAGCGCTGTGAGGGGGGGACACTGCGGACCAGTGATTTGCTCGACTGGCAGGGGGATTTCTGCCCGGTTGCCTGGCTGAACCTGCTGCAATCAACGCTCCGGGCCATGGATGACTGGTGTGAACGGCTGGGGGGCGATAGAGACTTGCTGGATCTGGAGCATTACCAAGCCCTGCAGTACTTCGCGGCATTAACGGCAAACCTGCTCAGCTACGTGGCCCTCTATGACAGTGACTTTATCGACTATCCGCTTGGGAGCGAAGACATCAATCGCTTGGCGGCCAAGGATATCATCCAGCCTACCCGGCTGATTGGACACAAAGAATTTAGCCTGCTTTATGATGCCGTACCGGTAGACGGTGGCCGCCATGAGGCGTTACTGGACTGGCTGTCCGGGCGGCGGTATTTCAAAGCGGTCAGCGAGAATGGTGATATTACGGCGCAGGACAGTAGGTTGCTCGAGCAGGCAGATCCGGAAAAGCGGCTGCCGAAGCCACCAGCTACCGTGGGGGATACATGGCTGCTGAGGGCGGAAAGCGACAAGCTCAGTTCAGAAGACGTGATTGGGGTTTTGCAACGGCACGGTTTGGTCCCCCATACGGCATATCGCGAGACGAAATACCTTAAGCCGCTCGGATTCAAACCGGGTGACAGCTCGGGGCCAGTAGCCTGCGGGGTGCTGGTGGTGGAGAAAACTAAGACCGCCAACTTGTGGCTGCTGACCGCTGACGTGGCCGAACCGCTTTCGGGGCTTAGTCGGGTGGATTATCCGGCGACCTCACCGTCGGCAGAGCGCTACGGCCGCAACAGTAACTTGCAGAAGATCGCTGAGCTTGCCTACGCGCCAGTAAGCAAATTCAAAATCAAGACGGTAGCCGAGCTTCGCTCGGTACTGACCTACCTGGGACGCGGTTAACCCTATGACTCAATCCTGACCTGTTGCCTCCCATAGCGGTGATCGTGGCGAATTTCGACGGCCATTTTCACCGCCTACCTGAATCTCCCTTCCTATACTGACTATATCAGCTGTAATTTTCCTATTTTCCTCAGAAGGATACTGCGTGCGATTGAAAGGGACTCTGATCAGTCTATTGCTTCTCGTTGTGCTGGCGGGGGCCATCACTTACAAGGAATACTTCTCTTCCGTAGCGACAGCCGACCGGTCGATGCCGACACCGACCGTGGTGGTGGCCGAAGCACAGAAAAAGATGGTCCGGCGTGAGCTCGAGGCGCTCGGCACGGTGAAATCCCGCGAATCTGTAATGCTCACGGCGAAGGTGACCGAAAAAGTCGACAGGGTCCTGTTTGAAGATGGCCAGTCGATTTCGCGCGGGCAATTGCTGGTCACGCTCAATGCCGACGAGCAGCAGGCCAAGGTGCGGGCCGCCAAAGCCAACCTCAAAGAGCAGCAGCGTGAATACAAGCGTATCGAAGGCTTGGTCAAGCGCAATACCATTGCCCGCTCGGAGCTCGACGCTATCTATACCGATATCGAAGTCGCCAGGGCCGTGCTGGCTCAAAACGAGGCCGAACTGGCTGCTCGCTATATCCACGCGCCGTTTTCCGGTGTATTGGGGTTTCGCCAGATCAGCCCCGGAGCACTGGTGACGCCGGGCGCGGTTATCACTACGCTGGATGATATTGCCACCGTGAAGCTCGACTTTTCTATTCCTGAAGCCTTTCTCGGCATGGTCTCACAGGGGGCGGGAATAGAAGCCCGTGCCGCGGCTTATCCTGATGAAATCTTCCGTGGCCAGGTGGCCAGTATAGATAGCCGGATTAACCCCCAGACCCGGGCCATTGTGATACGGGCTGAGATTGCCAACCCCGAACTACGGCTGCGGCCCGGTATGCTAATGACCTTGTCACTGATAGTGGGCGAGCATCAGGGGTTGGTGGTACCGGAGGAAGCCTTGGTGTCCCGCCAGCAACAACACTTCTTGTTCGTGGTGGGAGAGAAAGGAGCCGTTGAGCAGCGTGAAGTAGAACTGGGGTACCGGCGCCGGGGAGAGGCGGAAATATTGACTGGTATCCGTGAGGGGGAACAGGTGATCACCCGCGGCACGCAAAGGGTAAGGCCAGGGCAAAAAGTGGAGATCCGCGAACAGGAGCGTTTCATTTACCGGGAGGCGGGCTGATGTGGCTGTCGGATATTTCGGTTACCCGGCCAGTTCTGGGGTCAGTGATTAGTTTGTTGCTGGTGGTGTTTGGGCTGGTAGCATTCGACCGACTGCCACTGCGCGAATACCCGGATATCGATCCGCCCGTGGTCAATATTTCCACTAGTTACCGGGGAGCGTCGTCGGCGATTGTCGAAACGCGGATCACCCAATTGGTGGAAGATAGCATCGCCGGGCTCGAAGGGATCCGCTCGATTAGCTCGCGTAGCCGTGACGGCCGCTCCAGTGTCACCCTTGAGTTCTCCATTGGCCGTGACATTGATGCGGCGGCCAACGATGTGCGTGACCGCATTGCGGGGATCCTCAATAACTTGCCCGATGAAGCTGATCCGCCGGAGGTGCAAAAGGCTGCGGCTAGCTCGGAAGTGATCATGTGGCTCAACCTGGTTTCTGACCGGATGGATACGCTTGAGTTGACCGATTATGCCAGTCGTTATTTGGTTGATCGCTTCTCGGTGATCGACGGGGTGGCGGGGATCCGTCTTGGCGGCGGCAAGTCTTATGCCCTTAGGATCTGGATCGACCGCCAGAAGCTGGCGGCAAGGGGACTGACGGTCACGGATATCGAACAGGCGCTGCGCAATGACAATATCGAGCTGCCTGCCGGCTCGGTGGAGTCGGCCAGTCGCCAGTTTACGGTACGGACCCAGCGCAGTTTTCTCGCCCCCGCAGATTTTGTCCGGTTGGTGGTCGGTAGCGGTGAGGATGGTTATCTGATCCGGCTCGGTGATGTGGCCGAGGTCGATCTTGCGGCCGAGGAAGAGCGGATCACCTTTCGCGGCAACACCCAGGACATGATTGGGATAGGGATCACCCGTCAGTCAAAGGCCAATACCCTGGATGTGGCTCGGGCGGCCAATGCCTTGGTTGACCAGCTCAACCCCTCCTTGCCGCCGGGGATGGAAATCAAGCGCTCCTATGATTCCTCGGTGTTTATCCAGGCCTCGATTGACGAGGTTTATAAGACCCTGCTGATCGCCCTTTGCCTGGTGGTGGTCGTGATTTACCTGTTTCTCGGCAGTGTCCGCGCCATGCTGATCCCGGCCCTGACCCTGCCAGTCTCGCTCATTGGTGCCTTTACCGTGCTCTATGCCCTCGGGTTTACGCTTAACCTACTGACTTTGCTGGCGTTGATTTTAGCGATCGGTATCGTGGTCGATGATGCGATTGTGATGCTGGAGAATATCCACCGGCGGATCAGTAATGGTGAGCCGCCGCTCAAGGCGGCATACCTCGGAGCCAAGCAAGTCAGCTTTGCCATTATTGCCACCACCGTGGTACTAGTGGCGGTCTTTCTGCCGATTGGCTTTCTCGAAGGGGATCTGGGTAAGTTATTCCGCGAGTTCTCCATTGCCATCAGCGCGGCGGTGATCCTCTCGTCGCTGGTGGCACTCACGCTGAGCCCAATGATGGCTTCGAAGCTGATGCAACCGATTGACAAGGAACGTGGCCTGGTGGCATTCAGCCACCTTGCCATGGCTCGGTTGACTGCGAGCTACAGACGTCTGCTAGTCCATGCGATACAGCGGCCTGGGCGTGTTATTGGGTTCTTGTTGGTGGTCTTGGTGATCTGTGGCTGGCTGCAGCAGCGTTTGCCCTCAGAGTTTGCCCCGCGCGAGGACCGGGGGGCGATGTTCATTATTATTAATGGCCCGCAGGGTGCGAGCTTTGACTTTATCCGGCCTTACATGAATGAGGTAGAGCACCGCCTGATGCCCTTGGTGGCAGCGGGTGAGATCAAACGGCTGTTGATCCGTGCCCCGCGCGGGTGGGGGCGCATCGCCGATTTTTCCAACGGCTTTGCCATCGTGGTGCTGGAAGACTGGGCCGAGCGCCGCCCGGCAGGGGCAATCATTGGCGATATCCGCAGAAGGCTAGGAGATTTGGCGGGGATCACCGCCTTTCCGGTGATGCGTCAACCGTTTGGCCGTGGGGTCGGTAAACCGGTCCAGTTTGTCCTTGGCGGCGGCAGTTATGAAGAGCTGGCCCAGTGGCGGGATATTTTGCTCGATGCGGCGGCCAGCAATGCCAATTTGGTCGGGCTTGATCACGATTACAAGGAGACCAAACCGCAGCTTAGGATCGTGATAGATCGCGATCGGGCCGGTGATCTCGGGGTCTCGCTCAAAGCGATCGGCCAGACCCTCGAGTCTATGCTCGGCTCCCGCCAGGTCACGACCTATACCTGGCGCGGGGAGGAGTACGATGTGATCATCGAAGGTCAGCGTGAGCGGCAGAACACAGCTGCCGATTTGGCGAATCTGTATGTCAGGGCGGAGCAGGCAGAAACCTTGGTGCCGCTGTCGGGCCTGATCACTGTGGATGAGTATGCCGGCGCCCCGCAGCTCAACCGCTACAACCGGGTACGTGCGATCACCCTTGAGGCCAACCTTGCCGAGGGATATACCCTTGGCGAGGCACTGGATTACCTCAATGGCCTGGTTGATGAGTTGCTGCCTGCCGACGCGGTGGTCAACTACAAAGGCGCGTCCAAGGACTATCAGGACTCGAGCACTTCCATCCTGTTTGTATTTGCGTTAGCGTTGGTGGTGGTGTTTCTGGTACTGGCCGCGCAATTCGAAAGTTATGTCCATCCCTTTATCATCATGCTGACCGTGCCGTTGGCGACACTCGGGGCATTGCTTGGGCTTTACTTTACCGATCAGACCCTCAACATTTACTCGCAGATAGGCCTTATCATGCTCATTGGCTTGTCGGCCAAGAACGGGATCTTGATTGTCGAGTTTGCCAACCAACTCCGTGATCAGGGTATGGCGTTTGACGAGGCCCTGCTGGAAGCGGCATCCGAGCGGCTGCGTCCCATCCTGATGACAGCCATCACGACCATTGCAGGGGCGATCCCTCTTATCCTGGCCACTGGCGCCGGTGCCGAGAACCGTATTGTGATCGGTATTGTGGTGTTATGCGGCATCACGGTGGCGACCCTCTTTACCCTGCTTGTGATCCCCGTGATGTACCGCTTGCTGGCGCGCCGTACCCGCAGCCCTGAGTATATCGCCCGCCAGTTGGCGCGGCAGATGAAAGACTCCTGATGGTGGCAAGAGTGGGCTTGGCACGGCGAATATAGCGCTGGGCCTTGACGTAATGTGGGGATATATCAATAAAAGGGTAAATTGATGATGAAATTACTGCTTCTGATACGACAATTTCCCTCCATTTCGCTACTATCCCTTCAAGACTTAATCTGGTGATATTGATATGAAAATTTCTGTTGATGGCGGCTCGTTCCGAGTGGCAATTGAAACTGAATTTGCTGGGCTGGTTGAAGAGTCAGTCGCGATTTTTAACGAAACCTTCGAGCAGGCACAAACCAACGACAAGACAATCTTACGCTTGCTGCAAATTATCCTTGAGCACCGTGACAGCGATGATGCCATCGGCTATGCCGTTCTGGGCCTGCTCGGCTGGTACCACATCAACATCAACCCTGTTGACGATCAGGACATCGAGTTAAACCTGCCGAAAATCCTGCCGCACCTGATCAACCCGGCCGGTGACTTGACCGCGACCAGCGCCAGCGAGGGCAGCACGTTTTTGCATTGATGGGCTTTTACCGATAGTCATCCGCAACAAACAAAAAAGCCTGACGGTGCGGCCGTCAGGCTTTCTTTTCGTGGTTTATTATATGGCCTAGTACTCCCAATACTCGACACTGTGAGCGCCGAAGAACTGGTTGCCGAAGTAATCTTCGCGGGTGCCTTCCCGCCAAACATCGGCTGTTGCACAGTGCAAACCTCCGCCGAATGCATACGCGTCACGCAGGTCAACAGGAATAACCTCGAACCCTAGTTTGTCGAACTGTTCCATTTGAGGGTGTTCTGAAGCTTCCACACATACTGTTTTGTGGTCAAGGATCAGGGTGTTCATCGACAGCCAAGTACTTGAGTAACATAGTGGTGGCGGGTTATCCCAAGCTGGAGAGACCGCTTCAACAATTTCCCAACCATTCTTCTCGAAGATATCGCGCTGGCCTTTGAATAGAGGACGGTGCGGGTTGAGCAACATCAATCCTGGACGCAGCGGGCAGAATGTCGCATCAATGTGGATGGGGTGGTTATCCTCGAAGCTGAGGGTATGAATACGGTATCCCTGCGGTTCATACTTACGTTTTATCCAGCGTATCCCAGCCAAGTTGGTTGTAAGGCCATGCTGGACGAAGATATCTTTGCCCAGGCGCATGACATCCGCCGCATCGAACAGAATATCGGTTTCATTGGTGCTGTATTCCTTGCGTAGCGAGCGTGCCATGGTTTCTTCATCGGATAGATATTCATAAGCAGCGACGTAGTCCATGCGGAAACTTTCATCGGCCAACCGTGGGCGTGGCGCTTGTTCTATCAAGCAATTAGGATCTGACTCGAAGTATTCGCGCAGCAGATCAACATAGGCCAAGTATTCGAAGTAGCGGCTTCGAAAGCTCATCGGAGCCATCAAAATGCTTTTGCCCATGGTGAGAAGGCAATCGCGGGGTGGCATGCACCCGAACCCCGAGCTGATGGTAAAGTCAGGGGTCGTAATACGCTGGTGCCAGTCTACGGCTCCCGGGCGGTCAACAATGATCCCGCGGTCTTCTAAGATTTTTGCAAAACCATTCAGGCACTCGTTGGCCCGATCAATCGTTTCCTGGGTTCGGCGGCCTGCTTTACTGCCTCGCATCGGCGAGTCTGCAGGGATCTTTTCATTACTGGCAGGGCAGGCTTCGGGGATGTGTTGGTTATCGGCGATACCGACGATGACATGGCGGAGTGGATCAAAATCATTATGGGATTCTACATGTAGACCTTCTCGGACATAAGGTACACCAGATTCTTTCCTCTCAAGGGGCTGAGAGGCATTTGGGTATAGATCGTTGGAAACACTCATGACAAACACTCCACAAAATAAACGGATTGAAACTGTTGGGTTGAATAACAAATTGCCGCTATCCAATGAGTTCTATTTTGCGAGAATAGCTGCTTTCTAATAGTCAAATAGTGCCGGAAACTGGTGTTTTTCTGCTGGCTTTCGCCAGTTAATCTGGTCATGAAAAATAACCCACTGAAATGGGATAATTATCCGCATATATCGATAAAGTTAGTCTCTAAATCTGAATTTTGAATATTGTCATGCTTAATCGACCGCGTTCTTCTATTCGCTAGGTGTATATCACGCTTTGGTAAGCCTGCTTTGGAGAATTATTTAAACGGTGGTAAACATAACTACTACTGCCAAGGGAGGAGAAGGTTATGTGTCCAAGGGTTATTGCCAGCACTCCGAAGTTCCTGATGTTTGATCTACAGAAAGTCAATGAAACGGAGCACATGATTTTTGGCGCCGACTATATTGTGGTTGCTCCCCGTACGGCTGGATGCACTCTGCACCTCGCATCCACCCACTACCGGCTGAAGGTCGGCCAATTGGTCTTGTTGGCACCATTCAACCCTTTCCGACTCTCATTGTTATCACCGGGCAGGCAGGGCAAGGCTGATTGTGACGTATTGCACTTTCGGTTAAATGCGTTGGGACAGACATTCGTGGATAGTGTCCAGTTCAAGGCGATTAAACAGATGCTGGATGATTCCCGCAGTGGATTGTTGTTTGATGATCCGCACAGTGAGGCTGTCCGGCAATATATCGAACCGATGGAAAATACCTTCGATTTTATTCAGGTATTGAACTTACTCGGTTTGTTGAATCACTTATCGGCGAAGCAGCCACTTCGTTGCTTAATTAACAACTGCGTTGAAATCTCCAACTCTAAGCGGGCAGAAGATAGAGTGCAAATGGCACTTAAGTATATTGATCAACACCTTGGAGAGCCGATTTCAGTTGCTAAGGTGGCCGATCACCTCCATATGGCTGACAGTACTTTCTCGCGCTTTTTCCACGCAAATATGGGTACCACTTTCCGGCAATATTTAATCGAGCAGCGTGTTAGGCAGGCTGCCCGTTTTTTGGTGACGACAGATTGGAGTATTTCCCATATAGGTACAGAGGTGGGATTTTCATCTTTGTCTAATTTTAACGCCAAGTTTAAAGGCTTGCTCAAGGCAACGCCTCGGGAATACCGGGCTAAACATATTGACATGAGAAAAGGTATAGACACATCTCGTTCTGTCGCAGGCCAGGTGACCAAGCAGTTCTATGACAATGCTAGCTGAGGCTAGGGGAAAAAAGAGAAAGCAACATGGGCTAGAGCATGTTGCATTGAAGTCTAAAAGTTCTATATTTATCTGTGTTTATATTTGTTTCTATGGTGCTTTTCATCAAATTGGAGTTTAGATATGAAAAACGAAGTAATGCTATTTTTGGAACGACACCCGATTCGGACTTTTGAAACTGAAGAGATTTATCTGAATAGGATTACCGACATTGCGGTTAGAGAAAATTTGGACCTTACCGACTTTTTTCTTGTTTTAAGTGATAAGTACCCTCATTGTTCGAATCAAATTGCAGAACTCAGCAGTAAACTATCAGCCAATGACTGAGTCTTGTGGGCTATGCTCATAAGTTATTAGTGCACTTCACACGGTTTGGTTTATTACAAAGTTCGCCACCACAAGATCTCTACTTAATGATGCATGTTATAAACAATGCAGCCAGTTTTCCGCCGAATACCTACCGTAGCCGGAGAAAATGAGCCTGGTGGTGGCGCTGAGAAACGAGTGACACAAACCAGTAACTCCCGCAGGCAAGCAATGAGGCATACAGCGGTGCCTCTACCCACCCCAATTGGAATTGCCAAAATAGCAGGCAGCCAGAGCAGAAGCCAACCAATATGGAGGCGAGTGCTGCGTAGATATTGGTGTCGATTACCTGGGCTAGCAGTGTCGGTGCCACTAACGCTGCCATCAAGGTACCCGACCCAAGGATCGCCAGCATCGATAACATGAATGGCGGTGCAACGAGCATCAACAGGAACCCGGCCAAGCCCAACAGGATAACGGCTAGCCGGTTGAGCCGCAGCAGTTGGCGGTGATTGAGGGTGCAGTTGGGCCAGAGGGCTTGCCGCAAATCATGGGAAACCGCGCTAGCTATCGCATGCAACACCGAGTTCGCGGTGGATTTCATGGCGAACAGGATAAACAAGGTGACGATAGCTGAAACTGTGGGTGACAAGAACAGCAGCAGGAAGGTCGGCATGGCCTCGTCCGGTGTGGCCAAGTTGGGCACCTTGAGCTTGACATACAGCCCTGCAATGGGAACCAGACTGAGCAAACAGGCGATGGGGGTCATATAAGCCGCGACATGGTGAAGCTTGGTCGTTTTGGCCAGCGCCATAAACCGGATTGACATATAGGGTAGGGTGGCGCTGTAGATGAATGCATAAGGCAAGACTAAAAACACATGCCAAATGGATCCGCCATAGGGGCCGGAATCTGCGGGGGCAAGTAAGGCTGGGTCGAGGGCATTGAGTCCATCAATCAGTTGGCTGGGTGACAGGTCTGCAAAAATAGTGATCACAATAATCAAGGCCGAAACGCACATACCGATGACCATAAAACAATCGGTGAAAGCGACGGCTGCCAGCCCGCCAATCGAGGTGTAAAGGATAATGATTGCCACCATCAGCAACGACGCAGTGGTGACATCAATCCCGAGCCATTGCCCTGCGAGAAGCCCCAGCGCTTTGATTTGCCCAATGAGGAATACCAGTAATAGCAATACGGTGATAATGGCGGTGATCGCTTGGGTGAGCCGTTTGGCGGGCTCTGGACCATCGTGGCTGGAGGCGATGTACTCTGGAATGGTCAAGCTACCTATTTTGCTGGCGCGTTGGTGTAGGAACCGGGCACAGAATAAGACCGCGAATACCATTGCTGGCGCGAAGAAAAAATTCCCCAGTAGCTCGATGGCGCCGTATTTGTAGGCAACACCCGGCGAACCCATAAAGCCCCAGCCGGAAAAGCCGGTCGCGACGATTGTTGCCGCTCCCACGAAAGGGCCAAGGGTGTTGGCGGCTAGTAAGAAGCCGCCTTCACTGTTACCTTTGCGGACAATTTTATCGCTGTAGAGTGCGAGCCCGGCCATCACGATAACGGTGATGAGCAAAAGACTCCAGTTTAGCCAGGCGTTCATGTCCGCCTCCTAGTGTTCAAATTGCGCTTGCTTAGGTAGCTGATGCTTCTTCCGCATGCCGATAACCACTTCTCCCATACCGCCTCCAATCACCAGGATCCCCCCGATGGCTTGCAATAGGGTCAGCGATTCGCTGAACAGTAAGATCCCGATCCCTGCACCAACCACGGTTTCTAAATAGGACACACACGCCAGCTCTGCCGCTTTCAGGTGTTTGGCGGCAATGGTGAGCAGGGATAGGGCGCCAAAGCCGATAAAGAATCCCATCGCCAGCAACCAGATCCACGAGGAAGTATCCATTTCTGCCAATGATGGCGGGCTGATAATGAAGTAGATACCGATGGCGACAGCACCAAATAGGAAGTTGAAGAACGAACGGACATCTGAGCTGACATCCGAGCGATAACGGCTGAGGAACAGGTACAGACCATAGCCGACGCCAGAGGCAAGTCCAAGCATGTCACCAATGAAGGTCTCTCTCGAAAAGGACAAGGTAATGACTAGGCCGGACTGACTGTCGTAGCTGATGATGCCAATGACAAACAGGCAACCGAGGAACACCGCACTCAGGAGCATGGCTGTGAGCCGTGAAATGCGTTCTTTGAGAAAGATAGCGGCAAGAATGGTAGAAAAAACCGGGCCGGAGTAGATCAGGAATACGGCATTGGCCAAGGTGGTATACTGGGTTGCTGAGACATAGGCGGCAAGGCAGAGCCCCAGACAGGCGCCGCTGGCGATGACGCTCGGGGTGAGTTTGGTTGAGGAAAGCAGAGGAACCTTCCGTTGGTATAAAAGGATAGCCAAAATACAGATAGCCCCGACAGTCATGCGAGTAAAGGCTATGACATCACCGGAGGTATTGATGTTGCGGGCAAATAAGCCGACAAACCCCATCAGCGTCGCAGAGACGATCATGGTGCTATATCCTAACGTCTTGGTATTCATTTTCACTCCTTGGTGTCATGCTTGCAGTTCGGCGGGGTTAAGTGCCCTCCCCCGGTCCACTCGAGGTAGCCGAAAATTGTTGCGACTAGGGCGCATAGTGTCGCCATCGCAATAATAAAGGCATCAATGGACCAATAACCCGTAAGCATGAGCTTCCCCTTCAGTTGATGTGGATGAACTCGATATATCGCCAGCTGATATATTCTGATTACTCAATATAGTGGCGTTTGGAAGGGAATAAACCAGTGAAAACCTGCTGTAAAATTGCTGATTGCTGCCCTAGGTAGCCGGATGTGATTTTGGTTGGAAACAACTCAATTTAATGGGGCTCATGCGTGCAAAACGAGAACGAGAAAAAGCCCGACGGTGCGGCCGCCAGGCTTTCTGGTGTATAGCTGTGATTGTTAAACCACTTGCGTGGTATCCGCTACCACCTTGTTGGTTTGCTTAGCGTCGCGGCTTAGCGTTTTACGATCCAGATGGCCACTCAAGCGGGTTAGCAGCAAGGCAACAATCACAATCGCAGCACCGGCCCAAGGGGTATGCATCAGGCCAGCTTGGGCGACAATGTGGCCACCGCCCCATGAACCCAAGGCAATACCGATGTTGAAGGCCGCGATGTTAAGGCCAGAGGCGACATCGACTGCATCCGGGCTGACTTTCTCTGCCAGTTTGACTACGTAAACCTGCAGGCCCGGTACGTTACCGAAGGCAAATGCTCCCCAAACCAAAATGGTTGCGACAGCAGCAATCGGGTTGTACGCGGTCACACTGAATACCAGTAAGACTGCCGCTAGGCCGGTGAAAATAATGGTCAGGGCTTTGATTGGGCCCATCTTGTCGGCCATTTTACCGCCCCAGATATTACCGATAGCCACAGATACCCCGTATACCAGCATGATCAGGCCAATGGCACCGGCGTTGAAACCAGACACATCTTCCAAAATAGGTGCCAAATAGGTAAAGGCGGTGAAAGTACTGCCATAGCCGAGTGCTGTGATGGCATATACCAGCAGCAGGCGAGGCTGGGTCAATACTTTAAGTTGCGACGATAGCTTGGCCGCTGGTGGCTGCTTGAGGTTGCCAGGGACCAATAATGCACTGCCAATCAGGGCAATTAGGCCAAGCAGGGCAACAATTAAGAAGGTTGCCTGCCAGCCAAAAGTCTGGCCGATATAGGTACCCAATGGGACACCGGTTACCAGGGCCACCGTCAGGCCGGTAAACATGATCGCTATGGCACTGGCGGCTTTTTCTTTCGATACCAGCCCGGTGGCGATGGTCGAGCCAATGGAGAAGAACACCCCGTGGGCCAGGCCTGTTAGGATACGTGCCAAGACCAGGGTGTTATAACCCGGGGCCTGCCATGCCAGTAAGTTACCGGCAACGAACAGGCTCATGACCGATAACAGAACCACCTTGCGGTTCCATTTGCCGGTCAGGGCAGTCAGTACCGGGGCGCCAACGGCGACACCCAGGGCATATAAACTCACCAGCAGGCCGGCAGAAGGTAGTGACACATTGAGGTCGGCTGCCATGGTTGGGATCAAGCCCACGATGACGAATTCTGTGGTTCCGATAGCAAAGGCGCTTAGCGTCAATGCCAATAGTGCTAAAGGCATAGTCTTTCTCTCTATTGATGTAATCAAACCGCCGCTACGACCTTGTTTAAGGTCTCAAGGTTTTAAGGTCTCAAGGTTTTCAGCTTTATCGCTAACCCTTCGCGGCACTCTCTCTGTTGGCAGGCATTATTCAAAAAAACGCTATTTCCAAAAACAGCACCTTTTACAAATGATTTTTGCTATAAATGAAAAAATGCGAAGGTGATAACAAATGTTGGAAGGAAAGGGGTCATGCTAACGCGCTCTGATGATTTGGAAATTTTACTGACCGTGGTCGATAGCGGCGGCTTTTCTGCGGCGGCCGAGGCGCTGGATATCCAGGTCGCAAGGGTCTCCCGGGCGGTGAGCAAGGTCGAGAAACAGCTCGGTGTGTCTATTCTCAATCGTACTACCCGTAGGGTAGAGCTGACCGATGAAGGGCGGCAGTTCATCGAGACGGTGAGGGTGGGCTTGCAGCATATCCAGCAAGCCGAGGAAGACATCATGCAGCGCGGTGAGTTGCCCAAAGGAAGGCTAAGGGTCGATGCGGCCAGCCCGTTTGTGTTCCACCAGCTGATCCCGTTGATCCAGCCTTTCAAGGAGGCATATCCGGAAATCGAGCTGGAGCTGACGTCCAATGAAGGCTTTGTTGATTTGCTGGAAAAGCGCACTGATGTGGCGATCCGCATCGGCAAGCTGGAGGATTCCACCTTGCATGCCCGGCCACTCGGCAGGAGCCCGCTGTATATCGTTGCTGCGCCGGAATACCTGGCCAAGCGCGGGATCCCCAAGCAGGTCAATGAACTTGGCCAGCATGACTTGATCGGTTTTGCCGGGGCCAAGATCCTCAATCGCTGGCCGCTCAAAGGGTTGGATAGCATCACGCCTTCAATGATCTCGAGCAACGGCGAAACCGTCCGCCAGCTGGTGCTGGCGGGCAATGGTATCTCATGCCTGTCGGGCTTTATGGTCAACAAAGATTTGGCGGAGGGGCGCTTGGTCTCTTTGCTGGAATCGGAGAAGCTAGCCAATACCGGCCGCGAGCAGGTTAATGCCGTATTTTATAAGTCATCCTCGGTTGCAAGGCGGATCTCGGCCTTCATTGATTTCATCCAGCCGCAGCTGGCGTTGTAGACTTATACCCAATCCACACCTAGAACGGATAGTGGTTGAAAACATCCTCAATCATTTTTTTAGGGGAGCGCCATTTTCATCGTCATCCAAGCCGTTGACTCGGGCATAGGTGCGAAGCCCTGAGCCCTGAGCCCTGAGTCTTTATAACATCTGCTCACTGGTCACCAGCTCAACTCGGGTCGAGACCGCATGTAAGGCGATGTTGTGGATCATCTCATCGACTGTGGTACAGCAGTCCATCAGCATTGAAACTTTGTACTTCTCTGCGGCTTTGGAGATAGCGGTGTGGGTCACGCAGTTCTGGGTCATCATGCCGCAGACCAGCAACTCATCGACACCTTGGCAGCTCAGTACCTGCTCAAGGTTGGTCTGCTCGAAGCTATCGGCAAAATGTTTGATCACCACTTCACCTTGTGGGGCTGCTGCCAGGATCTCCGGGTGGATCTCGGCACCTTGGGTGCCTTCATTAAAAAAAGGTGCCAGGCCCATTGCCGGATCAGCGAGGTGCTGGATATGGATCACCGGGATGTTTTGCTGGTTGGCTTTTGCAATAACTGTTTTGATATTGGCGAGGGTTTGCTCGGTATTCCACAGCGGGAATTTACCGCCTGGGAAATAGTCATTCTGTAGGTCGATTACAAGTAGCGCTTTCTTTGACATAGTCGGACTCCGGTTGCGAACTGTGATGTCTAAACAAGGGGTTAAACAATGAATATGGAGCCAGTATAGGGATTGATCTGTGTGTTTCTCAGTGACTAAAATGACATAAAACAGGTTAAAACTGACAAAGAGCCTTTCCCCATGAATTCTGATGTTATTTCTATCGCCATCGTTCAGTACCCCAACAGCCTACGCTCGGCGGTATACGGTCTGGAGGAGCTATTTGCCATGGCAAATCATGCCAGTATAGAGCAGGGGATAGATGTGGCCTTCAAGGCTGAGGTAGTAGCCTTTGATACGCCAAGCATGCCTGATCAGGCCCCCTCGGATAACAAGGACGCAGGCTATGCGGTTGTGATATTGCCGCCGAGCCAGCTTGGCGATGATTACCTCACGCCGCCACAAGCGTTAATTGAATGGCTGGGTAAGCAGCACCAACAGGGCAGTATTTTGGCATCCGCCTGCGCCGGGGCATTTATTTTGGCCCGAACCGGACTGCTGACAGGTAAGCCGGTAACAACCCATTGGGGGCTGGCGCAGGCATTGCACCAGCAGTTCCCGGAGTTACAAATGGCGACGGATAAGATCCTTGTCAACCAGGGCGATGTGATCACCGCCGGAGGGATGATGTCGTGGCTTGACCTGGGGCTGGAGGTCGTCTCGCAGCTGGGTTCGCCGGCACTGATGCGGTTGGTGGGCAAAATGCTAGTGGTCGATACCGGCGCCCGCGAACAGCGCTATTACCAGCAGTTTGCCCCTAGTTACCTGCATGGGGACACAACCATTGTCGCGCTGCAGCACGAGCTAAATAAACGTTACAGCCAGACCCAGAGTATTGCAGGTCTGGCGCGCAGGGCCAACCTGACCGAACGCACTTTGCTGCGGCGTTTTGTCAAAGCGACCGGTTTCAAACCCACCGAGTACCTCCAGCGCCTGCGGGTACAGAAGGCCTGCGAACTGCTGGAAACAACCACTGAACCTTTCGAGTCCATTGCCCGCCAGATCGGTTATGAGGATGTCGGTGCATGCCGCAAGGTGTTTATCAAGGTGATGGGGCTGAGCCCTGGCGAATTCAGGAAACGCTTTGTGGCCAATCGTACAGCTTAAATAGGCCGTGTTGATTATTTCATTTTCTACAAAAGTTAATTGTCATTCTTGCTATCAATGAAAAGCTCACCACTTGGTAGACTGCCCCCATTCTAATGTAGAGGGCAGCAGTTATGACCAAGTCACTATTCCAGCCGATGACACTCGGCCGCCTTACCCTGAAAAATCGCATTGTCATGCCTCCGATGACACGCTCACGCGCCAGCCAACCGGGCGATGTGGCCAATGATTTGATGGCAACCTACTACGCCCAGCGCGCCAGTGCCGGCTTGATTGTTTCTGAAGGGACCCAGATTTCATCGATGGCCAAAGGCTATGCCTGGACACCGGGTATCTATACCCCGGAGCATATCGCTGGCTGGAAAAAAGTTACCGATGCAGTCCATGCCAAAGGTGGCGCTATCTTCGCCCAGTTATGGCATGTCGGCCGTGTGACCCATCCTGACAATATTGGTGGCGAGCAGCCTATTTCTTCATCGGCGATCAAGGCAGAAAACGTCAGGGTATTTATCGACAACGGTACCGATGCTCCGGGTTTTGTCGATGTGGTTGAGCCGCGAGAGATGACTGTCGGCGAAATCAAGGACGTTGTCGGACAGTACCGCCAGGCAGCCATCAATGCAATCAAAGCTGGCTTCGATGGTATCGAGCTGCATGCTGCCAACGGTTACCTGATCAACCAATTTATCGACTCAGAAGCCAATAGCCGCACCGATGCCTATGGTGGCTGTCTGGAAAACCGCCTGCGCTTTTTGGATGAAGTGGTTGCCGCCATGGTTGAAGCTATTGGAGCTGACCGTGTGGGTGTTCGCCTTGCACCTTTGACGACGCTTAACGGCACCGTTGATGCCAACCCGCAAGAGACCTATACCGCCGCTGCAGCGCTGCTTAACAAGCACAATATTGTGTACTTGCATATTGCCGAAGTGGACTGGGATGACGCGCCAGATACGCCTAAGTCATTCAAGCAGGCGCTGCGTGAAGCTTACCAAGGCGTACTGATTTACGCTGGCCGCTACGATGGCGACAAAGCCGGGCAAGCCATTGGCGAAGGTTTGGCAGACATGATTGGCTTTGGCCGTCCCTTTGTGGCCAACCCGGATCTGCCTGCCCGGATTGAAAACGGTTACCCACTGGCCGCGCATGACCCAGAGACCCTGTTTGGCGGGGCTGAAAAAGGTTTGATCGATTACCCAACTTACCAGGCTGAAACCAGCCCAGAGTGTGTTTAAGTTTTAGCTGGAGAGAAACAATGCTATTTGAATCATTTAATTACGGCCAGCAGTCGTTCGAAAACCGTATTGCTATGGCGCCAATGACCCGTTCGCGTACCTCGCAGCCGGGTGATGTGCCAAACGATATGATGGCAACCTACTACAAGCAGCGTGCCAATGCTGGTTTGATTATCACCGAAGGCGCGCCAATCTCTGCGGTTGGCCGTGGTTATTCGATGACGCCGGGTATCTATACCCAAGCCCACATCGACGGTTGGAAAAAAGTCACTGAGGCTGTACACAGTGCTGGCAGTAAAGTTTTTATCCAGCTTTGGCATGTAGGCCGCCGCAGCCACGAAACCATCGCCGGTGAGCAACCGGTATCGGCATCGGCGGTAAAAGAACCCGATCAGGTGTTTGGCCCATTGCCTGAAGGCGGCTTTGGTATGGTGGAAACCGGTATGCCACGTGCTTTGGGCGAGCAGGATATCCAAGACACCATTGCTGATTTTGTCCAGGCAGCCAAAAATGCGATGGAAGCGGGCTTTGATGGTGTTGAGATCCACGCCGCCCACGGTTACCTGATTGACCAGTTTATGCGTATGGCAAGTAACCAGCGCACAGATCAGTATGGTGGTAGCCAGGAAAACCGCATGCGCTTTATGCTCGAGACAGTTGAAGCGGTTGCCAAAGAAATCGGCAGTGACAAGGTCGCTATCCGGGTGTCACCGCACGTGATTGAGGGCTATGCCGAAGAAGATCCGGAGATCATTGAGCTGACGCTTAAAGCGTTGGCAAAACTGGCACCGATGAACCTGGCCTATGTCCACTTCTCGGAAAACATTTCGCGCTATGTCGAGGCGCCGGAGTCATTCCGCCAGCAAGTGCGAGAAGTGTACCCGAACCCTATTATGGTAGCGGGCAAGCTGACCAAGGAAACAGCCCAGCAACTGCTTGATAAGCAATATGCCGACTTGGTGGCCTTCGGTACGCCGTATGTCACCAATCCGGATTTGGTACAGCGCTTCAAAAATGACTGGCCGCTTACCGAGTTCGATGCCGACGCTCGCTTGACCCTCTACGGAGGTGATGACAAGGGCTACATCGACTACCCTGAGTACCAGCCCAGCCGATCTAGCCTGTAAATGTAGCGAGTTAGGGCGGAAATCAGCGCAATTTTTTGCGAGTAGGTTTTACGGAATATAAATGGGAAACGGCCCCAACCATTGATCGCCAATGGTTGGGGTCTTTTTTGTATTTGAACCGAATTAGCTGATGGTCATCTTGAGCTCATGCTCCCAAGGTGGATAATGCCAAGGCGGATGGTGTTCATTGAATAGGGCTATCTTGGGTGGATTCGGTCAAAAAAACTGGAACGATGATCAAGGTGATATATGGATCGTTACTTGATCATCGTTCCGGGAATCGTGCCCTAGCCGTTGTCTTTGGGAGCCGTGCTGCCGCAGGACTGGCGGATCACTAGTTTCGGCGGGATGATGATCCGCTTTTGGGGGTCGGTATTGCCGCGGATACGCTCTAGCAGTGCTTCGCCGGCACGGCGGCCGATCTCCCGCGCCGAGACAGAAATTGTTGTCAGTGCCGGCTACATTGCCTATGCCGTGGGTGATCGCCCTGCCTTGGCCCCGGGCCTTATTGGCGGCTGGATTGCCAACAACGGCTCGTTCTATGGTTCGGAAGTGGGTACAGGCTTTATTGGTGCCATTATTGCCGGCTTGCTGGTGGGGTATTTCATCCGCTGGGTCACTAGCCTGAATTACCCAAAAGTGATGCAGCCGCTGGTGCCGATTATTATTGCGCCATTATCCGGGACATTCTTCATCGCGGTGATTTTCATTACCCTTATCGGTGCGCCGGTGGCGGGAATGATCGACTCGATGAATGCCATGCTGGTGAACATGAGCGGCGGTAACATCATTATCTTAGGAATGATCCTCGGTGCGATGTCCGGCTTTGATATGGGGGGCCCGGTCAACAAGGTGGCTTTCTTGTTCGGTGTCGGCATGATTGCTAGTGGCCAGACCCAATTTATGGGTGCCTTGGCTTGTGCCTTCCCGGTCCCGCCGTTGGCGATGTGGATGTCTACTGTTATCGGCCGCAAGATGGGGCTGTTTGACCAAACTGAAATCGAAGCGGGTAAGGCGGCAGGGGCGATGGGCTTTGTCGGTATCGGTGAGGGAGCTATCCCGTTTGCCGTCCGTGACCCACTGACCGTTATCCCAGCCAATGTCATTGGTAGTATGGTGGCCTGTGTGATGGCCTTCCTGTTCGGCATTACCAACACCGTTGCCCACGGTGGCCCGATTGTGGCGCTGTTGGGTGCGATGAACAAGCCGGTTATCGCTGTAATGTGTATGATCGTCGGTGCTGTCGTGACCTGCCTGATCACGGTAACCCTGAAGAAATACCGCTTGGTAAAGTCACAAGCGGGTGAGCTTCAGGTAAGTTAATACTTACTGTCAAACCAGCCAGCACCTTTCAAGATATGCGGGAGCCTAGTGCTCCCGCATTTTGTCTTATGCTTTCTCTTGGAAAGTCACCTGGTACTCACCGATGCCGTCGTATTTGATGGTCGTTGGTTTATCAAACCCGACTTCAACAATCCCGCAGTATGAACCGGTGATAATGGCTTCACCTGCCGCGAAATGCATGCCACGGCGGGTCATGTAGTTGATTAGCCAGTACACTGGGTTCTGCGGTAGCGAGTTCGGGTGCTCTCCCGCGAACGTTTGTACTTGCTCACCTTGGCTCACGCTGATATCAATCTTGGCTGCTGCGAATGCTTGTTCACGATCGATCTCTGGGCCGATAAACATCCCTTGGTTGACCAGGCAGTCTGCCAGTTTCTCGAAGAACTCGGCACCGCTGTCGTCGGCAAAGCGTGCCTGCATCAGCTCCAGTGCCATGTGGCATGGGCCAATTGCATCATTGATTTGTGCTTCGCTGTAACCTTCAGGGTTCGCTGGTAGATCCTTGTTCAGGATAAAGGCGATTTCTGGCTCGATGCGAACGACATTGTTGTCGGCGAACAGTGCACAATTGTTACCTTGCTGAGCTGCTCCTTTTTGAATGGTATCGGCAAAGATAGGGGCTACTACAAATTGCTCGTCTGAAATCGGTAGTAAGTACTTCCAACCACCGACTTTGTCGGTGTGTTGGTCAATCATCGAAGATTGGATTTTCAGGGCGTCATCGACGTTGGCTGGTCGCTGCTGCTCGTCAAGGCGAGGCGCTTTGGTGCCGGCTACGCGGCGGCTGAGCAGCTCGGTGGCTGCCTGTTCGAAGTTTTTAGTGGTCATATTGTATTATCTTTTGGAGGTATCCCTAAATAATATAGGGAATTGCTAAGGTTGGGTAGTGAAATCCATTTTGCAGGCGGTGCGGTAAAAAGACTCTGTGATGGTAGAAAGGGGGAAAGCCATAGGCATGAACTCTTCTCTTTATTGCCGTTTGATACCGTTCTAGGATGCCTTATCAAATGATTTAGTAGGTAAGTGCCATGCAAAAAAACGCAGCCATCTTTGATATGGATGGGGTGCTAATTGACTCCGAACCTTATTGGCGACAAGCTCAGGTGGACGTATTGGCCGGCTTCGGGGTGACAGCTACGGCTGAGGATTGTATTCGCCTGACCATGGGCCGCCGATTGGATGACATTGCCAAAATATGGTGTCAGCACTTTAGCCTGGATATACCATCGGAAGAACTGCAGGTTAGTATCATGCAAGCCGTTGTTGCACTTATTCGCCAGCATGGAGAGCCGAAGTTAGGGGTTGTATCACTACTACAAACGCTGCAGGGTGCCGGGGTGAAAATTGCGCTGGCAACCTCATCGAGCAGGCCGATAATTGAGGCGGTGCTTGATACCCTGAATATCCGCAAATATTTTACGGTGGTTTGCAGTGCAGACAATGAAGAATACGGCAAGCCCCATCCATCCGTGTATCTGACAGCAGCTCAAAAATTGGATGTTGCTGCTAACCAGTGTGTGGTGATTGAAGACAGCGTGACAGGTATGATTGCAGGCTTAGCGGCAGGTATGACGACGTTTGCTGTACCGGACAGTATTGATGATCCTCGTTTTGCCGTGGCAAATGGGACCTTTTCCTCTTTAGTGGATCTTGAATATCATCTGAAAAAAACGGGTGAAATAATGGAGAGCATGGCAAGGTAGCCCATCTATTGACGGCCGCGTTTACTGCTTGGGCCGGACACGCCTGAAGCTTATCGTAAACCTGCCAGCGTTAATGCTTAGTTTTGCATCAGCCCATATATTGCCGAGCATAATCGGTGAACCAGTCGATGAACTGGCCTATCGTGGTATCACTTTCTAGCTGGGTCGGATAATACAGGGTCAGCCCGTGGCGGTGGGCATTGACGACGTCGGTCAGAGTCAGTTCTACCAAGTCGCCCTTTTCGACATACTCTTCGGCAAAAATCCGCGACAGTACCGCCCACCCCTGGTGCCTAAGCAGTGCAATCAGCACGTCATTGTTGCTGATGATGTGCTGGTGAGGCGAGATTTTCATCATGTCGATCCCTGCCCGCAAATGGTTTTCACTGATGTATTGCTTGTTGAGTTGGAGATCTTTTATCGCCACCTCGGGTTGTGTTGCCAAGGGGTGGTGTTGGCCGACATAAATAGATAGCGGCAGCATGCCGAGGCTGCGGTACCCAATTTGTTTTTCCGGGATCAGCTTGTTGCGGTGGGGCATGATGGCCAGCTGGGCTTCGCCCGACACCAAGTCATTGAGGGTTTCATCACGGTTACGGTGGAGCCAGTTGAGTTGGAGCTGCGGGAAATGCTCTGCGGCTTGGCGCTCTATCTGGATCACCATACTCGCCGGCAACAGCACGTCGTGATAGATGTTGAGGGTGGTGAGTGTCTGATCAAACGCCGCCAGTGCGGTCAGGGTAAACTCCTGTGCCTGGCGGGCGAGAATTTCGGCCCGCGGATATAACCGGTGGGCCAACTCGGTGGGTCTGGCGCTGCGCCCGACAATGGTGAACAGCGGTAGCCCGAGGTTATCCTCGAGGCTGATCACATGCTCCCTGACGGTGGTCCGGTCCTTGTCCAGTACCCTGGCGGCGGCACTGTATGAGCCGTGTTGGTAAACAGCGGTGAAAGCTGAGATTTGTTCGAGGGTAAACATAGCGAGTTCCGGCGAAGGCGTTTGTTATTGAAGCTAAATCCAGAGCTCATGTTTTTCAAGCGCCTAGCAGAGATTATGGGATTTAGGTTTTGCTTTGAAATTGGATTGTGAACGTAAAAACCGCCGGCCCCGGTCGGGTCTGGGCAGGCGGTGAAGTGGTTATATTATCTCGGTAATGCTACAGCTGCTCGGCTAGCTGATGGGTGATATCCAGTTTCAGCTTGTAGCTATCCCGTGCGGCATTGGAGGCACTCGGCGCGCTGGAGAAGGTTGCTATCACCACGTTTTTGTCTTGGTTGACGTACAGGGTTTGGCCAAACACGCCACGGGCGGTGGCGATACCTTTTTCCTCATCATGGATCCACCAGAAGTTCTTGTAACCGGTTAGCTTGTCGTCGTAAGTAACATGTCCGGTATCTTTGTACTGACTTTTGCGGACATGCTGGCGCTCTTCTTCGCTCAGGGTAAAGGTGTCCTTGACCCATTTCTCCGGGAAGAGCTGCTCGCCGTTGTACTGGCCGTTGTTGGCCATGGCCATGCCGAAGCGGGCAAAGTCACGCAACGTGGTGTTGAAGCCGCCTGTCGCCACCGGCGTGTAGGCGATATCGGTGATGAAGAAGGCATCGTGCTCGGTACCAAGCTTGCCCCAGATATTCTCTGCAATATAGGTCTGCAACGGCTGGCCGCTCTGGCGCTCGATGATCCAGCCGATGACATCGACATTCGGTGAGTGGTACTCGAATTTGTGGCGCGGGGGTAGCTCTGGGTTTTGCACGATACTCGGCAGGAATGCCTGGATCCCCCTTGGGGTATCGTCTTTGGCCGGGTTGAGCGCCATCAGATCATAAGCGGGAATAAAGCCCAGGCGACGAAAGTACTCGGTGCTGGTTGCGCCCGGCTCCATGTTGACGTAATCCTCGCTGTAATCGAGCGCGGTGATCATATTGAGCACGTCGCGAACGGTACGCTCGGCAAAGGCGCTGTTTTTCAGCTCGGGGATGTAAGCAGACACTTTCTTCTCGGTATCCAGTTGGCCTTGCTCGGCTAGGATCCCTGCCGCCATCCCGATTAATGACTTGGTGCTGGATGCCCACAGGTGGTGATCTCGCGGCCCGAATTCACCGAAGTAGCGCTCGTAGACAATCTGGCCGTCTTTGATCACCAGATACCCATCAGTGTGATCAGTTGCCAGCGCTTCTAACAGGGTGACCTTTTCACCTTGGTATTCAAAGCTGGCTTGCTCGAGGGTTTCATTCATGTTGTAAGGGATAGACACCGTCTCGCCATCGCGTGGCACCATGACCGACGGGTGGATGCCGACATTACGAAATGCCCATTGGTTGTAGGTGGGCAGCGTCCAGTTACTGGCGGTGACCTGGGTCTCGCCTGAAGCTGGAAATCCGTCCATTACGGCGGCATGTGCTGTACCTAGCCCGGCAATCAGGCTAGCTGTCATAAGGCTGGTTAGTAGGCGCTGTTTCATGGAATTCACCTTCTTATGTTTCACTCTGTAGGAACTAATCTGTTGGGCTATTCTTAGCAACAGCCCTTTCTAAGAGTGATATTACCGACCATCATTTAAATGTAATGTCAGTTATGCGGGGGTTAACCCAGCAAATATCGATAAGGATCTGATTTGTAGTGGGGTTTGAGGGGGGGGGAAGAATAGTAGCTGAGCGTGGGTCCATGGCCACGCCCAACTGTTTTGTAAAGCTAGCCTTAACGCTGTCGCAGGTAGTGGCTTTTGACCATGGCATTAAGCAGGATCTCGCTGCTCTTAAGCTCAAACGTGAGTGGGGAAGGTAATTCGCCAAACAGTGAGCTGCCTCCACCCAGCACAAGGGGAAAAGTCGTAATGATCATCTCGTCGATCAGATCTTGGGCCAGGAAGTTTTGAATGGTGATCCCGCCATCGATGTACAGTTCGTTGAATCCCTTCGCATTGAGATCTGCCAGGATGTTGTTCAGCTCGCCGCTGACCAAAAATGCTTTGTCTTGGTAGCCCTCGGGAATGGTCTTTAGGCTGTTGCTGATGACAAAAACCGGCTTGCTGTATGGCCACTCGCAGTCAAAAGCACACACTGTCTCGAAGGTATTTCGCCCCATCACCAACGCATCCACCCGGTTCATAAAGTCATGAAAACCAAAGTCATTACCCTCAGGGTTAGGAATACTGTGGAGCCAATCCAAATTGCCGTTCTTATCGGCGATGTAGCCATCGAGACTGGTTGCGATGTAGACAATATTTGCCATGGTGATCTCCTGGTATGAGGTTGAAAATGATGCGGCCTAGATAGCCGTTAGGGTTTCGGTTATAATATTCTACAATGTAGAATAACGTGAAGTTTAAAGAGATCTGAGAATGACTGTCAAGGGAAAAAAACGGGGACGGCCGTCGACATCAGCGCCGGTTTTGAGCAAAGAACGGATCATCGAATGTGCTAACACTTTGATGGCAAAAGACGGCAAGATCCCCAGTATCCGCAAGCTGGCTGCCAGCCTAGAAGTCGATCCGATGGCGATTTATTACTATTTCACCAACAAGCAGGCGCTACTGGAAGCGGTGACTGTCTCGCTGGTGGCAAAGATCTATACTCCAAAGCTATCCGGTGACTGGCAACATGAACTGGCCAAGCTATGCGAGAGCTACCTCAACCTGCTGGCGCAATATCCGGGATTGTTGGAAACCTTACTGGGGATGACCGCCCATGGCCCGGCGACGGTGTTCACCGAGCGTTTTGATTTGGCGACAGCAGGTTTATCGCTAGATGAAGAGCTGCGTAACAATGCCTTGTCTATGCTGGCGGACTATTTGCACGGTTATGCCTTGGCGATGAGCTGCCAGGCAGGCGATGCACTCAAGGTGGATATGATGGTGGGGCCACTGAGCTTTTATATGCAGGCGTTGCAGCAGATGGCCAAGCCTTGATCATGCTTCCGGTCGACTGGCTTTTTCTCGTATTAAAAAGGCAGCCATTTGGCTGCCTTGGTTACTGCATGATGGCTCAGCGAGTGGCTTAGCGCTGCTCAAGCGGGTATGAGCGGTAGCTCCACATGCCGTAGGTACGCAGAGCATCGCGGTAGATCCCCAGTAGCTCACCATCTGAAGGAACCTTCAGTTCATCCAATGGTTTATCGGCGGCCGATACGGTATCGAACGTGATGCCTTTTGGTCCGGTTTGCCATGAGGCAATCTCGAACAGAGCCTGACCACGGCGCACGTGGCTTGCCGAGCTGATGATCGTTGCATGATCGATATCGTGACGGGCCAGGGCATAACTGCTGTATAGTGCATTTTCTACCGTACTGCGGGCGTAGTTGTCTTCGATAATACGCTCGCGGGCAATACCTTTCTCAACCAACCAATCGGCCATCAATTTGCCTTCGGTTTTGTGGTTACGTGGTACGCCGCCGGTGAGCACGATTAAAGAGTCCGGTTCAGCCTTGGCCATTGCCAGGGTCATTTCAAGGCGCTGGACCAGAATATCGTGCATGCTGCCGTCCGGGTTTAGAGCATAGCCCAGGGTAATGATCGCCGTATTGCCCTCGTAGGCTTTATCTTGTTTTTCTTTCAGCGGTGTTGCCACAATACGATTGACGGTATCAAAGATACGCTGGATATCGTCAGCCCGGCCGGCATTGAGCGATTTGAGGGCGTTCATGTGCTCAAGCGAAGCCTGACTGTTGCCTTTGAACTGCTGCCAGACCGCGAGGTAGGCATGGGCATCGACATCTTGCGGGGCGACGGCCAAAACTTGCTCGAAAAGCTCAATCGCCCGGTCGACGTTCTTGTTGTAGATCTGGGCATTGGCAGCAGAGATCAGCAAGTCGGTACGGTAAGGTTCTAGCTGGTACGCTTCAAGCAGGCGATTGGTGACAATCTCCATGTTGCTAGGCATTTTGGCGGTAAATCCGGCATGGGAAATACGGGCTGGCGACTTGAAGGCACTAACGGCATCGGCCAGCAGTTGGTCGACAACCTGGCGCTTGGTAATAAACTGGCTGTATTCCACAGTGGCCTGGATACTTTGCTGTGGGGCGGTATCTGCAGCCAGGATAGACGTCGAGGAAAGGCTCAATAGACCACTAAGGGCAAGGGCAATAAGGTTCTTTTTCATTGTTTTTGTTTAATCTGCATCACAAGGTGGGCAGCAATATATTGCATCCCTGGAATGAATATTGTGATCCAGTAATAAAATTCCCTTATCCCTGTGCAGGACGGTGCACAAAGTGATGGCTTGCTTCCATATTTGTGTGATGATTTTATTTCAATTCATTATTAGTGTGAATAAGTGACAGTTTCCGGGCGAGGGCTGCTACGGCTTGATAGATGGCATCGCCACATCCTGCATGATTACGCAGATCAACTTCTCGCTCTTCAAATTGACCATTTTCCCGGCAATGAAAATAAATTTCATTTAAAATACCAACCTCATATTTATTTGCGATATGTACCCGTTCTCGAATAAGTCGGGGGAATTGATTAATGGTGATATCAACAAATTTATTATCTACCTCGACCCAGACATGACTGAGGATTTCAGGGTAGTCGGCCAGATCATTGCGGCACCAAATCATCTTGGGGTTATAACCATGCTCTCTTAAATACATTGCCAGCATGTTGTTGGCCAAATCACAGGAGCCATAAGGAAAGGCATTGAGTTCCTGCCAGCGAGGAAGTTCACAGTAGCGGAAGGACTGGGTTTCGATAATGGTGGCAAGGGCACTCCGGAATGTATGGATATGGTATTTCATGGCAACCTTCCTTGTTGGTTAATAAAACTGTCAAAGGCCGCTTTCCTTGGTTAGGAATCTAGCGTATGGGTATAAGTATAGGCTGGTTGCCAAGACGAATGTCCTAAACTTGATTCTAACGATAATTATTATTGTTTTGTCTTGATTATTATTTATCAACTGTAAGGTAGAAATAATTATAGTTTTCATTCTTGGGCAATACGGCTAGGTATCATTAATCAATTCTAATAATCTTAAAAGTTCCTATGAGAATTTGAGAACATTCTTGGTTATGGTTTATTCGTGTGGTTGTTTTACTCTTTAATTATTGTTGTTGAGAAATAAATCTAGCAGAAAATTACTTACACTTTGTGTGGGTTAACTAATTATATTGTTGTGAGGAGATATTCAAACTTATTGATGTCCATAACTCAGGCTTTTCATTTCAAATTTAATGGAACTGACTTGATATTAAAGTCAGTAGCTTTTAATTATAAAAAATAAGTATTTGGAGCTTATTGATGAGTATTCACACGGCTAGGTTTAAAAATAAGGGAGTAGATAAGATATCTATCCCGCTGCTCTTCGGCATGATGAGTGCCGGTGCCTTTTCCGGTAATGTTTATGCCAATGATTTAACGTATTTGGAAGAGTTGGGTAAGCGGCTTTTCTTTGAGAATATTTCGCTGAACCAAAATATGTCATGCGCAACCTGCCATGCGGGCTCGGCCGGAGGAACTAACGGTGATTCGGTGACGAATAATACGGATGTTGCGGTAACTGGCTCCGACGGTGAAGGCGTCGGTAATTTAAGGCCACCAACAAACCAATATGTCCAGTTTCGAACCGATGCGGGAGATATCGTCGGTTTGGGCAATTTTAAAGTGTGCACGGTCCCGTTCCTCGGTGATGTTGCCTGCGGTGGCGCCTTCTGGAATGGACGGGCTGAAGGTAACCTGATTGAAGCCTTCCATAATATTGATCCCTTTGCGGGTGTTGGTAGTGAATATGAGGATATGTACCGTAAGTATATCGGTCCGTTGTCTGATCAGGCTCATGCCAGTCCGTTTATCAACCCGGTAGAGCAAGCGCTGGAGACGAAACAGGATGCTTGTAAGCAGGTTCGCGATGAGACTATCTGGGGTGAACAGCTATACAAATATGCCTGGGGCTCTGAATTGAGGTGCGGTAAAAGGCAGATAGATAAAACGTTCGCGCGTTTTGCTATAGCGCTTTCTGCCTGGCAGATGTCAAAAGATAATAACCGCTTTGATTCCAAACGTGATATTGCATTGAGAAATGATGCAGATGGACAATTCCCGCTGGATGACTTTACCGCGCAAGAGAACCGTGGCCACGATATTTTCTACAATGTGGGGCCGGTGAGAGGCAATTGTGTTTTCTGTCACCAAAGCGATCCGGTCAATGCCGGTGGGGTAGGGCCATTCGAGCGCTATACCAACGATCAGTTCTTTAATATCGGGGTGCCGAGGAACCATGACATTCCCAATGATCCCGAGCCGGATATTGGGGTTGAGCTGATTGCGCCAAACTTAGGATTACCCTTTGGGACAAACTTGGGTAAGCACAAAGTACCCACCTTGCGTAATGTGGATAAACGTCCGCACTCTGGCTTTGTGAAAGCTTATACCCACAATGGTTGGTTCAAGAGCCTCGAGCAGTTGATCCACTTTTACAATACCGCCAGGGTGAAACCGACCTGCGCCCCTCACATTGAGACCGCCGAACAGGCGATTGTCAATAATTGTTGGCCAGAGCCGGAGTTTGATGTCAATCGCCCGCCTCCGTTCGTTGTCGGCGGGTTGGGGCTTTCACCGCAAGACGAGGCTGACTTGGTGGCGTACCTGAAAACGTTAAGTGATGGTAGTTCGGTACAAGCACCGGCTCGCTACCGTCTGCATATCATCAATGAAAGCCGGTTGGATCATGGTGATGATGGTTCTTCAGGGCCATTCGGAGGTCTGGAAGACAGGGCTGACGATGCCTTTGGTCGCTTTTAAGTAGACTGATTAACCATCGAGCTAAACCAGAATGCCCGAGCCATTGCGATAATGGTTCGGGCATTTTGTTACTCGCTTTTGGTCATGAGTTTTAGGTACTCGGCCTCGGTGTAGTAATCGGCTTTATCAGCCCTGTCGAGGAAAACCAGGCCATTGAGATGGTCCAACTCATGCTGGAAAATTCGGGCAATGAAACCTTCCATTTGAGTTTTGACTTCCTTGCCTTCAAGGGTGTCGTAACGCACCTCGATATGGGAATGGCGGCTGACCAGTGCGCGGATCCCCGGAATGCTCAGGCAGCCTTCCCAGTCTTTTTCCATATTCTCGCTGGCCCAGGTAATTTCCGGGTTGAGCATCAAGGTCGGCTCCATCATCGGTGCGTCGGGATAGCGTGGGTTGGGGCGGGATGCCACGATGAAAGCACGGATAGACTCGCTGACCTGCGGCGCGGCGATACCCACGCCATTATGCTCCAGCATCTTTTGCTGTAGCGCATTGAAGAAGGGGGCGAACTCCTGATATTGGGTGGCCGAAATCAGCGATGCATGCTCGCGCAAGATAGGGTTGCCGAGCTGGGCGATGGTGAGCGTTTCCATGGTACGAGTCCTTTTCACTGTTTCTCCGTAAAGCTTATAGGGCGACAGGAAAAGCGGCAATAGGCAAGAGGGCGGTGCTGATGATTTGGTTGTGATGATGTGAAATATAACAGGCCCGGTGAAGGGCCTGTTTATCGGTTGAAGCTTTGCTCGGGAGAGTGGGCTGAACGAACTTACATCATTGCAAACAGCAGAAACACGATGGCGCAGCCAACCAGCAAGACCAGCGGGTAGGCTTTGCTGTTGTGCGGCTGTTCCTTGGGCGGCTCTTGCATTGCAGCAGCAGCTATCGGCTCGGCGTTTGCGGCGGTATTGGGCGCTGGCTCAGTGCCCGTTTGCGCCGCTTGTTCATCCGCGCCAAATAGCGCCATCACCTCAGCTTGGGTGCGTGCGGCCAATAGCTGATCCCTAAAATCGTCATCAACCAGCGACGAGGTCAGGGTGGTGAGCACTTCCATGTGGGTGGAGCCAGCTTCTGCAGGCGGAATAGCCAGCAGGAAAATCATATTGACCGGCTCGTCGCCATCAAGGCCCTGCCATTGCAATTCATCTTTGACAAAGGCGCAGGCAAACACCGGTTCGGTAACCGCTTCGGACTTACCGTGCGGCACTGCGAGGTACTCGCCTAGGGCCGTCGGTCCTTCCTCCTCGCGCTTGAGTACCGCATCGAGGAACATCTGGCGGTCGGTCAGCTTTCCGGCCTGATCGATTTTATCGGTCAGGGTTTCGATGGCGGTGATGCGGTCATCGAATACGGCATCGAGCATGATCAGATCAGGTGAGGTTAATTGGGCCAGTTTCATGGTCGTACTCCTTATTGTTCATGCTGCTGATTTGAGTTTGGCGCTAACCAGATAAACTGGTATGGCGCTAATGTTGACTGTGGTGCGAAGGTCTCACCGCTGATCAAATCTGTCCCGCCTTGTGCCAAGGCGACTTGCTGCGGTTGGCTGGTCAGGTTAAGGATGTAGGTAATGCGTGTTTCACCTTCACCACGGATCAAACCAAACACACCTTTGCCTAGGTTTAACACGGTTTGCTTGGAAAGCGGTGAAAACGCGCTGTGTTGCTGGCGAAGGTTGAGCAACTTGATCATTTCACCGTATACCTGCTGGCGCAATGAGCCATGGCTATTCAGCTCGTTTTCCAGTTCATCGAGACTGAACTTTTCACGGTTGATTCGGCGGTTGATGCCGGATGTTTCCATGCCCGCAATGTCATTCTCACTGCCGAGGAAGCTGTGGTAGTAGATAGCCGGAACGCCGATAAATGACAGTAACAGTGACTGCGCAGCAAGGAACTTGCGTGCTTTGTCACCGTCGGTGTCGCTTGGCTCGGTGATCGCACTGAGGTAATTGATATTGAGCTCATACGGCGATTGGGTGCCGTCTCCATTGTGTTTGTAGTTGACCCGGCCGCCCTTGCGCTCGACTTCGCTGCACATGAACTGGCGGTCGGCATCGGTCAGGATCCCTTCGGTCGGGCGTACTCCGATCCCATCGTGGCTGGCAAGGAAGTTGAAATAGGTAGTCTGGCGTCCGGCGCTGAGGTTCTCCATTGCCTCGCGGGTCAGCCCTTCGGCCCACTGGGTCAACACCGAGCTGTCTTCAGCGAGGAAGGCGTGCAGGGTCAGCGGCGGCAGCGGGAACTGGTAGACCATATGGGCTTCATCGCCATTGCCGAAATAAGCCACGTTTTCCGGGTGGGGAACGTTGGTCTCGGTGATCAGCAAGGTACCGCTGGCGGCAATATCCAGTACCAGGCGCCACAGCTTGATGATGTCGTGGGCCTGCGGCAGGTGGATACAGCTGGTGCCTAAAACTTTCCAGATAAAGCCAATTGCATCGAGGCGGATAGAGCGGCCGCCGTTGGCCGCATACATCAGCAGGATATCGATACTCTCCAGCAAGATCTGTGGGTTGGCGAAGTTGATGTCGATCTGGTCGTCTGAGAAGGTGGTCCAGACGTGGGCCGTCTCGCCGTTGGCCTTGGTAAACGGCGTCAGCAGCGGCAAAGCGCGCGGCCGGGTGACACTGCTGTAATCCAGGCTTGGGTCGGATTCGACGAAGTAATCTTGATAGCGCTCGTCGCCTGCCAGGTAGCCCTGGAACCAATCACTGCTCTTGGAGATATGGTTGATCACACAGTCGTACATCAGGTTGAAGTGCTCAGCCAGGGCATTGAGTTCATCCCAATCGCCAAGGTTGGGATCGACCTTGCGGTAGTCAACCACACTGAAGCCATCGTCCGAGGTATACGGGAACATCGGCAGGATATGGATATTGCTGATCGCCCCTTTGAGGTACTTATCGGCGAAGGTTTTCAGGGTCGCCAGTGTCGGCTTGCCGTTTTCGCTGATGCTGTCGCCATAGGTGATCAGGTAGCTTGTGGTCTGGTCGACCCACGCCGGGTAGGCCGGTGCCTTGCCCTGCCATTTGTCGATGAGCGCCAGGATCGCTTCGGTGATCTGCGGCGCCTGTTCTTGGCCGTAAATATCGGCCACTTTGTGGGTAATAGCTTGGGCAAACATTAGCAATTTTCCTTATCAGACGGTGTTGCAGCCGTACAGCGCAAACGCAGGTCGATGGTATTGTTCGGGGCAACCACCGGCTCGGCTCCGGCGATCAGTTGCTCGCGGTAGTTGACAATAGCGACATCGGCATAGTTGTCGAACTGGGTCATATCCAAAGTGATGGCTTGTTCGGTCGGGTTGAACAGGCGCAGGACTAGCGCGTTGTTTTCGTAGAAAGAGTACGACAGGCTCGACAGCTCCAGCTCTTCTTTGATATTGAGCAGGCTAAATTGTTTGCTCATTGGTTTAACGTCAAAGCGGACCTGGAAGCGCTCGAGACGGTTTTCAAAGCTGTTGAGGCGCTGGCGCTGGTAGCTAAACGGCTGGTTGAGGTACTCGGTTTCCAGCTCGCGGATCGCCTGGTGCGATGTACTTTCGGCCATGGCGATGGCAAAGCTGAAGCGCATGGATTGCTGCAGCTGGGCATCTGGGGTATGAACCACGGTATTGTTGATCCCCGATGCGCGGCCCGGACGCCACAATAGCTCATCTTTGCCAAGGTAGCCGACCGCCTTGAACAGGGTCAGGGCGATGCGATCGTATTGGTCGGTTTTGAGGATTTGGTATTCCTTGATCCCTCGGCCGTTGATAATTAATGCCCTGTCTGTTTGCTTATCGTCAGCGTCATTTGCTATCGCGACAGCACCCTCGGTGGTCTCGATATCGACCGGGCACTCGCGGAAGCGCTCGCGCCAGTTTTCCTCTGCGCCGAACAGCACCGGCGCAATTGGCCGCTCAATCGTGGCAAACGGCAGGGTACTGACAGAGCTGTCGGTATTGATATCACTGTTGATCAATACACGTACCCGGTGGTCTTTGACGTGGTTGATGGTATCAATATCGACCTGCAGGTTGCGCTCGCCATGGTGCAGGGTAAACGTTAGCTTGAACACGATTTCGCTGTTGGCATCCCCCTGACGGCGGTCTTCCAAATCTTGTGGCACTAAGATCCGACTTTGCAGGGTCATTTGCTGCATTAGTTCACCGCGCTGGCTGCCAATTAGAGACAGTGGCTGGGAGTAAAGCGGGGTATCACCTTCCAGCGGTGAGAAATCATAGGAATCACCATCATCCGCTTGGTTTTCAAACTGAATGAGGTTGGAAATAGTTCGGCCACTTTGCTTGTCGGTTAGCACCAGTTCGCCGTTTCCTAAAGAAAGATGCAACCGGTCATTTTCTATCTGGGCCGAGGTGCCGTTTTGTGCCTTGGCCATCGAGCCAGCCTCGCAGACCTGAAAGGTTTGGTAACCAAGCGCCGGGATATCATTGAGCTTGGCTTTGAGCTCGAAACGGTAATACGGCGGGACAGGGACTTCTTTTTCGCCGTCTTTGGTGACTTCGATAACCTTGCCGCCATCGAGTGTGTCGCGCTTGACCAGCTCAGTGGTTACCGCTTGGCCGTTGTGCTCCAGTGTAATATCAGCCAAGGTGCTGAACACCACGATATCGACAATACCGGAATACGGTTTGATACGGTTGTTGAACACCATGACTTCACCCTCATCGCATACCTGGCTGGCAATGTCTTTGACAATCAGGTTGTACAGGCCGTGGCAGATCTCCTCGGCTTGTTTGAGGCGGTGCATTATATCGGCGTTGGTGGCATCGCTGTTGCAGCCGCCCATGCTATCGTGGGCATGACATTCGATGATTTTTTTCCAAGCGATATCAATGAGCTCGGTATGTACGGTAATACCGTGCGCCTTGGCAATCGCGGTGACCAACTCGAGCTTTTTCAGCAGGAACTGCTCGATGTCGAAGTTGAGTTTCTTGATGTCGTAGCGCACTGAGCCAATGGTTTTGTGGATGCGGGTATAGCGTGGGATCTTGAACTCACCTTGGTAGGTGTCGAAATCACTGCTGTTTTGGCGCAGGTAATCGACATAGTCTTCCATCGACGAAATCACATAGGTGTCACCGGCCGTGCTGCGCTCGGTGGCCTTGGCTAGGGTCTCCGGCAAGTTAGGGTCGATATTGACCTGATCGCCACCGGATGGGATCAGCACTTCGTCGAGGCCGGCAAGGGCCTTGATTTTCTCGACCATCGGGAAGATTTTGTTGTCGAGGTGGGCAGGCTCGGCCACGATATTTTTCGCCGCGCCGTAGCCGTGGACCAGGTTGTAGGCAAGGATGTTGTCGCCGCCCGGTGACTGCCAGAAGAAGTTGGAACGCTCGACCTGCTGGTCGTAGTCGATACCGCGCCAGAAGATGATATTGTCGATCCCACAGCCTTTGAATAGGGTAGGCATCTGGGCATTGTGACCGAAGGTATCCGGCAGATAGCCGACCGTCATGCTGTGGCCTAGCTGTTCGGCGACATGCATGCCGTATTTGAGGTTGCGGATGATAGATTCGCCGGCAACGTTGAAGGTATCGGTTTGGGTGTACCAAGGGCCGATAAACAACCGCTTGTCGCTGACCAGTTTCGCCATGCGCTCGCGCATGTGCGGCATCACTTTGAGGTAATCTTCAACAATGGCTGATTGTCCATCAAGGTGGTAGCAGCTATAGCTCGACTGGCTTTCCAGTGTCTCGATCACCTTGGTGAAGTTGTAGGTTGCAAGAACATCGCTGTCCTGCTGGGTGAAGTACCACTCACGGTCCCAGTGGGTGTGGGGAATAACATGCACTTTAGCCATGCTGACTTCTCTTCTTTTAGAATTTCAGTATTACAGGGGCAGTATCTACTGCCCCGCATTGTCTTGTGTTGGCCGGGGTGGCCTTATTGGGTTCAAAGGGCCAGCTTCGGTCAGTGGCTACTTTTAGGGTGCGGCTTGGTACAAAGCAGCAGGGCGATAGCGATAAAGCTTGAGCCGACAATAACCGAGATGGTATAGCTCACCGGATCGGAGGACAGGAACCAACCCCATACCGCAGGCAATGGCAGGCTCTGCCAGACATTGAGCACGACGGCCAGCTGGGTACCGATGATGGAGCCGAGGATCATAATCGGGATCATTTTCGGATTTTTCAGGATGAACGGGATAGCCCCTTCCGAGATACCGATAAGGCCGAGCATCAGCGAGGTCTTACCGACAGTTTGCTCTTCGCGGCTGAATACGCGAGGGCGGAACTTGCCGTCTAGCAGGGCGGCGATGCCGACACCGATAGGCGGAATCACGATACCCAGTTCGCGAGCAACCAGGTCGAAGTTCTCACCCATGCCGTTAAGGCCAAGAGCAACCGAGCCTGCCGCTTTGTTGATTGGACCACCAAGGTCAAAGGCGGTACCGGCAGCAATTACCATCGAGTAAATACCGCGACCAGCGTCACCGGCTTCGGTGAACAGTTTGACCATCGCCATGTTAACGGCGCCGAAGAACGGGTTGATAGCGTATTCCATGGTAAGCACCATGACGACACCACTGACAAGTGGTACCAGCAACATGGTTTTCAAGGTGGTCAGTTCGGACTTCACCTTGATAGTGTCGTTGAGGTAGCGAACCAGATAACCAATCAGGAAACCAATGGCGATAGCGCCGAAGAAGCCTGATGGTGCCCATACCTCGATACCGAAGAAGCGTTTGTAGACTTCGTCGCTCATTACCCCACCGATAAAGGCCGGGACCAGAGCGGGCTTACCGGCAATGGAATAGGCCAGGTAGGCAGCGAAGATCGGGTACATGAACTTGATGGTCATGAAGCCAAGGCGATCTAGGGTTTCGACCGGGGTACCGGAGATATCAATAAATTCACCGGTGATTTTGGCGACCGCCATTAGCAGGCCACCGAGTACCACCACAGGCAGCATGTAGCTGATACCTGTCATGATATGGCCGATAAACACTTGGTAGGCAGAACGCTTTTCCTGAACCGGAAGAACAGCGCCTGAAGTGGACTTGTCTTTTTCGCGTTTCATTGCTTCTGGCAGCAGGACATCGACATGCTTGATCAGCTCCTGGGTACGTACTTGCAACGGGTTGGCATTGTCAAAACGTTCCATATCCATGATTGGCACGTCGACAGCCAATACAACGGCATCAGCGCTGGCAATGTCGTGGGCGGTCAGCTTGTTTTTGACCCCGTCACTGCCCTGCGTTTCTACTTTGACTTCATAGCCTTGCTTTTCAGCCCAGCTCTGAATTTTCTTTGCCGCCATAAACGTATGGGCGATACCTGTAGGGCAAGCCGTTACTGCGACCAGTTTTTTCTTCGCCATGGTTTCATATCCATTGTTCTAAACTGCAGACAGTATAAAAAGCGGCGATCGGCAAGCGTTATGGTTTCTTGGTACAAGGTGCGTATGACGATACTTTTGAGAGCTTACTCACGGATTTTCATCCGTTGTTCGCGATTAAATACGCCCATCCAATGACGACGTGACGACAGCAAATTACATGAATACCTTCCGTGGGACCGAACGCATCATCTATGAGTTTATTATTAGCCACGCTAAGCAATTGGGCGAGATCTCGGCCAAGGAGATCGCCGCCAAGGCGTTGACCACCACGACCTCGGTCAACCGGGTGTGCAAAAAGATGGGGTATGCCAGTTATACTGAGTTACGCTACAAGCTGGCGGCAGACTTGGCCCGCCAGCGCTCGTCATCGGAAGATGAAGGGCTAGATCAGGAAGTGATTGCCAAGCTGGCATCCGGCCTTAAAGCCACCAATGTGGTGTATCTCTATTCCCGCGGTGCGTCGATTGTCAGCGTCAATTACCTGTCTCGCTTTTTGTCTCTCGCCAATATTCCTCATCTGGTGATCACCGATATTCACCAGCTCACCATGGCCAGTGCGGGTATCTTGGTACTGATCAGCAAATCGGGTGAAACCAACGCGGTGGTGGACATGGCCCACAATGCCAAGCGCAAAGGAATGAAGGTATTCTCGATCAGCCTGCGCGGCTCGACCCTGAGCCAAATTAGCCATCTCAATGTGAATCTGGAAGAGCAGATTGATGGGATTTCGCTGTACAGCCGGGAGAGCCAACTGCATATACTCGAGGTGGTGGATAAGTTGGGTGAGCAGTTGCTGACTTAAAGTTAATGAATAAGCTTTTTTGGTTTGAAGTGCCTTAAGTAATGTGGAATCACCACGGTCTCTGATTTTATGGTTTGGTTAGTTGCTTAATTGTAAGGTCGCGAACCAGCTCGAAGAAAAAAGAGACCAAATGTAACTGTTAGTGGGCTTATTAAATTAAGCTCCTAAATTTTCATTATTTTTTGTGATTTGCCCTCTTCGATTAGTTCATTATCCGAGCTTTATGAAGGGGGAATGTATTAATGATTCAATGCACATACAATGGTAATTTCAAGAAGAAATTCGATGCCAATATGACGGCTCTCGGCCTTCCGGTTCCTTCTGGGCTTTTTGAAACGGCGACGACAACCACTGCCACTCTAGTTGCAATGATCGAGTCTTACAATGCACTAGGAGCAACGGCAACCGTTAGTGAGATTCTTGGAGCCACCGTCGCAGTTGAAAAACTTAAACTTATCGCGGCCCTTGCTGGTTCTTTCTATATTGGGGCAGCTATCGGTTCTTTGGCTGTCGCGACGAGCAGTTCAGTTACTTGTTCTTTGAGTATGTCTGAAATTCTTGCCTTCAAGCGAAAACACAAACTCGATTTTAATGGTGATCACTTATTTTATCATCGCCATAGGGAAGTGTTTATGGCTTCTCACCAGAAACGGGGTTACTACCATAGGGCTGTCATACAATGATAAATGTAATTAAAGATAAAGCCTTATTACTATTCTTCGGAATAATTTGTGCTGCGGGGGCATGGCTGTTAATTGCAGGCATGGGGCAGTGGTTCTTTGTCTTGATGGCTGTTGTAGGCGGGCTGTCGTTCTGGCAGCGAAAAAAGAACAAATGATAATAGAGGGTTTATGGGGTTTCCCATAAGCCCTCTTTAATTCAATCATCCATACACATGATCAGCACCGCGGCAAATGCCAGGAAGGCGGTCATCATCAGGAACACATCGTTGTAAGCCATAATTGCCGCATCACGCTGCATGGTCGACAGCAGTGTGGCTTGGGCCTGCTGCATCGCGGTGCCGGCATCACTACCTGCCTTGATAAAGAAATCACTCTGTTGCAACAACTGCTGCCAGCCATTGGTACTGACACTGGGCAGTGATTCCTTGATATGCCCGAGGTGCTCGCGGGTTTTGTTATCCAGCAGAGTGGCGATAATCGCGATGCTGAATGCCCCGCCGAGGTTGCGCATGACATTGGTCAGGGTCGAGGCATCCGGCGTGTCGGCTTTGCTGATATGCTTCATCGCCACCAGAGACAGCGGTACCATGATGAACGGACTGCCGATAGCACGCAGCACCATGGAGAGGATCAGCTGTTGGCCGCCGAAATCCACCGTCATGTGGGTGTTGACGTAGCAGCTTAGGCCAAACATGGTAAAGCCGAATGTCACCAAGTACTTGGGTTTGATGAACTGGACCAGCTTGGGCACGATGGGAAACAGCAACAGCTGTGGGAAACCCATCCACATCAGCACTTCACCGATCTCCATGGCGTTGTAGCGCTGGATCTGGGTCAGGTACAGCGGCAACACATATATCGAACCGAGCAGTGCCATTCCGAGGATCAGGTAGGCCAGGCACGACATAGCAAACTGCCGCTCGCGCAGCAATCGCAGGTTGACCAGAGGCTTGTCGTGCTGCAGCTCGTTGATAACAAAATGCACCAAGCTAACGCCCGAGATAATCGCCAGCGTGACAATGAAGTTCGAACTGAACCACTCTTCGCGGTTGCCCTCTTCCAACACCACTTCCAAACAGCCAAGCCCAAGGGCCATGGTGACAATCCCGAACCAATCCGCCTTGAGCAAGGTGCCAAGGTTGAGCGGCTCGTCATCCAAGCCATAGCGGATCATCGAAATCACCAAGATCGCCGGCGGGATGTTGATATAGAAAATGTAGTGCCACGACAGGTTTTCGGTCAGCCAGCCGCCGAATGTCGGCCCAATTGACGGGGCAAAGGTAGCGGTCACACCGAATAATGCCATCCCGATGGCCCGCTTTTGGATCGGTAGCAGTTGAATCACCAGCGAGAAGGCCAGCGGGATCAGGGCACCGCCGCTGAACCCCTGCATGGCCCGGAAGACAATCATCGAACTCATGTTCCACGATAGCGAACACAGGAAGGATGACAGGGTGAAAATCGCCGTGGTCCATGTCAGGTAGCGGCGCTTGCCCAGTGCATTCGATAGCCAGCCGCTGAGCGGGATGGCGATCATTTCCGCCACAAGATAGGACGTGGAGATCCACGAACTCTCGTCCAGGGTAGCAGACAGTGCCCCCTGGATATCTTTGAGCGAGGAGTTGGTGATCTGGATATCCAGGATCGCCATGAATGCCCCAATCAGGCCGCCGAACAGGGCGATCCAGTGGCGGCGAGGCACATGAAGCGCCTCGCTTTCAACAGCATGAACCTGTTGCTGTTGAGCTGTTGTGATATCGGCCCCCATGACTTAGCCCCGTGTATCAACCGTTGCCACAACCGACAAGCCGGGGATCAAGCGGCCTTGCAATCCTTGTGGGTCGGGAATGGTAATTTTTACCGGTACGCGCTGGACAATTTTGGTGAAGTTGCCGGTGGCATTCTCTGGCGGTAATAGCGCGAATTTCGCACCGGTTGCCGGCGAGAAGCTATCGACGACGCCTTGCAGCGGTTGGTCCGGGAAGGCATCCAGTTCAACAGTGACGTTTTGCCCCTTGTGGATCCCGCTGAGCTGGGTTTCCTTGAAGTTGGCTTCGATCCATACATCGGAGGTTGGTACCAAGCTCATCAACGGCATACCCGGCTGAACGTACAGGCCAACCCGCAGGCTACGTTTACCCACGATGCCATCAATCGGGGCATAGATATTGGTGTAAGCCAGGTTGAGCTCGGCTTGCTCCAGTTGCGCCTGCGCTTCGGTTACCGCGGCCTCGGCCTGCTTGATTTGGCTGGCGATGACCACGAGCTGATCTTTGGCCCCTTGGTAGCTGGCATTGGCTTCTTCGAGCTGGGCGGCAGTCACCTTCTGTTGTGAGGTCATGCTGTCGAGCTCGTCCTGTGAAGAGTAATTTCGCTTGAGCAGGCTGCGGGTGCGTACAACTTGCTGCTTGGCTCGCTCGAATTCGGCTTTGGCTGAAGCAATTTGGCTCTCGACCTGACGGATCTGGGTCTTCTGCAATTGCTCTTGGGCATGGAAGTTGTCGATAGCCGCCTGGCTAACGGCTAAGTTGGCCTTGGCTTGATCCAATTTCGCTTCAAAGTCACGGTCATCGATTTTGGCCAACAGATCGCCGGCTTTGACCTGCTGGTTATCAGAGACGAAAGACTCGGTAATGTAGCCCCCGACTTTGGGGCTGATGTTGGTGATATCGCCTTGTAGGTAGGCATTGTCGGTCGACTCGAAGTATTGGCCGTAGCCATACCAATAGCCTGCGCCTAATGCACCAAGCGAAAGCATGATCAAGGTAGCGATTAATGGCGCTTTTTTCTTGTTGCGTTTGGGAAGTGCCGCAGGAGCGGTTTGTGATTGGCTAGAATTGGCAGCTGCAGGCGCTTGGGGATGATCGGCCATTTTACCCTCTGTGTCTTATAAGAATTGGCTTTCGTAAAGTGTTTCAAATTGTAAATGATCTCGATTGGTTGATAAGATAAGAAAAAGAGGAAACACTGTTGCAGAAAACGAACCAATTGACTAAAGGCTACATGGCGATGGATTTGAATTCGATAGCAATTTTTTCACAAGTTGTTGATTGTGGTAGCTTTACTCAAGCTGCTGACGTATTGGATATGACCAAGTCGACGGTCAGCCGGAAAGTTGCTGAGCTGGAAGAACATCTCGGTGTGCGTTTGATCACACGCTCGACCCGCAGTTTGATCCTGACACCGGAAGGCGAAGCGTTTTACCAGTCGTGTGTGCAGATGCTCGAAATTATGGGGCAAGCAGAACTTGAGGTCAGTGCCAACCAAGATCTGATCCGCGGCCGGTTGTATGTGGTCATGCCGGTCGAGTTGGGGCACCAGGTGATGGGCGGCTTTCTTAATGCTTTTTTGAAACAATACCCGCATGTCTCCCTGCATGTTGAAATGACCAACCGCGAAGTGGATATTATCGGTGAGGGGATCGACCTCTATGCTCAGGTTGGGGAGTTGGACGATTCAAGCTTGGTATCACGGAAGTTGACTGAGTCGCGCCGGGTACTGGCCGCCAGCCCTGACTACCTGGCGCAGTATGGCATGATTGAAAGCCCGGCAGATCTCAAGCCGCCGCATCATCAGGTTAAAGTCCACAACAAAGCAGTGAAAATTCCTAACTGGCACCTGATGCACGATGGTGGGGCGGTGAGTATCGATCTGCCCTACCGCCTGAAGGTCAATACCATCACCGCTTCCCTTTCGGCTTGTCTGGATGGGCTAGGTATTGCAGTACTGCCCGAGTTTATCTGCCGTGAGCATTTTGCCTCAGGCAAATTGATTCAGTTATTGCCGCAATGGGATATGCCGCTGGTACCGGTTAGTTTGGTTTATCCGCAGCGAAAATTGATGCCCAAGCGGCTGCGGGTGTTGGTGGACTTTTTGGTCGAGCAGTTCGAACAGCGGGTGAAAAAGCAATCTACGAGTACAGCCACCCAATAGTCTGGGGTCGCATTACTGGGGGGCAAGGAAGCTATTTATGGTTTAATCGATTTCCGTGTGTTCAATCGAATCTGGATTGTGTTTGGTCCGGCAATGGCTTAGTTTGAAGCCAGCTGTTGTTGCTCATTCGCTTTAGCGTCAGCCTCTGGCTCGACACTGGCTAAATCATCGACTTCGGCATCGAGGATCTGGTAACCCTTGAGCTCCATGCAGCGGCGCAATACCAGAGATTGGGTCTGGGTTGCTTTCACCGAGCCTATCGCGGCCCCGGTACCGGCCCCAAGAGCCAGGCCCCATACCATGCTCTCTCCCATCCCGACATCATCGGTGAGCAGTCCACCGAGCGCCCCTGCCGCGGTACCGATAAGTGCCATATTGGCAGCACTGGTGCGGACCGCCTCACCTTTATCGACTTCCTGGGTCTTCTGGCGGCATTCCGCCAAGTCTTGCTCGTACTCGAGTTGGGTTTTGTCATGGGAGCCGACAACTGGCGCAGCATTATACGAACAGGCAGAGAGCAAAGCTGTACAGATAAGAAGGGCTGGTTTTTTCACAGTTCTAGTTTTTCGCTGGCCAAAGAAAGATGGCCGCTATGGTAGGGGCAAAATCGCTTCTCTTCAATACAGTGTTTTTTATTTTATGTATCTTAATGCTAATGGAACAATAATGCGGCAGGTTGCCTGAAAAATTTACAATGTAAATTATGAATCACTGCATTCGATGGCGGTAGCCGAGGGTAAAGGCAATATCGGTACTGTTATCCATATTGAAGGCATTCTCGATCATCGACACCTCGATCGCGCCGCGCTTGGTATGGTAGCGATAGCCTAGTAAAAACTCGGTGGACGGCTCGCTGAGATCAGACGTCGCATCACTGGCCCCCTCGTAGACATGTACTTCGGTAATAAAGCGGTGTTTGGGGCTGATTTGGTATTGGTAACTGACCCCGGTGGCAAAGGCGAATTTGTTGTATTTGATTTGTGCCAACACCTCATCATGATGGCGGTAGGATAAACCCAGCAGGGTATAGATGCTGTGCTTGCCTGTTCGGTAGCTGTAATTGAGTTGCAGCGCTTGTTCGAAATTGCTGGTTTTGAACGGCCCGCTGCCAACGTAGTTGAAGTAGAGCGATCCGCCAAGAGACAGACCGTGATGCTTGTTTTCAAGCAGTTGGTAGCTGGTATAGAGGGAAAACGCATTGCTGATGGTTTCGCCTTCGAAGTCGTGGATTTCAACTCCGTACTGCGGGACCGAGATGTCGAAGGAGTGATCATCAACTTCATCGCGGCCATTCTGCCCAATACCGAACCAGTCATGGAAGGCTTTGGTCAGGGTGTCGAGGTGGTTGTTGGCGGCAAAGCGCCAGGTGTAGTCGAGCTCCAAGGCCCATTGGTCGTTGAGTTGCCAAAACCCGCCAATCGAAAGCGCATTTTGGTAGTAATCTGCGCTGTACTCTTCGGTGTGGGCCCACACGCTGGCAATGGTACCGGTGGCATAGAGTTCAACAGTATCCGGCGCATGGCTGAAGCCGGTTCTGACCAAGGGAGTCAGTGCATTCGACTGCAGGGGAGACTGGGCATAGGTTTTCAGTGGACCGTAATCGGCATAGCGCTGCTCAACGCCGGCTTGGGCGTGCCCTGCGAGCGAAAGCGTAATGAATACCGAGAGTTGCTTGTGATTATCCATAGGGGAGCCGATGCAGATTGAATCTTGTCCTTTGCTCGTTGTTATACTTATTTAGGCTGTCGCTGCGCTGAATGTGTAACAAAGTAATGCAAAGCTTTTCAAGATATTGAATCTTCAGTATAGCTCCCCTCTCGGGGGGCTGACGGGCTAAATGCGATCCCGCCCGGCATGGGCCTACAAAATAACATGCGGCAGATAGCGTGACATATCCTGGGTGATGCGTGAGCTATCCTCTCTGATGGAGATACCTCCTGCCCGGTCGTCTACCAGCCAACTGCCGATCAAGGTGTAGGCATTGTTGAACTTCGGCAGCGGGTGGTAGGCCTGGTAGATCACTCCCTCATCGCCGTAGGGGCCATCCACCCTCAGGGTCTGCCTGCCGTTTTCGACGATAGTGATGTTGGCACCTTCGCGGGCAAATATCGGCTTGATGACATAGTCCTTGAGCTCGCTAAGTCCTGGATCATCGGCAAAATAGGCCGGCAGCAAGTTCGGGTGTCCTTTGTATTTGTGCCAAAGCATCGGCAGTAGCGCTTTGTTGCTGAGCACTGATTTCCACATCGGCTCCAGCCAGTTGATCGGGTTGGATGGCAAGTGCTTGGCGTATTCTTCTCTTAGCATGAACTCCCAGGGATAGAGCTTGAACATCCAGCGGATGGGTTTATCGGCTAAGTCTGTAAACTCTTTCTTGCCGTTGATCCCGATATCTTCGACAAAGACGAAGGCGGTCGACAGGCCTGCTTCCTTGGCGCAGTCTTGCATATACTGCACCGTGCCCCTGTCTTCGACGGTATCTTTGCAGCAGGAAAAGTGCAGGGTCTGCCCGGGTTGCTGGCGTGCAAGGGTTTGGAAGCGGGCGATCAGCAATTCCTGCAGGAGGTTGAACTGATCGGCGTCGCGGCGGATCGCCCCGCTGTTGACCATATCTTCCAGCCACAGCCATTGCCAAAAGCCGGTTTCATAGAGCGAGGTTGGGGTATCGGCATTATTCTCATACAGCTTGGCAAAGCCGTTGCCGTCGTAGGCAAAATCGAGTCGGGAATAGAGCGAAGGCTCTCGGCTGCGCCACGACTCGAGGATTGGCTGCCACATGGTTTCCGGTATCTGGAATCGTTGCAGCCAGTATTCGTCGGCCACCACGTCATCGACAACCTCCAGGCACATCTGGTGGATTTCCTCGGTCGGCGCTTCAAGGTCTTGCTCTATCTGCTTGAGGGTGAACTGGTAGTAGCCGGTTTCGTCCCAATACGGCTCGCCGTACATGGTGTGGAAGCCGAATCCATATTCTTTGGCGAGCTCACGCCAGTGGGGGCGTTCTTTGCTGTCGATCCTTAACATCTGTATTCCTGGCCGATTCAAAAGGGCATGGCTGCCAGTATGGCATGGAGTGAAGTGAAATTAAGGCACCGGTAACGAATTTTTAGAGTTAGGGCAATATCGGTAGGGAGCGGGAATCAAACAGGCGGCGAGCTAGTTAAAATATAAACAAACTGATGCTTTATCGTATTTATTTACGGCTGTTTGCATATTGTTACACACTCTTCTCCCCGGGCGTAATTTACCGGGGCTAGATTGATATATGTCACATTATTGTGTGTCTCGCGGGGTATAGTAGCCCTCGTTAAATTCAGGTTGCATGCTTCGTACCTGTAAGGTTTAACATCACTACAAATAATCGTTCGGGTAAGTTACTGGTAAATAGTTATTGTTCACCGTTCCTTGAGTAAGCCACTTGGCCAGCCAACCTTTTGCTTTAACTTGGTGCTTACCCATTTTTTTCTTTTCTCTCTTACTTTTCTTGCTGCCCGCCCGCAAGCGAACAGGCAACAGTTTGCTTTCTGTTATTACTGAGTTTTGATCCAGTTTTCGATGCTGGTCTCGACCACTTCCATCGGTTGATCGCCGTATTTCAGCAACTGGTCATGGAATGACGCCCACTCAAATTGACCGCCCAGTTCCGTCTGTGCTTTTGCCAGCATCTCTTTGATGACCAAGTAGCCCGATTTGTAGGAAACTGCCTGCCCGACGTAGGCGGCGTAGCGGTAACTTTCTGACTCGATATCACCGTTACCCAGGGCCGAGTTCGAATCCATATACTCCTGAGCTTGTTTGATACTCCAGCCTTTTGCATGGATACCGGTATCCACGGCCAGGCGCATGTTGCGCAGTTGGGCTTCGTTCAGGCTGCCGAAGTACTGCAGGGCATTGCACTCTTCAGCATCGGTATAGATCCCACCCTGGAACGTCTGGTAGTCAAGGTCGAGTTTGCACATCCCGGTGGCATTGACGAAGGTGGGCTTGCCGCTGTTGTCCAGCTCGCCATAGATGCCCATCTCCAGGCCCAGCCACTCGGTGTACAGTGCCCAGCCCTCCGCGTAAGCGGTGTACCAGACGTTCTGGATGTAGTCGGGTTTGTCGGCCGGCGGGTATTCGATGGAGTAGGCGTTTTGGAAATGGTGGCCCGGTGCGGCTTCATGCAGCAATAAGGTCGAGACATTCCACTTCTGCAGGCTGTAATCCGGGTTGGTGTTGAGGTTGAACTCATTGTTGCCGTATGAGCCCACCCCGTCATATTCCTCGCGGTTGGCCGGAACCGGCACTATGGTGTAATCGGTTTTTATTGGCTTGAAGTACTTGGCGACGACATCATTGGCGTCGGTTTTGAATGTATTGTAGTCGATCAGGGCGGCTTCGCAGGCGCTTGGGGACGATGCGGCCTCACACAAAGTCGCATAATCGGTGCCCGAAATATCTCTGCCATCTCTGCCGTAGAAGAACTGTTCGCTGTTGAGGTAATCGAAAAACTCGTTGAGATCGATATCGCCGTTACCATCGAGGAGCTTGAAGGTTCTGAGGCTGATAGTACCGTTTTCCTCACGCCAATTGGCTTTTGGCGTGGCCCCCCGTTTGTCGACGATAAGCTCGGCTACCCGGATCATCTCCGCTTTGGCGTCGGCAACAAGATCTTCCCCAAGCTGGCTTAGCTCCATTGCCGGTTTGCCAGTAGTACTGTTGCGGTCTAGCTGCCATTGGTACCAGGCCTGGCCATTCGGTAAATCCCCCCAGCCGATATTGGTGTCTTCAGCTGTGCCCGCTCCTCTGGCGCCATCGAGGTAATCGACCTTGAGGAAATCAATCAAGCCGCTGACCGCATTGGTCGCATCTGCTACCGCCTTTTGGTATTCGGTAACAAAGGCATCCTCGTATTGATCGCGGTGTTGTTCAATATCTTCCAGTCCCTGGCTCAGCAGCCCATAAGGGGCCGTGCCGACAGCAAGGGCTTTTTCGGTACTTTCAACTAGCCGGTTGGTCAGGACTTTAGGCAAGCGTGCCTTGTCGACGATCCCCATCGCGTATTGTGAATGCAGGTTGTTCGTCCAGGCGGTGAATTCACGGATCACCTGGATATGGCTCTGGTAGTCATCAGGTGTTTCCTGTTTCGCGCCGGCCACTGAGGCATTCCAATCGATGTAGTTGTAGAAGTGGGTGATCGGGATGTCGAAATTCCCGAATCTCGGGTTGGGTAGTGAAGCACCACGAATAGCAATGTTGCGGTCAAACTGGAAAGTGTCGTAATAAATTTTGTCTTCGTCGGATAAGGCGCTGCGATCGATATTTTCCAGCTTGTCCAAATACATTCGGTCGACGGCTTGGCGTGAGCTGGCCATCTGATCGGTGACTTGCCCAAACTCGGTATTGTCCAGGGTATGAATAGCGCTTTGGTAGTCGGCAAAGACGCTGCGCATCTGCCTTGCTGGGTCTTGGTTTTGTTTCGGTTGCTCGATGTAGGTAGTTTCATCGTTGCAGCCCGCCAAAGCGGTTAGTGTGATGATGGCAAGGGCTATCGGGCGAAGTTTGTGGGTGTTCATTGTAATCCCTCATGGTGTGTGATCGTATCTTGTTTTGTTGTTATCCCGTGGGATGTTAAGAGGGTATAGGTTTTGATTACGGGGCTATTGTGATGGCCATCACGACCGGATAGCTTGCGTCATTATGCACGTTTTGCATATCAACGGGGATTGACTAAGTGGCAGCAAAATATGCCTATGATAATTGGCCAAGCCTGAGTTACCGGTTACTGGTATGCATAGAAGAGTGAAGCGATGAATATTCATAATGTTGCACTTATGGGCAAAAAAATGCTGCATTTGAGGTCAAGATCAAGCTTTGGCTTAAAAGTGTGAACTGGATGGCGAAATATATTCAGCCGAACCTGCTTTGACTAGTGGGTTGAGCCTAATGCCGATGAAAACAATTGCATGGAGCATGGAGCATGGAGCATGGAGCATGGAGCATGGAGCATGGAGCATGGAGCATGGAGCATGAGGGGAAAAAAAGGTCTCTTCAATTCGTTGGTTAGTGATGGTAGGAGGGAAAGAGACCTTTGTACCAAGGGCGGACGCTAATTTCACGTAATGGGTACTAACATCCCGAAGGAATGCAAGAGGAATTATATGCGGCCTAATTAGAGTTAAAAATCTAATTGGTGGATTAATGAACAATTCTGGTGCGGGGGAGGAAATTGGGCGCCTGTCGTAAAAAGGTAAGTCTTCTGATAAGCGAGTGGTTATTATTTGAGCAGATTGGGCTGGGGCCTTTCAGCCGTAAGAAAGTCATTAGTGAGGTTGATTTTGAATGCTCAACAATCCTTAGTAACACTTCCAGAAAAAAACACGTTGGATACTGTGATTAAGTCCATGTTGCTGCTGCTGGTTGTGTACTTTTGCTATCAGATCCTACAGCCATTTTTGCTCCCTATTGTCTGGGGGGCAATCATCGCCATTGCGCTGATGCCTTTGGTCAAGGCGCTGCAACGGCGCTGTTCGCTCTCCCTTGGAAAGGGCTGTATGTTGGTTACCCTGGTCGCCCTTGCGGCACTGCTGGTGCCAACGATATGGTTCTCCGGGGCGGTGGTAAGCACCAGCCAAGATGTTGCGACCGCGCTCTCTGCTGGGACTTTGGTGATCCCACAGCCAGATGCATCGGTGGCCGTGCTGCCAGTGGTGGGTGAGCCGTTGTACAAAGCGTGGAGCCTTGCTGCCACCAACTTGGCAAGTGCGCTGAATACCTATGCACCTCAAGTTAAAGCGCTGGTGTCAAGCGGGTTATCTGCTATCGGAAGTCTGGGCGGCAGCGTGGTTCAGTTCATTATTGCCATTCTGATTTCAGGTGTGGTGATGAGCAATGCTGCCCGCTGCAAGACGATGGCCGGCAAAGTGGCTGTTCGCCTGCTGGGCGATAAAGGTGAAGACTATGTCGGGCTGTCGATTGCAACCGTACGCAGTGTGGTTCATGGCGTTATCGGTGTGGCCGTTATCCAGGCAGTACTGGCTGGATTGGGCATGGGGATTGCCGGTGTGCCGGCAGCCGGACTGTGGATGCTAGCGGTACTGGTTTTGGCCATTATCCAACTGCCACCGATTTTGATATTGGGCCCGGTGATGGCATACCTGTTTGCGGTTGATACACCGACCGTTGCCGTTATCTTTAGCGTGTGGGGCGTTCTGGTTAGCGCCAGTGATACCGTATTGAAGCCAATGTTGATGGGGCGTGGCGTTGATATCCCGATGTTGGTGATACTGCTGGGCGCGCTGGGCGGCATGATGATGTCTGGTATTGTTGGTCTATTCGTTGGTGCCGTGGTATTGGCACTTGGCTACAAGCTGCTGATGGCATGGCTTGAACCGGCAGACAAGATCGCTCAGGCTGGGACCGAGGCGGTACTGCCGGTAGTTGCAACACCCTAAGCAACCGAAGAGGTTTGGATGTAAAGCCCTAACACTAAAAGAAAAAGGTCAATACCGATGGGTATTGGCCTTTTTTGTATTGTCTTTTCCAATCGAGACGGACGTTGCTATTTCGCTTCTTGTGAGTCTTTTTCTTCTTTGTCGCAGCCCCATTCACACGGCAGCTCGATAAGGATGTCCGACAGCTGTTCTGGCTGCAGCATTTGTTCGGGGGAGATATTGAGCTGGTTTGCCATGGTTTGGTTAAACAGCTGCCAATGGTTCAGTAAACATTGTTCTTCACTGGCGTTTTCCCATGTGTCCAATATAAATGGCTTCATGCTGGCGGCACCATGGGCATACATCATCATTTGCCATTTCATTTCCCAAATGTTGATCGGTTTCAGCGGGAAATCACTGTTGCAGTTAACGACCAGTTGGTTGACGAACTTTTCAAGCTCGCCGTTGTTATCGAAGAAGTAATCCATTAATACATCGCCCTGCCTGACCCCATCGGCAATCAGCTGGATAGGCATCGGGTGGGCAAGTTGCTGGGCTAATAGCATGGTGACAAAGCGATAGAGGATGACATTGCTCGGCAGCTCGGAAGGAATTTCTTCCAGCAACTTGTACATATAACTCAAGAAATAGACGTGCAGGTTGTCACTGATACTTTGCCAGATCTTTTCCTTGCTGCCGAAATGGTGGCGGATCAAGCTGTGAGATACCCCAGCGCGTTCGCTGATATTTCTCAGCGATACCCTTTCGTACCCCAATTCGCAGAACATTTCCGCGGCAGTTTTGATGATCAGCAGCTTGGTTTCTTCGGCGGCCTGTGCGCTGCGGCGGCCCTGTTTTCTCTCGGTCATGGTTCTATCTGTTTCATAGCCCACGCTATTTTAACCAAAAAACCGCGGGGGCGTCATCTGTGTGCTCACAAAATACATTTATTGTCCATCTGTAAAATATACTTGATCTCAACCAAGTTCAACATATACTGCACAGGTGTGTAATATAAATCTCAGAGAGAAACGCCCGTGAAAGGAACATCCATTTCGTTCACCCCGTTTGTCAGGGTGGCAACAATAGCATTGCTGGGAAGCATCCTAGCCGGATGTAACCAAGCTAATTCAGAAATAACCGAAGAGGTCGTCAAGCCCGTGAAACTGCTGGAAATCCCAATGCCAGCGAATCAGGCGAGTAATGCTTTTCCTGGCAAGCTAGTCGCGACACAGCGCGCCCAGCTTTCTTTTCAGGTACCTGGCGAAATTGCCAAGCTGACGGTCAGGGTCGGCCAGCGAGTCAAGCAAGGTCAGGTACTGGCGGTACTGGATGATCAGGATTACCGCTTGGCTTTCGATGCCAAAATGGCAGAGTTTGAGTTGGCGCAAAGCCAGTTCCTGCGCGCCAAGCAGCTATACGGCAAGAAGCTGATCAGTACCGACCAGTTTGACCAGCGCGAGACTGCTTACAAGGCGGCAGCCGCGAACTTGGAACAAGCAAAAACAGACGTTGAACATACCTTGATCAAAGCGCCTTTCAACGGTGTCGTTTCACTGAAATTTGTTAACCAGAACCAGTTTGTTGGTGCCAACCAACCTGTGATGAACATCCAGAATGTGGATGAAATGGACGTGAGCTTCAATCTGCCGGTACCTTTTGTGAAGCAGACCAGCTTGTCGGCGATCCGCCAGACTGCGGTGTGGGTTGAGATGGATAACCACCCAGCCCAGCCGATCCACGCAGAGTTCAAAGAGCTGTCGACCAAGCCCGATGCTGATACTAACAGCTATACCGCGAAGGTGACCCTTTCCCGCCCGGAGGAGATGAACTTGCTCTCCGGCATGGTAGGTCAGGTGCATTTTGCCAAGCCTGAGCTGTCTACTGCCGTGCGTTTGCCGGAAGGTGCCTGGGTTGAAAAACAAAACGGCCATGGGACATTGTGGCAGTTTGATCCCCAAACCGGCGTGGTCGATGCTCTGGAAGTCGCTCTCAACGATCAGGGCGAGGTGGTATCAGGTTTGGCTCCGGGGATCATGGTGGTGATCGCTGGCGCGACTGATTTGTTGCCGGGCCAACAGGTGCGAGCCTGGGAACGTGAGGGTGGTATCTAAGATGTTGAAGAAGATGTCATTCGCCGTTCTTTCCATGATGGTATTAGCCGGTTGCCAAGAGCCGCCGCAGCAACAAACTACTGCTTCGCTTGCAGTGTCTTCCCTGACGGTTGATCAGCCGATAACCAGCCAGTTCCGCTCCTTCAAGGGCCAGGTGGAAGCGGCAGAAAATACCCCGTTGGCGTTTCGGGTTGAAGGCGAGCTGCAGCGCGTATTGGTTAAATCTGGCCAGCAGGTCAAGAAAGGCGAGCTCCTTGCCGAACTGGATGCTGATAAGTTCGAGCAGCAACGCAATGATGCCCAGGTTCAGTTTGGTCTGGCGACCAAACAGCTTCAGCGTGGCCGGGAATTGTTCGAGCGCAAGATGATCTCCAAGGCTGAGCTCGACGAGCTGTCTGCCAATCACAAGCTGACAAAAGTGAACTTCAAGGCGGCGGAGCGCCGTTTGGGCTACACCCGCTTGGTTGCGCCGTTCGACGGCGTGGTGGCAGATGTGCCTAAGGAGTCGTTCGAGGCGGTATCTCCGGGTGAAACGGTCGTTAACCTGTACCAGGACGATCTGCTGTATATCAATATCGCCGTATCCGATCACGTGCTGGCCATGCTCAACCCGCAGCAGGTGAACCGCAGTTACCAGCCAATGGCGCGTTTTGGGTCCGAGTCGCAAACCTATCCCGTGACCTACCTTGAGCATACCGGCGAGCTAGAGCCACAAAGCCAAACCTACCGGATGTGGTTTGAAATGCCGCAGCGAGAGCCGGCGATTTTGCCGGGCACCAGCGTGTCTCTGCGTGTCGATATGGCGGAAGCGGGCCTGAGTACTTTGCAAGGCTACCAGCTGCCGATGACAGCTATTGAGGCAGGGCGTGAAGCGGGTCAGTTTTTTGTTTGGAAGCTCGACGGCAATCAGGTCCACAAGGTGGAAGTCAGTATTGGTCAGCTTAATAATCACGGTGCCATCGTAAGCAGCGGTATCAGCGAGGGTGAGCGCCTGGTGACCTCCAGCTTGCGAAAAATGCGCGAGGGAATGGAAGTGACCCAGTTACCAGCAGTAAAAGCAGAGGCGAAGGCCCTGTGAAATTGAACATGCCCACCATTGTCCAATCCCTCATTCGCTGGGTGGTTTGGCTGGTGATCACATTGGCTGGCCTCGCCCTCTTCACCGGATTAGGGCAACTGATGGCTGGCAAGCTGATTGACGGGGGCATGCAGTTTTTAGAGTTATCAATTCAGGCCACGCCCGTTATTACGACATTTTGGGTGCTTGGTGAAGATGATTGGGGATTGACTATGGCAGTAGCCACCATGGGAGCAGTACAGTGAATATTGCTGAGTATTCAATAAAAAATAAAGTCATTAGCTGGCTATTTTTGATTATTCTGGCGGCCGGGGGGGTGACCTCGTTTCTGGACTTGGGCAGGCTGGAAGACCCGGCCTTTACCATCAAAGATGCCATGATTGTGGCGACCTATCCGGGGGCAACCACCACAGAAGTTGAAGAAGAGCTGACCTATCCGCTGGAGAAAGCGGTGCGTCAATTGCCGTATATCGACAAAGTGACCTCGACCTCGTCTGCCGGGATGACCCAGATAATGGTCAGTATGGAGATGATTTACGGCCCGGACGAGTTGCCACAGATCTGGGATGAAATGCGTCGTAAGGTTAATGATCTGCGTCCGATATTGCCATCCGGTGTGGGTTCGCTGCAGATAATCGACGATTTTGGTGATGTGTACGGCGTGATGATCATGCTGACCGGCGAGGGCTATTCATACGTCGAACTCAAGCAGTACGCCGATTACCTGATCCGTGAACTGGAGTTGGTCGACGGTGTCGGCAAAGTGAGTCTGGCCGGGGAACAGCAAGAGCAAATTTTTGTCGAGATTTCCGTTGAGCGCATGGCGGCGCTGAATCTGGACATGAACACCGTTGTTGGCTTGCTTAACCAGCAAAACAGCGTAACCGCCTCGGGTGAGATGATGATCAATGGACAGAACCTGATCATCCGCCCCAACGGCGAGATGAACAGTGTCGAATCACTGGAAAACTTGGTTATCCATGGCCGCGATACCGGTAATCTTATCCGCCTCAAAGATGTCGCAACCGTGTCCCGTGGCGTGCAGGAAAAGCCGGGTAATATCGTGACCTATAACGGTCAGCCTGCGATTAACCTAGGTCTTTCTTTTGCCTCTGGGGTCAACGTAGTAGAAGTGGGCAAACAGCTTGATGCCCGTTTGGCTGAGCTGGAAAACATCAAGCCCGCCGGTGTTGAGTTGAACTACTTCTATAACCAGGCGCAGGAAGTGGACAAGTCGGTACAGGACTTTGTGGTCAGCCTGGGTCAGGCGGTGGCGATCGTGATTGTGGTGCTGCTGTTTGCCATGGGGCTGCGCAGTGGGGTGATCATCGGTTTGGTACTGCTGCTGACGGTATTCGGTACCTTTATCATGATGAAGCTCAATGACGTTGAGCTGCACCGTATCTCCCTGGGCGCCCTGATCATTGCGCTGGGTATGCTGGTGGATAATGCCATCGTGGTAGTCGAAGGGATCTTGGTCGGTCTGAAGAAAGGCCGTACCAAGGTGCAGGCGGCGGCAGATATTGCCAAGCAGACCCAATGGCCGCTGCTTGGTGCGACCGTGATTGCCATCACCGCATTTGCCCCTATCGGTTTGTCGTCGGATGCAACCGGTGAGTTTATGGGATCACTGTTCTGGGTGCTGTGTTATTCCTTGTTCCTGAGCTGGATCACCGCACTGACACTGACGCCTTTCTTGGCCGATTTATTGCTCAAAGACGAAGATAAAAACCAGCAGGATGATGAAGACCCATATAAAGGTGCATTGTTTACTGTCTTTGGTGCAATGCTGAGATTTGCTCTGCGTTTCCGTTGGTTGACCATGGTAAGCATGCTGGCTCTGCTGGTGAGCGCGGTAATCGCCTTTGGCCAAGTGAAGCAGTCGTTCTTTCCACCGTCGAATACGCCGATGTTCTACGTTGATTTGTGGATGCCGGAAGGGACCGATATTCGCGAGACCATAGCCCAGACAGAGCAGGTCGAACAGTACATCCGCCGTCAAGACGATGTTGATTTCGTCACAACCTCTGTGGGGCAGGGTATGCAGCGCTTTATGCTGACCTATCAGCCGGAGAAGAGCTACGAGTCTTATGCCCAACTGCAGGTGCGCACCACCAGTCGCGACAACATGTTTGATTTGCTGCACAAGCTGGATGCAGGACTGCCTGCCAAGTTTGATCAGCCGACCTTCCAGTTCAAGCTGATGGAATTCGGTCCGTCGCCGGCATCGAAGATCGAGGCACGTATTATTGGCCCAGATCCGCAAACGCTGCGTGATATCGCGATGCAAGTGGAAGACGTCTTACTGCAAGACCCAGGCGCTCGAAACGTCCGTCACGACTGGCGTGAACGCACTAAGGAGTTAGTGCCACAGTTCAATGAAACCAAGGCGCGTCGTTTGGGGATTTCGAAACAAGATTTGTCCAATACCCTGCAGATGGCCTATGGAGGTAATACGATTGGTTTGCTGCGTGACGGTACCCATATGCTGCCGATCATCACGCGTCTGCCGGAGTCTGAGCGGGTCGATTACGATACCCTGCAGAACCTCCAGCTTTGGAGCCCGGTCCAGCAGGCTTACGTACCGATTGAGCAGGTCATCGATGGCGTTGATCTCGGTTGGTCCGAGCCGCTGATCCAGCGCAAAGACCGGAAGCGGACCCTGACGGTACTGGCAGACCATGATGTGCTGGGTGATGAAACTGCGGCGACTCTGTTTAATCGTATCCGCCCTCAGGTTGAAGCCCTGCCGCTGCCGGTTGGCTACAGCATCGAGTGGGGTGGCGAATATGAATCATCGAAAGATGCGCAGGAGTCCATGATGGCCTCAATGCCGATGGGTTACCTGTTTATGTTCGTGATCACTATCTTCCTGTTCAACTCGCTGAAGAAGCCGTTGGTGATTTGGGCGACGGTACCGCTGTCGATTATCGGGGTGGCATTTGGCCTGTTGGCAACCAACATTCCATTCAGCTTCACCGCCTTGCTTGGCCTGTTGAGTCTAAGCGGGATGATTTTGAAAAACGGTATCGTATTGCTAGATCAAATCAATATTGAGCTGGAGTCTGGCAAGCAGCCTTATGATGCCATTGTCGACAGTGCCATCAGCCGTGTTCGTCCAGTGAGTATGGCGGCACTGACAACGATTCTGGGGATGATCCCGCTGGTGTTCGATGCCTTCTTTAATTCGCTGGCGATCACCATCATGGCGGGCCTGGGTTTTGCCACGGTACTGACACTGATTGTGGTGCCTGTGTTGTTTGCCCTGTTCTACAACGTTAAGCAGCCAGCAAAAGCTTAACGGTTGGGAAACTAAAAATGCAAAACCCCGTTGTACATAATGTATAGCGGGGTTTTTTTATAGGGTTATGTCAGTACGAACTGATCACCTGAAGAACAACTGGCTGAACGGATTGAGCAAGGTTGCCAGTCCTGACGTGAAGTGCAGCGGCGCATTTAACAGGGTCAGGCATAGGCAATCTTTCCCCTCCCGGGTTCTTGGCAGATGCTTGTGCGCTTCGGTTTGGATTATGAAATCACCTGGTTTGTAGGTACCGTTTTCATCGTAGAATTCGCCCGCGAGAACCAGGGTGATTTCTTGCCCCTGATGGGTATGCTCTGGCAAGGCACTGTCGGAATCCATATAAATGAAATTCATCTTGCTGGTTCCGCTGACATCCACTTGAGCACGCTTGATGTTTCCTGGCAGGCGGGACCAGGGACCAATTTTCTCGTTGTGGCGCTGCAAGGCAGAAGGAAGAGGATATGATTTGTCTTCCAATTTGAGTTGGGTGTCAGGCCATTCATCGACAGTTTCGTCAACAAGCTCTTGATCCATGATCTGTTGCATCATGGCATTGAGCGCCGGCGACAACGTTGCTGGTTCGCTTTTCTCAAGTAGGCCTGCCTGTTCAGTCTCGATGGCCGCGATTTTCTGCCGGCAGTAAGGACAGAATTCTAGGTGAGCACTGATCATAATGCTCGATGCTGACTCCAGTTCACCATGGGCGAAACGGCTAAGGAGGGCATGGTCGGGATGGAAGTGAATATTAGCCATCGAGGGCCTCCTTCATTTTTTGCAGGGCCAGGCGGAGTCGACTTTTCACCGTGCCAAGAGGCACATCGAGGGCATCCGCGACGTCTTGGTGGGAAGCGCCTTGCATGCAGACCATACGGACAATTTCCGCTTGGGCAGGGGGAAGCTGATTAATTGCTGCTTCCAATTCCTTACTCACGATTGAGTGAAACTCAGCAGGGAGTTTATCGGCATCAACATCTTCGTGCAGGATCGGCCAGAGATCATCACCTTGGACCCAATCTTGCTGATGCTTGGTCTTTCTGAGCAGATCGAACTTAACATTCCGGGCGACAGAATAAATCCATGTGAGCGCAGCACCTTTGGACTCGTCATAAAGGTGCGCTTTCAGCCACACCTTAAGCATGGTTTCCTGAACGATTTCCATTGCCAATGACTCATCTCGCAATTGCTTGCGGGAAAAATTAAGCAATTTGGGGGCAACCGAGGTAAACAGCTGCTCGTAACTGCGGCGGCAACGGGAATCGGCAATATTGTGTAGTAGCATTGCTACATCGATAGCAGGCGCTTCATCGTTAATGAGAGACTCCTTGCTGCTCCTGGAGTGCATAATTGCATGTGTTCTCATGTTAACCCTATCTGCAAGCATATGTCCGTTTGCAATAAACGCCAAAACTATTTGATGCGATCACTCTGACGTATGATTTTTCTGAGATATCTCAGGCATGGCTCGGAGGTGGGAGACTTTAATAGCCGTTGTTTTGTGCCCAGTGGAATGGGGAGAATTTCCAGCCAGCGCCAGCAAATCCAGTTGGTGTTGAATTGGTTTGTTGGCGAGCTTAAAGCACCGGAATTCAATTGCTGGTTGGGATACTCACTCGTAAGTTGCAAAAGACGCATCACAAGCAGATCATCGTCGGGGAGGACGCTATCTTGCCATAGTGGGTAGACTTGCCCCTCGAGGTGCTGATGCTGAACGCCAGAGGCGGTGACTTTTCCCCAGTGCCGGATAGCAAGCTTAAGCTTGATTTGGCTTCCGCTGAGCCAGTCGACGTCCTCTATGGCTGCAAACATGATAATGTCACCGCTATTACCGGCAATTTGGCCCGAATCATCTTGCATAACAAGCCACAAGCCACCTGCACGTAATCCGTCAGTAACGGTATGGGTGAAGCGGTATCCGGTACCATTGATGTTGCCATTACCCATAGGCATGAAATGATCACGGCATTTTAGATAGGGTAAGCGTTTAAATTCATTTGAGATCAACGACACCATGCGTCCTCCTTTATTGGGTATTACGTGGGTAAGTCATGTTTGGATGACTGTGTTTTCTGTTTGTGGAGTCGGAGGGATTCTCAAGATTGAGATTTTTTTTGTGATCGGGTGAAAGTCAGGCATACGTATCTGACGCCACAGGCAACCACGAAGGAATGATCTGATGAAAGCCAAGTCACTTACCCTTGCTGTTGTTTCGGCACTTGCCCTTGCCCTTGCCGGTTTGGAAATGATTGATTATCAGGCCGTCAGCAGCTTGTTGAGCGTGGACAGTGGGACCTATGACGTGTTCGCTGTGGGTCAAACTGCGGACATTGTGCCTGAAGGCGGTGATGTTCGCCTTGATGTACTGCATGCACATCTGGCACCTACCGAATTCGTGTGACAGTAGCAGGTTCGAAGGACGTTGCCTTTGACAGTGGTGAGTTGGATTTAGCCGGAGGTAGTGATTTGATGATCACTGCGGTACCGAATGTCGATGGTGGCGCAGTATCACCGGTGAACTTGCTGGTAGCTGACGGTATCGCGGTGCTGCGCTGGACGATCTGACATTTGGTATCAATGCCGACAATTTTTCGAGTGCGGAATAACCGTGATATCAAACAGAAAAGCCATCCTCCGGGATGGCTTGTTTGTCTTGGCGTGAAGGGGGCGAGACCAGTATTATCGCTACTGTTAAAAGCTGATATCGTAACGGACTTTTCCGCCAGTATTATCGCTGCTGCCTATCATTTCATCGTAGGGTGTCACCATCTCGAATACCGCTTGGCGGATCCCTAGTTGACTGAGTTTCTCTTCTGCTTCGTGCAGTGACTGCCCGGTAATGGAACGGTGGTGATTGTCTTTGAGGTGGTAGAAGTTACCTTTGTTGTCTTCCCCACCAATCAAGTAGCTGGTTGAATCTGCGGTATTGATAATGGTGGGTGTCAATACTCCCCGTTTCATCAGTGAAAGTAACGCTTCCTGAGTCATGGCCATACTCCTGAATGAGAGCAACAGTGCTGTTGCCTTGTCATTAACGCTGATAACAGCGCAAGCGATCATCTATGGTGTGGTCGCGGATAACGACTTATCAGCGACAAAGTTGGAGGCAGATAGCGGTATCCGCCCTGGTGGTATATTGGCTCAGTAGGTCTCTTTTTTGGGCTTCTTGTCTTTCTTATTGCCTTTACCTGGGTTGTCATCACCATGAACGCTGCGGTTTTCTTGATCCTTTTTCCATTGTTCACACTCTTCCGAGGTGATCTTTACATTTTCAGACTCCAGCTTCAGGCAATCTTTGCTGATTTCAAAACCGTCGCCAGATATCTTTACATCAGCGGTGGCTCCCAGACTAACCATCAGGGTCAGTAGGCAGGCAAAAACTCGGTACATGGCAAATTCCTTGTGGTTGATATCACAACAAGTGTAGAAGCTCTTTTGCTTCTATGTGTTAAGGACTAGTCAGATTTGATCTCGTAAGCGGCAGTAAATTGCTGGACCGCCGATTCGATGGTGGCCTGCAGTATTGTCGGATCCGGCGCAGGCTGGTGAGCCATGATCTGCGGCCAGAAGATGGTTGCTTTCAGGCATGAGACAAATTGCTCGGAGGCAATTTCCGGGTGGGCCACATTGAGCTTGCCAGCATCAATCCCGTCGAGGATCCAGCGGGTGAGGCCATGGCAAGCATCGAGTGGCTGGAACTTCTCTACCATTAAACTTGCCAGCTCCTTGGAACGGATACATTCCGCCATGACAACCCGGGCAACGGCCATGAAACTCGGGCTGCATAGTAACTCCACTTCTTTTTGGGCAATGTGGGTCAGCTGATCTGTGATGCTTTGATCTGGCTGGAAGGGAATAGAGCTGATCACTTTCACATTGGATACTAGCCGCTCAACGATCACCTCGAACAAGCTTTCTTTGGTTGGGTAATACTTGTAAAGCGTTCGTTTTGACACTTCGGCTTTTTTCGAGATCGCTTCCATACTGGCTAGCTCCAGCCCTTTTTCTGAAAAAATTTCCAGTGCGGCACAGACAATATTTTCCTGTTTAATTTCAGCGACTTTACCCATAAAAATTACTCAATTATATGATGGTGTTGAATTAATATGTAAACGGTTGTGTTTACTTTTTGGTTGTGATCAATATGATTAAAGTATACACCATCGTTTACTTTTGAGACTAGCGACGAATGAAAACGACATTGAAAGCATCTTTGGTTGCCATCTTGGGGGCTCTTGGCCTGGCGGCATACAGTGGCGGAAGTACCAGCACAGACGGCAGTTATGTGCGCAGCCAAGAAATTCGTCAAGCACGTATCGCCCGTTCGCCGCAATTCAAAGATGGCAAAGTCATCACCCAGCTGCCGAGGGTTGAAAGCGAGGAGGGCATGTTGTCGCTGCTGTGGAAATTTTTCATGCAGCGCGATCAGTATAAGCCTCAGCAACGTTTGCAGTTCCAAGCGGTAGATACCCCGTTGCTGGAGAACCCGAGCAGTGCGCTGCGGGTGACTTGGCTGGGGCATTCGTCTTTGTTTCTGGAGGCGGATGGTGTGCGCATCCTGATTGACCCGGTGTTTGACCATGCGTCGCCATCGGCGTTTGCCAGAATGTTCTCGCGCAATGTGGATGCACCGGTTAGCCGTGAAGACTTGCCGCTGCCGGACGTGATCTTGATTTCCCACGACCACTATGATCATTTGGAAGAAGCAACAGCACGTTTCTATGCCGATAAGAACGTACGGTTCTTTGTCCCGCTGGGGGTGGGGCGCCACCTGGAAAAATGGGGCGTGAAACCGGGCAATATCGAAGAGTTTGACTGGTGGGAAAGTGTCGCTGTCGGGACTGTTCGGATTACTTCGGCTCCGGCCAACCATAATTCAGGCCGTGGTCTGTTTGACAGCAATACCACTCTCTGGTCATCCTGGGCGATTCAGGCTGAAGCTGGCAGTGTGTTTTACAGTGGTGACTCGGCCTATGGTGAACACTTTAAGCAAATTGGTGAGCGGTTGGGGCCGTTTGATATGACCTTTATCGAGGTAGCGGCGAATGTGAAAGACGGCAAGGGTTATCCAGTAGAAGGCTGGGGGCATATGCAGGCGGCCCACACCATGCAGGCGCATCTTGATGTGGGCGGTGACAAGTTATTTCCGGTCCACTGGTCGACCTATGAGTTGTTTCTCCACCAATGGGATGAGCCGGTCAATGACTTGATTGCCGAGGCACAGGTACATGACGTGGAATTGGTGACCCCTTTGGTTGGCCAGAGCTTGGATTTGTCTCTGCCAGTTCAGACTGCCTATTGGTGGCAAGACAGCGAGCAGTGGCAAACGGACAGTGACATGGCCCAGTTGGCATACCGCGCAGAGTAATGGCTGGTAAGGAATAAAAAAGGGCAATCGCTGGCGCGATTGCCCTTGTTGATCATGGTGCTGGATGGGCGATGGTTATTGCCGTCCGTAAACCCTCACCCCCGCCGATGAGCCCTCGGCCTTGCCGAATACTTCGAGGCTTTTCACGCAGCGGGTATAGGCAAACTTGCGCCAGTCAGTCTGGTCATGCTTGTCTAGCTTGCGGTGAAAATGGATGGTCTTGGTGTCGTCATTGTTGAAGGTCAATACCACACGCTCTAACCGCATATCTCGTTCGGCTTTGACGCGGATAGCGTCAACCCGGCGACATACCAGCAAGGGGATCTGTGCGCCATGGTCGCTTTTGCCCAGCAAGATGGTTCTGCCCAGGGTGATTTTGTCGTCGGCTTGGGCTAGGTTGGAAGCACCGAGTAAGCCAAGGCTCAGTGCCAAAAACATGGAATGCGTTTTCATCAATAATCTCAATAACAGCAGTACTGTTAAGCTAAATAGAGAAGTGGGAAATTCTTCCCACCCGTCGCGGGCCCCGCCTGTATGTCTGAACTTACTTGTCAGTGCTTTGCGAGGGCAGCGGAATATACCTTCGGCTTTGGTTGTTAAAGACAGGGTTGTGTAAAATTTTGCTCTCTATGCCTGTCTATTGGTTTGGTCTTCTTCATCGATGGGGGTGTTATCCGCCGCCTCGATCTCGACTGGCGCTTTTCGGGTTACCGAGACTTTATCCGCCCGGTTGCCATCGACTTGGGTCACCTCGAACTGCCACCCTTCCCATTCGATGCTGTCTCCCACCGAAGGTAGCCCGCTCAAGGACCACATCAGCATGCCGCTTAGGGTGTGGTAGCCGTTTTTATCCTCATCGGGCAGGGTTTCGAGCTCGAGCAAGTCTTTGAGCACCAATATTGGGATCAGTCCGTCCATCGACCAACTGCCATCTTCATTTTCCACCGACCAGATATCTTCGGGAGCGCGGGTTTTGAACTCGCCGGCCAAAGCCTCGAGGATATCTTTCGGGGTCACGATACCCTGGATATCGCCGTATTCATCGACGACGAACGCCATGACATCTCCCGAGTGGCGGAAGTGCTCAAGCAGTTGGATCCCGGTCCAGTTTTCCGGAATAAATACCGGTGGCAGCAGGTAGTGCTCTATCGGGCTGCGCGGCCTGGCGATGTGGTATTGCAACAGCTGTTTGGTGGTGATGATGCCTTTGGGGTTATCCATATTGCCTCTGATCACCGGAAAGTGCTGGTGACTGGAGGCGACCAGAAAGTTGAGGTTGCTTTCGCTTGGCTTATCGAGATCCAGCGCCACGATCTCATTGCGAGGGGTCATCAGCGATGTCACCTTGCGATCATCAAAGTGAAAGACATTTTTGACCATGGCATGTTCTTGTTTCTCGATAACCCCCGTCTGTGAACCCTCTGCCAGTACGGCTTTTATATCTTCCTCGGTGAGCACATCACCTTGATTTTCTTTGCCGTGTTTGCCCAACAGTCGCAGGGTCAGCTCAGTGGAAGTGGCCAGCAAGAAGACAAAAGGTCTGGATAGGCTGGCAAGCACGGTCAGAGGGCGGGCCATCATGCGGGCAATGCTCTCCGGGCTTAGCTGGGCCAGGCGTTTGGGTACCAGTTCACCAATGACGATGGAGAGGTAGGTGATACCGACAACCACGATGGTGGTGGCGGCTACGGAGCTGGTCTTGGCGGCGAGGCCAAGTTGCTGGAGGTTGTCGGCCAGAGGCCCTGCGAGGGCGGCTTCACCGAACACCCCGTTGAGGATGCCGATGGCGGTAATGCCAATCTGTACGGTGGAAAGAAAGCGGGTCGGCTCCTCGCCGAGCTTGATGGCGGTGGTCGCACCCTTGTCGCCATTGTCTGCCAGTTTTTGCAGACGACTTTTTCGTGCAGTGACCAGGGCAATTTCCGACATGGCAAAAACGCCATTAAGCAGAATTAGGCCGGCCAAAATTAGCACGTCCATGAGGTTCTCCTTCATGTTCGAGGCTTCTGCCTCTAAGCATATGTGTTGAGTTGAAAGTTTGGTGTGAAGTAGCAAACAAGTTTGACCTTAGCGACTCAGAGGCGGGATGAACATGGAGAAATATTTATCTCTATAAACTGTGTTTTTGATTAAGATGGCGTGAATGAATAAAAGGAAATAAGGCAATGAAAATCGAGATCAATTTCTCAACCGAGAGGCTGTCGGTCAAGACCCTAGACCGCACTATGCCGGGGATCCAGGACGAAATCATGACTATGTTTACCGAGCCGGTCAGTCGTCACTTGCCACCGTCCTGTCAGAATTTCCGCACGGCGGAGGATGTCGCCAACTGGCTTGAGGGCATGGCACGAACCGGTAGTGTGCTGAGGCTAACCTTGCAGCAGCAAGCGGTGGGGTATCTATTTGTCTTTCCCGAGCCGGAAGACTGCTACCGCTTGGGTTATGTGCTTGACGAAGCTCAATGGGGCAAAGGATTAGCGACCGAAGCGATGCTGGGGTTGGTGAACTATTTGTCTGCGTATGAACACGCTGCCTGTTTCATTGCCGGGGTTGAGCCCGACAATACCGGGTCGGTCAATGTGCTTAAGAAGCTTGGCTTTAGTTACAGCTATTCCGAGCAAGACGTCGACTACTACAAACTGCAAAGCGCCTGATTCGGAACTCTTGGTGCTTAACTCGGCAAGTGCCCGGTCTTTACTAAAATGACGGTCTCCTGCTCGACAAAGGGATAATGCTCGCTCAGGTGCGGGCTACGTAGCCAAGTACCAGCAGGATACTGTCCGAACTCATCCTGAAACTCCCCAGACAAAACCAGGATCTCCTCTCCGCCCCAGTGGCGGTGGGGCTGGAAATGCTCGCCAGTCGGCCATTTCACCAAGGCGGTGTGCTGATGGCCGAACTCATGCAGCGGCATGACTTGTAATCCACCGATCCCCGGTTGCCAGGCGGTGTGCCGGGTATCGATTCGAAGTTGCTGGCTGTCCTCCGGCATGAACTGGTTGAGTTTGACGAAGATTGTACATCCCCGTTTGCTGAATGGGGCATGCTGGCTGCCCGGCGGGTTACGGATATAGGTACCAGGGCCAAAATCACCGGTTTCATCTGAGAACACACCATCGAGCACAAAGATCTCTTCACCCATCGGGTGAGGGTGGGGGGCAAATGATGAGCCTTCGGCATAGCGGACGACACTGGTGGTATGCCCCGACTCTTTGGCTTCGCGCTCAAGTGGCTTGCGCCATACTCCTGATGCAGGGCTGGGCTGCCACTTCATTTTCTCGGTCTCGATCACCAGCCTTTGCTGAAAATCCATGTTGAGCATTATTCACCCTCCCCGGGTAGGTTTCACAATAGGTTAGTTTCGGCCTGCCATTATGCCGCCACCCTGCTTAATCATGTTTTTCGCAACAGTTTGGCTGAGTCGGAATGTCACTTTGTTGAGTTCCATATAAGTATCATAATCAGCCATAGAATGGTCAATGAATGCTTTGGGGGTGAAGGGTCATCGATCAAAGTGCTTAATGAGTGCAAGAGGAAGAACGTCGAGCTCGGTATCTTGGACAAAGTCGTGTTTAACAAGCTACCGCTTCGTGTCGGATACTATGTGATTCTGTTTGGCGAGAAGTTTCTTCGGATTCTGGATGAACTCGAGAAGTTGCAGTATGAACTTGAAAGTTAGTCTGAAATGAAAAAAGCGCCGACATAATCGGCGCTTATGCTATTGGTTGAGCTTGCTAAGTTGAAATGAGAGAAGTTAAAGCTCAAACTCCGGCACTTTTTTCTTCACCGCATCATGGGTGCCAATATAGAGAAGCTCTTGTTGGCCAAGTCCGCGCATGAAAAATGAAAGACATTTCGGGCACTGCAGTTTTTCCTGTCCTGTAGTAACCAGTGATTTTTCGTGCCATTTGCGTCTTACTCGGTTTAATCCTGAAGTGTTGTTACATTCGGGGCATCGAATTGGTACTTTCATAACATCGTTCTCCTGACCACTCTGTCTGGTTACAAATTAACCAGAATAACCCCGCACAAAACTTGATATGCATCAGGTTTGTCAGTTGAACTTATGATGTTGCAAAAAAGTTTTTTATATTTGAGACCAACGTCTTAGCGGCAATTAACAGGGTGTAACGCGAGGTTACAAAACGACATAATTGGTCGCGTTACTCGTTGCCCAAAATGGCCTGCCGCTTGAGCATCAGCTCCTTTGACATTGACTGGGCAGTAATACGCATCCCCTTTTGCTCCAGCCCAATCAGTAATTGCATCCGTAGATTTTCAGCGCGTTCTTCAAGTGCCTGGCGTTCTTGCTCTGGTTTTTCCGCCGCTTTTTCATAACAGCCAACAATTGACTTGAACAGGTGGGACTCGAAGCTGGTTCTTTCTTCCGGTTGAATCGTGCGTGATTCCTTCACTTCACCATTGGCCTTGCGGCGGTTGTAGTCTTGGATCTGGTTTTCAGCGATCAGGTCGAACACACTCATAGCATTACATTCTCTGTGGATATTTCGTGCCCATCATAGCCCCGCAGATTGAATAGGTGCTGAAAAATGCCTTGGGGAAGTGTTTCGAAATGTGTTTGGGCAGCGCTGAGATAAACGCTGTTTTCATCCTTAGGCCTTTATGTGTTTGCGAGTAAATCGATCAATTTTCGAGTTTTCAAAGGGATTACCGCATTGTTGGGATACACGGCATACAGTTCGGTTTTCCAGGTATAGTTATCCAGCAGACTGACAAGCTCACCGGACTGAATATATGACTCAGTAATAAAATCTAGGGTGGTTGTTACCCCCATGCCCTTTAATGCATATCGCGTGAGTAATGACTCACTCTCAAGCTGCAGGAATGGTGAGATTTCTATTTTGGTTTCTTTGCCATCATCAATGAACATCCACTTATCTTTGGTGAGGCAGTGGGTATAGTTCATACATTTGTGGCCAATCAAATCTGATGGTTTTACGGGGATGCCATGTCTGTCCAAGTACGTGGGTGAGGCGACAACATAGGTCCCGATATTTTTGATTTTTTTGCACTTGTACGAGCTGTCTTCCAGTGCGCCAATCTTAAGCACCAGATCGACCTGCTCATGGATCAGATCGCCAATCTGGTTGTCAAAAATCAGGTCGAGTTCTAGCTCTGGATAGGTTGATAGCAGCTGGGCAAAGGTGTCGGTGATGAAATCATCGAACTCCAGCACCGCTGGCATTTTTACCCGCAGTTTTCCCCTGACGATATCTTTGCGCTCGTCGATGAAGTCGTAGCACTTATCAACGCTGTCGAAGATCTCAGCGCAGCGCTCGTAAAGGAATTGCCCTTCTTCTGTCAGGTTGATCTGCCGGGTAGTACGTTGGATCAGCGAGCAGCGCAATTCTTGCTCGAGCTGTTTCACATGCTTGCTAATCACGGATTTTGACAAGCACAGCTTGTCGGCAGCGATTGAAAACGAGTTGTTCATGACCACGGTGTAGAAGGTGGCCAATAGATTCAGGTTCATGGTTTTCACCCGTTAGATCCTTGTGGCGTAGTGTCGAAGGGAGGGCATCTGTTATTGATCGTTTCAGTTTTGCTAATGTTTCCAATGTGGAAACTTATTGATTTTGTATACCAAATCAATAGTCTGGATAGGAGGGTTTTTATCATTTTTATGGTTGATGTGTGATTGGTCACGTTATTTTTCACTCAGGGGAAACTATCAGTTCTTGATAAGTTGATTAAGTTTGCAGGGCATTTGAGGGAAGATTTGTGGGCCAACAAAACGTTCTCACAACAGAGGCTCCTATGGAACAGAATACCTACCCTGAACACGACGTAGCCGATCTATCTCTTGCGCCACTTGGCCGCAGGCGTGTCGCATGGGCTCGTAGCCACATGCCAATCATGCGCAGCATTATCGAGCACTTTGAAAAAGAAAAGCCGTTTACCGGTTTGACAATCGGTATTTGCTTGCACGTTGAGGCCAAAACCGGTGTGTGGCTGGAGGCCTTGACCAAAGGGGGGGCCAAAGTGGTGATCACCGGTTCACCAGGTTCAACCCAAGATGAAACCGCTGCCGCATTGGTCGAAGACTATGGGGTAAGTGTCTATTCCCGCCGTGACGAAAGCTTTGATGATCATATTAACTACTGCCGCAAAGTGTTATCTCACCAACCGGACATCATTGCCGACAACGGTGCTGATTTGCACGAGCTCATTTTTACCGAGCCAGAATTTAGCGGTTTTCAAACTTCACTGCTAGGGGCCACGGAGGAAACCACCACCGGGGCTAACCGCTTGCGTGAAGACTTCCATGCTGACAAGTTCAGCACCTTGATCATCAATGATACCCAAGCCAAACGTATTATCGAAAACCGTTTCGGTGTGGGTTCATCCGTTGTCGATGGCATCATGCGCGCCACCAACGTCATGCTGCACGGCAAGAAGGTCGTGGTGATTGGTTATGGTTATTGCGGCTCCGGTACGGCGCAGCGCCTGCGAGGTATGGGGGCCCATGTTACCGTCGTTGAGTCCAACCCACTGACATTGCTTGAAGCGCATATGGAAGGCTTCTACACCTCAACCTTGGAAGAGGCTTTGCCGGATGCCGACATGGTCGTCACCATTACTGGCCGTGACAACGTGCTGCGTAAGGAGCACTTCGAATTGATGCGCGACAATACGATTATCGCCAATGCGGGGCATTTCCAGCGTGAAATCAACCTTGCGGATTTGGCTGCGGTGAGCCAAAGCCAGGATAAGATCCGTCCTCATGTAACGGCTTACCAACTTGAAGAAAAGCAGCTGTTCGTCCTGTCGGATGCCAACCTTGTTAACCTATCGGCGGGTGACGGAAACCCGATAGAAATTATGGATCTCGGCCTGGCATTGCAGTCGCTCAGTTTAGAGCGTATCGCCCTTAACCGGGACTCGCTGCAGAATATTCCTCAACCGGTCCCTTTCGATATCGAAATGCAAGTTGCTGAACTTGCTGTGAAACACTGGATTAACCACTAACTTTGCAACCACCTCGGGTATGCTGCGCCCGAGGTATTTTTGCCGTCACCCTGTCCAACCTCATGAGCGCGACGATAGCCGGTTTTTTTTCTCGTTTTAGCCATTGATGAGGGGGGAGATACTATGGTGGTGTGCTTGAGTTGCTGAACGGATTGTTAGTGTCCCCAAAATTTTTTTTAAGATTTGTCAAAATTTCACTGCATAATTTTTGCCCAGCTGTTATGATGTGCGGGCTCAAATAGAGAAGAGTTATTTAATGCAACATCAAGTACAAGTTAAACCATCTGATACTTCTACGTTTTCGTGCTGTATCTAACTGTTTCCCTTATATTTATCGTCACATTAATAATTCAATTGTTACTGATCGCTGTTGATAGCGATTTAAATGAATTTACATAAGGGACAACACATGTCTAAGTCTACTGGTATCGTTAAGTGGTTTAACGAAGAAAAAGGTTTCGGTTTCATCACTCAAGAGAACGGCGGTGCAGACGTATTCGTACACTTCCGCGCAATCGCTTCTGAAGGTTTCAAGACTCTTTCTGAAGGTCAGAAAGTTTCTTTTGACGTAGAGCAAGGCCAGAAAGGTCCTCAAGCTGCAAACGTAGTTACTCTATAAGTCATTGAACTTATTTTAAGAAAATGCTGGCCTAGGCCAGCATTTTTTGTATCTGCTATATACCCAAGGTACTTCCTGCACCTTGAGGTAACTTGGGTATCTCTGATCCCTGAACATCTCTTATACCTCTTTTTTATTTGAGGAAGGTAGGATGGAGATGGGTAAATATGCAACCTTTTCCTCCGCTGTTTCACCTTTACTTTGATTTCCACGCAGGCTCCTTTAGCTCAAATCCGGCAACGCTAAGACGACTTCAGATAAATACTGACATGATATTTGCGACTTGAAAGCAAAAAACAGCCCATGTGGTTATTGTTGCTGCAAGATTGGTAGTCGGCAGTGCAAAGTTTTGTTAAATAAGTGTTTAATGAAATATATTATGTGATCTTCGTCACGCTATGACGTCAAGTTGATTTGGATTATCTGTTTTTGTGTTTTATTCAATATAGAGCGGGTGGTTATTCACTGCCTGCAACGTAGAGGCGCATTGCCTAACAGTAGTTTAGTGAAGGTCGACAGCCGGTGAAGCTAAGCGAAAGGAGTCAATGCCGAAGTGGTTTTGGTCGTCAGCCAAGCTGCTGGGGTTGTTCTTAATAGGAGCAGCACTGTCATCTCGGGCCCTGCCCGGATGGAGAGCTACAGCAATATTTGTTTTCGAACAGGTAAGTTCACCTACCGATTTCGTACAGCCTTTGTCGCTCGCGTACTCCTTACGCCCCTCCTCTACATACTCACACTTTATTGATGTTGTTTATTAGGAGAAGTCTACGAATGGCTGATTACGGATTATTGTCCATCGTACCCGCGGTGCTGGCGCTGATACTCGCCTTTACCACTCGGCATGTTGTTTTGGCTCTGGGCGTTGCAGTGATCAGCGGCATGCTGATCTTAACCAAGGGCCACCCTGTCGATACTGCGTTGATGTTCTTGTCTGATGGGCCGTTCACTCAGCTCGCATCGGGCAGCAACGCACAGATCATTATTGTTATTACTATCATTTCTGGCTTTATCTACCTGGTCGAGCAAAGCGGTGGCATGGCTGCATTTTCGACCATGGCGACCCGTTATGTGTCATCACCATTGAAAGCCCAGCTTGCGACCTGGGCAACCGGGATCGGGGTGTTTTTTACCGACTCGGGCAACTCGCTGATCCTCGGCCCGATGTTCTCGCCAATCTACAACAAGCTCAAGCTGAGCAAGGAGAAACTGGCCTTCATCATCGACTCGACCTCGTCACCGATTTGTGTGCTGATCCCGATTATTAGCTGGGGTGTTTACTCGCAGGGTCTGATTGAGAACGCGTTCGATAACATGGGCCAGCCGGTCGATGGTTTTGCGACTTTCCTTCAGGTGATCCCTTACCAGCTCTATGCCTTGCTGGCACTGTTCAGTGTGCCTGTCTATGCGGTGCTAAAAAAAGACTGGGGGCCAATGGCCGAAGCCGAGCAGCAAGCCCGCCAGCAGGCTGAGGTGAGCGTGCAATCTGCGGATGACCAGCAGGTGAAATCAGGCCGTATCTCACTGATTGTATTGCCACTGGCGGTACTGTTTGGCTCGCTAATCGCGCTGTTCACCTATAATTACCACTTGCATGGCGCCATCAATGGCCCTGTGATCCGTGCATCGCTGGGTACCAGCTATCTGATTGCCTCGGTAACGGCGATTGCCTATTACGCCTACACCAAAACTATGACCGCCTCGACAGCCTTCAACACTTTTGTGTCGGGAATGCAGCGGATCATGCTAATTTTGGTTATCTTGCTATTGGCATGGACCTTGGGTGATATCTGTAAATCACTGGGGACTGGGGACTATATTAGCCAGGTGATGAATGACCGCTTGCCGGTGTTCATGCTGCCTGCATTGATTTTCATTATCGGCAGTTTTATCTCGGTGGCAACAGGTTCGTCGTGGGGTACCTTCGCCATCCTGATCCCGATTGCGGTACCGGTTGCCAGTGCACTGGGCGCCGACCCGCTGATTTGTATTGGTGCCGCGCTAAGTGGCGGCATGCTGGGGGATCACTCATCACCGATTTCCGACACCACGATCCTCAGCTCGATGTCGACCGGATGTGATCATGTTTCCCATGTCCGTACTCAGTTCCCGTACGCTATTTTGACTGGCGTGACCGCCAGCATCGGCTTCATGGTTGCCGAAATCACTCGTAGCCCGTACACCATTGTATTGGCCGCCGTATTGCAAGTTGCACTGATTGTGTTGATGGTGCGCCGTCAGGCCGCAGCCAGCCCAGTTACCGCTTAAATAGCGATTGCTATTACGAGCTACCGTTTAAAAAAAGGATTGAAAATGAACACACTATTTTGGCTAAGAGATGAAGTAAAAGTGGGTGAGCACCGCACCGCATTGACACCTACCGGAGCCAAAGCCCTGATTGATGCGGGTGCCCAAGTGATCGTCGAGCGCAGCGATACTCGCATTTTTCCTGATCAGGCCTATGTCGATGTGGGCTGTGAGCTGGCGGCAGGCCATAGCTGGACTGACGCTCCGGAGCACGCCTATATCTTGGGTTTGAAAGAACTGGCTGAAGACGATTTCCCGCTTAAGCACCAGCACATTTATTTTGCCCATGCCTTCAAGGGGCAGGATGAAGCGGTGCAGATCCTGTCGCGCTTCAATGCCGGTGGCGGCCAAATCCTTGACTTGGAATTCCTCCAGGACGAAATGGGCAAGCGTGTTTGTGCCTTTGGTTACTGGGCTGGCTACGTTGGCGCAGCGATTGGTCTATCGGGTTATATCCACCATTTACACTGTAAAGACGTGTTCGGCTCGGTGGGCAGCTACCCTGATCGCGACCATTACCTAGCGGTACTGCGCGAGCAGGTTGCGACACTATCAGAGATGCCTAAGGTATTGGTTATCGGTCAGTTTGGCCGCTGTGGCCGTGGCGCGCTGGACTTGTTTGCCGAGCTGGGTATCGATGCCGACGGCTGGGATATTGAAGAAACCAAAGCTGGCGGCCCGTTCACCGCAATCAATGATTACGACATCTTGGTTAACTGTGCTTACCTAGCAGAAGGCACGCCTCCGTTCATCACCAAGGAAAGCCTAGGTGAGAACCCACGCCTGAGCATGGTCAGCGATGTCAGCTGCGATCCGAACAACCCGGATAACCCAATCCGCATCTACAGCCAAAGCACCAAGTTGGCGAAGCCGATTATTGAGTCGGAGGTCAGCGGGTTATATGTGCAGGCGGTCGACCACCTACCGACAGTACTGCCGAAAGAAAGCAGCGAAGATTTCGCCGGTCAGCTGCTGCCGCATCTTCTGACTCTGTGCAAAAGTGAAGATCCCAACGGCGTCTGGGCAAGGGCACGTGATTTCTACGCGACGGCGCAGAACATTGTAAAGTAAACATCGCGGCGATTTGCCTAGGCCAATGAGAGAAGGGGATCTACGTTTGTTAGGTCCCTTTTTTATACCAATGAATCGAAGTCTTAATGGTGTGACCTATGCGAATAAGCTTTACCACGTGACACATTTTTGGACAATTCTGTGTCAGGGCTTTTGCTAATTTAGGAAGTGATGAATAACTTTAGCTAATCGCAATCCACCGTGACAGGCTCAAAAGGTAGATAAGTTTGTTATTTCAGTTCTATGCTATCTAAAGCACTGGAAAGCCACCTTCATATAAAGGTGGCTATTTTTTATTTACGTTAAATGATGATCATCACAAACAACACATCAAATAAAGTCAATCAACTTACAAGTGCTAATACAACTCATATGGAACCCCAGACGCGGGCAGCATCTCATTAGTAAATTGCTCTATAATTGACGACCCAATATACATAACACAACCATCATTTTTTGTTGGAACTTCAATAGTTTCAAATGGGGTTCCTCCTGGTGAGCCTACCTTTAAACCACGAAATTCATATGAATGCAGTTTACCAATAATTGATTGAGACTTTATATAATCAGGGTTTACCTTGTTGCATTGACCATCACTAAAAACAATTATTGCTCCATTAAGTCCATCCAAGTCATCACTGTGCTCCAACAAGTCAATATCATAGCTAAAGTGTATAGACTCATTATGCTGAACCGATGTAAAGCCCTTAACCATAGGCCATTCATTATCATGAAAATGATAAGTCTCAACCACAGTCAAGCTCATTACCGAAATAAAAAGGCTAGTTAAACTCATCATACAGCTCCTTATAACTACCATACTGCTGGTATGCTTCCCACATAAACTCAGCTGACTTTTTGGTAAAATACCCAGTTACAGACAAAGATTTTACAAACGCATTCTTTTGAGCAGCACTAGAAGCATACTGGTATGCAAGATTTATCGAATGTGCGACCATCTCCGATGAATAGAACATCTTCGCGACAATAGATATATTCCACTCATTCCTTGCTTCCATATACACGTCATTTCTTGCTAAACGATCATCGCCCCAACTTCGTAATCTTGGATGTAATTCATAAATTATTTCGATAGGAGCAGTTCTATAAAAGTTCATCTTATACCAAGCTTCTGAGTTACGTCCACTTGCACTTTTGTACGCAAAACCACTATCAATCAGACCTTTAATCGCTTCAGATTGTGAATTAAACAAATTAGCCAAAGAAGCAGTCTGTACTCCTTTCGTAAACGAGCCACCGCCCATTTTACTTCCCGCGCCTCCAGCTATCGCTGCAATGGCCAACTCACCAAAATCGATACCCACCGCATTGAATTTACCACTACCACCAATCATATCGAGGAGACTACTTGCCTGGCTGGTTGCTTTACCAAAAGCCGCGGAGAAAAAACCCGCAGAGAAACTGTCTCCATTCAATGAGTTCAAGCCACCGCCAACCACACCATGGGTTAATGATTTAACCAAAGGATTTTCACCTATCATATTCGAAAGAAAGCCTCCCTCAGCAAAACCTGCTCCGACAGCTGAAAATATCCCCGCAGTTAACCCAGCCTTGAATGCATCCCTTGGACTCAGGCCAAAAGACCGACTGACTACGTATGTCATCGTAAATGATATTGTACTGACTACGGCCCAATGAACACCCGCTTTGAGCATAAGCCCGAACACTACGGAGGTAACTAGCCCTATAAAGTTACCTGTTGGATCGTGGTACTTTAATGGGTTATTCCAAACATAACTGTAACGGTTGTAATTGTGGCTATTGTTAGGGTTTTGCAGCACAGAGTCGGGGCTCAAGAAGATACCATACTCTGGCGAATACACTCTGGCATTCATATGGATTAGGTCAACTTCGGGTATATGCTCATGCCCTGTAAATCCACGATTGGTGATCGAGCCAAACAGCTTATTCTGCTCAAGGTTATGACGATCCCACTCTATCTCCCTGGCTTTCCCCCATGCATCAAACAACGTCTGGCTAACTTGCTCTCCTATGGCATTGGTAACCAAAGTAATCGAGCCCAATGAATCTTTATGGAAATAATGTACCTCTTTACTGATTGGGCTTTCGTCTTCAGCTTTACGAATATCCATACTGACAGCAATGGCACGGCCTCCAGCATTGATAAAGTTATGGTACTCGACCTGGAGCCCCTCCGAGCCCTGCGTATACCTTTTCTCAAAACTTGAACCTTGATAGAAAAGGCGTTCACCATTACCACTGACTTTTCTTAATCGGTTGCCTGATGTACCGTATGTGAATTGAGCAAAATTATCACCCGTATGCTGCTTTAGGGCTTGCCCTGCCAGACCCCATACAAAGTACTGGTTGCCAATCTGTGTTACTGCTCCGTTAGCGTCATATGTCACATCCTTATCACCAATTTTGCTTGGGCCATAACCTCTTCCACTGTATTGGTATGCTACCCCATCTTTTGATTTGAAGTTCCCCCGCTTATCATATGTAAAGTTTTCATTGAAACGGGCACCTTTCCCAACAACCTCAGCAATAGAACTTCTGTATGATACCGAAATCAGTTGCTCAGCGGCATCAAATGCAAACTTCTCTTTTATCCCTAAGGTGAGGTTTTCACGGACGGTCATATTGTCATTCCGGTCGTATCCAAAACGCAAATTGCGTGACCACCCCTGGCTGGATAAGCCATACCCACTGGATGCGGGTCCACGAGTATCAATGTTGTGTAGCTGACCGGTTCCTTCGTAATAGAAGTAATCCGAGCTTACCCCGTTGCCAAACATCTCAGCTTTTACACGACCTGAAGCATCGACTTCCTGCGCTAGCCAGTAATAAATTTCTGCATCAGGATTATCAGAAATATCCGCAAGACTTTCCCATCGCTCGGCTCGATCTGTCTCTGTTTCGAATAACCGATTAAAATGGCTCGACATAGACGCAAGTTGAGTCGCCAAAGACAACATATCTTCAGCTGCGGCCAAATAATCATAATAACGGCCCATTAGCATTTGGTAGGCTAGATTATATTCACGGGCTAAATCCGAAAGACTTCCGTTCCATTCTTTTTTGAAGAATGGATTATTGCCGTATTCATCCACATCAGCAATGATGATCTCCAACTGTCCGCTGTCATTGAGATCTCCTATCCAAGCTTTACTGCTTTCATTTTTCTCAAAACGCCCCCATTTATCACTAACTACTCCATTAATCAGCTGCAAATACATGTCATGGCTAATTTGCTCCATGTTTCCAGAAACAGGATCATAGATATGATGGAACTCTGGGATCAGCGGTACAATTGACAGCAGGCCACCGTCAATAGGAACAAATAGTTCCGGCGTCTCAATCAGTAAAAAACCTAGATCAGATTCCCAAATATCATGTGCCATTCCTTTGTATCGGCTAAATGAAACATCGTCGACCCCATTCACTGGCATCGTATTGTTGCTCGCATCTACAATCTCATCCGCCCAGGACTTCGCGTCCATGGCTTGCGAGTAAAGTGATGCTGCCTCATTTGCATAAAGCTCGGCATGCTTTAGTGCATCTGCGATCAATTGCTCGATCTCTTCTTTACTCAGTTCAAGGTTATGCTGCCCCGCAGGCCCTTTAATCGCTCTTAAATGGCCATTCTCATAGACATTTTGCTGACGGAAACCATCTGGTCGAACTTCTTCAATAACACGCCCCGTCTCGTCATACTTATATTCGGTAACAAAACGCTGATGGCCATACACAGAGTCATTCAACTCTTGAGTCACCTTTTTCAGCTGGCCAGCGCCTTTTGAAGAAAAGTTGTACTCATAACGTAGAATTGATTCCTCGTCAGGCTGCCATATCCCATTAATTGCGACTCTTTGCCGCTCTGCAGCTAACTGTCCAATAAACGTAGAGTCATACTCCCAACGGGATTCTTCCAGTCGCCCTTTGGTACCCTGTCGTGTCTGAAGATATATACGGCCCAGCTCGTCATAGTGACTTTTGGTAACTGTACCGAGCGCATCGGTTTGTACAATCAACTCACCAACACCGTTGTATCCATATTGGATGGTACCTGCGGCCGGATCCGTCATTCTTACTTTGTGACCCAGTGCATTGTATGCGAAGGAGGTAGCGTACTTACCATCATGCAACGTTGAAGCTAAAGACCCATCAGCGTAATAATTATGTTCTATATCAGCTTTTCCGGCAGTGATCACCTTGCGAGTATTACCATGAACATTGTAGAACTCCGTTTTTTGAGCTCCCAGCTTATCTATACGGGTGATCTGATGAGGACTGTAATGCAAAGTGGTTACACTGTCTGACTCACCAAGCGGGCCTGGTTCACTTATCTTTGTCAAACGCCCCATTTCATCATAATCATGCTTCACTGAGAAAAAAGAGGATTGACCTTCGAAATACGGTCTCGTCGTCGCAACAATCTCTCCACGGTTGTTGTACTGCTTATCGATAACAATCCATTTACCCTGTAATGATTGTCTCAATTCTCGAAATGGTCGACCAAAGATATCATAAACAATAATATTCGCTGGCTCAGATGCCGGTCGAACGAACTCACACCAACCAAAATTATCAATTGTTGTACCACCAGTGACAGCTCGACAAGCATTCGCATCTGCACTTCGACCAGACACTGTACTTACCCCAATATCCCACGGCATTTGAGTGTTCGTTCTATACCCCAACCAGTCATAGCTGTGTTGTATTGCGCTCCCCAAGTGGAAACCTGGTGCTTGCTCTTGTAACAGCAAGCCAGTATCTTCGTCATACACATAGCTTGATTTATGGACAACATCACTGAGCTTTTTCCCATCAATATCAAAGCGTCGTGTCGTTATTGACTTACTATCCAACAATTGAGGAAAATTACTGTTATAGGAGTACACAACCTCACGGTTTGATTCTAAATGGCTACCTGTTGTTCTTTCTCGGGTGATATTTCCATATGAGTCATACGTGTAATATATTCTGTAGTTATCTTCGGCGTCCCCCCCTTTCTCTGAGGTTAATAGGCCTGAAGCAAAATCATAACCAAATGACACGGTATTGCTGACTTCGTCATCACCTTTAAAGTGCGTAACCGTTGAACTCAGTAGCCTATCAATAAACCATCTATTGATATTAGGTGGACCAAACTTGTTTACGGTTCTTACTGTATAGTTTTTGCCGTCTTCTTTGCCGCCCTTTACAGTAACACGTGAGTTTATCCATCCAACATTCATGAACTTATCGAAGTTCGCGTACTTCGTAATTGATGTAGTTAATTGCTCCTCATTAATGTCATGTGCATTCTCAACGTTTTCGATTAAAGCGGTATACCACCGATTAACTTCCGTATCCGCATCAACCACGACGCCACAAGACTCAACACCGGACACTTTTAGTTCACTACCGGAAGGAGATACACCATTGGCACAAAATGAGTTTGTACGTTTGTTTAATATCTTTCCGTTTAACCGCTCCTCAACCAAGGCTGTTTGCCCATTGAAGGGGTAAATTAAATGTCGTCGCTCTTTTAGTTCACGGCCCGTCAATTCATCTTTCACATTAACCATGGCCATTCCAAGGTACCCGCGGAAATTTCTGCCGATACGCTGTCCACCATATCGGTAAGAACTGTGGCCTGTAACCACGTTCTTACTATCCCTGACCTTAACCGAACTGATCAGGAATGAGCCATGGGGATTATCATATGATGATGTTCTTAGGTGTGTTTTCTGCTGCCTATTTTCATGATAGAAAAACTGAGGTACATAAAGATCATGCCCCTCATCATGCGAAAAGCCGTATTCAAACTCGACCTTTGGTGCGTATTTGCTTGTGACTGCCGTCAAGTACTGCAATTTTGAAGAGAATGAACCGTGGTAAATTTGCGCTGCCTCTCCGTCTCGAAGAATGACCAAAGAAACACGCCCGTTACCAGCGAAATCTACGAAATTAACAAAATCGTCTTTTGATGGTTTATGAACTCCTGAATAAACAAGTGTGGCATTTTTCGATATCTGTCCATTGAAGTTGTAATGCACATACAAACGCCCTGAGTCATCGATGTAGTAAAAATCAGAGAGCCCATTCTGGTTGATATCCGCAAACCCCCTGCGAGTATCACGGTAGGAACCAGACATTGAAAGAAGGGTTTCTCGTGCAGTAAACGTGCCGTCGCCTTTCCCCTGAAAATATCGAACTTCCTTATCATTTACCTCAACGAGATCAACAAATCCATCTCCGTTAATATCAATCAACCATTCAGCATTCGAGTTTACAGAGTGTACTTTTTCCCACTTACCATATGCTTTTTTAGGATCAAGCTTTTCGTTATAAATGTATGCGCCATTTCTAGTTACATTATCCAAAACACCATTATTGGTCAGATCTCCCAATAAGTGTAATTGAGCATTGAAATCAGTACGTACCCTTTCTTGAATCATATCTGGATCATCAAACCACTCCCATCCGAGTCCCTTTCGTTGACGTGAGTGGTATGACTGCTCCATACCATCCCAGTATTCATCATGGTCATAATGTTCGCACTCAAGAATAAGCTCCGGTAAGCTCCGGCCAAGTATATGCTCATAACGAATCTTCCCCCACCAACCCCACGAATTATATTGACACCCCGGAGTCTTCCACCATCCTCGATATGAAGGTGTCCCAGCTTCATTGATTGCTGATAGAATATCGCTAACCTCGATTACTGATAACCCCGCAAATCGGCTATCTTGAAGGAAGATAAGCTGCAAATTATTATCGCCATTGACATCCATTATCTTTATGGATGTGGCGTTTTTCATTACATCATTGGCGTCACTAAAGACTTTTTTATAAGGTTCCCAACTTAAAATGCCATTTTTATAGTAACCTTTCGAGATATAGATGAGACCATTATTGTCGACACCAATAAAGTCCTTAATACCATTCCCTGTAATATCATTAACGAGGTTAAATTTATAACCTTTAGCCGTGAAGTTCTGTTCTTTTGATAGAGTAAAGTTTGATTCGTTAGATTGCCAAGCATATTCAAATACTAATGGAGGTAAGCAATCCTCACCATTACACTGGCTAACTGAGTCAACATACCTCAGCCCTGTGTGGTTATCTGTGGTGTATTGTATACCATAGCGCCAAAGTAGTTTATCGGTAGCTGCACCACGTACATCAACACTACTGAGATAATAGTTATATGATTGTCGGCGCCCATGGTACCAAGACGGTTTAACTGAAGAGTTTATGTTCCAATTAAAAACGACATCGCCCCCCGCATAGCTTACTCGTTCTAAGCGAGCATATTGATCCCCATTTTCATCAAGATCCGAGTAATGGTATGTGATCGCGCTTCTGTCATTGGATGAATAATTAGGAATTGAGCTAGTCAGGAGTAACTTTGATGGTTTTCTGCCAAAATCCGTTGCATAAACGGGGGTTTTATAGGTGTGTTTTATACCATCTCTAGAAACAATTTCGAATTCAGTCGGCCCCCAGTTGTCATCCCGTTTTACCTCAATATAATACGTTGGATCACTTTCAAGCTGAAAAGTCGCTCCTCTAGTGCCAGGTCTCATCCTGGTCGCGTTAGTTTGTACCAATGGGGTTCCATCGATACACCAAATATCGCTCTTGGTAAGTTCAGGTCTCTGCCGCTCATACTCACGATACTGAGCGTTATAAACTATCTTGTCGCAACGCTCTATCATGCTAGGGCCACCAAGCGTCCACCCCACCCCAAGTGATCCCTGACCCAAATTATGATTGTAATTTAAGCTTAATTGAGGAGAAAAATCAGTAATACCTTTTGGAACCGTTATGGGAATTGTGTAATTTACGCTGCCATCATTGATGCGATATTCAGATTGAATTACACCAACACCAGATTGGTGAGTTATGGTACTGCTTAATGCTGGTAACGATAGTAATGCTCCAAGTGCAATAAAACCAAACCTAAACGTCATTCTATCGCCCTCCTAATTTTATCGATTTCATCCAACAACAAAACAACAGTTTCAGGTGGCGCGTACTGAGAATGATTTATACGTCCATCTCCAGTTTCTGGCACACTCTCTCCAATATCTCTATTCAAGCTCTGATCTATCGCCTTTATCCTATCTTTGTAGTGAGATAAGAGTTTTGGTGGCTCTTTTTCAACTGGGATATCGATAGCAGTCCTGTTTAATGCATCTGGTAAAGTCTTAAAATGATGCACCGAAAAAAGAACAAGCACAGACATGCAGAACCCAATTATTAAATAATTGAATTTCAAAATAAGTTCCTTATATAAAGCTACGCGACAAAGACAACCTTAATCATCCATAGCCAGCTATCACATGTGAAGCATTCAAAGGTAATCAGTAGGCACTGTGTAGTGGTCAAGTAAAATTGGCCACGGTTTTAGAGTCATTCCAGAATAACCGTTCTGACTCATTTGGCGTCAGACCACCGTTATATTGATGTGGCCTGATCTCGCTGTAATATCCTGTGATGTACTGTGTGATTGAACGCTGTGCCTGACCAAAACTCTCATATCCTATTGATGGTACCCATTCTGTTTTTAAGCTTCGGAAGAATCGCTCCATCGGGCTGTTATCCCAACAATTTCCTCGACGGCTCATGCTTTGCTCAATCTGATATCGCCAGAGTAGTTGCCGAAATTTCAGACTGGTGTAATGCGAGCCTTGATCACTATGGAACATAACATTTTTCGGCTTCCCTCTTGCCTCAAAAGCCATTGATAGCGCTTTACCCGTTAAGTTGGTATCCGGCGATAGAGACATTGCCCAACCGACGGGTTTTCTTGCAAAGAGATCAATAACCACGGCTAAATAAGCCCAGCGCGT